>NZ_NUZU01000034.1 GCF_002567005.1 Bacillus sp. AFS073361
TTAGGTTAAGTTAGAAAGGGCGCACGGTGAATGCCTTGGCACTAGGAGCCGATGAAGGACGGGACTAACACCGATATGCTTCGGGGAGCTGTAAGTAAGCTTTGATCCGGAGATTTCCGAATGGGGGAACCCACTGTTCGTAATGGAACAGTATCTTTACCTGAATACATAGGGTATGGAAGGCATACCCGGGGAACTGAAACATCTAAGTACCCGGAGGAAGAGAAAGCAAACGCGATTCCCTGAGTAGCGGCGAGCGAAACGGGACATAGCCCAAACCAAGAGGCTTGCCTCTTGGGGTTGTAGGACACTCAANNAGAAGGTAAAAACCCTGTAGTCGAAACTTCGTTCCCTCCTGAGTGGATCCTGAGTACGGCCGGACACGTGAAATCCGGTCGGAAGCAGGGAGGACCATCTCCCAAGGCTAAATACTCCCTAGTGACCGATAGTGAACCAGTACCGTGAGGGAAAGGTGAAAAGCACCCCGGAAGGGGAGTGAAATAGTTCCTGAAACCGTGTGCCTACAAGTAGTCAGAGCCCNNGGGTGATGGCGTGCCTTTTGTAGAATGAACCGGCGAGTTACGATCCCATGCAAGGTTAAGTTGAAGAGACGGAGCCGCAGCGAAAGCGAGTCTGAATAGGGCGTATGAGTATGTGGTCGTAGACCCGAAACCAGGTGATCTACCCATGTCCAGGGTGAAGTCCAGGTAACACTGGATGGAGGCCCGAACCCACGCACGTTGAAAAGTGCGGGGATGAGGTGTGGGTAGCGGAGAAATTCCAATCGAACTTGGAGATAGCTGGTTCTCTCCGAAATAGCTTTAGGGCTAGCCTCACGTAGTAAGAGTCTTGGAGGTAGAGCACTGTTTGGACTAGGGGCCCTCATCGGGTTACCGAATTCAGACAAACTCCGAATGCCAAAGACTTATCCGTGGGAGTCAGACTGCGAGTGATAAGATCCGTAGTCAAAAGGGAAACAGCCCAGACCACCAGCTAAGGTCCCAAAGTATACGTTAAGTGGAAAAGGATGTGGAGTTGCTTAGACAACCAGGATGTTGGCTTAGAAGCAGCCACCATTTAAAGAGTGCGTAATAGCTCACTGGTCGAGTGACTCTGCGCCGAAAATGTACCGGGGCTAAACGTATCACCGAAGCTGTGGATTGACATCTACGATGTCAGTGGTAGGAGAGCGTTCTAAGGGCGTTGAAGCTAGACCGTAAGGACTGGTGGAGCGCTTAGAAGTGAGAATGCCGGTATGAGTAGCGAAAGATGAGTGAGAATCTCATCCACCGAATGCCTAAGGTTTCCTGAGGAAGGCTCGTCCGCTCAGGGTTAGTCGGGACCTAAGCCGAGGCCGAAAGGCGTAGGCGATGGATAACAGGTTGATATTCCTGTACCACCTCTTTATCGTTTGAGCAATGGGGGGACGCAGGAGGATAGGGTAAGCGCGCTGTTGGATATGCGCGTCTAAGCAGTTAGGCTGAGAGGTAGGCAAATCCGCCTCTCACATAAGGCTGAGCTGTGACAGCGAGGGAAATTTAGTACCGAAGTTCCTGATTCCACACTGCCAAGAAAAGCCTCTAGCGAGATAAAAGGTGCCCGTACCGCAAACCGACACAGGTAGGCGAGGAGAGAATCCTAAGGTGAGCGAGAGAACTCTCGTTAAGGAACTCGGCAAAATGACCCCGTAACTTCGGGAGAAGGGGTGCTTTTTGAGGTGAATAGCCTCGAAGAGCCGCAGTGAATAGGCCCAGGCGACTGTTTAGCAAAAACACAGGTCTCTGCGAAGCCGCAAGGCGAAGTATAGGGGCTGACGCCTGCCCGGTGCTGGAAGGTTAAGAGGAGGGGTTAGCTGCTAAGCGAAGCTCTGAATCGAAGCCCCAGTAAACGGCGGCCGTAACTATAACGGTCCTAAGGTAGCGAAATTCCTTGTCGGGTAAGTTCCGACCCGCACGAAAGGCGTAACGATCTGGGCACTGTCTCAACGAGAGACTCGGTGAAATTATAGTACCTGTGAAGATGCAGGTTACCCGCGACAGGACGGAAAGACCCCGTGGAGCTTTACTGTAGCCTGATATTGAATTTTGGTACAGCTTGTACAGGATAGGTAGGAGCCTGAGAAGCCGGAGCGCTAGCTTCGGTGGAGGCGTCGGTGGGATACTACCCTGGCTGTATTGAAATTCTAACCCGCACCCCTCATCGGGGTGGGAGACAGTGTCAGGTGGGCAGTTTGACTGGGGCGGTCGCCTCCTAAAAAGTAACGGAGGCGCCCAAAGGTTCCCTCAGAATGGTTGGAAATCATTCGCAGAGTGTAAAGGCACAAGGGAGCTTGACTGCGAGACCTACAAGTCGAGCAGGGACGAAAGTCGGGCTTAGTGATCCGGTGGTTCCGCATGGAAGGGCCATCGCTCAACGGATAAAAGCTACCCCGGGGATAACAGGCTTATCTCCCCCAAGAGTCCACATCGACGGGGAGGTTTGGCACCTCGATGTCGGCTCATCGCATCCTGGGGCTGTAGTCGGTCCCAAGGGTTGGGCTGTTCGCCCATTAAAGCGGTACGCGAGCTGGGTTCAGAACGTCGTGAGACAGTTCGGTCCCTATCCGTCGTGGGCGCAGGAAATTTGAGAGGAGCTGTCCTTAGTACGAGAGGACCGGGATGGACGCACCGCTGGTGTACCAGTTGTTCTGCCAAGAGCATCGCTGGGTAGCTATGTGCGGACGGGATAAGTGCTGAAAGCATCTAAGCATGAAGCCCCCCTCAAGATGAGATTTCCCATAGCGCAAGCTAGTAAGAACCCTGAAAGATGATCAGGTTGATAGGTCAGAGGTGGAAGCGTGGTAACATGTGGAGCTGACTGATACTAATCGTTCGAGGACTTA
>NZ_NUZU01000035.1 GCF_002567005.1 Bacillus sp. AFS073361
GATTTGTCGACAGTCTGAAGTAAGATATCTATTTTGATATCTTACTTTTTTTAATGGAGCATATATCAACTAAAGCGGTACAAACTTTACTTAGTAGCGAGTTTTATTAAATTAATTAATTTCTTCCCGGAAGAGCCATCATTATAGAATTGGGATAAATATTGGTTTCTAATAGACTGATATTTTACTCTCTCCTGATTAGAGTTATAATATCTATTCACAATTTTCAAAAGTATGTCAGGGTCAGTTTGAATGTAATCTCCAAAACAGTCGTAATAATCATAGGTCCGATTGCTGATTAAAAAATTAAAGATAAACACAGGTTTATTGAATAGAATACTTTCTGAAACCACGGTAGAAAGAGATGAAACCACCCCATCCGCATGAGAAATTAATTCATATAGGTTATTTACTCTTGTCGTTAGTACTTTAACAGATTCGTATTGTTTTTCAAGATCCAAATATGCATCATATTTCCTCTTTCCGATCTCCCATGGATGGGGTTTAATGATGATTTGGAATCTAGGATTATCCGCAATATTTTTAATCAACTTATTGAATTTAATCAAATCAATATTGGGTCCAGTTATCACTAATAACGTCAGCTTATTTGCGTTTAATCCAAAACTTTTTAAAAAAGCTTCTTTTTTCCCAGGAGAATAGGTAAAAATATCATCATATTTGGGATGGCCCACTGCCGCAATTTGCTCTGCCGTAACCCCTCTTTGTAAATACCACGTTTTCTCATACTCTCCATATACACCCACGAATGTTGTAAACACAGGCATAAATGCTTCTTCCCCCATTAATATCCCGTGCTGTAAACAAATACTCTTGATCCCTTTTGCCGCTCCGACAATGGCAAGACAACGACTCAGAATATCTTCAGTTGTTCCTACAACGATAATAGAAATATTACTCTTATTAAAAAGGTTGAATACGGAACTAATCGTTTTAACAATTAAGGAAATTCGGTTTAAAAAGGTCTTTTGAAAGTATTCATTTCCAAATGCAGGATGGCCCTTATATTTTTTAAATATCAGGGCGGCATTGGTTTCGAGTTCTTTTAAAATTTTAGCATTGTCTTCCTGGTAACTTTCAATATGTTCAGTTGGAATCCCAAAAACATGTGTATTTTTCGAACGAGTAAGAATGAGCGTACTTTGGGGATTAAACCACCTTTTATACGTTAGTGCGGTCATTCGCGTATAATCTGCATTTATTAAAATTTTCCCCGTATTCTCCTGACTAACTATAGGCGCCCTAACATTTTCTAAAAATGATTCAAAGTAAGGCTGAATCATCGTCTGCTTCATGAAGGGAGTCTTTAATTCTGTGTAAAAATCATCCTTCTCCATTTTTGCCTTTAGGGCATCATCGATTTGTTGATAAAAGTTTGTTACCATCGCAACTGGAATTCCTCTGAATGTAAGCTCATGAAATGTATCCATAAACTCCTGATAGAGAGTCCAATAATTATTTAAATAAATGCTCATTCTTTTCTCACCCGCCTCATCACTTTCAGAGATTCCCTCAGTTCCTTACAGGTTCTCTGTTGCGGCATCAGCTTGGCAAATTCATTGGGTTCCTGTTGAAATAATTGAGCATGGATTGATTTAGGAGTGATAAAATTATATTCTAATATCTCATTTAGAGGGTAAAATGGCCAAAAGTGATTGATTCTCCAAAAGAATCTGGCGTCTCCCAATCGATAGAATTGTGGATCCTCGTCCCAATTGGAGCCAAACTGTTTTTTTATCTTAGGAAGAATGGACTTTCGATGCATAATAGAACAATGGTCTGTCATACAAGGTGCAAGCCAAGAAACAGTATTGGCAGGTCTAACAGCCGTGCGCGTGATTTCGCCCTGTTCATTCAGATAACTGGTTTTGGATGCTGTATATACAACCATCACTTCCGGTTTTTTGTCCAAATAATCTACCATTTTCTCTACTTTTTCCACGTGAAATACGATATCATCCGTTGCATACATCACAT
This sequence comes from Bacillus sp. AFS073361, assembly GCF_002567005.1. Classification (GTDB taxonomy): domain Bacteria; phylum Bacillota; class Bacilli; order Bacillales; family Cytobacillaceae; genus Neobacillus. Next base: position 1,999 of record NZ_NUZU01000035.1, read on the forward strand.
ATTCTCCCTGGGCTAATTCTAATGCCTGATTGATTAAAACTGCGTATCTTGTTTTTTCTACTCTTTCCTTTATTGTTTTAATTTCACTCTTATAAAATTTTACTCTTTTATCTTTTAAAAATGGTTCTATTACTCTTAAAGTTGCGTCATTTGAATTATCGTCCATGATAAATAATTCAAAATCACCATATGTTTGGTTTAAAATGGACTGAATAGACTTAGCAACATATTCGTGTTTATTAAAACTTGTTAAGATGATTGACACCTTCGGCAAAATTCCCACCCCTTTTTATATCACTCTCACGGATTTTAAATTTTTGTACCAGCACAAAGGATCGAATCGATAAGTTTGTCCATTAAGAAAAAATAGTCTCATCCTTCATAGAAATGTTTATTAGCTTGATATAATGCCTCATGAGTTCCTGCATCCATCCACCAGCTAGTTAAAATATCATATTTCAATGCTTTTCTATTAATATAGAGATTATTTAAATCAGTAATCTCCTTTTCTCCTCGACTTGAGGGCTGCAAGGTACGAATGTATTCAAATACATTTTTATCATAAAGGTAAATTCCTGTTACACAGTAATTGGTTTTTGGATTTTTTGGTTTTTCAATAATCGATAGGATTGTACTATTTTTTTCATCCAATATCGCAATGCCGTATCGTTCTGGATCGGTTACTTCTTTTAAAAGTACTCTCGCCATATTTGGTTCTTTTAGAAACTCTTTTATCACCGGACTTAAATCTTCGTCAAAAAGATTGTCACCTAATAAGACGACAAATTTATCATCTACAAAATCCTTTGCACATTCCAAGGCATCAGCAATTCCCCCGCCTTTTTCATTTTGAATGCTATAGGATAAGTGAACGCCTAACTCCTCACCCTTACCAAAAATGTCCTTAAATGAGGCTATATGTTGTCCATTAGTAATGATTAAAATTTCTGTGATTCCAGCCTCCTTTAACCTATTAATGGGCCAATAAATCATCGGGTATGGGCCAACAGGGAGTAGATGCTTATTCACCACCTTCGTAAAAGGCTCCAAGCGGGTGCCTTTTCCTCCAGCCAGTATTACTCCTTTCATCACTACACTCCTTTTAAAAGATATTCTAATCTATTCAAATTATGAAAAATGTACCGTAATGGGAACAGTTTTCGACGTTTATAGTTAAAAATAGTCAATTTACTCGATTGTTTTTTTAGAGGGATTGTTTTCCAACTCACTTACTAATTTCTCCCACCACCAGGTGTTATCAAGGTACCAATTAATCGTCTCTACAATTCCTGTATCGAAAACATAGGTCGGTTTCCAGCCTAGCTTCTCCAATTTTGTTGCATCAATCGCGTAACGCTTGTCGTGACCTAAGCGGTCTGGTACAAATTCAATCAATTCTTCAGACTTTCCTAAAAAGTTAATAATCGTATTAATCACTTCTATATTTGTTCGTTCATTATGTCCGCCGATATTATAAACTTCCCCGTTCGTACCCTGATGAAGGATAAGGTCGATGGCCGCGCAATGATCGACGACATGGAGCCAGTCACGAATATTTTGACCGTGCCCAAAAACCGGTACCTTTTCGTTATTTAATACTCGTAAAATCGTTAGCGGAATTAATTTTTCAGGAAATTGGAAGGGGCCATAGTTATTGGAACAACGAGTGATATTGATTGGCAGACCATAGGTTTCAAAATAAGCTCGTACCAATAGATCGGATGATGCTTTACTCGCACTATAGGGACTATTAGGTTTTAGTGGGGTATCTTCCGTAAAGAAGGAGGACGGCTCAAAATCTAGTTCACCATAGACTTCATCAGTGGAAACATGACTAAATTTCTTCACACCATATTGTTTGGCTGCATCTAATAACACCTGTGTTCCTAACACATTGGTCCGGACAAAGCTCTCTGGATCTGCAATCGAACGGTCGACATGACTTTCTGCAGCAAAGTGAACAACGTAGTCAAATTTTTCACTTTCAAAGATAGAAAAAATTTGCTTCCGTTCTGTTATATCTGCTTTAAAAAAATGATAATTTTCTTTTTTTTCTAATTCACGATGTTTAGTTAAATCACCAGCATATGTTAATGCATCTAAATTATAAATTTTGTAATGAGGGTATTTATTCACCATGTATTGGACAAAGTTTCCACCAATAAACCCGGCTCCACCAGTAACAAGAATTTTAATCCTTTCCATAGATTTCACCTCAGCTTATAAATTGTGTAAAAAACGTTTTAATGAATCTTTCCATGTTGGCAATGGATTAAATCCCTGCTCCATTAATTTTTGTTTAGATAGACGTGAATTTTTTGGACGAATCGCCACAGTAGGATATTCCTCGGTTCGAATAGAATGGACTCTTACCTTTTTTCCAGTGATTTGAAAAATTTCTTCCGCAAATTCCGCCCAATTGCAATACCCTTCATTCGTTGCATGGTAGATTCCAAATTTGTTTGTTTGAATCATATCTAATAATAAAGGGGCTAAATCCAATGTATACGTAGGCGAACCAACTTGGTCCCCTACTACATTTAATTCATTCCGGGTTTCCGAAAGCCTAAGCATCGTTTTAACAAAATTGTGTCCATTTATCCCATAAACCCATGAAATCCTGACAATGAACCAATCAGTTAATAAGGACTTTACCACTTTTTCTCCTTCATATTTTGTTAGTCCGTAATAGCCTGCAGGATTGGGTTCATCTGTTTCCTTAAACGGGACCTCGCCGATTCCATCAAAAACATAATCTGAACTTATATACATAAACTTAGCCTTTACTGCTTTTGCAGCATTTACTAGATATTTCGTACCGTTCACATTAACATCCCAACAGTTTTCCTGATCACCTTCTGCCTTATCAACAGCCGTATAGGCAGCACAATGAATAATAGCATCAGGTTTAATTGCGTTTACTCGCTCATACACCACCTGGTCATTCACAAGGTTTAAATCCTTAGAACCAAAACCAATCATGTCTAAGCCACGTTTCACCCCTTCACGAACAACATCATATCCGAGCTGGCCAGTAGATCCGGTTACTAGAATTTTCATGGTTTACACTCCATAGATAAAATTATTGTTAGCTTTTGATAAGGGTGGGGCATTTTCATCTTTTACCGATAATATTGGGGTAAGATCATGAGGCCACTTAATGCCAATCACTTGATCATTCCAACTAATTCCACAGTCAAATTCTGGTGCATATAACTCATCAACCTTGTATTGGACTTCCACATCATCCATCAATGTCATAAATCCATGGGCAAATCCTTTTGGAATGAATAACTGCTTTTTGTTATCTGCACTGAGAGTTATCCCAAACCATTGGGCAAACGTCGGGCTTCCCTTTCGAATATCAACCGCTACATCAAAAATGGCCCCTTTCGTACAACGAATAAGCTTGGCTTGTGCTTTAGGATTCAATTGATAATGTAAGCCCCTTAAAGTCCCCTTTGCTGCGGAAAAAGATTGATTATCTTGGACAAAATTGCAGTCCATCCCGGCTTGTTGAAATATTTGATAACTATACGTCTCCATAAACCAGCCGCGATGATCGCCATAAACCTTAGGATCAATAATTTTAACTCCTGGCAAAACAGTTTCCATTACATCCAAATTGCAACACCTCGTATTACTATATGCGGACTCCTGCTATTTTGACAAAACTTGTCTCAAAAAATATTCCTCTGGCAAGAAATTTTTTTAAGGAAGAATTTGTTAAAGGTTATTGTTGATTTTTCCACTCTGTTGATAGGAGCGGAAATCACAGACAAGTTTAACAAAACCAAAAGCAATAAAGGACCAAATAGGTCCTTATGGTCTTGTTATCCAAATATAAACTCAGCCTGCCTGTTTAGCGATGTTGGTGGACTTATTCGAGGATAATAACAACTTATCAACATTAATACTGGTTATATCCACACAATCGATGGAGATATCCACAGTCTTTCAACCTTTATACACAGATTGTGTGAATAAATTTTGAGTTTTCCAAAAATATTGACCAATGGATGAAAATATCCACAAAACTCACAGATTTATCCACAAAATTAACAAGTTTACCCACAATTCACTTTAATATATCCACAATACCAACGGATATTATCCACATTTCTCATTACAAAAGGCCTAGCGGCATGGCTAGGCCTTTGTAATTATCAATTTGGGTCTTCCTCCGGATGGTCACTGTCATATCGATCCACGATTTCCTTTAATTCGCCCGAATCGCCTTTTGCATTAATAATTTCAAAAATTTCATTTAAACCTTCACTCGTTTTCTCTTCATTCTGCTTCATCGCGGCACCCCCTTTTTTTATAGGGTGCCCGATGTTGGTGGAAACTATTTCTATAGGAATTTTGCCGAAAACATTCTTGTCGCATAGCAACTGTTTGAACGAGCCTGCTTTCATTGTTAGTTTGTTCAAAGTCTTGAGTAAATGATGTGCGTAGCAACAGACTCACTTTAACTAAATAGAGCTTGGATTTCTCCAAGCTGCTTTCATTATTTAACGATAGCACCTCTTAATTGGTTAATACCAAACTCCAAATATCCCTTTAGACAGGTCAACATAAAGACCCAGCCTTCTTTATTATCCAGAAGATTACTCATGAAGTCGTCGTCATCTTCTCTAAATCCTTCTTCGGTAATCTCAATAATGGTGCTTGAAGAATCCAATTCTTCGAGTGAAATCGTTACTATATTTCCTTTCCCATCTGTGCCCCAGCGGTACACAATTTTCTTGTTGGGCAAGACCTCGATGACTTCAATAACTACTTCGGCATTGTATTCTTCATATCTAAGTGTGACGGTCTGGCCCTGTTCCCATCTTGCAGCTGATGAGAACCAAAAATTCTTGATTTTCTCAGGGTCCACGAAAGCTTCAAACACCTCATTCACAGGTTTCATGATTTTAAATTTTGTCCGATTGTACATTTAGAAAATCCCCTCTCAGTCATTAACGTTTCTACATGTAATGGTTGTCCTATGGAAGTATTTTATACCATAAAACGTAAAAAAAGCCGGTATCACAATACTGGCTTTCCCTACATATATAGTTTCATTTACATTTTTAACGCGAATTCAAATGCTTTACTATTATGATAACTTGCTCTAACGATTAGCTTTGCCCTTAATTCCTCGTCCAGACAGTCTTGCTTTAATAGTTCATTGTGGCGGTGCTGGAGTAAATGATAGTAATATCTGCACTTTATAAACATTTTCAACACAAAAAATCCCCCTCATTAGTGATGAACATAAATCGCAGGAGTGATCGTGTTCGGTAACTGGCAAGCATCGTTCTTAAAACCTTAGCCCCTATAGTTTTGCGTCACCACTTTTCAATGGTTTTGCCGTTTCGTACGATTTATGTGTTTATTTAGAATATAAGCAACTAATTTATAAAATAAAAGTGCCTTTAGACCCACAATCTATCAATTTTTGGTAAATTATTCTTCCCTTTTTGCAGCTAAATGATAGATAGGCTGATTGACGCATCTTAAAGTTCACACGCCACGTTTATACCATTTATAGGGACAAGAGTTAAAAAAGGACGTTTTAAAGTCTATGTTCCTGTCCATGATGTTACTGGGGTGAATTTATGACTATGTTTAAGATACGGTATGTTTTTCTATTTCTTGTTGTGTTTACACTCTCATTAGCAGGCTGCACAGGGACACTTCATTTTTTGCAGGATGAAGGGAACTTGACGAAGAAAAGTTCTCCTCGTGCTGAAGATCATCAACAAAATGCTGGCAGTCAAGCGGTTTCCTCCCAAGAAGTTATACCTGTTCTTGTGAATAAAAGCAATAAACTGCCCGATCAATTTCAGCCAAGCGATTTAACTTATCCAGATATCCCCTTTACCTTTAAACAAAAGTCAGAAAAGCGGCAAATGAGAGCTGATGCCGGTGCAGCAATTGAAAAATTATTTGCCGGCGCAAAACAACAGGGCGTGAATCTGTTAGGTGTGTCGGCCTACAGGTCTCATGCTACCCAAGCAGCGTTGTTCAACCACTACGTGAACCAAGATGGATATGAGGCAGCAAGAAAATATAGTGCTGTTCCAGGAACGAGCGAACATGAAACCGGCCTTGCCATTGATGTAACGGGCGGGGATGGCAAATGTGCCGCCGAAGACTGCTTCGGGGGTACTGATGAAGCGGTTTGGCTCGAAGATCATGCCGCGGAATATGGCTTTATCATCCGCTACCCGAAAGGCAAAGACGACATTACCGGCTATCAATACGAACCATGGCATCTGCGCTACGTCGGTAAAACAATCGCCAAAGAAATCATGGAACGCGGCATCACACTTGAAGAATATGTAGACGCCACCGTTGTGAATAAGTGAATAACTGATATATTTTGATTTTGATTTTGGTGCCTGACACCAAAATCATTTTTAATAAAATAGGCCCTCGCTGCACATGTTTGGTTGCAGCGAGGGCCTATTTTTTATTTCCCTTTTATCTCTAGTAGTTTTAATCGAAGGTCGTTTTCCATGGATGCTAGTTCCTGCTCGGCCAGGCGGCGCTTGTGGCGGCCTTCCTCTTGGATTCGCATCGTTTCTTCGAGAGTTGTGATCAAGCTTTCCTGTGTTTTCTTTAGGGTTTCAATATCAACGATTCCGCGCTCGTTTTCTTTCGCCGTCTCGATGGTATTGGTTTTTAGCATTTCTGCATTTTTCAACAGCAGCTCATTCGTTGTTTTCGAAACTTGCTTTTGCGCCTCAACAGCATGACGCTGGCGAATTAAGGTTAAGGCGATCGCGACTTGATTTTTCCATAATGGAATCGCCGTCATGATCGAAGATTGGATTTTTTCCACAAGCGCTTGATTCGTATTTTGAATCAAACGAATCTGCGGTGCGCTTTGAATGGTAATTTCTCGGCTTAATTTCAAATCATGCAGACGTTTATCCAACCGATCGGCAAACTGGATCATATCATTCACTTCTTGAAACTTCATTTGATCATTGGTCTGTTCCGCTGCTTTTTTCAGCTGAGGAATCGTCTTTTCCTGCATTTCCTCCAGCTTAATCTCCCCAGCAGCAATATAGACATTCAAGGCATGGAAGTATTCCTTATTGGTCTCATACAATTGTTCGAGCAATTTTATATCGGACATCAAGACATTCTTGCTGCGGTCTAGTTTTACACTAATTCGGTCAATTTGTGCACCTGTTTTTTGATATTTGGAAAGCACTTCTTGAACCGAGCTTGAAATTTTTCCAAACATACGAGCAAATAAGGATGGCTTCCCATCCTTCAAATCATCGGGATTCACTTCATCCAGCCGCTTCATTAAATCGCTAATGATCTGCCCGATTTCCCCCACATCCTGTTTCTGCACATGTTCAAGCATCGTATGTGAGAATGATAGCAGCTTACCTTGGGCTTGGGTACCATATTGAATCATCGACTGATGGTTTGTAGGATCGATTTGCTCGGCAATCTGATAAGCCTTGGCCCGATGTTCTTCCGGAATCACATCAATTAATTTGACAGGTTTCACCTCGCTTGTTTGCTGGATTGGACTTTTAGCCGTCTCCAGTTGACCTCCAAAAGGATCAGCAAGGATATCATCTAATAAATTACCAGTTTTACTTGGTTGAATTGGGTTGTTTTCGGTCATTTTAGCCACCTATTTTCTTCCGGGAATTTAGCGCTCTTTTCCTTATTGAGAGCATGCTTTGCAACATCAATTTCAAAATTCAAGTGATCAATGTCATCTGAAATCACTTTGTACAAATCCTCTTCCACTACCCTTGTGAGTTCATCAAGAGTATGACGGGTTTCGATGAGAGATTGGCCCATCTCCATGTTCTTTTTCGGCTGGGAAGATAGAAAGCTGTATTTTTCGGTCAGTTCCACAATGGAGTCCAAATGGGAAAAATAAAACTGCTCCGCTTGGTAGAAACGCTTCGGTTCTTTGGTTGTCATCTTGTGTATCTTTTTTGTAATTCTTATGAGATCAATTCTTTGTTTGACAGATGAAATATCGCGAATCGAAAATAGGTTTTTATTCAAGCGATTGATTTTCTGTTTGGCTTCCATAAGGTTTTTCCTTATGTACCGATATTCTTTTCTGGATATTTGATGCTTTTTTAAAAAGCGGGTGTTCATCACAATGCCAAGAATAAAATGAGTAAGCAGTCCTGTTGTTAAGGCGATTCCCGTTGCTGCCCAAAAGGTTTGGTCAAAAGGAAAATAGCTGATCAGCCACGTTAAGATGGTTATTGGGACGGCCGCAGATGAGCGGATAAGAAACGACAAAATCGGGTTCATATTTGGATCGACTCCTGACTTAAGACATCTTTATATTCCTACGAATGAATGCAATGGAATGTTTCATTTCCCTCTAAAATATATGCCAAAAAGAAAATTACTTCCATTAACTACTTCCACAATACAGGAAAAAACTCCTCCCCGCCATAGACTTCAAACGGAAAGAAATCTAGGACTTGAGACGTATTTTTTAGGTAGTGGTGGATGTCGAACCCCCACTGTAGGCTTCTGCCCAAGAGTCAGTTTGTTAGATGCATAGGATAGATACAGGTAGTGAGGAGAGAGGAGAATAGATATGTATCAACCTTATTATATGCCAATGGAGTATCAAAATAGTGTAGGAAATGAGCTGAATTTTCAAAGACAATATCATGGGGGCGGAGTGCATCACAATCATGACGAGCATCATCATTCCGGGGGACAGCATCACATTCATGACGGGCACCATAACCATGGGGGACATGGGGGACATGGCGGACACCCAGGATTAAATCTTGGGTCATTAGGCTCGAGCCTGCTTGGGCTTGGTTTAGGGTATTTAGGTGGGGCTGGGCTGGCAAATGCAGCTAATCCAGGAGGTTATGGAGGATTCCCTGGTTATGGTGGATTCGGAGGATTCCCTGGAGCACCTAGTCAAAGTTTCAATCCATACGGCCCCGGACCTGGCGGAGCATTTGGCGGGGGTATTGGCTTAGGCTATCCGACTGGCGGCAGCCCGGGTTACCCAGGAGTTGGACCGAATATGAACATGTATGGGCAACCGTTCCAGCCAACTCCTAGTTTAAGCGGCTATGGCACATGGTCCCCAAGTGAATATGGCCTGCCTAGTCCAAGGTATGACTGGGGAAGTTTTTAATTCTGGCTGCACAGCAAGAACTACTCCGTTACATTTAAAGAAAGAGCAAGACCATAGGTCCTGCTCTTTTTGGCAATTCATTGGGTTTTCACAAACTGAATTAGGAAAAGCTACCGCTCATACAGTTCAATCGGCAGCCCATCTGGGTCTGCGAAGAAGGTAAATTTCTTGTTTGTTATGGGGTCTACACGGACGTCCTCAACATTCACATGATGATTGGACATATATTGAACCGCCTCTTCGATATCATCTACTTCAAATGCAAGATGCCTCAATCCAGCTGCTTCAGGATAGCTTGGCCGTTCAGCTGGGGACGGGAACGAAAACAATTCAATTTGATATTGATCATTCACTGCTAAATCAAGCTTATAGGAATCCCGTTCCTCCCGATATACCTCATTTATCGGGGTGAGCCCAAGAACTCGTACATAAAAATCCTTAGATTTTTCATAATCCGAACAAATTACCGCTACATGATGAATCTTATTTAACTTCATTTAACTATATCTCCTTAATCAATCATTCTCCTAAGTCCGATGGCCGTTCCTCTTTTCCGAAGTGGTGGAGGATAGCTTTGACGATGCGTTCAGAAGCATAGCCATCTCCGTAAGGGTTGGAGGCATGAGCCATCTTGTCATGGGCCGCTGGGTCTGACAGCAGCCCATCTGCAAGATCAAAGATTGTTTCCTCATCTGTTCCTGCAAGTTTTAGCGTGCCCGCTTCAATTCCTTCCGGCCGTTCAGTGGTATCGCGCAATACTAATACGGGTACACCTAGGGATGGCGCCTCTTCCTGGACACCGCCAGAGTCCGTTAAAATCAAATAGGCTCTTGAGGCAAAGTTATGGAAATCGATCACATCTAGCGGCTCGATGAGGTGAATCCTTTCGTGTTCGCCCAGTACACGATTAGCAATCTCACGAACAACTGGATTCATATGGACAGGATACACCACCTGAACATCCACATGCTTTTCAACCAATCGTCGAATCGCACGGAACATATTTTCCATTGGCTTCCCTGTGTTTTCCCTGCGGTGGGCCGTCATAAGAATTAACCGGTCATTCCCAAGTTTGTCTAAAACAGGGTGAGTATAATTATCTCTCACTGTGGTTTTTAGCGCATCGATGGCCGTATTTCCAGTGATATAAATCCCGTCTTCCTGCTTATTTTCCATCAAAAGGTTTTGCTTCGATTGGGATGTTGGCGAGAAGTGAAGATCTGCCAACACCCCTGTCAACTGACGGTTCATTTCCTCCGGGTACGGGGAATATTTATTATGAGTCCGGAGTCCAGCCTCAACGTGTCCAATCGGAATCGAATGATAAAAAGCAGCTAAGCTCGCGACAAAGGTGGTCGTCGTATCACCATGGACCAGGACAATATCCGGCTTGACGTCCGCAAGAACTTGATTGAGCCCTTCTAAACTCCGGGTTGTTACTTCTAGCAAGGTTTGCCGTTCTTTCATTATATTTAAATCATAATCAGGAGTAATTTCAAAAATTTGCAACACCTGATCAAGCATCTCCCGGTGCTGAGCAGTAACCGTAACAATCGGTTTAATATGATCTGGGTATTTCCCTAATTCTTTTACCAAGGGAGCCATTTTTATCGCTTCCGGTCTCGTTCCAAATACAGTCATTACCTTCAATTGATTATCCATAGCGGCCTCCAAGTATCCTTCAATCCATAATATTTCATTCACTAACATGATACCAAAGATTGCTCATTTATGAAAAAATCATATTCTTTCCCTTCCAATGTCACCTTATTGTTTTCTAAAAATTTCTTTGTACAATATTACTTTTCTCGCTAGGGCGAATATATTGCAGAGTAAATTTCGAAAAATACCCAACCTAGGAGTGAATAATATTTTGAAAAAAAGGGCACTTATTACCATCCCTATCAGTTTGCTGCTTATTGCGGTCATGGTGGCTTCTATATTCCTAATCAATCTTAAACCACAGGCTGGCAAAATCGCTCAAGCCCAAAAACTTGCGGAGTACTCGAAGCCAGCAGTGGTTCGAATCGTAGATTATGCTGTTGTACAATGGCAGTTTAATAATCCGTATGATCCTGAAGTTATCGCCATATTGGAGAAGTTAAATAACCAATCTGTTGTGGGAGGCTCGGGTTCAGGGGCCATTATTAGCTCGAACGGCTATATCGTTACGAATGCACATGTGGTGGAAGCGACCCAACAGGAAGATGCAGAAATTGCCAATGCTGCCTTTGAACAACTAGTAACAATCATCGCGGATTATTTTAAAGTCGACTATGAAACTGCCTATAAATATATGGTCCAGTACACACAATACTCGGGAATTCAAAAGGTTTTAAAAGTAATTTTACCTAGCGGAGATGTCCTTGATGGGGAAGTAAAAAGCTATGGTGCCCCAATTAACGAAGGAAAAGACGTGGCGGTTTTAAAAATTGAGGGCAAAAATCTACCGACTTTACCTCTTGGTGATTCAGATAATATCCAAAACCAAGATAATGTTTGGGTCAGCGGATATCCTGCTGCTGCCGATTCGGATCTATTATCACCTGATTCATCGCTGGTTTCTTCGATGAATGCTGGACAAATTTCGGCTACTTCCAAAAAGACAGATCAAGGAAGCCCGGTCATTCAAATTAATGCGGCTGCCACTCATGGAAATAGCGGCGGGCCGGTCATCAACACAAAAGGGGAAATCATTGGCCTGCTCACCTTTAGGGGAGACACAGTCAACGGCCAAGAAGTTCAAGGCTTTAACTTTGCCGTTCCTGTTAATACGGTCAAAGAATTTGTAAACCAAGCTGGGGCGAAAAATGCAAAGAGCGAAACGGATAAACTTTACCAAGAAGGACTTAATCTTTACTGGGGCGGCTACTATAAGCATGCGTTAGAAAAATTCGAGGCGGTTCAGCGGATTTACCCAAATCATTCCGAAATCAAACAATATATCGCGAATGCTGAGAAAAAGATGGGCAGCAGCAAGACACTCTGGTCTGATTACGCCACAATCTTCTATATCGTGGATGGTGTATCTGGAGTTCTCATTATCATTCTCTTGTTGTTTACCTTTGCTTTTAGACCGAAGCAGCCAGCTGTTGCTCAGGCACTGACTACTCCAACCCCGACAACGGCAACACCGCCGGAAACAGGGCCAGAAAATACACTAACAGACCTAAATAACGACGGGAAAATCGACGTCCAAGACATCCTCCTCGCCCTCCAAGAGGCACAGAAAAAGCAGAAAAAAGACGAGGAATAATCTGGTGCCTGACACCAATATAATATATTGGTATAAACCTATAGATTTAGGGGATGTAGCGGAGACTACGTCCCCTTTCTATAAATACGGAATTCAGTTCATGAAGGAGTGATCACAGTGACTGAAAATCTGTTATTAGCTTTTGGGTTAACATTGTTTGCAGGGCTGGCAACAGGAATTGGCAGCCTCCTTGCGTTCTTTACCTCACATACCAATACTAAATTTTTATCAGTAACTCTCGGATTCTCTGCGGGTGTGATGATCTATGTGTCGATGGTTGAGATTTTTGTAAAGGCCAAGGTAGCTCTTGTAGATTCCTTGGGCGTTGGATTAGGAAACTGGTTAACGGTCGGCGGATTTTTTGCTGGGATGCTGTTGATCGCCAGCATTGATAAATTTATTCCCAAGCAAAGTAACCCCCATGAACTAAAGAAAGTAGAGGACATGACGAGGGGAGGAAGTACGAGTACTGGAGAAAAACCAGATTTGTTAAAAATGGGCACATTTACAGCCCTCGCAATCGGAATTCATAACTTTCCGGAAGGGATTGCCACCTTCACTTCGGCGCTGCAAGACCCTGCCCTTGGGATTGCCATTGCCGTTGCGATTGCGATTCACAATGTACCAGAGGGCATTGCCGTTTCTGTTCCTGTCTATTTTGCGACAGGGGATAAAAAGCGGGCCTTTAAACTATCATTCTTGTCTGGTTTATCTGAACCAGTCGGGGCATTAGCCGCCTACCTATTCTTAATGCCGTTTCTAAACGAAATCATGTTCGGAATTATTTTTGCAGCGGTTGCCGGGATCATGGTCTTCATCTCCCTCGACGAGTTACTGCCTGCTGCAAAAAGATACGACGAAGCACATCTATCAATCTACGGATTAATGGGAGGAATGGCAGTAATGGCCCTCAGCCTGTTATTGTTTATATAAGAGACTGCGGTCAGCAGGTGTTGGGGATGTTGGGGATGTTGGTGTCAGGCACCATGTGAATTTTTTTCACATGGTGCCTGACACCTAAATTAATGAAGGTAGCTGCTCCATACTGTCCTTTTATTTGGGCGTTCACACCTCATTCAACTGGATGGCTTCCGATATGCTTTGGTCGGTTATGGAACGGCTTGATTGCAGATCTGAGATGGTACGAGCTAGTCGGATAATTTTGATTTGTGTCCGGTTACTCCAGTTATTTTTAAGAGCTAGTCGCTGTAACCTAGATTGTTGTACACCGGTTAAAGGGCTTTTGTCCAATAGGATTTCATAGGGGATTCTTCCGTTACAAACCTCTCTCCCATATCGATCATATTGTCTGTCCCTCGCCTCCTCCACTCGTTCCCGGACAATTTTAGAGGACTCACCTTCTTTTTCATGTACAGCAGAGTTAAAATCAATCGGCCCTAAAGTAAGATTAATATCAAAACGATCCCTAAGCGGGCCAGAAAGCCTATTCTGGTAAGCCATTATTTGCTTCCTTGTACAAGTACAATAATGCGTATTTGAACCTTCATAGCCACAGGGGCAAGGATTCATCGCTGCGATTAATATAAACGATGCTGGGTATGTAATGGTCGCATGCGTTCTACTAATCATGATCAACCCATTTTCTAATGGCTGACGGAGCATATCTAAAGTTTTTTTCGAAAACTCCCCGATTTCATCAAGAAACAAAACACCACGATGGGCTAAGGATATTTCACCAGGCTTTGGGTATTGTCCTCCGCCGATAATAGAAACTCCTGAAGCGGAGTGATGCGGATTTCGATAAGGCGGCATATTAGATGGGGGATAAGAATTCTGACTCAATTGATACAAACTGATAACCTCAAGTAACGACTCTTTAGTTAGTGAAGGCAAAATAGAAGGAAAAGATTCAGCTAACATGCTTTTTCCACAACCGGGCGGGCCAGTCAGTAACACATGATGTTCTCCTGCCGCTGCAATCTCTAAAGCGTGCTTGGCCCCTTTATGCCCTATAATCTGCTTCATATCTAAATAAGTAATGCTGGTAAATCTCTCGTCCTTTTGTCTTTTTTTAAAAGAAGGAACCCATTGTCCTGAAAGATGTGAGATTGCCTCCTGCAAACTAGAAACATAGATAATTTCCATTGGTTCAAGTTCTAATACAGGCAATTCTTCATTAAAAGGGATATAAAGCTTTTGTATCCCTAGTTTCTTTGCAGCAAGGACAGCAGGCAGCATCCCTTCGACTGGCTGAATGGAGCCATCTAACGATAATGCTCCCAGGAATCCTGTATCCTCGGCAACTATTATATCGAGTTCATGCAAACTCTGCAGAACCGCTATCGCCATCGGCAAATCAAACATGGAACCGTACTTTTTTTGATCTGCAGGTGATAAATTAATGGTAATTTTCTGGCCTGATAGATGATAACCTAATGTTCGAAGCGCAGCAATGATACGCTCCTTGGATTCCTTCACCGCCGCATCCGGCAGACCGACAATTTTAAAGGAATCGTTCCCTACATAAGAGCCAACCTCTACATTTACACGATATCCTTCCATCCCTTTTAAGGCGATACTCGTTACTTTAGCCCACATCTCACATCCTCCTTATCGAGCATGTGAATTTTTCCATCTTCCCAAAAAAACTTTTCTGTGGGTAGTGCGTTTAGATAATTTTCATAGTGCGAAAGGGGCGGATCGGGAAAATAGGAAAGAAGTGGTTGGGGGTCAATTAAAGGGATACTCTCACCGAAGATATAGGCCCGGCAGCTGCTCCAAGGATAATCCTCAGGATTTACCACCATCCCTGCTGAAGTTGGATTTAAATGAATGTATTTACTTACGTCTATCTCGTATTCAGGAGAATTAAGAAGTTCATCACCGTATCGCTTTTCGAACACATGACCAGAGAAATTATATTTTTTATTAATATATTTAGCGAATTTAGTGTTGAGATGTTTCATGATTGTACTTAGCGGGGTTTCTAGTGTTTCAAGCTGCAGGTGGATATGATTCGTCATTAAGCAGTATGTGTGAAGGTTAAAGGGATAACGCTCTTTTGTTTCTTTCAATAGGGCCAGATACTTCTCAAAATCATCATTGTCGAAAAAAAGGGAACTTCTTCTAATGCCTCTGCTCGTAACATGATACTTCGCACCTTTGTACCAAAGGCGAACACTGCGAACCATTGTAAATCACTCCTTAAAAATTAATGGGGCGGGATAAAAACAGGTGGAGTCGAGGGAGATAGGGGTAGATGTGTGAAGATGTGGGAAAGACCGCTCCCCCATACAGGAAACGAAAAAGTATACCACTAACACATTGATTCGACACCACTTCCCAAAATCCTGCACAACACACCAAAATTCACGATATCCCAGATAACATTCAGCACCGCACCTTTTGTCCACCCAGTAAAGACAGATGTCCACAGGTGGTGCCTGACACCATTTATCACCATAACACCATAAAAGATGTATAAAAAGACCTAAAATGTAATATTTATTTTGTATGGCTTTATTTTTCTTACTTTTTATTTGGGGGTGGTTGTCTCTGAACGCGGTAAGAATCATTCAATGGCTGTTGGGTGGATTGCTTCTCATCTATGGGGTTTATCTTATTTTTGGAGTGCAGGAGTTCTTTGGAACCTTAGCTATAATCGCGGCCTTTTTTATCTTTCCAAGCATTGGAAAAGGACCAAAAGGATCTGATAGCAATGATTATGTAAATGATTATCACAATGATTCAGACTACTCGAATGATAATGGCGATACCGATTCTGGCGGGGATTCTGGCGGGGATTCTGGCGGGGATTCCAGTGGAGACAGCGGCGGGGATTAATAACCACTAATACGCACACTCAAAACCACCCTTGCCATCAGTGACAAGGGTGGTTTTTTGACCGTTAACCATACCAATTTTACTTATTTTTAGCATAATAGTACAAAAACCAGACTGCATGATTTTGCTCATCGGCGGCCGCTCTCCGAAATACTTCTTTTATAGTTGGATCCGAAGTACCATCAGCGACTTCCAGGTAAAAATCCACCGTGAGTTGCTCGTCTTGCAAGGCAAATTCTAGTCCATTTAGGTAAACATCAGGACATTCCTCGCTGAGCTTTGATTGTTGTGGCTTTCGTCCGGTTAGCTGAGTATAAATGTGTTCAAATTGTTTATGGTGTTTTATTTCATCTTGGCGTATTTCAAGGATTTGACCTTTCTCCTTCTCATTGGAAGCCAATTTTGCTAATTTGCTATAACAATGGATAGCGTTGTACTCACCATGAATCGCTTTTTCCACTTCTCTAATCAATTTATTATTTTGCCTATATAAAGCATCGTAATAATTCGTGTACGGATACATAGTAAAACCTCCCCCATTTTATCTCAAAAATATCCTACGTGAGACGAGACTCTAGGGTGCTTACTATTCTGTACTTTTCACTAAAAACAATACGATGGTGCCTGACACCCGTTTAGGATTTTACACTTTTAGAAAGAATGGGTTAAGGGATGCTTTTAGAAGTAAGCGGAATTTCTAACGAATCAAAGTACTTACTATTTTTATTGATATTAGCTTCCTAAACTGCTTATGCATCAGCAACGAAATAAATCTCAAACCATATGATAATGATTAGATTATTTACGGACGTAGATTTACTTAGTATCACGTTCGGGTCCTAACTCTGCATACTCTTCCCACACAAAATCTGATAAAACGGAGGTTTCTACATGAAAATGAAGGTATTAGGTTTAGCCGCGGCGATTCTTTTTATCCTGAGTGGCTGCTCCATGCTAAATGAGGCGAAGGATACTCTCTCCTATGTAAATGATGCATCGGACTATCTAAATAAAGCGACAGCTTTTGCAAATGATGCTCCATCTATTGCGCAACAAGCCGTAAGCGATCAGCAGGCCACAAAAAAACTGCAAACGATGCTTCAAGAAATGAAACAAGAAATCAATTCATTCAATAAACTTCAAGCACCGGAAATAGCAGCCGACTTACATCAGCAACTTGTTGACCAAAACAACAAATTAACTGCTTGCATAGATCTATATTTAAAAAATATCCATAACGGGTTACTCGACCCTTCTACCCTTAAAAACACAGAAATTTTTCAAAGTGTCCAAGAAATAAGCAACATCCTTGATCAAATAAAACAACTTGGTCAGTAACAGCGAATTCGAACCCTTAGTTTAAGTATTCTATGAATGTGGTCACATTGAATGGAACTTCTCAATGTGGCCCATTTCATTTTTTGTATTCTCCTAAATAAAATAGGCTTAATGATCTTGTGGTACCTTATACAAGATTAAATTCCACGTTTTATCATCAATAGATCCGAAGGTGACCCGGTAATCCTTTTTTTGATACACAAGCGTTTTCCCTGTCTTTTTCCCTTTTGTCGGGTTCCCCATTTTCGCTAAAATCTCTTCTCTGGTGATTCCAATCTCGACGTGAAACATGTAAAGTGTTTTTAATTCATCTTCATCAATTACGACCCGTCGATTTTTTATCGTATAGACATAGGTATGGATATCTTCGTGATCATGCATTTCTTCATATTTGCCCCAAACTTTTTCGACATCTGCTAAGTGGATTTTTTTATCTAATCGCAGCGGCGTTCCCACCAGAATCCCCTTTTCAAATCCTTTGATTGTTTCTTTATCTAAAACGATGACATTATCTTTGGATGTGTTGGTGTGAGGTATCTCTTGGGCACATGCCGCCATTAGTGATACCAGCATAATCGCCACTCCAAGCATTCTCCATTTCTTCATAAACCAATCCCCGCCTCTCGATGGCCACTAAAAATAGCATACCATATTTGTTCATATCCAAGAATTTGATGTTATGATAGTAGCAATATTAGAAATTAGCATTTAACACGCGAGGGTCTGTCTCACCCAGAGGGACAGCTGTCCACGAGCGGTGCCTGACACCAAACTCCGAGCGGTGCCTGACACCAAGCTCTACACCAACACTTACACCAAACACCTACACCAAACACGAAAGGAGATGGATAGGGCTATGAGTTCTTTTATTCAGGAACGGGAAGGTATTTTTCATGGGGTTTGCCCACTTGATTGTCCGGATCAGTGTGGGTTACTTCTACATAAGGAAAATGGGAGGATTATTAAAGTGGAGGGTGACCCCGAACATCCGGTCACCAAAGGACATATTTGCAACAAAGTCCGAAATATGGCAGAACGGATTTATGATGAAAATCGCTTGAAATACCCGCTAAAACGCACAGGTCTTAAAGGTGAAGGCAAGTTCGAGCGAATCAGCTGGACAGAAGCGATTGAGACCATTACCTCCCGGTGGAGCAATTTAATAGAATCTAACGGACCGGAAAGCATCCTTCCCTACAGTTTTTACGGAAATATGGGCCGGCTTAATGCCGAGGGAATGGACCGCCGTTTCTTCCATCGACTCGGGGCTTCCCGATTAGATCAAACCATTTGTTCCGCAGCAGGCTCAGAAGGCTATAAGTACACCATGGGCGGCAGCATCGGCATTGACCCGGAAGATACAATTGATTCAAAGCTCTTCATTTTTTGGGGAATTAATGCGGCGAGCACCAACATGCATCAAGTCGCCCTTGCTCAAAAAGCCCGGAAACAACACGGGGCTAAAATCATCGTTATTGATGTTCTCAAAAATCAAACTGGCAGATTAGCAGATTGGTTTATTCCGATTTTGCCTGGCACGGACAGTGCCCTCGCTTTGGGAATGATGCACATTCTATTTGCTGAAAACCTGGTCAACCAAGACTTTTTAGAAAAGTATACAATCGGGCACGAGGAACTGCGTGAGCATGTCATCCAATATGACCCAATTACCGTTTCTGCGATCACAGGTGTCCCAGTAGAGGATATATACAAACTGGCCCGCTTGTACGGTGAAACATCACCTGCGTTTATTCGCATCGGTAATGGTCCCCAGCATCATGACAATGGCGGCATGTTCGTCCGGACAATCTCCTGCCTTCCCGCCCTTACAGGCCAATGGCTTGTCAAAGGCGGCGGCGCAATCAAAGGAAATTCGGCCTATCTGGCACCGAATACCGTGCACTTGCAACGACCGGATCTATTGAAAAATAAACAGACTCGCGTGATCAATATGAACCTTCTCGGTGACACGTTACTTGCTCTAGAACCGCCAGTGAAGTCACTTTATGTGTACGGCTCAAATCCTGCCGTGGTAGCACCTAATACAAATAAAGTCAGAAAAGGTCTAGCGCGCGAAGATTTATTTACGGTGGTCCATGATTTATTTTTAACCGAAACAGCCAAATATGCGGATATCGTTTTACCGGCAACATCCTCTTTTGAAAACACTGACATGTACACATCGTATTGGCATCACTACATTCAGTTGCAGCAGCCGATCATTGAACCATTTGCTGAGTCAAAATCCAATGTTGAGGTGTTCCGATTGCTTGCCGAGGGGATGGATTTCACGGAACCACTCTTTCAGGAAACGGAAGCGGTGATGATTGCACAAGCCTTGGATAATCCACGCAACCCTTATTTAAACGGGATTAGCTATGAATCATTAGTGGAACAAACATTCATGAAGGCCAAGGTAAAACCGATATTTCCTGGCAAACTGCCAACCCTTAGTGGAAAAATTGAATTATTTTCTGAGAAGATGAAAAAGGATGGGTATCCCCCATTGCCAACTTACATACCTTTAGAGGACAATGGGGACCACCGATACCAATTTGTTCCGGGCCCAAATCATAATTTCTTAAACTCTACCTTTTCCAACAATCAAAAACATATGACATTGGAAAAAGAGCCGAAAGTCTATATGAATCATCTTGATGCTTTATCGGAGGGAATTGAAGATGGCGATATGGTTCGAATCTGGAACCAGCGCGGTGAATGTGAATTGAAGGTTTCTGTGGGTGAGCAAGTCCTGCCAGGAGTCGTGGTGACGCAAGGTCTTTGGGCCGATACAGCCAATGCCGACGCGAAACAGCTAGTAAACGCACTTACTCCCGACCGAATCGCCGATATGGGCGGCGGCGCCACCTTCTTCTCAGGGCGTGTAAGTGTATCAAAAAGATAAAAATGGTGCCTGACACCAATTTGGGTGTCAGGCACCAACTTAAACTTAAAATTAAACTTAAACTTAACTCGCCTTATATCCATGCCCGATCATCTCGTGGACATTGTGGACGGTGACGTAGGCGTTCTTGTCTGTTTCTTTTATTATACTTTTCAGCTGGACGATTTCCTGCTTATTGATGACGATGTAGAGGACTTCTCTGTTCTGCCCTGTGTAGCCGCCGCGCCCGTCTAGCACCGTTAACCCTCGGGACATTCGACTCGTAATATTGGTCAACACCTGCTCAGGCGTATTCGAAATAATCAGTACGGCTACCTTTTCATCCAATCCCTCAACAATGAAATCAATCGCTTTTGCCCCGATAAACACAATCAACAGCGTATACATTCCTTTTTCTAAGCCAATAATGAAAATCGATCCCACTACGACTACAATGTCAATAATCAGCATCCCCTTGCCAATGCTCCAGCCTAGCAATTGGTTGGTCAGTCTTGCTAAAATCGTTGATCCTCCCGATGTTCCTCCCGTCCGGAAAATCAGCCCCAACCCTACTCCAACCAGCAAACCAGCAAAGATCGATGCCAAAAATGTATCCTCGGTCAGTCGATGCCCAGCATCCTCCGTTACATACAAACACAACGAGCAGGCTGCAATCGAAATTAGCGTATATATAAAGGTTCTTTTTTCAAAAAATTTATACCCCACCGCTAACAGCGCCACATTCAAGACAAAATTTACGACACCTGGTGACCAGTCAAACAAATAGTGGGCAATAATCGTAATCCCTAAAATGCCGCCTTCTGAAAGATGATTGGGAATCGTAAAATAATTGACCCCTAAGGCAAAAATGAGCGCCCCTAGTAAAATATATAAAATATCCTTTACCGTCCTCTTCATAAAAACCATCCTTTGTTTCTCCTTATATCACCTAATCTTACCCTAAGAAATGTTAGCCATCAATTAACATTTGCGCCATAAGAAACAAAAAAAATACTGCAAGAACCCAATCATTCTCGCAGCATTTTTTCATCATTTGATGGTGTCAGGCACCAAGTTCTTCGCTTTTAAAGGCTTTGTTCAACCAGTTCTTCCCTTCGACTAAGCGTGTGACGAGCATTGCACACACGGTGTTTCCGGTGGAGTTGAGCAGTGTCGCCGGGGCATCAATGATCGTACTGATTACGGCGATAATGGGCAAGGTTTCTGGCGGGAAGCCATACACACTGATAATTAGCATCTCACCAATCATCCCGCCGCCAGGAATCGCCCCCATCACCGCACCGACTAAAAAGGCAACCGCTAAGATGCTTAAAATATTCGGGATACTCGTTAAATCCTTCCCGAACAACGCAAATAAGAAGACGATTTTCAGCACACCGCCAAACACGGATCCATCCTTATGCGTATTCGCACCAAGCGGAATAATCGTTTCGGCGATATCCTTTGGCACCCCCATCTTTCGAACGGTGGCCAAGTTGACCGGAATACATGCAGCACTTGAGCAAGTGGCAATCGCTGTAACCGATGGTGTAATCGCATGTTTCCAAAAAACCTTCACACCGTCCTTGCCCCCGGCAATAAAGGCATACAGGGTGAAGAATCCGAAATAATAAATCACGGCAAGTATCAGATATAATACAAAGGAGCGGGCATACCCCTCTAGAATTTGCGGCCCAAGTTCACCAATCACCGTAGCAAAATAACAGCCTAGTCCAATCGGTGCATAGTACATAATAATACTGACCATCTTCATCATGACTGCCGTTGCAGCCGATAAAAAGTTAGCCACAGGTTTTGCTTTTTCCCCAACCATCGCAGTGGAAATCCCAAATAGCAGCGAAAAGACAATCAATTGCAGCATATTACTTCTTGATAACAATAAATTGAAATCTCCTACCGTAAAGGTGGCAACGAGATGGTCAAGAAACGACAATTTCTCAGGATTATTCTCAAAAGATGTTTGGCTCATTACCGCTTTAATCGAAGCGATATCGGCATGTTCAATCGGATGAATGATGGAGGCGCCTGTTAAGCCCAAAATCGCTGCCACTGAAGCTGTTACTAAGAACACAACCAAAATACTGCCCATGATTTTTCCAAGCCGTTTCATCCCATTCATATTGGCAATCGCAGAAGCAATGCTGAAAAACACTAATGGGACGATCATCATGAACATTAAATTTAAGAATAAATCCCCAAACGGCTTAACAAGTGCAGCCTTTGGTCCAAATATCAAACCTGCCGCCCCGCCCACGATAATAGCAGTTAGCAAGATAAGGGTAAATCGATAATTTTTATAGAATAATTTCAAACCTTTCACAGCCCTTCAATATGTACCTATGAAAATCATACCTAAGTTCGACGGACAGGTAAATGAGCAATTAAGTCTAAACCTTGAAACTTATGAACGAAAAATACTTTAACAAAAATGCACATCCCCTATAAATCTACAAATTTCGAACACGGACAAGCACGGATATTGTCTATATTTTTGTATTTATATTCATTTATTAATAGAACTCCCTTCCATACAATTAAGATAGAAATGGAGGGATTATTCTGAAAAAATTCATAAAAGTATTGATTGCACTAACACTGTTCCTAACGATCCTCATACCTTTTCAAACGGTTTCCTACGCAGCCTCTACATCTTCTGCAACCGTAAATACGAAAGCGCTAAATGTACGTGAAAAGCCTACGACGCATTCCAAGAAAAAAGGCGTCCTCAAAAAAGGCACCAAAGTAACAGTTTATTCGAAAACCAAATCGGGCTGGTCGCAAATTAAATACAAGTCTAAAAAAGCGTATGTGTCCACAAAGTAT
Source organism: Bacillus sp. AFS073361 (assembly GCF_002567005.1). GTDB lineage: Bacteria > Bacillota > Bacilli > Bacillales > Cytobacillaceae > Neobacillus. The sequence goes on from NZ_NUZU01000035.1 coordinate 25,276, forward strand.
TTGAAGTTTATTACCAAACGGGCCAGCTTCTTGATCGATAAGACCAAAGTCTATACCTATAAAGGGACGGAAGGAAGCTACCAATTAATCCCGACAGGAAAAAAATATGATTCTTGGGATATTTGGTACTACGCCACTTCTTCTGATAAGCAAAAATTCATTGTCGGCGAAGACAGGAAAGGACTCTATACCGGGTATATTGACTCCGAATATTATATCGATATCAAATATCCAGCGAAGGTCGGCCTGAAATGGGATATCGGCTATGAGGGAGAAGGACAAGCTCGGATTACCTCCTTAAAAAAGACGGTGAAAACGCCAGCTGGGACGTTTAAAAACTGTATCGAGGTAAAGGAAGATTCCGGGTATATCTACTACTATGCGAAAAATATCGGGCAGGTGAAAACGGTACGCGACGGAATAACCGTCATGGAGTTAGTAAGTTTAAAGAAGAAATAATCTCATTACAAAATAAAGGGTTACTCCCACTAGGAGAGAGTTACTCTTTATGTATATTTGGTTATTAGCATGGTTTTTTACGGATATTTATACTCTGACACTTCAATGGGTAATGGCTGCGAGGTCAGTATTGTTAGCTGAATAAAGAAAACACTGGCCCGAAAGTTTTGGAGGCCAGTGTTTTTTAATAGAGTTATGGTGTTGGTGTCAGGCACCAATTTTAATACTGTTGCTGCTGGTGCCATTTCCAGGCATCCTCAATAATTCTTTCTAAGTTCCGTTCAGCCTTCCAGCCAAGTTCGGAATGAATCTTTTGGGAGGAAGCAACAAGCATGGCTGGGTCTCCGGCACGGCGGTCGGCCATTTCGACGTTCGCCTCTATACCTGTTACTTTTTCACATGTTTCAATAACTTCTTTCACCGAATAACCTAGACCGTTGCCAAGGTTATAAATCTCAGTTGACTTCTTCCCAGCCAGTAACGCCTCAAGGGCAAGGATATGCGCACTTGCTAAATCAGTGACATGGATATAATCTCGAATACATGTACCGTCAGCGGTATCATAATCTGATCCGAAAACAGCTATCTTTTCTCGCTGCCCTAACAGTTGTTGAAGGACAATCGGAATTAAATGAGTCTCTGGGTCATGGCTCTCGCCGATTACTGCTGATGCATGGGCACCTGCTGCATTGAAGTATCGCAGAATCACATAGTTTAATCCATAGGATTTCGAGAAATCTGACAGGATTTGTTCAATCATCAGTTTGGAATGTCCATAAGGATTAATCGGTCTAGTTGGAGTAGTTTCATCAATCAACTCTACATCTGGAATTCCATAGGTAGCAGCTGTTGAAGAGAAAATAAAGTTTTTAATATTGTTTTTAATCATGACTTTTAACAAGGTAAGAGTAGCAGCCACGTTGTTCTCATAATATTTCAACGGATCAACAACAGACTCCCCGACCAAGCTAAAGGCTGCAAAGTGCATGACCGCCTTGATTGGGTAACTTTTGAAGATCATTTGTAAATCTTCTTCATTACCTAAATCACCTTCAACAAAGACTGCCCGGCTGTCCACTGCCGCTCGGTGACCGGTCGTTAAATTATCAAGAACAACCACTTCTTCTGTTTCTACTAATTCCTTCACAAGATGGCTACCAATATAGCCTGCTCCGCCAACGACGAGAATCATATTCATTTCCCCTTAGCTAGAATTTCAATTACTTTCACTATTATAACATTTTGTCGAAAAAACAACATAATTTATGAAATTGCAAGAAAAGCGCAGGCGCCCTTCATTGAAAAAGGGTGTCAGGCACCATGTGAATTTTTTCACATGGTGCCTGACACCCTAACTTAACTGTACTCCGTTTTACGCCACTTGCCCCTCAGCATTTCGTTTTCTTCTTTTTTTGTCGGCTTTGAGGACTTTCATTGAAAGGTATATGCCTGAACCGGTTAAGAAGATCAATGCGATAGCCACTAGGTCTACCAGCCATTTTACATTGGTTGTGCCGATTTTTCCTTCGTGAAGTCCTCTAATGATGCCTGTGATAGAAGTCGATCCACCTTCACCGCCAGCCCCTGGGCGACCTGGAAATTGGTTAGTTGCTGCAGGTTGGCCAGGTTGACCGTTTGAGTTTGCTCCATTTGGTGCTTGAGCTTGGGATTGATCTTGAGCTGTGCCTTGGGTTTGGCCTGAATTAGTCGTTGTTCCTTGCTGCATGGCTCCTCGATTAAACTGCTCTGGCTGGAAATTGCCTCTATTTCCTTCCATTTGTGTCTGGCCGATTAACCATGGCTCATTCATCAATAACCCCGTAACCGACTCGATTAAGATAAAAATCGAGCAGATTAAACCAATCCATAAGTGTGCCTTTCTTGTTTTCTTCATATACATTCTCCTCATTATTAAGATTTGATTTGACTATTTCGTGTAAAGCGTGCTCTATTCTGTCTGAAACCCTACTGATAGCGAAGTGCCTGAATAGGATTTAATTTAGATGCTTTATTGGCCGGGAATACCCCGAAGACCACACCTACGACGAGCGAGAATAGGAACGATGATAGAATGACGGTTGGTGAGAAGGCGATACTTAAGCTCATCAGAGATGAGACCATTTTTCCTACCCCTAATCCAAACAGAATTCCAATCAAGCCACCCATCGAACTTAGTACAACGGCCTCAATTAAAAATTGTAAGAGCACATCTCGTCGTTTGGCTCCAATCGCTTTTCTAATCCCGATTTCCTTCGTCCGTTCTGACACCGACACAAGCATGATATTCATGATGCCAATCCCGCCGACAAGTAAGGAAATACTCGCGATTCCGCCTAGCATCATGGTCATGGTGTCAGACACAGAACTCATCGTGTCCATCACATCCTGCTGATTGGTTACACCATAATAGTCACTTTTCCCAGGATACATACTAGCGAGTGCCATTTTAACCTCGTTCATCACGAAATCCATCTGATCCTCGCTTTTGCCCTGCAAATAAACCGTGCTAATCGTCGTGCTGCCGACTAAACGCTGACCCGTGCTCAACGGGGCAATGACTACATTATCCCCGCTCTGACCGAGTGAGCTTCCTTTCAAAGCTAGTATTCCTACTACTTTGAACGAGGTGCCTGACACCTGAATGTACTGTCCAATCGGATTCTCTGTGCCGAAAAAGGTGTTTGCTGTTTCCGAACCGAGGACGGCAATCTTTTGGCGGTACTCGACATCTAAATCGGTAATAAAGCGTCCTTGAGTGACCTTCGCATCACGTACTGATGAATAGGCCGCATTTGTTCCTGTTAAGGTAATCTGAGAGGACGTCCGCTCCTTTTTCACATAGACACGACCTGAAACAACCGGTGCAACAGCTTTCACACCATCGATCTCACCTAACTGACTAATTTTATCCTCTGTTAAATCAATATCGGTACTATAGGTATTTACCGTCAAAAGGTTGGTCCCTAATTGATTGATTTGACTTGTGACGTTTTTCGCTGACCCTTGGGCAATCGAAACTAGGACGATGACTGACGAAACACCAATAATGATCCCGAGCATCGTCAGAACCGCCCGAAGTTTATTGCTTCTGATACTCTTTATAGCCATTTTAATGGATTGCAGCATTCCCAAGGAGGACACCTCCATTCTCATAAAGTTGGCCGTCTTGAATACTGACCATTCTTTTGGCTTGTTTTGCGATTTCCAGGTCATGTGTGATTAAAATAATCGTATGGCCTAATTCATTCAATTCCTTCATTAATAGGAGGATCTCTTTGCTTGTTTTACTATCAAGGGCACCGGTTGGTTCATCGGCGAGGAGAATCGAGGGCTGGCCAACCAGGGCTCTCGCAATCGCCACCCGCTGCTGCTGCCCTCCAGAAAGCTGAGTGGGCAGGTGGCCAGCGCGATCCTTCAAGCCGACCTTATCCAATCCGTCTAATGCCCGCTCCTGTCTTTCACGAGTTGGTACCCCGGCATATAACAAAGGCAATTCCACATTTTCAAGTGCGGAAAGCTTACCTAATAAGTTAAAGTTTTGAAAAATAAACCCGATTTTTCGATTCCGAATCGTCGCTAAACTATTTTCATCCATTTTCCCAATATCTCTGCCATCAAGGTGATATGTCCCTTTATTCGGCCGATCCAGGCAGCCTAGCATGTTCATTAAGGTGGATTTCCCTGACCCAGACGGACCAATGATGGCTAGAAATTCACCCTTTTGAATTTCTAATGACACATCATTAAGAGCATGAACTATTTCTCCGCCAAGCTTATAGGTTTTCATCATATTTTTAATTTGAATAATCGGCTTACTCATTAATTGCCACCCCTTCCGCTTGGCGCTCCTTGTCCATTTCCACCCGGAGGCACGCCGCCGGTCATACCGCCCATTCCGCCCATGTTGCCTCTCATCATACCGCCTTGGCTGTTAGACGAGCTGCTTGTAGCCAGTTCCGGCAGTTGAATCGTTTCGCCCGCGGTTACTCCTTCTGTTAGTTCTACATACTCATCCGTAGAAATTCCTGTTTTAACCGTCTTTTGCTGGCTTGTGCCTGCCGATGGTGCCGATACATCGGAACTTGAATCTGTCGAAGCCGCAGTCACAATCACATATTTCTCATTATTGTTTATATAAACCCCATCGACAGGAACATAAAGAGCATTTTCCTTACTTTGGGTTAAAATACTAGCTTCCGTACTCATCCCGACTTTTAAGTTCGTTGGTTTATCAATGTGAATGGTGACATCAAAAGTCGATGTTCCGTTTGCAGATGTGCCTTCAGCAGCAATCGCCGTTACCTTTCCTGTATAAGTAGTGTCAGGATACGCACTTACAGTTAAGCTGACCGTCTGCTTCTTTTTAATTTTTGTAATATCTAGCTCATCCACTGCAACTACAGTTTGTAGATCCTTGTAGTCGGTTAGATGGGCGACCACCTGACCATTCGTTACGCGTTCTCCTTCTAAAACAGAAACCGTGGTAATCGTCCCGTCAGCAGGAGCTGTAATTGGATCACTATCATCCGTGAAGGTAATTAATTCATCTCCTTCACTTACTTTGTCCCCTGCTGAAACCAACACTTCATCGATTTCATTATTATCATCTGTTGCTTTAATATCTTCACTTGTTACAGGTTCAACCGTACCTGAACCACTAATCTTCACTTCCAGCTTTCCTTGTTGGACTACAGCTGTCCGAGTTTGAGCTGCTGCCTCCGTACTCACCGTTTTCGATTTATAATACTGAAACCCGACAAATCCAATAACCAAAACACTCACAAGTATCCAAATCACTTTCTTCAACAATCTCTACTCCTTTACTCCCCGCTGTAATTACCCCTCATCCAGCAGGAAAATGATTTATTTGATGTGCCTATTATCTTGTCCGTTCCTTAAGATATCCTTAAGATAAAAAAAGGGTGTCAGGCACCATGTGAAAAATTTCACATGGTGCCTGACACCTAACTTGTTTGTTAATTTCTAATTCACTTTAATGGTAACAGTAGTGCTTTTATTACCTGCCTTATCGAGAACAAATATCGTTAAGGTTGTATGTTTTTTCTGCATTTTAATTTTTACTTTGTAATTTCCCTTTGCATCTACAACTGCTTTGCTTACATATTTTTTTCCATTATAAACATAGACGGTTGAGCCAATCTCTGATTTTCCTGTAACAATAGTAGATTTATAGGTTACTTTATTTACAGAAGGTTTAGCGGGCGCTGTCTTATCGACAACTTTTATACTCTTTGCAGTGCTTACGTTTCCAGCTTCATCTGTCACTGTAACCTTCATTTCTGTTGCGGCACGTTGCTTAGCAATTACAAATTTATAATTACCATTTTTATCAACAGTGGTACTCTTTTGATATTTTCCATTTACATAAAGCTTAGCCGTCGCATTCGCTTCTGCTTTTCCAGTAACTGATGTGGATTGATCCGTTACTTGGTTAATCGTTGGAGCAGCGGGAGCAGTGAAATCTGGCATATTCGTAAATGACGGAAGTCCAGAGATATAACCCACACCGCCAGTTTTATTAATACCAATTTCTTTTTCCATTGCGTTCTTTAACTCTTCTTTATTAACGGCAGTAATAGCTTTAGCGTCTAATTCATCACCAGGATGTTGGAAGTTACTCATAATATAAGAGAAACCATTACGATCATCAGCCGCGAACAATCCAGTAGATTCCGCTCCTGCTGGGTTCGATAAAATGCGTGTTAACTCTTTCGTATCGACATTATAAGCCCATACATAGTTATTCGTATGCTTACTGCTATCTTCGCCAATAAATAAGGTTTTCATTTCTTCAGAGTAGCTTAAGTTGTCAGGACTAGCTACTTTATCTACATTTGCTGTATTACCGTATGCATCAGCCGTTGCAAGGTCTTCACCTGCAAGTAAACCTGACATCGTTGTAGCTACATATTTACTCAGAATCCCGCGACCGCTGTTATCTTTTTGGGCGCTCTTTAAGTCTAATTGATAAGTTACACCGGACTTAATTTTTGGCAATTGAATATCATCCGAAGGTGCAGTTCCTGTGGTGTCTTTTTCCATGCTGCCGCTTTGGTCGGAAATAGCGATATACACCTTGTTATCTTTGGCGTTATATGTTACACCTTCCATTTTGTTGAATTCTGTAGTAGCACCAAGGTACGCTGCATACCGACGTGATTCAAGAAATGCTGCCGCTTTTTCCATACCAGGCTTAAGTTTTACATATTCTGTTTTTCCGTAGGAATATTGTTTAATCGCTTTAAAACCTGGTTGAGCTGTATCAGACGTTTCAAAGATGTCACTGAATTTAATATCGCTCTCAATGATCGCTTGAATTTCCTTATCATTGGCATGTCCTAGCTTAACCCATTCTAAATTTCCTGAACCGCCATTTTCAGTCCCAGTTTGGACGAATTTAGCAGCGTATAATGTACCAGCTGATAAATCTTTTGCTTTATCGGCTACATACATGAACATACCTGTATTTCCGCCGTCATCACCAAAGTAGGCTGTACGATTGTCAGGCATCATTTTCATTAATTCATGAGAGAAGCGGCCCAGACTGTAATGTTTTTCTACTTTTACTTTACCGTTTTTCTTCACTTGGATTTCTGGAACGTAGCCATAGAAATAAGGATTTGCTTTTAATTTATCACCAAAGTAAAGCTGTGAAAAGCTTTCAACGGAAGTTCTTGCCGATGACTTCGCATCAAATTCATAGTTGCGTGCGTCCGGCTCATACTCTTCCGACCCTAAATGAGTATTCCATGGGGAGAGGGAACCATTACAAGGAATCCAAAGTCCATTCACATCTGAAAAATCAATTTTCTTAACCGCTTCAGCTTTCAATTCACCAGTCTTCTTATCTTGGTCTAAAGTCGTTAAAGACATGGAAGCAGGAACGATTCCATAGGCAGAATTACCAGCCGCATCTAATGTCTGATATTCATAATGTGTAACCATATAAATCTTTCCGTTAATCGGTTTTAGTAAGCTGTTTGAATCCGGTGCATCTGAAACAAATGGTGTTGATTTTCCAGGAACACTAGTATCCATGATCGGATCTCCGTAATAATCAATCGGAGTTCCTGCTGGAATTAATTCACCGTTGTTCATAGCGATTTTATCTTCTGATTTAAAAAGTCGTTTGTATGATAGCGGGAACGTTTTAACTTTTCCATTGCTGTATTTAACATCAACAGTAGCGCTTGTATACGTTTCTACCATTTTATCGATAGTAGTTGGGGCAGGCATTCCATTAAATTTAACAGAGTCAATCTTGACTTGACTATTACCTGCAGCAAACACTGGTGTGACGGCAGGAATGGTTAACGCAAGGGTTAGAGCGACAGCAGCACCCTTTTTTACCATGCTAATCTTATTCATTGTGATATCCTCCTAATATAAGTTTTTCTATCATCTACTAAACACACGTAATATTCATTACAGAGTTGAATTTTAAGGTTCCTAGAAAAAAAGTAGAAAGGATTGGTAAAATCCTACCTACTTTTATATCAATCTTTTACATTATAAACTGGTCTTAAAGATTTTTCTGATTGCCTTGTGCATCACGTTCAACTTGCATTTTTGTTACAGGAAGGTATCCTTGCTCTGGTAATAACTTATTTTGGATATCATCTGACATCAGATAATCAAGGAATGCTTTTGCAAGATCGGTTGCCTCACCCTTAGTATATGAGTGTTGGTAAGCCCAAACTGGGAATTTACCTGATTGTACATTTTCTTCAGTTGGTTCAACACCGTCAATGGCAAGAGGTGTTACTGTTTCATCAGTGAAATAGGAGAAAGCAAGGTAACCAATCGCACCATCAGTTTCATTAATAATCTTTTTAACTGTGTTTGAAGAATCTTCTGTGATTCCTTCAGCTGGTGTTGCACCATCAAGAGCAAATTTATTAAAAATTGCACGAGTTCCAGAAGAATCAGGACGGTTTACAAGAACGATTTTTTGGTCTGCTCCACCAAGTTCTTTCCAGTTTGTAATTTTCCCAGTGAAAACTTTAATTAAATCTTCTTTTTTAATATCTTTAATCCCTACTTTAGGGTTAACAGCAGCAGTCATCCCAACTACAGCAACTTTATGGTCAACAATCTGATCAGCTGGAATTCCTTCTTTTTCTTCAGCAAAAACGTCAGAGTTACCAATTTGAACTGATCCTTCAGCAACTTGTGATAAGCCCGTACCAGATCCACCCGCGTTTACTTGTATATCAACTTTAGGATTAGCAGCCATAAATTCTTCAGCTGCAGCTGCCACAAGAGGCTGCATCGCAGAAGAGCCAGAAATAGTTAATGAGCCGGAAAGTTCTTTCGTTTCTTCAGTCTTTGGTGTTTCTTTCTTCGCAGTTCCTTCTGTCTTCTCTGTAGATGCTGCGCCTCCACAAGCAGCCATGAAAACCATTAACGCAGCTAGCAATGTAAGTAGGCTTAAGTTTTTCAATCTTTTCATTTGTTTGAATCCCCCTAAGAATTATTATTGTTGTTGTTTACAGGTATAAGATTAATCCTTTTTTGTTAAGTGAGTATTAATGCTTTGTATAGTTTTGTAAAGGTTTGATGTTGTTTGTAAACTTTTGTCGATTTCTTCTTAAAATCTAGCTTTCTTTAAAAATAGAAATATCACCAACCTTCTTAGGCAGGTGATATTTGCTTTATAGTTATTATGCTGACAACTGTTGTTGTTTTGCCTGAATTTTTCTAACCTTTCCACTGAGCCAATCGTACAGAATCGGGATAACCACAAGGCTGATCAGTGTGGAGCTAATCATTCCGCCCACGACGACAACACCAAGCGTTTGTGAAATAATCGTGTTTCCTGTACTTGAGAAAGCTAAAGGAAGCAAGGTTAAGATGGTAGTCCCTGCAGTCATTAACACTGGTCGAACCCTTGTAGAGGTTCCTAGCAGAATCGCTTTTTTTGTTTCCATCCCTTCAGAAATGTTCCGTTCAATTTTATCGACAAGCACAATTCCGTTGGTGACGACAATACCAGCGAGCATCAAGATCCCAATCAAAGCGGCGAGATTCCACTCCATTCCGAAAATGGCCATGCTCCATACCGATCCGATTAATGCCAGCGGAATGCATATGATGACTGAAACGGGTGCATACCAGCCGCGAAAAACGCTGCTCACAATCATCAAGACTAGCAAAAGAGACAGTGCCAAAGCCAGGCTCATTTCAATCACCATTTGCTTGAGTTGCTGAGAGATCCCGCCAAGCGAATAGTCAATGCCTGAAGGCAGGTCCAAACCTTTCATGGTTTCATTTACTTGTTTTGTTACCTTTCCGATATCCCTTGTAATAATGTTTCCCGTCACGGCAGCAAAGGGATGACCATCCTGCTCACTGATAAGCGTTTGGTTACTGGTCTCCAATGTCGTAATCTCCGCTAAAGACACTTTCGAACCGTCCTTTGCTGTAAACATTTCATGGCCAATTTTAGATAGAATTGTTTTTTCAGGCTCTGGGTCACCCGCTGCCACTAGACTTTTCTCATTGTCTAACTGAATGGCAATTGGGGTATTCCGGTCGCTAGAAGAAACATCCATCCTTAGGTCTTTTGGTAAATAGTGATCGATTCGATTAAGAACTTCATCGACATTGATACCCAAGCGTTGGATCTTTTCCTGATTAATTGAGAGATAATGGTTCATTGCTGCATCGGCATCATTTGCCGCTCCTTCAATACTTAAACCAGGAATCATCTGCAGCTTACTTCTGACCATAATCGCCGCTTTGGCAATATTTTGCTGTTCAGCCCCCGTTAAAATGACCTTTAAGCGGGAATCATCTCCAGAAATATTTTGATTAGATACAGTATAGACGGCAGATGTTGATAAACTGCCAAACTGCTGGCGCATTTTTTTAACGAATGAATCGATATCGCTTTTATCTTTGATCCCCACTGAAAGATTGGCGATATTTTGCTTTTGCATCCAACCACCGCCTTCATCAAAGACATCATCAAACATCGGTGTAAATGTCGAACCAAGAGTGGAAGTATACGTTTCTACCTCAGGATCATTTTTTAAGATGGTTTCGATATTTTTCACTTCCGCATCCACATCAGAAAGCTGTACTCCTTCAGGCAGCTCGACCTGGATAGCTACATCCTTTGAATTTCCTCTTGGAAAAAAGTTAACTGGCAGAGCGAATGCTTCTGTAATTGTAATCGCAAAAAGCACCACGATAATTCCCACTACTATTTTTTTCTTCAAAAACAGCCAATGAAGCAGACTTTGTGCCCTTGTCTCTATTTCCACTGACTTATTCATTGGCCATTTTCTCCATAATATGTGGGCTAAGGCCGGTACGACAATAATAGATACGACAAGAGATGTCACAAGGGCGATGACTACCGACCAGGCAAATCCAGAAAAAGCTGAACTAATCATCCCACCAATAATACTAATAGGTAGAAACACAGCAACGGTGGTGGCAGTGGAGGAAACAATAGCTGGGATCATTTCTACTACCCCGCTAGCCATATCCTGAATAGTGATCTGTCCGTTGTATTTTTCCATTTGTTTTCTGTACATATTATCGATGACAACGATTGAATCATCCACGACCCGACCCATCGCTACAATTAATCCGGAAATCGTTAAGATATTCAAACTGACATCCATTGCTTTTAGAATCGCCGTTGCACCAAGAAGGCAAATAGGCAAGGATAAGGAAATAATCAATGTGGAACGGACATTCCTGAAAAATAAAAATACACAGATAATGGAGAACAAAACCCCCAATAATCCCTCTTTGATCAGACCCTTTAAAGCAGCATTTATGTCTTTTCCTTGATCCAATAGGATAGAAAGATGGATTGTTCCTGATTTGATTTCAGGAATTTCTTTGATCCTTTCGTTGATCCGTTCAGTCACTTCGGTAATGTTTGAAGATGGTGTCTTTAGGACATCAAGCAGAACACTCGGCTGCCCTGCTGTTCTGGATATCGTCTGTAAGTCTACAATACTACTCTTAATTTCCGCTACTTCCTGTAAACTTACTGTTTTTCCTCCGCTAACAGGAATCTTTACACCATTTAAGTCTGCACTATTGATCGTCCAATCGGTCACACGGATTGGCATGGATATTTGGCCATCGGGTCCGCCCTTTTCTTTGATTGTTCCCTGCGGCCATACTGGATGAATGGATGCTAGAGCATTTTGTACATCTTTTATGGTTAACCCATATGTTTGGAGTGCATCTGCTTTCAATGTTAACACGTATCCGGAATTTCCTGCCCCTGTGACACGGACTTCTCTTACACCTGGAACACTCTTTATTTCCTTTGCCACTTTATCTTGAATAGATGTACGCAATTGATTTTCATCGATTTTTTCTGTATTAGTCGTCAAGCTTACTCGCATAACAGGGAAAGAGTTCGTACTGACCCGTGTAATCAATGGTGTTTTTACACCGACTGGTAAGCTAATTTTGTCCACAGCCGCCCTTACTTCATTTTCCGCTTTTTCCATATCGGTGTGGCCAGGAAAATAGAGGCTGGCCATTAAACCGCCATCAAATGAGTTTGTTTCCAAATAATCAAGCTTATCAACAGATCCGACCGCTTCCTCCACCTTTGCGGTAAGGATTTGTTTGACCTGATCCGATTGATATTTATCAGCTTGAATCGTTACCATCAAGGCAGTGTTGTTAATCGGTGGTAAATAATCTCGCTGCATCTGAATTGCAGAAATGGCCCCCCAGGCGATAATCAGGGCAACACATGTCAGGATCAAAACCGACCGTTTCATCGATCCTTCAATAAATCGAATCATTTTTTAATACCATCCTTTTAAAATAGTAGAATAAGTTCATATGTAATAATAAAAGGGTGACCCAAGATACCTGGTATCACTGACAAAATACTGTATAGAACTCTTTTCGATTTACGGCATGTTACGAATAGTGCCTGACACCCAGCTTCGGGTCACCCTCTTTAGATTAATTAATTATTCTTTTTATCGCCTGGATAAGGTTTGTCTCCTTTTGTTGCTTTCCAGAGAATCTTGTTCAATTTATCCGTATTGGCATGATCAACGCCTGAGAAATCTAGCTTTTTAGATTCTTGAGCCATCGGTGCATTTTCTCCATTTTTCCTGTTAAGTGGGTAGGTTGGTTCTTCTACCTTAAATGGCGAAAAGTCAGGTTTATGAGTAAATGAATTAACCATTGGCGCTGCTGATGCATCAAACTGTGTCATTGGTTTCATCCCTAAAATCATTTCCATGGTACGAAGCATGGATGTTGTATCATACATGGTGCTGTCTACTCTGCCTGTTTGGGTATATGGACTAATCACAAGAGATGTCGTGCGGTGGGCGTCCACTGAGTCCCAACCATTCTGTGCATCATCTTCGGTAACAAAAATGGCTGTATCTTTCCAATAAGGTGAGTTACTAACCTTATCGACTAGCTTACCGAGTGCATAGTCGTTCTGTGCAACCATGGCTTGCGGTGTTAGTTCTCCGGGTCTTGTTCCGAGCGTATGGTCGTTTGGCAATCGAACGATTTGCAGCTGCGGAAGATTCCCATTATCTACATATTGATTAAATTCTTCATCCCACGCATCATAGCGGGTCAAATCCGAAATTTTAAGATTATAGGAAGGATAGTCAGGGTCATAATTATTGCCTAGGCTAGCTTCTGCAGCCACATATTTTCCCGTCTTACTGTCATAATTAACGAATTCTCCATAACTTCTAAAGGATACCCCTGAACGAGCAGCATTCGTCCATAAGAATCCTGCTTTCGGATAGGCCGCTTCATTGCCCCCTTCAAAGTCATAGCCGCGGTTACGACCCGAATAGTTGGCAAGCCAGTTTTTCTCTACATAGTCATTGGCCTGCGCTGCCGTGGACCAGTTATGTCCCTGCGCACTGATTTCAGCATTCGCATAAAAATTATCTAATAAAACGAATTGATCAGCCAGCTTATGAATATTCGGTGTAATATCTTTGCCAAAAATGGTTAAGCTCGGGTCTCCATTTCCTTTTTCCATATCACCAAATACCTGGTCATACGTACGATTTTCCTTGATCACATAAATGACATGCTTAATCGGTGATTCTTGGCCTTCAAAGCGAGGGATTGGGAACTTTTTGCTTGCACTGGAACCTATTGGTTTCAATTCTTCATTATTCTTTTCCACTTGTTTCGTATATTTCTTCAGCTGTTTTTCGCTCGGAAGGTCGATAAAGGACATGGTTCCTTTCATCATATTCCCGATATACTGTCCCTCCCGGTTGGATCCAGCACCAAGGCCCTTGGCATTGAGAACCATTAATTTGTCTTCATGTAAAAATATACCGCTTGGATACCAAGCTGTTGGAATTAACCCTTTCACTTTTCCTTTTTGCAGATCTATGACTGAAAAATCGTTATTTCCACCGTTGGTAACGTATAAAGTTTTGCTATCCTCGCTTAACGTTAGAGCATTAGGCTGACTACCTGCAGGAGCATTTTTATATGGGCTGAGTGAAATGGTTTTGATTTCTTTTTGTTGTTTAGCATCGATAATCGAAACGGAATCACTATCAGAATTGGATACAAAGATTTTGCCGGACGCAGCATCTTCAATTATTGCATTAGGATGTAGCCCAACTGGAATGGTACTTTTGATCGTCAGCGTTTCTGGATCGACCACACTAATGCTGCTTTCACCCCAATTGCTGACATAAAGGGATTTCCCATCATTACTTAATACTGCAGCATAAGGATGTTTCCCAACAGAAGTTGTATTTACGATTTGATTTGTGGCAAGGTCAATTTTTGAAACGGAATGATTTAAATTATTCGCAACTAAGAGCGACTTTCCATCCTTAGAAACAGAAATTCCAGCAGGATAAAAGTTAGTTTTGCTGCTGTCTTTAAGCATGATTGGAGCTTTTTCAGTTAATGTTCCATTTTCAAATCCATAGACACGGATTTTGTTATTGCCTCCAGCTGAAGCATAGACGGTTTTTCCATCGTTACTGAATGTGACTCCAAAATAGAGCGATTCAGGAGATTTGTAGGGAATGGTCTGTATGACCTTCTGGGTGTTAACGTCCACCACTTGAAGAGACTGTTCACCTTGCCCATCATTGGAAACAATAAGATAACGGTGATCTTGGCTTAACACACCACCCATTGGGAAATCACCAAGCGTTATTTGCTGACCAGAAGGAGTAACAGGCCACCCATGAGAAGTAACCGCGGTTCTATCTGCCTTAGGGCCGACAATTTGTGTGTATCCAGCATAGGCCGACGTTGAACCAAGAATCAATGAAGCTAGCGAAACTGCCAGTATCTTTTTCCGTTTCATAAAAATACATCCCCTTTTGATATGTATTACTTACATGCTTCATCTTACTCCCGCTTTGTAAACTAGAAGTTAAGTAGAGTTAAAGAAATATAAAGAAAAACAGGAAAATTTTAGTATTGTTTTTCATAATTAGTAGTTTTAGCACAGTCCACCTATGGTGGAGTGCCCGGAAAAATAAACAAAAAAACAAGATGCCCAAAAGTTTAGGTCACCTTGTTATCAGTCTTTCAAATCCAGTATATTTTTTATTATTTCCCAGAGTCTTCTGTACCCAATTTGGTACAATCCCACGATATAAAAATTCGCAAGAAAAAGAAGAAGTATCATTGATTCTTTACAACCATTAACCAACTATTTACAATTTTTATGATAATTTAGCGAAATATTAAAACAGACTAGTTCATTTCGTCCTTTCTTTTTTACCGTTTGGGTGCATGGATTTAGGTAAAAAACCAAAATAAAAAGCCGAAAATAGACAGGTTCTAAAGTAGAACTAATCTATTTTCGACTTTTGTATGATGAAATAAGGATCCCTTTATTTTTCTAGTTACTTTCAAACTACCTTTTCTTTTCGACTGGCCGGAGAAGCTACCGTAATTCCTGTGGTTTCTTCAAAATTAAATAGGCTAGTCGGCAAATCCGTAAACCGCTCTAATTCATTGTAAGCCGGAATGCCATGGTAGGACATATCCAAGCCTTCTTCTTCTTCCCGCTCTGATGCTCTGAAACCGACTGTTTTATCGCATACCTTTGCGATAAAAGCACCACCGAGTAACCCCCAAACAATCACTACAACAGCGCCTAAAAGCTGCACTTCTAATAATGAGGTATGACCCGTTGTCAATAATCCTTGCGTTGTATCAAATAATCCAACCGCAATCGTCCCGAACACCCCGCTGAAACCATGGACCGCAACGGCACCGACCGGATCATCCACTTTCAAATAATCCACAAAAAGGGTGGTATAAATGACGAGCGCACCACTTATTGCGCCTATTATAACGGCGCTCCACTCCGAAACAAAGGCACAGCCCGCTGTGATTGCAACTAGTCCAGCCAACACCCCGTTTATCGTCATACTTGGATCGGCTTTTCCAAACTTTTTCATCGTCACAAATAGTGCCGCCGCTCCCCCACTTGCTCCCGCCAGCATCGTGTTGATGGCAATCGGAGCTAGCGCGGAACTGGAAGCATCCAACGTACTCCCGGCATTAAACGCAAACCACCCGAACCATAAGATAAAGGCACCGGCAGAAGCTAACGGAATGTTACTAGGGGCAAAGACATTGGAGCTTCCATCCGAATTAAATCTTCCTTTTCTCGGACCCAATAGTTTTGCCATTGCAAAAGCAGCGAAACCACCGACAGCATGAATCGCGGCAGATCCAGCAAAGTCCTTCATTCCTAATTTGGCTAACCAGCCATCGCTATTCCATATCCAATGACCAGATAGAGGGTAAATAATAATACAAATAAGTGCCGCTGTTACCACATAGGCTTTAAAGTTCATTCGTTCTGCGACAGCGCCTGAAATGATCGAGACAGATGCCACCGCAAATCCCATTTGAAAAAGCACAAAAGCCACACTTGGCAGTTCAATCGAAAGAGCAATTTTCTCAGGGCTTCCAAATAGGCTGGTCCCAACGAATCCAAACGCATCGTTTCCAAACATGACCCCAAATCCGATGAGCCAAAACGCTAAAGCACCAATCGTCAAGTCTACAAAAATTTTCATTGTCACATTGACGGCATTTTTCGTACGGACCAACCCTGCCTCTAGTAAACTAAAACCGCCTTCCATGAATAAAACCATCGCGGCTGCAAGGACGACCCAAACGGTATTTATATACATTATTTCCACAAGTCATCCCTCCTTATTTGCTAAATCCTCGATATCATAATCTATTGTCCCTGTCCGAATGTTATAGGCCTCCAAAATCGGATAAACATATATTTTGCCGTCGCCATCTTCACCCGTTTGTGCCGAATCCACAATCGTCCGAATCGTGGATTCTACCAAATAATCCGAGAGGACAATCTCCAGTTTCACTTTAGGATGCAGAGTTACCTGATAATTTTTCCCACGGTAGACTCCTTGTGTATCCTTTTGTTTTCCTCTGCCGACTACTTGTGAAACCGTAAAACCTAAAATCCCCATATTTTTCAAACCCTTAATCGTCTCTGTGAGTCGTTCTGGTCGAATAATTGCTTCTATTTTTTTCATGAGAATCGGCTCCTCGCTCCATGTTATATAACCTAACATCGTATTGTTAAACTATATAACACAACTAGAATTACCGTCAATATATTTTTCTTGTAATCTGTAAATTTAGAATCATCATGAAATATACCGTGGTGCCTGACACCATTCAATCTTACTGTCAAAAAAGAGAGAATTATCCCAACACTTTCATTTGAGTTAGAAGCCATCCTCCTATAAAATCAATAATATGAAATTCAAATCAGGAGGCACCTTATGAAATTATCGAATGAAGAACTAGAAATATTAAAGCTCATCGAAGAAAACCATAAAATCTCTGAAGAAACGATTGCTTTAATGGTGATGAGCAGTGAAGAATCAGTTAGAAAGACTATTAAAAAATTAGAAGAAGAAAAAGTAATCGTCAGTTATCCAGCGCTCATCGATTGGAGCAAAGTGGAAGGTCAGGAAAATATCGTCGCAATGATTGATGTAAAGGTAACACCAAAGCGCGGTGTAGGATTTGATGAGGTCGCTGAGAGAATTTATCGTTTTCCGGAAGTAACCTCTCTCTATCTCATGAGTGGTGCATACGACTTGTCGATTACCATTGAAGGCCAAACGATGAATCAAATTGCGACGTTTGTATCGGAAAAACTCTCCACGATTGAAAATGTCATCTCGACCACGACGCATTTCATGTTAAAGAAATACAAACATGATGGAGTGGTTTTTGGCAGTGGTGATGATAAAGACCGGAGAATGGTGATTACACCATGAAAAAGGATTATTCCCACTATATATCTCACACCGCTAAAGAATTACAGCCATCTGGGATTAGGAAGTTCTTTGATTTAGCAGCCAGTATGAAAGACGTCATTTCTTTAGGCGTGGGTGAACCAGACTTCATTACGCCTTGGAACATTCGCGAGGCCGCCATTTTATCGATGGAACAAGGCTATACTGCATATACAGCAAACCCGGGATTATTAGAATTACGACAGGAAATCTCTAATTACCTTGGAACAAGATTCGCTGTCAACTATGATCCCAAAAATCAAATCATCGTCACCGTTGGAGCTAGTCAGGCGATCGACCTCGCCTTTCGAGCCATTTTAAACGAAGGCGATGAAGTATTAATTGTAGAACCAGCCTTCGTTTCTTACGCTCCATTGGTAGCAATTGCCGGGGGGACACCTGTCGCCATTTCCACCTCACCTGCCAATGGGTTCAAATTAACGCCCGAACAGCTCGAAGGGGCAATTACGGAAAAAACCAAGGCGATTTTGTTTTGTTCGCCAAACAACCCAACTGGCAGCACCTTAAATCGAAAAGAACTAATGGAAATTGCTGCAATTGTTGAAAAGCATGATTTAATCGTCGTCTCTGATGAGATTTACGCAGAATTAACCTACGAAGAAACCTATACCAGTTTTGCAGCGATTGAAGGCATGTATGAACGAACCATTTTAATCAATGGATTCTCAAAAGGCTTTGCGATGACCGGTTGGCGCTTAGGGATGCTCGCAGCCCCTAAGGAATTTATCGAGGTAATGTTGAAGATTTTCCAATACACTACCATGTGTGCGCCAACTATGCTCCAATACGGTGCGATTGAAGCCCTTAAGAATACCTTCCAGGAAGTGGAAGCGATGAAACGAAGCTACCGGATGAGACGAAACTATGTCGTGCAAACCTTAAATAAAATAGGTTTAGATTGTCATACACCTGGAGGAGCCTTCTATGTCTTCCCTTCCATTAAGGCAACCGGCCTCAGCTCCGAACAATTTGCCGAAGAACTTTTAATGCAAGAAAAGGTGGCCGTCGTGCCGGGCAATGTGTTTGGAGAAAGCGGTGAAGGCTACATCCGCTGCTCGTACGCAGCCTCAATGCCGCAGCTGCAAGAAGCCCTAAAAAGAATCCAGAAATTTCTTGAATCAAAAGGGATCTACGGCGAAAAACAAACAAAAGAAGTAAAATTAAACCAATAGTTTCAAGCAAAAAAAGAGCCCAATTCTGACAGTTCCATCCGCCAGAATTGGGCTCTTCCTATGTATTATTGGTGGTTTCCCTCACTAGTGCCTTCACTGGTGTCTTTCACTGGTGTCTTTCACTGGTGCCTGACACCAATCTTCTTGAGAGTGCCTGACACCCTTTTTTTTGTGACAGACATCCCAAATTATGCTAAAATACTCGAGGTAATGGTAAAAAAGGGGTGGAGTAATTGAGGGCCTTTGCAATCGATTTTTTTAATAGAAAGAGAATGAATTCTATTACTAATCGAGAGTTTATTCATCATAACTACGTTGTTTTATATGAGCGAATAAAACTTATTTCATATATGCTAATTTTCACCTATCCCTGTTTTTTTATCGTTGACTTTTTCCTGTTTAATAAACTGAGCAGCCCGACTTTTAAATTCAATCTTTCTGCCATTCACATCACAGGGCTTGTTGTCTCCCTTCTATTTCTATTCATTTATCATAAATATTTAAAGGCTCCTAGAGGAGTCATCGTCTCTAGTTATATCCTTATCTATCTATTGATCGGTGCAGTCTCTTCTATTAATAGCCAATTATTTACCGGGAATATTTACGCCTATATCATTATCGTATTAGGGGTGGCCGTATTTTTACCGATCCAGCCAAGGCACATATTCATTCAATTTATGGTTATACATATTTTCTTTATCATCGGGCTTTATTTTTTTGAACCAGACCACTTCGCATTTTTATCGAAACTGATTAACTCGACAGGGACCGCGGTCATTTCCTTTATGATTGCCTTATCTTTCTATTCATTTCGAAAAAATGATTTTATGAACAAACTGAAACTGCGACAGAATGAGGAAAATTTCAGGAGCCTATTTAACCTTAATCCCCATCCACTCATCCTTACAAAGTTATATAATGAAGAAATTTTGCTCATGAACAAGCATGCCCTTGGATATTACCATTTGCATGATAACAACATGGCCCAGATCGACGCAAGATTCTTGTTTCAGAATCAAGAGGAAAAACAGGATCTCCTGCAACGTCTAATGGAGCAGCAAAGCATAAAAAACTATTGTATAGAGCAGCAAATCACACCTACGATAAGAAAATGGGTAATGCTCAGTTTAGAATTGATAGATTACATGGATGAACCTTGTGTCCTGATCGGTGTCACTGACATCACAGATTTGAAAAAAAACGAGGAAGAGCTTTATAAACAAGCTTCGCTGGACATGCTTACTGGTGTGTTAAACCGAAGAAGCGGGATGGAAATCCTTAACCAGCAATTATCCGCTGGTCCAGAATCCCAAGAATTTATTATCTGCTATATCGATATTAACGATTTAAAAAAGACAAATGATCGATTCAGCCATTCCATTGGGGATGACCTCATCAAGACTTGCTGTGACACAATCAACCGTCATATTACAGATGTAGATATATTATTCCGCCTAGGCGGCGATGAATTTATCATTGTGTTCTTTCAAAAGCAAATGAATGATGTGCGGGATTTAATGAAAACGATTAAACTAAGTTTCGAGGAGATCAATTTCACGCAGCAAAAGCCTTATTCGATCTCTGCCAGTTACGGTTATTATCACTATAAACCAGGGACTGTCCTGACCCCTGAGGAAGTTCTAGAACTGGCCGATCAGGAGATGTACAAGGAAAAAGCTGTACACAAAAGAAAAAACACCTCCGTCGATTCTGCGATACAAAAGTCAATAATTAGACAGATTAATGGAACCATCCCTTGACACAGGGTGGTTCTTTTTTTGGTGTTATTTTTTGGTGTCAGGCACCAGTGTGGTGCCTGACACCCTTTTTGTGTTTTGTGTTCCCTATTTTTTCGGCTGATCAAGTGCTTGGTAGGCTAATTGATACTTCCCGCCGTCTGCTACTTCTGAATGGTACAACGCCTTTAGGGCTGTGTTTTTCTCGAGGCCGTGTTCCACCTTCAACTCTTTCAAGCGTGTATGCAATTCTTTATTATCCTTAATTAGCTGCTGCATTTGTGATTTTAAATACTTCATAAGATGATGAACCCCTTCCACGAACTAAATCGTTCCCCAAGTATAGCATTAATAAACTTGATTTTACTAAATCATCACTATTTATTTTCTCAGACCATGCCCTTTTGGCCGGCTTTTTTCTATATAGAAGGTGAAAGGTGGTGAATAATCATGGCACAAGCATTATTAGAAGGAACGAAACTTCGGTTGCTTTTTGAGATTGGCATGGATGAAGACGGCGCCCCCATTCTCCGCGCAAAAACATTCAGCAATGTGAAAAAGGATGCAACGACAGATCAGTTGTCTCAAGCCGCACAAGCAATTACTGTATTATCCAAGGACACGCTTAACAAAGTGGAACGAAACGACAGTTCAGAAATTATTGCTTAATAAGCTCGTAAATGAATTAATCGATAGGAGGTGAGAGAAATGGCAAAAACCTTAGAATTACACTTTAATACGGAGCTTGGAAAAACAGCGAGTTTATCAATTGAAAATCCGAAGGAACCAATTGATGAGGCAGTCATCAAGCAATCGATGGCTCAAATTATTGCATCTGAAATCTTTACTACTACCAGCGGGAAGTTTGTAGCGGCCAAAGGGGCAAGAGTCGTCGACCGAAATGTAACGGATTATGAACTAGTTTAATAACAGAAAGGCCGTTTCCCCTAGGGACGGCCTTTTTTTACAAAGGAGGTGAAAAGAGTGGAGCAGCTCATTCCGATCATCAGCGAGGTTGGTTTTCCCATTGTCGTGACCCTTTATCTGCTTTACCGCATTGAATCAAAGCTGGATATGGTCGTCACCTCGATTCAGAATCTTCCCGACCGCATGAAGGAAAGAATATAAATACTCAGGACAACCCCTGGCCTATAGGTAAGGGGTGTTCTTTTTGATACATTAAAATGGAGAGAATCAACTGTGTAGGTATCCATCAGCCAATGCCGTGACAAGCACCCGCACATACTTGTCCATTGCTACATAGCATGTATAGATAATCAATTTTAGGAAATGGAGAGGATAAAATGAAGCTTTATTTAGATCCAGGTCATGGTGGACAAGACCCTGGCGCTCAAGGGCATGGATTGGATGAAAAGGATGTCACATTAGCAATCGCGCTCAAACTACGGTCCATTTTACAAAATGATTATGAAAACATTGACGTAAAAATGAGCCGAAGCACCGATACAACTAAAAGCTTAGCACAACGATCCAGTGAGGCCAATGCTTGGGATGCCGATTTTTTCTTAGCGATTCACATTAATTCCGGGCCAGGCTCCGCCCAAGGTTATGAGGACTATATTTACAGTGGCTTGTCTAACTCTTCGAAGACAGCCCAATATCAAGATATCATCCATGCGGAAGTAAAAAAATTAAATCAACTACAAGACCGCGGCCAGAAAAAGGCGAACTTCCATGTATTACGTGAGACAAATATGCCGGCACTTTTATCGGAAAACGGCTTTATCAGTAACGATCATGACGCCGCATTAATGAAACAATCCTCTTGGATTCAAAAAGTGGCACAAGGTCATGCCAATGGAATCGCCAAAGCTTTTGGGCTGAAACGTAAACCAACTGAGCCCCAAAAACCAGATACACCCAATGACGGCACATTATTCAAAGTGATTGCTGGTTCATTCAAGTCCAAAGAAAATGCGGATGAGAGAGTTGAGCTGCTTCAGAAAAAAGGCATTGAATCATTTGTTGATACCACAAAAATCTCTGGTGAAACATGGTACCGAGTCCAAGCCGGAGCCTTCTCCAGCCGTGAAAATGCAGAAGATCGTTTAATAGGAGTAAAGAAAGCCGGAATAAACGATGCATTCCTCGTTGCAGAATAAATACCCTACAAAAGACCTTCTATTCCCGAACAATATGGAGGTCTTTTGTATGGTTTTTATGTTTATGTTAGGCAGATGGAGTCCACAAGATTAGCTCTGCCATAACATATAGATGAACGTATTTTAAATGAAATGGAGGAGTAAGTATGAAGCTATATTTAGACCCAGGCCATGGCGGAGAGGATCCCGGTGCCCAAGGGAATGGGCTGAATGAAAAAGATATTACCTTAGCTATTGCGCTTAAAATACGAAAAATCATCCTCAATGATTATGAAAATGTTCAGGTAAAGATGAGCCGTACAAGCGATACGACCAGAAGCTTAGCCCAGCGCTCAAGTGGAGCCAACGCATGGGACGCAGACTTTTTCTTAGCTATTCACATCAATTCCGCTGACAGTTCCGCCCAAGGATATGAGGATTTTATTTACGATGGCGCATCGAATACTAGTAAAACAGCAAAATACCAAGATATTATCCATGCCGAGGTCATCAAGGTGAATCAGTTGAAAGACCGCGGGCAAAAAAAGGCCAATTTTCATGTCATAAGAGAAACGAAAATGCCTTCTATTCTAACGGAAAACGGCTTTATTAGTAATAAACATGATGCTGCACTGATGAAAGACTCGGCGTGGCAGCAAAAAGTGGCCCAAGGCCATGTGAACGGGATTGCCAAAGCCTTTGGCCTGAAACGTAAAGCTGTGAAGGAGACACCGAAAACAGCAACCACTACACCAAAAACCACTCAAACTACCACAAAAACAGTCTATACGGTTTATGTCGGCTCGTATAAATCAAAAGAGAATGCCCAGGATAGGGTCGCAGAATTGAAGAAAAAGAGCATTAAATCATCCATTGTTACCACAAAAATCTCTGGAGCTACATGGTACCGAGTGAAAGTTGCGAGCTACTCGACCAACGCCAATGCAGAAAAACGCCTAAAAGCAATTGAAAAAGCAGGCTATGACGATGCATTTATTATTACGGAAAAAGAAACCACCACGACAACGAAAACGGAAACCACCAAACCTGCAGCAAGCACCAGTTCAACAGCAAAACCTGCAACAAGCACTAATAAACCATCAACATCTACACCGGCCACGAGCACCAGTAAACCATCAACAACTACAACTACAAGTGCCAAAGGCAGTACAAGTACAAACCCAACTACGACTCCAAACAATACTACCAAAGAAATCCCCATCATCGCTGACCCCGGACAGTTTACTATTTTAGGCCCGACTTTCCTCTCGGCCGAACAGATGGACCAATTTGTAAAAAAGGTCAATCCAAAAGCACCTGCATTAGGTGAATTTTATCAAACGCTTGGAAAATATTACGGGATTCGCGGAGATGTAGCCTTTGCACAAGCCATTCACGAAACAGACTATTTTCGGTTTACCGGAGTCGTCAATCCTGAACAGAACAACTTTGCAGGAATTGGAGCAACAGGTGGAGATACGCGCGGTGCACGGTTTGAAAGTGCAGAAGAAGGTGTCCTTGCCCAGCTTCAGCATTTATATGCGTATGCGACAACCAAGCCTCTGCCAAATCAATATCCATTAGTTGATCCCCGCTTTCATCTTGTCGATAGAGGTTCTGCTCCAACATGGACAGCTTTAAACGGAAAATGGGCTGTTCCAGGTACAACCTATGGTCAATCCATTCTTGCCCTTTATCAACAAATGATTCATTCAGTCTAATGGATAGTGGGAGTTTTCCAAATTCCACCTCCTTACATGGATAAAGCCTGGCACTCCCCCTGCAAAAGACCTCTTTTAATCATTCAGAAGAGGTCTTTTCCTATTTGTTTTTTAAATTCCTCCGCTCGCGGTATATTACGGAAAAACCAGGACCACACTGAAGGAAAACAGGAGGTCTTTTCTATGCGTGGATTTTTTATTTTATTATGGGCTCTAGTAATCTTTATTTTAACCTGTACCGCCAGCTTTTCTGCATTAAAGGAATCAGGCCAAGTTCACTTTCAATGGGACAGTCATCCTAACTTTTCTGAACTTCTAGCACCATTCCCGCTCGAGCTTACCCATGACTTCCTGCTTCAAAAATGCGGACACGCCCTTGCTTTTCTCATTTTGACTATATTGCTGCAAACCAAATTCCGTTCCAAAGCATGGATTCTGTTCCTGGCCATTTCCTTTGCTTCTTTAACCGAAATCCTTCAATTATATTTCACACGGGACGGGAGAATTTTTGATATAGCCATCGATCTAATCGGGATTTTACTCGCATCAGGTTCCAGAAGTTTGTTTACAACACCGCAATCAAAGCAAACCCATCTTTGATTGCGGTGTTTACTTTTATTTATAGGCATTTCCCAATTTAGCCGGAAATTTTTCGTTTATTATTCATACAATCAGCATACTCTCCGTTTTATTACGAGCCCAAGTCTATCCATTTATTTTCCCACACCATGTCCTTTTTACCGACTTTTTTCTATATAAAAGATGAAAGGAGGTGAGGGACATGGCACAATCACTTTTAGAAGGGACGAAGCTTCGCTTAGTGTTTGAAGGAGGCATGGACGATGATGGCGAACCAATCTTACACGCCAAAACGTTTAGCAATGTCAAAAAAGATGCGACAACAGATCAGATCTTTCAAGCAGCAATAGCCATTTCCGTTTTGTGTAATGACATGCTAAACAAAGTAGAGCGAAATGACAGTTCTGAGATCATCGCTTAGTAAGAGAGGCACATTAGGATAAGAATGGAGGTGAATAAATATGGCAAAAACATTAGAATTACAATTTGCGACTGAACTTGGAAAGACAGCACGTCTAACGGTTGATAATCCCAAAGATCCAATTGACGAAGAAATCGTCAAGCTATCGATGGCACAGATTATTGCCGCTGAGGTTTTCACTACAAGCAGCGGCAAGTTTGTCTCTTCTAAAGGTGCGAGAGTTATCGATCGCAGCGTGACTGACTATGAACTTGTTTAAGTGGCTGAAAAGCCATTATAGAGAAAACAAAATTTTCTCGATAATACAAAAATGCGGCTCATCTCAGATGACCGCATTTTTTCTATTATAGTCACGAAAAAATGGGCATAGATAGTAGAGGAGGTGAAAAAACGATGACAAAAGATCCGAATTTACGCGGGGATATGCTGGCAGATGAATGGAATAGCGAAGAAGTTCAAAACGAAATGATGTTCACCGGAATAACCCACGACGAATGGCTAGTCAACCGACTAAATGATGATGATGACTTTCAAGAAGAAGAACATGATGATTACGCATGGTAATCCAGACACCAAAAGCCACGGACGGCTCCGTGGCTTTTCAGCATTACTGGCGGATGAGTGCGCTTAACTGGCGGAAAAGCCCCCTTACTAAACAGAACGGATCGTAAAAAAGAGGCCGGAAACCCAGCCCCTGCTAATTAACGATTATCCACTTTCTCAGGATAGATATCATGATTCATCAAACGGAAATGGGCCATCTCTTCATACTTGGTCCCTGGCTTCCCATAATTGCACCATGGGTCAATGGAAATTCCACCGCGTGGAGTGAACTTGCCCCACACCTCAATATACCTTGGGTCAAGCAGTTTAATTAAATCATTCATAATAATATTCACACAATCTTCATGGAAATCCCCATGATTCCTGAAACTAAACAAATATAACTTCAACGATTTACTTTCAACAATCTTTTTGTCCGGAACATACGAAATATACATCGTTGCAAAATCCGGCTGGCGCGTGAGCGGGCATAAACTAGTGAACTCCGGGCAATTAAATTTCACAAAATAATCACGGTCCGGGTGAAGATTATCGACCGCCTCCAATACCTCCGGCGCATATTCAAATGAATAGGTAGTCCCCTGATTACCTAATAAAGTTAAATCTTTTAAACCTTCCTCATGGCTTCTGCCAGACATAAAAAAAACCTCCTTGCAATCTGCCCCACACTTTTTCCAAGAAAGAGTTTCCGCGGTGGCTCTACTCTTCAACTAACAGGACCCAACAAAAAAGCCACGTCCAATATGGACATGGCCTAATAGTCATGTATCCATAGTTTTTTATAGAGGGTATCAGCTATGAACCTCTCCCGCAAGTACGGGTAATCTCTTCTTCATATCATATAGAACACCACACCATTCGTCAATGGTAGATGAAGGCAAAATCCAACAAACCTTTATTAATGAAAATATTTACTGTGCTGGTGCCTGACACCATGTGATATAATAAACAATATTTGCGCAGATTTCGGATGGCGAAAGAATTTTTATATTAAGAAATAGACCTGTCAGAAGGCAGAGGGGGATATGATGAAACAACAAGAAGTAGGTTCAAGGGGTATCGGGCTGCCGCTTACCATTTCCATCATTACCATTTCATTTTCGGCGATTTTTGTCAAATGGTCAGACGCACCAGCCTCGATTTTAAGTATGTACCGGATGTGGTTTGCCAGTCTCTTAATGGTACCGATCGTCTGGAATAAACGAAAAGAATTTAAGACCATTGAAAAAAAAGAATGGTTGTTTTTATTTTTTTCAGGCGTCTTTCTAGCTCTCCATTTTGTCCTTTGGTTCGGGTCTTTGAAATTAACGACAGTCGCAAGTTCGACCATCATCCTGGCCTTGCAGCCAATCGTTTCATTGATCGGAGGCTTTCTTCTATTTAAGGAACGAACCACTGTATCTGCATTGATGACGATGGGGATTGCCATTATCGGAGCGATGATGATAGGCTGGGGAGATTTCGGATTAAGCTCGGATGCGATGATGGGGGATTTACTATCATTCTTTAGTGTCATCGCTGTGGTCGGATACTTATTAATCGGTCAATCCATCGTCAAAAAAGTCTCACATTGGCTCTATAGTTTTTGTGTTTTTTTCGCTGCTGCGATCGTCCTTACGATCTATAACGTATCAGCAGGTGTTTCTTTAACTGGCTATCCAGCTAAGGAATGGGGTATCTTTCTACTGCTTGCCACCGTTCCAACCGTTAGTCACGTGATTAATAATTGGCTCTTAAAATATGTCAATGCAACAACGATTTCGATGAGTATTTTAGGTGAACCCGTTGGTTCTACAATTCTAGCAGTGATTCTCTTAAATGAACATCTCGTCACATGGCAAATTGTTGGAGGAATGCTCGTCCTGCTCGGTGTGTTCTTCTTCCTGAGCCAGAAGCAAAAACCGCTGCCACAAGTAGTCAAAGAAGAAACGGTGAATTCAATAGAATAATAGAAAAAAGGGGCTATCATAAGCCCCTTTTTCCTTTGTAAGATTGCAGTTACTGCACCAACCACACCGTCTTACCGGCTAATTTCCCTCTATACCAGTTCGTGCTCCCTACTTTTGCCGTGAGCTCGGCCGTGAATTTCTTATTTTTGTAGGCAGAAAGTTTTTTATAAACCACGTCTTTCTTTCCGCCCCATGCTTTGCTGTAGGCACTGCCTGTTCCTTTGAGATTCATGGTTTTGGCTTTTTGGCTTACTACGGCATAGCTTATATCGGAAATATCGGCGGAATGTACCCAGCCGATGGCGTTCGAACCAGTGGAACTTTTACTAATTAAATAATAGGTTTGACCATTTAGCTTACCTTTTCTTTTTATATAGTAAACCTTATTGGTATAGGTAGATCCGGCCTTAAAGTAGGAACTTGAACCTAACTTTCTATAAATCTTTATGCCGGTTTTTTTGATATTGCCTAAACGGTTCTCTGCACTTTCAAGCGTTTGGTTTAGGTAGGCGCTTTGAATCCATACCGTTTTATTAGCGAAACTACCACGATACCACGTGTTAGTGCCAACCTTTTCTGTTAAATTAATCTTAAATTCTTGGTTTTTATTTTTCGAAAGGTCTTTAAAGACAATATCCTTCGTACTGCCCCATGGCTTGCTATAAACGATACCTTTACCCGTTAAATACATCGTTTTTGCATATTTGTCATAGGAAGTATGGGAATAAGTAGTGATATCGTTGGCTTTTACCCAGCCAATGACCCCTGTTGCACTACTTGGCTGTGTACTAATTAAATAATATGTTTGATCGTTGATGGTCGCTTGTTTCTTAATGTAATAGACGGTTCCAGTGTAAGTGGATCCGGCTGGAAACGCTCCAGTTTCAGTGCCGACCGTTTTATAAATATTGACACTGCCATTTTTGATCTGACCTAACCTGCTGGTCGATCGCTCCACCTTTGGTGCTAATCTGCTCGAATAAATCCACACGGTTTTTCCGTCCAAATTCCCACGGTACCAAACCATATTTCCAACCGTTTCTGTTGCGTTCACCTTAAATTCTTGATCTTTATATTTAGATAGAGAAGAATAGACGACATCTTTCGTCATTCCCCATGCCTTGCTATAGGCGCTGCCCTTCCCCGTAAAATACAATGTTTTTGATGTTGACTTTAGACTTGATTCAGGATTAGTAAGCAAATCCGAGGCCTTGGCCCAGCCGATTACTCCGTTTACACTACTAGCCTGCTCACTTAGCAGATAATACGTTTGTCCGTTTACAAAGGCTAATTTTTTAATAAAAAACGTTTGATTCGTATACGTTTCCCCTGCAGGAGAGGCGGCTGCCGTATCTTTATAATCTTTATAAATCAAAACTTTACTGCTTGGAATTTGCCCTAAACGATTCGTATTCTCCGTTTTATCAGGGAGAGCTTTATATTTCATCGTCACTAACTGAACAAATTGATCCCAACTATAGCCCCACTTTTTAAAATAAGCATGTGGATCCGTATGGGTCGATGCACCAAGATACTTGGTGACTGCACCATGCGACCATAGAGTACCCACACCTGTTTTTTCGGCACTTATCAAAGGTAAATTATACTCATAGAGTAAGGAGGCGATGTAATTCCCATAGTTATTGATTGAACGGGCAAATTGATCAAACGTCTTCACACGTACTAATTCAATATGTACAAAACGCTGGTTTGCGTAGTAACCTGCACCCCAAGCGCCATAATTCGGGTTATGGATTTCAATGACACGTGAACCATCTGCGAATGCATGAACAAAGGCATTTCTATGGTTTCTCGTCATATAGGCAATTTCGCCTGTAATCGTCGAGTTGCTGTTGGCTGTTTCATGGGCGACAACACCCTCAACCTCACCATACCCATTCCGATAAGCGAATTTTGTAAAAATGCTTTGGTGCTGATTCTCTACTTTCGCAGGGACTAGTTTCTTAGAAGCGATATAATCATTCACATTGGGATAGGTTGTACCCGCTGCGCTCATAAGAGAGGGATGGACTAAAATAAAAAGTAACAGTGACAAAACAGAGATGACAACTTTCTTCATTTTTCCTCCTAATATAATAGTTTAAATGTCGAATAGACTCATAAAACTATTATACTATGACAAATGAACTGATTCTAAGAAATATTTAGTTTTTCTAAATAATTTTGGTAATTCAATGATGGTGTCAGGCACCATGATGCAGGTTTGTGGTGTGGTTTTACTGGCGGATAACTCCACATTACTGGCGGATAACAGCTTTTTACTGGCGCAATCTTTCAAATTCGTTTTCAAATTCGACATTATAGGATACTATTACCTATAACATCAAAAAAGGCAGGCAACCCCAATGACAGTCAATGAAATTAGCATAACGGAGGGTAATTTAAGCGAGCTGCATAACGTCTATCAACGCTTACAAATGGACTTCCCAGCCAATGAATTAAAAGATTACAAGCATTTTCAAAAGCTTTTAGCTAACGAAAAATACAAACTCATCTGGGCAAGGCAACAGGAAAAAATCGTTGGCTATGCCTTAATTTATGAATTTGAGCACTTACCAGCGATATGGCTAGATTATATGGCAATCGATCAGCAATTCCGGAATGCTGGCTATGGGTCCCTCTTTTTTCATAAAATCACTCAATCAAAGCGGGATGGGTATATTGGGACGTTTGTAGAATTGGAAATACCAGAAGAAGATCCAGACTCACGAGAGCAACAAATACGAAGAATAAACTTTTACGAACGAATGGGTGCAAGAAGACTAAATATCTCTTATAAACTCCCCACAAACGATGGCGGGCTTCCCCTGTACCTATATTTTAGACCGTCTCCTCATATACACCGATTGCCAAAGGAACAAATACTAGCAGGGATCGAAGAAGTATTCCAATTTATCCATTCAGATGTAATCGATAAAGACACCATATTAAACGAAATTTCACCGTCCATTGAAGATGAATATTTTAACTAAAAAGAAAAGCAGAAGTTCAGCTCTCACTCGAGCTGCTTCTGCTTTTCTTTATGTTAAGCTTTTACTTTTTCATGACCAGTGTGACTAGTGCCTTTTTTGTTCATTTTAGTAATGAACGGGACCACCCAGCGGTCTAAACCGATTCTACCAGCATTGTAACCTGCTGTTAGAATGATGAAGCCAAGGAAGATGTCTCTTGGGTTATGAGATACTGTACCTGCTAAGAAGAAGCTGAAATTCATTACAAGGCCGAAGAACATGGCTGTTGTTGTTAAGCATCCTAAGATCAATCCTAAACCGATTAAAGTTTCGCCCCAAGGAACAATGACGTTGAACACATCCACGTTTGGCAGTGCAAAGTGTTTTAAGAAGTCTACATACCAGCCAAATACGACCGCGCCGTCTGGACCTTTTACTGGGTT
>NZ_NUZU01000036.1:0-22394 GCF_002567005.1 Bacillus sp. AFS073361
GTTTGAATACGGGCTTACTTTGCAAAACAGTGGTACAGCAAAAAGAACGAAAAACACCATTCAGGCCATTAATGGTCCAATGGTGTTTTTTCATTTTCATAGTATTTAACAAGTTCTTTAATCTTCTTTATTAATAGTGATATTCTTTGTTCTTCTACAGGATACTTGTTTGCTAATCGATCTAACGTTTTTAGGATAGATTGTTGTTCTTTTTTTGGTACATAAACCCTTCCAAACTTGTTATTCTTCGCAAAATTAATAAGCGTGACAAGATTCCCACTTTGACTACAATTAGAACACTGCCATTCAGAAGTTACACTGCTTATTATAGCCTTTCCCTCACAACCGATACATGCAAACTCAATTATCTTTAATCTCGAATGATATATATAATCTATCTTGTTAGTCTTAAAGAAAGACAGATATACATATTCCCTACCCATTCAACATCTGTTCCCATCTTGGTTTAACTTTAGCTATTCTCATGAATTCTTTAAAATCAGACCCCAGAACAATATATTTGTTTCCAAAATTGTAGCTTGGTAATTTACCAGTGCGACACCATCGCCTTACACTTTCTACATGCATGTTTACTAAAACTGCAATATCTTCTACATGAAGAACCGCATCATCCTGTACATCAAATATCTTATGAATTTCGATATTTGTAAATTCAGTATTGCTCATAATTATCCCCCTACCAGTAATATTCATTAGCATTTTAAACACAATAGACAACATTTATACCTCTCTACTAACTATTTGTTCTTTAAGCTATCAATTTAAGAGACTATATATAAAAAATAAAATTTAAAATCATATTTTTTTAAGAAAAAGTCTTCAAATATGAAAATGCAAAGATACAATGTATTCCGTAACAGAGAATAAAAATAAATGCAAGAGAAAACCGCGGAGGATACTTAGCCAATTACTCAACATGGGCTACGTGTAACTTATTTTGTTTATTCAACGTTCAGTTCAGATCGTTTAATTGTAATAGTTCAGGCTAGTTAATAAGCAATAATTAATTTTCAAAAAGACATTGGAGGTTTAAAACATGATAATTAAAAAATCGTTACGGTTTCAAGTTGTTTACGATGTAAGAAAAGATCAAAGCGGCAAGAGAATTCAAAAAGTACGAAGTTTCAATTCACTTGAAGATGCTAAGAAATTTGCAAAGACCCTAAAATCAGACTTTCGTAATACAGAGAACTTATCTTCTAGTCATGAAAAATGGAGCCAAGAAGAAGTGTCAAAGTTCCTTAATGCAGCCCAAAAGGAGGATAATAGCTTAATGTTTGAAATCCTACTGTATACAGATTTACGTATAAATGAACTATGCGCACTTTTTTGGTCTGATATAGATTTATGTGAATCAAAAATATCTATAAATAAGACTAGTGATAGTTTTAATAATAGAGAGGTTAATATTTATTCACTTCGTAATAAACGAATGGTTAGCATACCTAGCCATATTACCGAAAAACTTGCTATCTATAAACAACGAGGATACCAAGATAGGGTTCCCTTGATTGAAAATAATCAAAATGAACAGCTGCTGGTATTTACTAACAAGGTAGGAACTGCAATTAACCCACAGTCTTTAGAGTATCGCTTTAAAAGAATTGTAAAAAACGCAAATGTTAAGATGATCTCTTTCCGAGATTTTCGCTATTTCACACCCGAACATAATCAATATTAAACTTTAAATAATGGAGGTTTTATATAATGCCAAATACAAATAAACATACAACTTGGGACTCCTTGCCAGATACACTAACAGCACAGCATATTTCAGAGTTTCTTGGAATTTCGAGAAGACGAGTGTATGAGTTGTTCCAAATGAACGTGAAAGACGGCGGTATCCCTAACTTTAAAATCGGCAGTGTCACAAAAAGAGTAGATAAGGCAGATTTTAAACATTGGATCGCATTGAAAAAAGAAGAACAGTATCATGCATAAAGCATGAGAAATCATATAAAAACTATTTGAAAGAGAGGTTGAGAAATCACTATGAAAGGTAGTTATTTCAAACGAGGTTGCACTTGTGGAGAGGAATGCACTTGTGATAAGAAGTGGAGCTTTGTTATTGATGTAGGCAAGTATCTAAAACTAGGGAAAAGAAAGCAGATTTGGAGAGATAACTTTGAAACTAGAGAAGAAGCTGAAGCAGCAGCAGTAGCATTAATCGAGAAGATTAAACAAGGCAAATTTCATATCGAAACCGATATGCTTTTCAAGGAATACGCTGATGTATGGCTAGCGGAATACATTAAAGTTACCAATCCGAAACCGGGTAGTGTTCGAATTAGAAAATACGGGATCAATAAATTTCTACCTTACTTCAAAAATATTAAACTTAAAAACATTACAGAAGAAATGTATCAGAATGTATTAGATAATTTAAAAGTAAAAGGGAACAGGAATGGAAAGGGTCTTGGCAGAAGTACTCTTGAAACCATTCATGAAACCGGTAAACTGCTATTCGGGAAAGCTGTTAATAAAAAGTTGCTTAACGATAATCCAACGACAAATGCTTATATAATAAAAGATAATGTTAAAATCATCAATGAAGAAGAAGAAGATAAAAAAGATAAAAAAGAAATAATGGGACTTCCCAAATTTCTCGAATTAGAAGAACTTGCACACTTCCTAGATATTGTACGAGAAAAAGGGTTATATATGGATGACCTATTTTTCAATACTTTATCTTATACAGGTATGCGGGTCGGGGAACTAGTTGCTCTCAAGTGGAGAGATATTGATTTTGAAAAGCATACTATAAGTATCAACAAAACTTATTATAATCCAAAGAACAATACCACTAAGTATGTATTAGTTCAACCAAAGACAATAAAATCAAAGCGTGAAATTACTGTAGATCCAGAACTTATTGAGTTGTTTAAAAGTCACAAACAGAATCAAGATAAAATCATTTCCCACCTTGGAGAAAGCTACTTTAATAGGGATTTTATTTTTACAAATTTAAATCGTCATCCCGGATATCCGGTCTTAATCAAATTTGTGGAGATTAGAATGGCCAGATTAATAAAATTCAGTGGATTAAATTCAGAACTTACTCCGCATTCATTACGCCATACTCATACATCTCTTCTTGCTCAGGCGGGAGTGGAAGAAGATGAGATTATGGATCGTTTAGGTCATCAAGACGATGAAACGACCAAAAAGGTCTATCTCCATGTAACAAATCATAGAAGAAAGAATGCCTCTACAAAATTCAGCAATTTGTTACGAGGCTTTAGAAAGTAAGACCTTGAAGGCAACTATTTGCCTTTCAAGCTACATAGTCTTTTACACACTCCCAATTTCCTCCGCAATTTTTCTTTTTTATTTGGATAAATTTAAAATGTGGGGTTGTATAAAAAGTAGAAATCAAAGCAATCAATGTTGAAAACAATGGGAAACTGGAGTCCCTAATTCCCCATTTATTCTCCATGTTTCTTAAAATACGTTCTTGCTAAGTAATTTTCAATAAAATCCTTCACAAAGTTATCTTGCAACAAATTATATACTCTGTGTGAAGACTTTGAATACGAGAAGTGTTTTTCATCATTGTACCTTTGTTGGTGACTTAGCATCCACGCTTCTATATAACTTTCAGGTGTATCATACTCTAATGGATCCACTTCGTATGTTGCATTCTTTCCACCTATAATTCCATTAAAACTCTGTAGGTTGGTTTTCTTATCAAGTATTTGGCTGACCCTTTCTAGTGCAGCAGTTTCGTTTTCCTTTACATATTTTACAACTTCTCTTTTCTTCATTACCATAAACCATCCCTGCTCTCTATTTATTAATACCCAAAATTTATACTATAATGCCAATTTAAAAAACAAATAACCTTCTGGCCTATTTTTGCTTATTCTTTAAATGACCTGACTGGAATATTCTCACAATTATTATACCGAGAGATTATAGAATATGAAAAAAATTTCTTTCATTCTGTTTATTCTGTTTATACATAACGAATTATTTATTTCTGATCGGACATAATGAATATTTGTAACAAAACACATTGGAAAGCGAGGTTATTCAATGAATGAAAGGACATTTCTACAGACGGGGCTGTACGTGCAAGAAGAAAAATTGCTCGTGTGGCTCCAAATGGGCTTTTGTTGTTGATATCGGGATTGATCCCGTAACAGGTAAGCGAAAGCAAAAGACCAAAAGCGGTTTCGTAACCAAAAAGGAAGCAGAAGCAGCCGCTGCCGCTCTGATTCATGAACTGGAACAGGGGATCTTCATTGAAGAATCCTGCCAAACCTTTGCTGATTTTGCGAAGGAATGGCTACCCATTTACAGCGAAGCAAAAGATGTTAAGCCCGGTACCATTCGAGTGCGTCTTCACGAAATCGGAAAATTGCTTCCTTACTTTGGTCAGTTAAAGCTGAAGGATATTACTCCTAAACGATATCAAGAATGTTTAAATGATTTAAAAGACAAAGGACTTGCGGACAGCACGAGAGAAGGGATTCACCGTACTGGCAGGATGATTTTGCGTAAGGCATTGGAGTACGAACTCATAAAAAAAGACCCAACGGAGTTCGCCTATCTTAAAAAAGATAATAAAACCATTGAACAGCTAGAGGAAGAAGAAATTCCGAAATATCTTGAGAAAGAAGATCTTGCTCTGTTTTTAAAAACAGCTAAGGAACATGGCTTGGAACACGATTACTTGGCATTTCTCATTCTTTCCTATTCCGGTATTCGAGGTGGGGAGTTAATCGCGCTCAAGTGGAAGGATATTGATTTTGTGAATCACACCATCAGCATCACGAAAACGTGTTACAATCCAAGCAATAATGCGCTGAAATATCAACTAGTCACTCCAAAGACAAGGAAATCACGAAGGAAAATAATCGTGGACGAAGATGTTATAGAGGCGTTGAAGGAGCATAAAAAGGTTCAAGAGAAGGTCATTGAACGATTAGGAGAAGCTTATCATAACCAAGATTTTATCTTTGCTAGAATGCAACGACATCACGGCTATCCCATCGTCATCAAGAACATTCGAGATCGCATGAAGAGGCTGCTTAGAATCGCAGGTTTGAATGAAGATTTAACCCCGCACAGTCTAAGACACACTCATACATCCCTGCTTGCCGAAGCCCGTGTGTCACTCGAACAAATCATGGATCGCCTCGGCCATACCGATGATGATATCACGAAAAACGTGTACCTCCATGTCACCCAAGAAATGAAAAAAGAAGCCTCTCAAAAGTTCGGTGAACTGATGAGAAGCCTCCGTTAATTTCCTCAATGTTAGCAAAATGTTAGCAAACCACTCTCAACTTACTACAAAACCCAGTCATACCAAGGGTTTGAGGGGCAGATTACATCATGCCGCCCATTCCACCCATACCGCCCATGTCAGGCATACCCATGCCTTGGCCAGCTGGTTCTGGTTTGTCAGCAACAACTGCTTCAGTTGTTAAGAACATAGCTGCTACAGATGCTGCATTTTGTAATGCAGAACGAGTTACTTTAGTTGGGTCAACGATACCAGCTTGAATCATGTTTACCCATTCGCCGTTTGCAGCGTTGAAACCAGTGCCGATTTCTTCGCGCTTTAAGCGGTCAACGATAACAGATCCTTCAAGGCCAGCGTTGTGAGCGATTGTGCGGACAGGCTCTTCCATCGCACGTAATACGATGTTGATACCAGTTGCTACGTCGCCTTCAGCTTGGATTTCAGCTACTTTGCTGTATACGTTAAGAAGGGCTACACCACCACCGGATACGATACCTTCTTCAACTGCAGCACGAGTTGAGTTTAAAGCATCTTCGATACGAAGTTTGCGCTCTTTTAATTCAGTTTCAGTTGCAGCACCAACTTTGATTACTGCTACACCGCCAGCTAATTTAGCTAAACGCTCTTGTAATTTTTCACGGTCAAATTCAGAAGTAGTTTCTTCTAATTGAACACGGATTTGGTTCACACGAGCTGCGATTTCAGCAGAATCTCCTGCGCCTTCAACGATTGTTGTATTTTCTTTTGTAACAACAACTTTAGCTGCACGGCCTAAAGAGCTGATTTGAGTAGTTTTAAGTTCACGGCCTAATTCTTCAGTAATAACTTCCCCGCCAGTTAATGCAGCGATATCTTCAAGCATTGCTTTACGACGATCACCAAAGCCAGGAGCTTTAACAGCAACCGCATTGAATGTTCCGCGAAGTTTGTTCACTACTAAAGTAGAAAGTGCTTCACCTTCAACATCTTCAGCAACTAACAATAATGGCTTGCCTTGTTGTACAACTTGCTCAAGAACTGGAAGGATTTCTTGAATGCTAGAAATCTTCTTATCAGTGATTAAGATATATGGATTTTCTAAAACAGCTTCCATTTTGTCTGTATTAGTTACCATGTAAGCAGAAGTATAACCACGGTCAAATTGCATACCTTCTACTACATCTAATTCAGTTGTGAAACCTTTAGATTCTTCAATTGTGATAACGCCATCGTTGCCAACGCGCTCCATTGCTTCAGCAATTAATTGTCCAACTTCTTCGTCAGCAGCAGAGATAGCAGCAACTTGTGCGATTGACTCTTTGTTTTCGATTGGTTTAGAAATTGCTTTTAATTCTTGTACAGCAGTTGCAACAGCTTTTTCGATCCCTTTACGGATACCCATTGGGTTCGCACCAGCAGTTACGTTCTTTAAGCCTTCACGAATCATCGCTTGAGCTAGAACAGTTGCAGTTGTTGTACCGTCACCAGCAACATCGTTAGTTTTGCTTGCTACTTCAGCAACAAGTTTTGCACCCATGTTTTCGAATGCATCTTCTAATTCGATTTCTTTTGCAATCGTTACACCGTCATTTGTGATTAATGGTGAACCAAATTTTTTCTCAAGAACCACGTTGCGTCCTTTAGGTCCAAGAGTAACTTTTACTGCATTTGCAAGGGCATCAACACCACTTAGCATTTTGCGGCGTGCATCTTCACTAAACATAATCTCTTTAGCCATTGTTTAAAAACCTCCTCATATTGTTTAACTGTTTATGGTAAACTTATCTATTTGTCAGGCTCGAGCGCCCTCGTACTAGTAATTTAAGGACGCTGCACTTTTTCTAATTAAGCACCAACGACTGCAAGAATATCAGATTCGCGCAGGATTAAGTATTCAGTACCTTGATATTTAACTTCTGTACCGCCGTATTTTGAGAAGATGATACGATCACCTACAGAAACTTCAAGTGCTACACGCTCTCCGCTTTCAAGTACGCGGCCAGTACCAACGGCAACAACTTTTCCTTCTTGAGGCTTTTCTTTCGCTGAATCCGGTAATACGATCCCGCTTGCAGTTTTTTCTTCTGATTCAACAAGCTCAATGATAATACGATCACCTAATGGTCTTAACAAATCAAACAACCTCCTCAAAGATATATGTAATTCTGACTTATTAGCACTCTCGTTTAATGAGTGCTAACACAATTATTATAATAATGAATCTCAAAATCTTTTGCAAGTATGAAGCATAAAATTTTACAAAAAAAAATAGAAAAGCGGAAGCGTTTAACCATTCCTTCAGACAACCTTATAAAGTATGGGAAAAACACGATATTCTATACCTATTTTTTAAAAGTATTTCTAAATTGAAACAATCCTGGTTTTAAGAGTAGAATGAAGAATAGTATAGATTAAGGTATGAGCGATTTTGGCATCTTTGAAAATGAATGATTATAAATAACCTAATCGGCAAAATTATTAAAATGGAATCTAAAGGGGACTAGATATTTGAAACGAGAATATTGGATAATCTTAGTTGTTTACATCGCAATGCAATTTTCAAGTTTAATCGGTGTACCACTCTTTTTGTATGGCTTTAAATACTTGGGGATTAACCAAAGCCTTGCGGTTCCGTCATGGCTCCTCGCAAGTTTTACGATTGCCTTATTAATTATTGTTTTTATGCTTCGAAAGGAAATGAACGATCGCAGCTATAGAAAGAATGGTGGTTCATTCGGTATTTCGGTGGTATGGGCCATTGCCGGCATTTTCCTTGCCCTATTTTCCCAATACGTTGCGGCATTCATTGAGAACCTATTAGGGGTGGAAATGGGCTCTGAAAATACAAAAGATATTCTAAAGATTATCGAGGCCTTTCCCTTGGCGATCATTGTTACGAGTATCATTGGCCCCATCTTAGAAGAAATTGTTTTTCGTAAAATCATTTTCGGGTCGCTTCACAATCGATATAACTTTTTTATCTCTGCACTTATTAGTTCGGTCATTTTTGCTGCAGCACATATGGAATTTCAGCACATTTTGCTTTATTCGGCCATGGGCTTTACGTTTGCTTTTCTTTACGTTATTACTAAATCCATTTTCGTGCCAATATTTGCCCATGTTGCGATGAATACCATGGTTGTCTTGGTTCAATCTATATTTAAAGACGATATTGAACGACTGCAAAGACAAGCGGAGGCCGTTCAAAACTTTATCGGAGGATTTCTATGAGACGTTCACCCTTGTTTTCAGGATTGATTTACTTTCTCCTTGGCGGCTTATTTACTTACTTCGCCATTGATGATGTACAAAGTAACGGCTGGGGGTTTTTCAGCTACCTCCTCATTTTATTAGCCACCTTTGACTTTGGCTCAGGCCTAAAAATGGTCATCTTTCACATCAAATACAAAGATCAGTTAAAGAAAAAGAAGCAGAGAAAAAACTAAGGTGTCAGGCACCATGTGAATTCTTTTTTCACATGGTGCCTGACACCTTTTTACAATTCGCTGATTGGAAACTGAAATTCGCTGATTGGAAGTCCAAATTCGCCGATTAAACCCTCCTATTCGCTGATTAGACAAGTAAATTCGCCGATAGAACCAATGACAACATGAAAACCCCATAAAAGAACAAGCAAAAACTTTACTAATATCCAGGACCAATGCTCATAAGTAAGTCTCAAACCACTTATAGTTTGTTTATAACAAAAAAACTGACTCAAATAGGCTTTTTTCACCTAATTTGAATCAGTTATTTTTTCAAACAATTATTTCGACACTTGTTCCTTATTGATGACCATCCGCTCTTTCCCGAGGATAGAGATAAATAGGAAAGCAAGGCCGGCTGGGACGAGAGCCCATGTGAATGTGTGGACGATCGAACTTGAGAGCGCCTCCGTGATTTTATCGAGAATTGGTGCGGGAATTAATTTTCTTGCTTCCTCCGATAATAAGGCACGTGAATCCCCGAAACTTTGCCCCTTAGGCATCGGTCCCATTCCCGCAAAAGCATTTTCCAACCTTTCTTTAAGGTCACTTCGTTGAATCGTACCAAAAACGGTGATCCCAATCGTCATTCCTAAAGAACGGATAAAGTTACTTGTCGAGGTGGCAGAGCCCCTTTGTTCCATTCCAAACGGATGAATCGCAGCCATACTTAACACCGAAAAGGAGAAGCCGACCCCCATACCAATAATTATCATGTAAAGCGTCAACACGACTCTCTTTGTATCCGGTGAAATCGTGCTCAACAACAATAAGCCGCCAATCAATATTACTCCGGATATAAACATAATGTTTCTGTAACTCATCTTTGTCGTTAAGAAGCCGCCTGCTTGTGCAGTAACGACCGAACCAAGCATCATTGGCAATAAAATTAACCCTGAATTAGTAGCTGTTCCGCCATACACCCCTTGCACAAAGATCGGGATGTACACCGTAGCAGCCATGAATGCCGCACCATAAAATAAGCCAACAATCGTACTGCCTGCAAACAAGCGGTTCCTAAACATCGAAAAGGATATAATCGGATCCTTCGCTTTCGTCTCCACATATAAAAAGATCAAAAACAGAAGCCCGAATCCACCAAACAAACTCATGATCACCGTAGAATCCCATTCATATTTTTGTCCCCAAAGTTCAAGCGCAAACATTAAACAAACAACTGCTCCAACCAAGGTAACGGCTCCCGACCAATCAATAATTTGCTTTTTGTGAATGGGGGATTCCTTATAGGCAATGGTAATAAAAATCAGCGAAAGAATCCCTAGTGGCATGTTAATATAAAAAATCCAATGCCAGCTGATATAGTCTGTGATATACGCCCCAAGCAATGGCCCAAAAATACTCGATAAGCCAAAAACCGCTCCGAACAGTCCACCCATTTTTCCACGCTTTTCAGGAGGAAACAGGTCAAACATAATCGTAAAGGCAATCGGTACTAACGCTCCGCCGCCAATTCCCTGGATTGCCCGATAAATGCTTAATTGCGTGATCGTTTCAGCTGTTCCACACAATGCAGAACCTGCCATAAACAAGATCAATCCAAAAATAAAGAATCTTTTTCGCCCATACATATCCGATAATTTACCGAAAATCGGCATCCCTGCCATCTCAGCGACCATATAGGCGGAAACAACCCAGACAAAGCTTTCTAGTCCGCCAAGATCGCCTACAATTGTTCCCATCGCTGTAACGACAATTGTATTATCCATCGAGGCCATCAAAATACCTAGCAATAGCCCCGCAACCACTAGTCCTAACTTACTTTCCTTCGTCACCATCCACATTTCTCCCTTATATCTTTGTCGTCATTTTTACCGTTGCCTTTGAATCATGTGTGAAATCGTCCCTGTATTCCACCACTCCGATTTGGCAGCCAGGGCCAATTTTCACTTTGTTACCTCGGACAATTTCGGCTTTTGTATTTTCAAGATAAATGTCATCCCCTTCAATAACTCTCGCACTAAGGGACCCGATCTCCTTTCCAAAGGGCAGCAGTGTGTTACTCCTTTTTTTCACCGTGATTTTCCCGCCGCCGATTTCCTCGGCACTGCTTTGCCCGAAACGAAGACCCACCTTAATGGTATCCGCCGTTAGTAAGCCTTTAATCTCAAAACCGCCGCTCGAGTCAAACGTCTCATACTCCACATCACCATTCACCGCAATACTACCTTTAATGTTTGCCTCATCTCCCGTAAGACCTTCGCCGACTTCCAGCAATCCTAAAATCTTGATTTTTTTCATGTGAGCATTGCCGCCGACCATCATCGTCCCCATCACAAGTGTATCCTCGGCTTCCATATTCCTTTTGACTTCTGCTTCGCCAAAAACTTTTACCGAGCCTGTTTTAACATTTTCAGCGGCTTCACTTGTACCATATACATTGAAAGCCGAACATTCCACATCAGTCATAATGGTCCCTTCGCCGCGGATACTGATTTTTTCGTAACGGCCGCCAGGGTAGCTTCCCGATCCATTAATAATAAGATTTCCGTTCTTTTCCATCATCACTCTTTTCCCTCCTATTAAACCCGTCTGTTTTCAGTAACCACGGCCTTTTTATCCATCGAAAATTCCTCTGTATATTCAACGAGACCAATCTGACAATTGGGACCAATTGATACCTGGTTTCCACGTACGATTTTGGCAGTAGTATTTTCGAGTTCAATTTTGTCCCCTTCGATTAATTCCACTTCCAGCTGTGGTTTATAAAAGGGCTTAAGCAAATGACCGACTAAGGATGATCCCTTCTGCTTTACTGTGATCGTTTGCCCGCCAATTTCTTTTGCTTTACATTCTCCAAACATCTTTATGTCGATATGGTCAGCATTTAGAAGTCCGCCAATCGTAAACTGCGATTCTGCTTTAAAGATTTCCGCTTCACAATCCTCCCCGGCCGTAAAGGTGCCATGGATTTTGATTTCCTCACATTTAACCCTGCCGCCAACGGTGCTTTTACCATTCACCTTTAATTTTTCTACCGATAGGTTTTTGTCGATCCGTGCAGATCCATCAATCGATAGGTTTTGAGCTTCAAGATTCCCTCTGAACCTCCCATTCCCGTTCACCTTTACTTTCTCAGCAATAACATTGCCATTCAGGATACCTGAACCATTACAATCAAGTTCCATACATTCTAAATCGCTGTTAATCGTTCCTCTGCCATTTAATGTAACTATTCGGAACTGCCCCCCGTTGGATGCACCGAAGCCATTAATCACCAAGTCTCCTCTGCTTTTCGTATCCATCGTCAGTCTCCTTTATAATAATTTCGCTTTAATCTCTTCCATGCACTTCATCAGTGAAAGGACAGTGACTACCTTCGTACCACGTTCAAAGTGAAATTCTTCTGCATTTACGAGTAATAGACATGATGACATTCCCAACTTTCGGGTAATCACTAACTCACAGCTTTTTTGCTTAATTAATGCTGTATGGTCCTTTAACACCTGCAAGACCATTTTCCCTTCCTCTAGGTTTATTTCTCCCGATTGAAGCAATTTGTCTAAAACAAACACTTCAAGCATCCTTGTAAAATTAAATTCCAAACTACCGTTTTCCTGTTCTAAGTAAAAATCGACAACCGCTGTCGAAACAATGTTACGTTTTATTAATTCATCCTTGTTATAATTTAAGTTTGCTACATTAGGTGAGAACATATCTGCTAGTTCATCTAAGGATAAGTTTTCCTTCATTGTTTGGATTTTTTCGATTCTTTCAAGGATCTTCTCCTTAGGAAAAAATGTTTCTTGACCTGTAAACGTAGACTTGCGCACAAACCATTCTTCCGGGATTAAGTCCTTTCGTTTCCATCTATATAGCTGACCATAGGATATTCCTGCTAATTCTAATAGGTCTTTCTTTGAGATTAACTCCTCACTCATACTAAAAACCCCTTTCCATAAACAATGTAACATAACACTGTTACGCATGTAAAGTGCAAATGTAAATATTAGGCTGTCCTAATTATTTTCACCAAAAAAAGGCCCTTCACGTTGATTAACGTGAAAGACCTTATGAAACTTATTCACTTCTAACACCCACCAATGGGTTGAATTGGATTTCTAAATGATTTCTACTAGTTTTTTGCTACTTGTTCCTTTTCTAGCTACTCCCTCTTCAATGGCTGCGTTCGAAACGGCGGCGGCAACTCTTTCCCCTACACGTGAATCCAAGGCGTTTGGAATGATATACTGCGGTGAAAGTTCTTCATCCGATACAAGTCTTGAAATGGCGTAGGCGGCGGCAAGCTTCATCTCCTCTGTGATATCGGTCGCCCTTACATCAAGAGCTCCGCGGAAGATCCCTGGAAAAGCGAGTACATTATTTACCTGATTAGGATAATCAGAACGGCCTGTTCCAACTACTGCTGCACCGGCTGCTATAGCCTCCTCAGGATAGATTTCTGGTACCGGGTTTGCCATTGCAAAAACGATTGAATCTTTATTCATTGTTCCGACCATTTCCCCAGTTAAAGCCTTTGGCCCTGAGACTCCGATAAAAACATCAGTATCTTTAATAGCATCTTGTAAGGTGCCCTGTATCCCTCGCAGGTTTGTTTTCTCTGCTATTTCTGCCTGCCGATCGTTCATCCACATTTCACCTGGGCAAACAATCCCTTCCAAGCTTACTAACGTAATATCCTTAAAACCGGCAGTTAATAAAAGCTTGGCAATCGCAATCCCAGCAGAACCTGCGCCATTGATGACT
The DNA here is from genome assembly GCF_002567005.1 of Bacillus sp. AFS073361. Taxonomy (GTDB): domain Bacteria; phylum Bacillota; class Bacilli; order Bacillales; family Cytobacillaceae; genus Neobacillus. The sequence continues at coordinate 13,462 of NZ_NUZU01000036.1, forward strand.
ACCTTTACCCTATAGATACTTTTCTTAACAATTCTAAGTGCATTTAAAAGGCCAGCCAGTACGACAATTGCTGTCCCATGCTGGTCATCATGAAACACAGGAATGTTTAATTCCTTTTTTAAGCGTTCTTCAATTTCAAAGCATCTTGGAGCAGCGATATCCTCCAAATTGATTCCGCCGAACGTTGGCTCTAATGCTTTGATGATATTGACTATTTCATCGACATTTTTTGTTCCCAAGCAGAGCGGATAAGCATCAATCCCTGCGAATTGTTTAAATAAAACTGCCTTCCCCTCCATTACCGGCATTGCTGCTTCGGGACCAATATCTCCTAACCCTAAGACCGCTGTTCCATCTGTGACAACAGCTACTAAATTACCACGCCCTGTATGCTCAAAAGAAGCCTCACTATTTTTGGCAATAATCTTACATGGCTCCGCTACACCTGGTGTATAGGCTAAACTTAAATCATCTGCATTGTTAACTTCTACCTTACTGACAATACTAATTTTCCCGGCAAGCTTTTTGTGAAGCAGCACGGCCTCTTCTTTGATCATTCTTTCATTCATTCCAACCTTCTCCTTTTGCTCCAACCTAAGTCTAGATGTTAATCTGGGTGACGAAAATCAAATCTATTATTTAAAAAGTCGAGCCGTGACAGATAGCCACAGCCCTTTTGAGGAATTACTAACTTAATAATTTCAGTAAAAGAATAGCCAATATAACGGTTGAGGCGCCGCCAATTCTTGTGGAAACTTGGGCAAATGGCATTAATGACATCCGATTAGATGCCGAAAGAATCGCGACATCCCCCGTACCTCCTAAACCACTATGACAGCCTGTAACAATTGCTGAGTCAACAGGATACATCTTCATCAATTTTCCTACAAAGTAACCCGTAGTAATCATTGCGACTACAACAGAAGCACAAACAACCGCATATCCAGGTGTTACGATCTTAACTACATCCTTAAGCGGAATATAAAGCATCCCTAAACCAACCATTAATGGCCATGTTAAACTTGATGATACAAATTTATATAAGTGATACGCACCTTGTTCCATTTTAGCTGGCATTATCTTAATACTTTTTACTACTGCTGCTGCAATAATCATTAACACTGGTCCAGGAATTCCAAGAAATTTATTTCCAAGTCCACCTAAGATAAAGAAACTACATGCTATTAACAATCCTGCACCCATAAGTGGGAAATCAACCGGCTTATCAATCGTTGCGGCTTCTGTGATTCCGTCGCCGCCTTTTGTTTTCACTAATACACCATTACCCGTAAGGTGTTTCTTTTTCTCACCTATGCGAGACAAAATACCAGCACAAACGATAGCGACAATATTCCCAATTACAGCGGCGGGGATCAACTGGCCAACAAATGTTTCTGAAGATTTTCCGAGAACCTCTGCATAGCCTAATGAAAGAGGCAAAATTCCTTCTCCGATGCCGCCACCGATTATTGGTACAACAATATAGAAAAGTGTGTGTTTCATATCATATCCAAAAAGCAAACCAACAAGGACCCCTACGATAACTGAAGCAATGGTCCCTAAAATAAGCGGGATAAACATTCGTGTGAAACCTTGAATTAAGACTCTCCGATTCATCCCAAGAATACTTCCGACTACTAAAACAGAGATATATAGATAAAGGAAATTTGATGTTTTCATTAATTGCGTAACCGCATTCATTCCAGTTGTGTTAATCACACTAAAATAGACTAATATAGATGGGACCAACAGTGCTAGAATTGCCGGACCGCCAATATCCTTCAAGACCGGAATCTTCATACCAAGGTCACCAAGTAAAATACCCATAACAATAATGATGGCAAAGCCGCCAATCATGTCAGCTGGAAGCAATTTATAGACAGCTGAAAAGTAGACAACAGCTGCGATAACGATATAAAGCGGCAGTGGAATAACCCCTATCTTCATACTGCCAATTTTACCTAAAAAACCTTTCTTTTCTTCCTTTTCCCCTGAAACAACCGTAAGCGGTTGCAATTTTCTAACTGGTTCCATAAATTCATCCCCCTATTAAATTTATGTTTCTATCATATTCCCGATTGAAACGCTTTCATAGTTTATGTAAATTTAATAAGATTTTTGTAAATAAAAAAAGTAAGCAGTTTTCGGCTGCTTACAAAAAGGCTTTGATTAGATGTTCTTTCATTTGATTATATTCATGCTGGTATACAGGTCTGCCGACGGTACCGTAAATTACCTTCACATCAAGAATTCCGATTTCCTTTAAAAAGTTTAAATACTTACGAACCGATACCCGAGAAATGCCGACCACCTTTACAACGTCCTCTGTTGAAAACGGAGCATTTTTTAATTCCTGAATGGCTTCCCAAATTTGTTTTAAGGTGTCTTTTGTCAATCCTTTCGGGAGGTCTTCGATAAGAGACTTTTCCTCTCGGTGCAGGATCTGCTGGTCCAGTACGTCTTGATTAATTACATGTTGTGTCTGAATAATCTCTGTTTGGTTCTTATAGTCAACTAACGCTCTGCTAAATCGGTCAAATTCAAAAGGTTTAATTAAATAATCTACAGCTCCGTACCTCAAGGCCTTTTTAATCCGCTCCATGTCTGACGCTGCTGAAATAATAATTACATCGGTCTCTTTCTCATTTTCGCGGAGGTAGGTTAACAGCTCTAAACCTAGTTTCCCCGGCATAAATATATCAAGCAAGATCAGATCGATTTCTAGCTTTTCCAATTTCATAATCGCCTCATCTACAGATGCAGCCATTGCCATCAATTTAAATCCAGGGACCTGCTCAAGATAGCGTTTATTGAATTCAGCCACCATTGGATCGTCATCAACGATCATCACTCGGATCATTTCAGTCCCCCTCCCCATCATATGGTATATACACGGCGAAAACGGTCCCTTTTTCAGGTTTTGATGATAGAATTAAATCCCCGTCCAACTTTTTAACCGCCTGCGAAACGAGATACAATCCTAATCCTCTATTTTCGCCTTTTGTGGAGAATCCTTTGTTGAAAATTTGGTTTTGTATTTCTTCACTCATCCCTTTTCCGGTATCTTTTACTTCAATTGTTAAAATATCATCTGCATAATCAAGGGAAACTGTTACTTTTTTGAGTGGACAACCGCTCACAGCCATAATCGCATTATCAATTAAATTACCTAAAATCGTAATCAGTTCATGTGTTATATCAGAATCCTCGGGTTGAGGAATTGGTTGTTCACACAAAACTGATAACTCTGTCCCCGATTCCCTTGCATAACTTAACTTTCCAATTAAAAAGCCTGCTAATACAGGGTCCTTTATTTTTTTGGTCACAAAGCCAATTTCGTTATTGCGATGATTAACCGTTTCATTGATGTATTCAACAACTTTTTCATAATACCCTGTATGGACCATCCCTAAAATAACATGAAGCTTATTCATATATTCATGTGCCTGGGCTCGAAGTGCATCGGCGTAAGTTCTCACTCCAGTCAGTTCTTCGGCGAGTACTTGTATTTCTGTTTTATCGCGAAAAGTTGCAATGGCCCCTACGACCTTATTCCCAACAATAACAGGGACTCGATTAGTTAAAATGGTCATTCCATTTAAATTCTGTTCTTCATCCAATTCAGCTTTACCCGTTTGTAAGAGATCTTTTAAGCGCGTGGTAGACAAATACCTTTCTATATTTACCCCCAGCGGATTATCCGGCAGTCCTGCCTTGTGAAACATCTTTAAAGCAGCTCGGTTGACAAGTGTTATCTTTGACTCTTGATCAACCGCGACAATTCCTTCTCTGACGGATTGAAGCATAGCGCTTCTTTCTTCTAATAATTTTGCGATCGCAAACGGCTCAAGCCCAAGTAAGATTTTTTTGATATATCTAGCTAAAATAACAGCCCCAAGAACACCGATTAATAGACCGATCAGGGTTCCAATATAGATCCCAGTTCGGCTCTTTTTGACGGCCTTTTCCACATTATCCAGCGAAATCCCAACGGCCACTGCCCCGATTTGTTTCCCTTTTTCGTCCTTAATGGGTGTAAAAGAGCGTAATGAAGGTCCCAGCGATCCCTTTGATATTGACGCATGCTCTCTTCCTTTTAAAACAGGTCCTTCATCTCCACCCCTGAATGGCAACCCTATTTTATTACTGTCGGGGTGGGATTTTCGAATGGCATTCATATCCATCACGACAATAAAGTAAACATTTGTAACTTTCCTCATTTCATTTGCATAGCTTTGAATGTCCTTTTCATCGCGTTTCCCACTCATCGCCTCAATCACAAGCGGACTATGTGCAACCATGCGAGCTACACTTCTTGCTTGCTCCGCCTGATTCTTTTCCGTCTCTGAAGCAATTCTGGAACTTATAAGTAAATCCGTTATCAACAGCGAAAAAGTAACCACTACACAAACGAATACAATAATCACTGATTTTAAACTCCATCTGCCCCTTCTCATATTTCCCTCCAGCTGTACCGGGTGTCAGGCACCATCTTGATGCACCCCTTGATGACAATGTAATCATTCAGGTAAGTAAAGTAAACGCAAAAAAGCTGCAAAGCTTGCTATGACAGAACTTTGCAGCATTAGAAGCTTTCTTTAACTTATCAGTAATATAGCTCCTGCTAAAATAGGGGTCAGGACCATCGCACTTTTTAAAACGGGCTGAGGTGCAAAGTCCGTAAACTTGGCCCCGACATAAGAACCAATCATGGTTCCTGCCACCACTTCAATTAACAATGGGAAGTTCAAGTATCCTTGAAAATAATAGCCAGCTCCCCCTGCTAAAGCGATGGGCAGAATAACAAGCATGGTTGTACCCACCGATTGTTTAAGCGTAAGTCCCAAGATTAAAAGCAGTCCGATTTGAATGAACGGTGCAGCACCAATCCCAAATGTCCCAGACATCAACCCGGTAACCAAACCGACTAGCGCTGCTTTCTTAATAAGAAGAAGGTTGCTTGGTTCGTCTTTTTTATAGTTTGCCTTAATTTTTTGAACAATAAACAATCGTACGACCAAGATCAAAGCGGATAGAAACAACATCCCTGCGGTTAACCAATGCAAGGAATGGATGGGAATCAAACCAGCTAGCTTTGAACCAAAATAGGAAGCAATCGACCCAAATCCTCCGACAATTAGACCCGTTTTAATCGAAATATTTCCTTGCCGAAAATGACTGTACGCACCTGACAAGGTAGTAAACACCATGGCAGCTAAAGATGTCCCTAAAGCGACATGGATGGGAACTCCAAAAACCACTGTTAAAATGGCAATAATAAAGCCAGAACCTCCTGCTCCGACAAATCCTAATAATACCCCAAGTACAAACATAGTCAGCACGATCGCCAACTTCATCCCCTCCAATTGCAAAAACCCTAGATGTCACTCTAGGGAATGTGTGATCTATAATCCCGATAGTAATCGCTTGCAAATAAACTACCTACATCTTAGTCCAGCCCTCAGTATTTTGATAGATTATGTAATTAAAAAAAGCAGGGTATGAAGCATACAAAAGAGCTCTCCACAAATGTTGTGAAAAGCTCTGCTCTTAACTAAATTACTATTCTTCTTCCTCTAATTCCACCGTCGGATAATGCTTTAAAAAATAAACAAGCGATTGCAGTTCCACTGCTAAGTCAATATGATGGACTCTAATTTGCGGGGGAACATTTAAGCGTGCTGGCGTAAAGTTTAATATTCCCTTTATATTTGCACTCACAAGTCGATCAGTAATCATCTGTGCAACTGGGGCTGGAACCGTTAATATCGCAACGGATATACCCCCCTCAGATAAAACCTTCTCCAATTCATCCATATGATAAACCGGGACCTCGCGAATTTTCGTTCCCATTTTTTCTGGATCCACATCAAAGGCACATTCTATTTTCGTGTTATTATTCTTTAAAAAATTATAGTTTAAAAATGCCGTGCCCAAATTCCCTACCCCTATTAAAGCAACCTTTGTTAATTCATCCTGGTCCAAGGTTTTACGAAAGAAGGAAATCAAATAATTGACATTATACCCATAACCTTTTTTTCCTAATGCTCCGAAATAAGAAAAATCGCGGCGAATCGTGGCTGAGTCGACCTTTACGGCTTCACTTAGTTCGGCTGATGAAACCCTTTGCTTACCGGAAGAATGCAGGTTTTTAAGAAATCGGTAATAAAGGGGCAGCCGTTTGGCTGTCGCCTGTGGTATTTTCATTGTTTCATTACTCATAATCTCCCACACCCCATGGATAATTTAGTTAAAAATCATTTAACTTTTTCGTTTCTCTTAAAATCACCATTTTTACCGCCTGTTTTTTCGACAAGATATGTAGGGCCAATCACCATACCTTTATCAACGGCTTTACACATATCATAAACCGTTAAAGCGCATGCTGACGCAGCTGTTAACGCTTCCATTTCTACACCTGTATTCCCCTTGGTTTTAACGGCTGCCGATATATTTAAGCGATAATTCTCTTCTGTGTCCTGCTCCCAGGAAAAAGATATATTAACCCCCGTTAAGGGGATCGGATGACACATCGGAATCAAATCCCACGTCTTCTTTGCTGCCATGACCGCAGCTACCTGTGCCACTGCTAAGACATCACCTTTTTTTATCGCGTGATTCGTAATTCTATCGTAAATTTCTTTCCTAACTGTAATACTGGAATGAGCAAGTGCCGTCCGTGCTGTTTCTGGCTTATCACTGACATCGACCATTTTTGCTCGGCCTTCTTCATTAAAATGCGTTAATTCTGCCATATAAATAATCCTCCCTTCAAATCATACACTATTTTTCCTTATCTGTCTGTGAAACTTTGAACGAAATTCAAGGTTTTTGCCGATTTAACACCTTCATCCACCTAATCTGCGCCTCAGTTTATTGCCGATATACGGGGAATAAGGTACACTAAACCTATGTAATAGAGGTGAAAAAGAATGATTTTGTTACAGGTTAATCAACTACAAAAATATTATGGTGCTGACCTAATTTTATCGAATATTAAATTAGAATTACAAACTCGAGACCGTGTGGCTCTAGTTGGTCGCAACGGGGCAGGAAAATCAACATTATTGAAGATTATTGCTGGCCACTTGTCACATGATGGCGGTGAAATCATCAAACCAAAAGAAGTAATGATTGGCTATTTAGCCCAAAATACTGGTTTAGAGTCCACTTTGTCGATATGGGACGAGATGTTGACTGTATTTGAACCGCTGCGTTTAATGGAAAAGTCACTTCGGGCCCTTGAAGAGCAAATGGCCGATCCTAATGTATTTGATGATACTGGAAGATACGAGAGAATCCTAAAAGAGTACGACCATCTTCAAGTGAAATTTAAGGAGCAGGGTGGATATCAATACGAGGCAGAGCTCCGTTCTGTACTCCATGGGTTAAATTTCCCTGATAAATCCTTGATGATATCAAGTTTAAGCGGCGGACAGAAAACGCGTCTTGCCCTTGGTAAACTGCTATTAACTAAGCCCGATATCTTAATATTGGACGAGCCGACCAACCATCTTGATATTGATACCCTGTCCTGGCTGGAGCAATATTTACAAAGTTATCACGGGGCCATTTTGATTGTTTCCCATGACCGCTATTTTTTAGATAAGGTGGTTACGCAGGTATATGAAGTCTCCCGTAAGCAAATCCAACGATTCACAGGCAACTATAGTGCCTACCTAGATCAAAAAGCGGCCAATTATGAGCGTGATTTAAAGCTTTTTGAAAAGCAACAGCAAGAGGTGGCAGATCTTCAGGATTTTATCAACCGGAATTTGGCACGTGCATCAACGACCAAACGAGCCCAAAGCCGCCGCAAAAAGTTAGAGAAGATGGAACTGATGGACCGCCCCTTAGGAGATGAAAAATCGGCAAACTTCTCGTTTGAAATTGAAAAACAAAGCGGCAATGACGTGTTAACGGTCGATTCCCTTGCTGTCGGTTATCAGGGCGAAAAGGTCTCAGAAGCCATTTCTTTTCGTGCCTATAAAGGAGAAAGCATTGCCTTAGTTGGCCCAAATGGAATTGGTAAATCAACCTTATTAAAAACAATTATTAAAAAGCTTCCTGCCCTAGACGGAACCATTCTCTATGGAACAAACCTTTCCATCGGATATTACGATCAGGAACAGGCTGAATTAACTTCCAATAAGCGTGTTTTGAATGAACTCTGGGATGATTACCCGTTAAAAAACGAAAAAGAGATTCGAACGGTTCTTGGTAATTTCTTATTTTCCGGTGATGATGTCTTAAAAATTGTCTCCACTTTAAGCGGTGGGGAGAAAGCTCGACTTGCTTTAGCTAAGCTGATGTTGGAAAAAGCCAATGTTCTAATTTTAGATGAGCCCACCAACCATTTGGATTTAGATAGCAAGGAAGTTCTTGAGAATGCATTAATCGATTACCCTGGCACAATTCTTTTTGTCTCCCATGACAGGTATTTTATTAACCGAATTGCCACAAAGGTCTTGGAACTGAGCCGCCATGGCAGTACAGAGTATTTAGGGGATTATGATTATTATGTAGAGAAGAAATTGGAGCAGGAGGAGCTTGCTGCCCTGGCGCTGGCGGATATTCAAAAAGGGTCTGCACAAATGGAAGCATTTGAGAAAAATACTTATCAACAGGATAAGGAAAGCAAGAAACAAGAACGTCAGCGAAAACGGAAATTAGAAGAAGTGGAACAAAGAATTGAAGAACTGGAAGAGCAAATTCAGGAATTCGAACAGCAGTTATGTGATCCAGATATCTTTCAAAATCATGAAAGAGTATTAGAAATCAACATAAAAAATGAAAAAGCCAAGGCTGAACTCGAGCAACTAATGGAAGCATGGGCGGAATTGGCAGAGTAAAAACCGAGCAGTGCTCGGTTTTTTCTTTTTGGCTGTGTTAAAAGATTAATGTTGATTTTGGCTCTGTTGATTGGAGTGGAA
>NZ_NUZU01000036.1:22410-25705 GCF_002567005.1 Bacillus sp. AFS073361
GACAAGTTTAACACAGCCTTCTTTATAATAAGACATATATCGACAACATTCGATATAAACACTTTTTTAAAAAATTATTCACTTTTCCACAAGCTTATTCACATTGTAAACAGAGTATTCCCAATGATTTTTTTAGTTTTCCACAATATCCACAATAATTACCCCGCTTATCCACATTATACACAGAAAACAATCCACTTATCCACATTTAAGATTATTTTGATGGAAGTTCAAAAATTCTTATCAACAAAAAAACTCTTCTTATCCAGAAGAGTTTCTAATTATATAATTCAATATCTAATCCAGGATTGGCGTTTAACGTCAAATTTGCTCGAATTCCCTTTTCAAACATCACACTTCCAGCAGCAGCGATCATTGCTGCATTATCTGTACATAGTGATAATGGCGGGATGACTAATTCAATCCCAGGATTCTTGGAAAAAACCTTCTCTAACGCCTGTCTAAGTCCTTTATTCGCTGCAACCCCGCCCGCTACCAATACTTGCTCTACGCCGTATTCTGTGACCGCTCTTTCTGTTTTTGTGACTAAAACTTCAATGACGCTTTCTTGAAAACTTGCAGCTAGGTCTTCAGGGGCAATCACCTCACCGCGTTGCTCCGCATTATGGACCGTATTAATAACTGCGGATTTTAAACCACTAAAACTAAAATCATAGGAGCCTTCCTCCAGCCATGCCCGAGGTAAGTTAATCGTCGGATTTCCAGACTGAGCCAGGCGGTCAATATGAGGGCCGCCAGGGTACGGCATATTTAATGTGCGGGCTACCTTATCGTAGGCTTCCCCTGCAGCATCATCTCTAGTTTCCCCAATCACTTCAAAATGGCCATGTTCCTTCATATACACCAGTTCTGTATGCCCGCCAGAAACGACAAGAGCGAGGAGCGGGAATTTCATTTCGGTTACCAGCCGATTTGCATAAATATGGCCGGCAATATGGTGAACAGGAACGAGTGGTTTGTTCTCAGCAAAAGCTAATGCTTTCGCGGCATTTACCCCAATTAAAAGGGCACCGACCAGTCCAGGGCCCTCTGTGACAGCAATTGCATCAATCTCAGCAAACGAAATATTAGCTTGCTTTAAGGCTTCCTCGGTAACAATAGTGATTTGTTCAACATGGTGGCGGGAAGCAATCTCTGGCACAACACCACCAAAACGTTTATGACTTTCAATTTGAGATGCCACAACATTTGCCACAATCTCACGGCCGTTTTTAATGATTGCGACAGCCGTTTCATCACAACTTGTTTCAATTCCCATAATCCATTGATCTTTTATCATAAATTTACCCACATCACTAAACCATCTTCCTGATTATCTGAATAATAATTTTTACGGATTCCTCCATTTTGAAAGCCTAGCTTTCGATAAAGAGACTGTGCCACATGATTGGTCACACGTACTTCAAGTGTCATGGTCTTTGCTCCCATCTCCCGGGCTACTGACATCATTTTTTGCAATATAGCTTCCCCCAGCTTCCTGCCCCTATATTCAGGCAAGATTGCTACATTCGTCACATGGGCCTCGTCAATGACAATCCACGCTCCGCAGTATCCAAGAATTTTATTATTTTCTTCTAAAACGATATAAACAGCAAATCGATTATTGTGTAATTCATTATAGAAAGCTTCACGACTCCATGGGGTCGTAAAAGATGCATGCTCTACTTCTAAGATCTGATCAATATCCTCTTCCCTCATATTACGAAAAACAAATGAATCTACCATAACTCTCTATTCCTATCCATTTCATATTTTTCCTTTCGCTTCTAACCATTTCGCTTCTGCCTCAGCTAAACGAATATAATTTGGGACAAAAGAATGTATGTCCTCTCCAGGTTTATCCTTGCCAAGAAGGGCAAGCTCTGATGGACGAGGATTATGTTCTGTGATTGCTGCAAAAACGGCCTGTGATTCCAAATGGTCAGCGATTGTTGCTTGATGGAGTAATAAATCATTTCCGATAAATAATATTGATTTACCCGCGCCTTTTAGAGACTCTGCCCAATCGGCTAACATAACCAAGCGATCCTCTTTAACCGTTAAGAATTCACTGCCATGATTTTGATATAATCCCGTATATACTTGTCCCCTTCTAGCATCAAAGAGAGGCGAAACATAGCCATCAAAATAACGGCTGACACCTGATGCTAAGATTTCAAGGCTGGAAATACCGACAAGTGGAATGTTTAGGGTCCATGCTAACGTTTTAGCAATGGTTACCCCAATTCTAACTCCTGTATAAGAGCCTGGCCCTTTGGCTACGACAATCTTCGTTAAATCTGCAGGCACCCGCTCACAATCCTTCATTAGTGTTTGAATAGCAGGCATAATCCGAACAGAATGGTTCTTTTTTAAATTGGTTATATATTCTCCAAGTACTTGATTCTCTTCAATAAGCGCTACTCCTAAGGCATAGTTAGAAGTATCAATCGCTAATATCGTCATGAAAAAATCTCCTTACATAATTGCTCATATCTTTTTCCTCTCGGGGCGAAAACCATTCTTCTTTGATCCCCTTCTTCACGATACAAGTAGATGGTCAGTCTTTCCTCGGGAAGCTGCTCCTCAATTAAATGTGCCCATTCTACTACCGTCACTCCATCTCCTTCGAAGTACTCATCAAACCCCAGGTCTTCAAATGCATCTGCCACCCGGTAGACATCCATATGATATAATGGCAGGTTTCCTTTATATTCTTTAATAATGGTAAATGTCGGGCTATTAACGGTTTTCTTAATTTCTAAACCTTTAGCCAACCCCTTTGTGAAAGTTGTTTTTCCTGCACCCAAATCACCTTCCAGTGCAATGACATCTCCCGGTTTTAAGAGTCCAGCCAATCTTTCGGCAAACTGAGAAGTCTCCTCAGAATCCGTTGTAATACGTTCATATTGTTTCATTCGATCACCTTTTTATTTTAACATCGTAGCACATATCTTCATTTTACCTTATTTATCTGCAAAAAAACCTTAGGATTTCTCCTAAGGTGCCTATTTCATATGTAGTTTACCTGATTTTTTACAATTGAGCAAAAAAAGGCATAAAAAAAGACGAAACTTTGTTTCGTACTCATTTTACAATATAAATGGCGGTCCGGACGGGACTCGAACCCGCGACCTCCTGCGTGACAGGCAGGCATTCTAACCAACTGAACTACCGGACCAGAGTTTTTTCAAGCAATGCTTGAAAATAACTTAATTGCGGGGACAGGATTTGAACCTGCGACCTTCGGGTTATGAGCCCGACGAGCTACCAGACTGCTCCACCCCGCGACGAT
>NZ_NUZU01000037.1 GCF_002567005.1 Bacillus sp. AFS073361
CCAATTTCGTTCTGAAATCCCGCTCCTAACGGCATATCGAAAAATAAGAAATAGAACAACTAAACCAACAAAAGACATAAAATATTGAAAGAGGACAATCACTATTACATAGTAATTCTTCATAAATATTCACTACTTTAACATTACCATAAATCGGTAAAAAAGTGGGAGATATTTAAATGCTTCTTCTTAAGCTAACCTGCTTCGTTCGTATTATAAGGTTAGCCAGAATGCTAAATATTTCTGGTTGACCTTATTTTTTATGGTCTTATTATAACAGTAGCCAGGGTAGAACGTATCTGCTCGTGGGGCTTTGACCCCGTCAGCTAAACGGTTCGCCCCCTACTTGTAGAAACATGATTTAGGCTGGTTGGGACTTAGATCTCGTATAACAAGCGAAGCTGTGACACTGCATGGAGGAATTAGGGGTACTGGCAAATTACTAGTTTAGGAGGATTTTGAATGAATCCAGTCGTTGGTCTGGATATTTCAAAAGGCGAAAGTCAAGTTCAAGCATTTTTAGATAAAGGCAAACCATTCAGAAAGAGTTTAAGGTATCTCATACAGTTGAAGGGCTAAGTTATCTTGTATTGTTTCTGGAGGATGTGAAAAAAGAGTCTGGTAAGAAGCCTTCAATCATACTAGAAGCTACTGGGCACTATCAAACACCTGTCGTTCATTATTTGGAAGAACGAGGTTATTTATTAATTATTATCAACCCCTTGATTTCATACAAGGCAAGAGGATCAAGTTTAAGAAAAGTAAAGACAGATGCCGTAGATGCCTTTGCCACCAACTACTTCTGATTGAATCATATAATTGTAAAAGATAAGCCTATTATACCAACGTTTTCAAATGATTCTGTGATAATCAGATTCACTTTACAACCTTGACAGAGTTGAGCTCACCTAATTATATATTTTGATTTCTGATTATCCTGTTTTCTTTTAGTTTAATTTCAGGTCATAATGGTCAATGATGACCTAAATGACTAAAAGATAATTATAAAAAGGCGCCTTTTTTATATTTCAAAATAAATATGGTTTGGTGCTTTGGTGCCATGCTTGGTGCCCAAATTTTTAATATTAAAGACACATGAAAACACTAGGAAGTAAGAAACCTTGATTTATCAGCACTTGAAGATACATGGAGATACCAGAAAAACAGGTGTCAGCAAACTTCAAAACTGCTCGAGACCTGCGTGCCAGGTCTGGTGGGTTCGATTCCCACGCAGTCCCGCCATAAAAGTTGATTTATCAAGGGTCTTTGTAGATTTACTTTGAATAAAGTTTTTACATATTCCTTCACAGTCTCACCTCTATCTACTGACAAGACTGTAGAAGGGCTGTTGGCGAGACTGTAGAGAACGTTTCCTTTAACCTCCAAATAATTATTTTTTGGAGGTTGATTTTTATGCAGACCAAGATTCGCCCAAATAGGTTAAGCCGAAAGTAGGGAAGATTAGAGAGGGCAGCAAAATGAAATCCAAAACTGAATCAAATATCCTGACATTGGATGTATAATATATTTATGACTGCTAATAAAACAGAGGGGTTAGCATCTTTTGTATATTTACAGTATCTTTACAATTAAGCACTTGAAGTTAATTAAATTTAAAACTAATATATAAGCAAATAGTTATATATTGATTTGAAGGAGATTATGCAATTATTAGGGCAACTATGACATATGAACAATATCAAAATAAGGGGAAATGTCCTTCATGTTGAAATCAGTGGTTGATATAGAGCGATCAGCAAACATATTAAAACTATTAGGGGATAAAACAAGATTATCCATTGTTGCGATGTTGAAACAACGGGAATGCTGTGTTTGTGAGTTTCTTGAAGTGTTCGAAATGAGTCAACCATCCATTAGTCAGCACCTTCGAAAATTAAAAGATGCTGGAATGGTAAAGGAAGAACGAAGAGGACAGTGGATTTACTATTCCCTTAATCAACAAATTGAGGTATATGGAATGATACAAGATATTTTGGAGCATGTACCTGATCAAACAGAAAAAATCAAAATGATTGAAAAAAACAATCCCACACTCCGATGTGGTTGTTAGTTTTATTTAACTAGGGAGTGAGAAAATGAGTAAGACAGAAAAGAAACGTCTATCGTTCCTGGACCGATACCTAACACTTTGGATTTTTCTTGCTATGGCAATCGGAATAGGATTAGGGTTTGTCTCTCCAGGTTTTGTCGATAGTATGAACAGCTTGCAGATAGGAACAACATCGATTCCACTTGCCATTGGTTTGATTTTAATGATGTATCCTCCATTGGCGAAAGTTCGTTATGAGGAGATAGGGCGTGTATTTAAAGATGTAAAAGTATTAGTATTATCGCTTGTACAAAACTGGATCATTGGACCAGTTCTTATGTTTTTATTAGCCATTATTTTTCTTCCTGATAAACCAGAATATATGGTAGGTCTTATTATGATCGGTTTAGCTCGATGTATTGCAATGGTCATTGTATGGAATGATCTTGCAAAGGGTGATACGGAATATGCAGCAGGTTTAGTGGCATTCAATTCGATTTTCCAAATGTTGTTCTTCTCTGTTTATGCATATGTGTTTGTAACCATCATCCCTGAAATGATAGGAATACAGGGGGCAGTAGTAAACATTACGATGATTGAAGTGGCTAAATCTGTTTTCATTTATCTTGGAATTCCTTTTATAGCTGGAATGATTACACGTTTTACAATGGTAAAGGCTAAAGGCAGACGATGGTACGAGAAAGTGTTTATTCCTAAAATCAGTCCTATTACATTAATTGCATTACTTTTTACGATTATCCTTATGTTCTCATTAAAAGGGGACGCTATTGTGAGCTTGCCATTAGACGTAGTTCGTATTGCAATTCCTTTATTAATTTACTTTGTAATTATGTTCTTTGTTTCCTTTTTCATGGGAAGGAAGATAGGAGCAAGTTATCCTGTTACCACAACCCTTGCTTTTACTGCTGGAAGTAATAACTTTGAATTAGCAATTGCGGTAGCTGTTGGTGTATTTGGTATCCATTCTGGTGCAGCTTTTGCAGCAGTCATTGGACCACTTGTAGAAGTGCCAGTGATGATTGCTTTAGTAAACGTGGCTTTGTGGTTCAAAAGAAAATATTTTAAAGAACATGCAGCTTAAAACTAATTCTGAAGGTGGAATATTATGGATAACAAAAAAACAATTTACTTCTTATGTACAGGGAACTCTTGTCGTAGCCAAATGGCAGAAGGTTGGGCTAAAAAGCATCTAAGTGATGAGTGGGAAGTGAAAAGTGCTGGGCTTGAAGCTCATGGATTAAACCCTAATGCTGTAAAATCAATGAAAGAAGCTGGAATCGATATTTCAAACCAAACATCTGATGTCATCGACCCTGAAATTTTAAACAATGCTGATCTGGTTGTCACGCTATGCGGACATGCATCAGATAACTGCCCAGTAACTCCTCCTCATGTAAAACGAGTGCACTGGGGATTTGATGACCCTGCAAAGGCAGAAGGAACTGAAGAAGAAAAATGGGCATTCTTCCAACGTGTCCGAGATGAAATTGGAGTTCGCATTAAGCGTTTTGCTGAAACTGGTGAATAAGAGGATTGAATACCCAGGAGAAAGTCTAATAGGTTTAAAATAAGAAAAAATCTCTTTCTTTAATTATATATTCCCTTATTAAAAGGGTCTCTATCTATAAGGAGACCCTTTGATAGATCATTAGAGTATTTCAAGAACAGCAATTAGTTGTATTTTTGCTTTGAGTTGCCGTTGAACAACACTGCTCCACTTTTTCAACTTTCGGTTTAGGAGTGCAACAAGAAGATTCATTTTCACTGTTAACTTCAATATCTGCTTTTGTATAGAAAAACTCCCATTCGTTTCCATCTGGGTCAAGAACCCAAAATTTATCTTGGAGAGCATAGCAGCATGTAGTGTTTATTTCTTCGTATTGTGTATGAATACCATTTGCTTCAAGTCTATTCTTGTGAGCAATAACCTCATCTGTGCTTTCAACCTGAATACCAAAATGTCCTACTTGATTTCCACTTACATTATCTTGAAGATTAAGGGTAAAGTTTAATCCTGGTGTTTCAAGAAGAAACTTTGCATAATCAGGCTTTACTTTAACTGGATCAACTCCAAAAACTTTACTGTAGAACCCAATGGATTTTTCTAGGTTAGTAACATTAAGACCAACATGTGCATATTTCATTTCAATTTCCTCCTAATAATTTAATTTGATTAATCATCAATAATATGATTTGGATTTATTCAATAAGCCAACGGTTTAACATGTGCAACTACAGCAATTTGATTGTACTCTTGATGACTGTCGACCTTCAGTCCATTTCTTTATGACTTTTTCAAGAAATGTTTTATAATCCCTCCTTTCAAATACTTGCAATTTGCAAGTATTTATTTTATTAAAAGAGCAAGTGATTCTTGCTCAAATTAATGGTTTACAACAAACAGTGGATTTTGACATTGCTTCGTTAAGTAATTTGACTGATTTAATAACCATTTCACGTTCAAATTCGCTCATATGTGAAAATACTTCATTTAAATATTGATTCATTTCCGCATCAATTTTAGCAGCAACATAATTTCCTTGTGTAGTTAAAGTAAGTATTGAAACACGTCTATCATCAGGAAGAGGCGCTTTTTTAACTAGTTCCATCTTTACTAGTGTTTGGATTTGGCGACTAAAAGTGGTTATATCCATCCCCAGAGTATCAGCAACCTGTTGCATGGAAGGTTTATCATGACGTAGAATTTCATAAAGGATATGACTCTGTACAAGAGAAATTTCAGTTTCACCTATTTGACAACAGTTTTTATTTAAAAGACCAAATCGCCTTGTCATAACTTGGAACAATTCTCTCACGTTTTCCATTTTTTTCACCTCTGATTTATTTATATACAAATTATTTGCAAAATGCAACCAATATTTGTTTGGAAATTAAAAATTTTTTATATATTGGTTGTAAGCAGATAAAAATCTAGGGGATAAAGTAATGAAAGAGGAATATAGAACAAGACTGGCTTCAATAAATGATCAGAATCGATTTTGAAAATTTATAATCAGGGAATTGAAGATAAGATAGCCACGTTGGAGGAAGACCAAAAATCGGTTATCATTTCCTCACTCGTGGATGGCGTTTTTATTTGTACAAAAATTAAAGAAAGCCCTATATACAAGGGCCCATTTGTCGTGTAAAGTATCGATAGTTAATTAATTCTTAGAGTTTTCCTCAATTTTATGAATATACACGACACCGCTCGTTAGAACTGAGCCATTTGTTTCACCGCAATGTGGGCAATTTATATTCTCACGCACTTTGCCTCCAGGGACATTCATTTCCGTAACTTGGAAATAAAACTCTTTTTCACATTTTTTGCAGTTCAACAAAAGACATCCCTCCGTGTATTTTATTAGTAACTCAATATATATATTCGCTAAGTTGTAAGCGTTATCCTTTTTAAAATCATTTATTTGTCGGAATTATTGAGGATATTACATTATACCTACCGGGGGAATATAATAGAATGAACGCGGTATTTCGGATATGTGCGGGTAATGGTGCGTGATATGGAAGAAATAACGCGATGTACTATTGATTTTGACTACCGTCATTATTTTGCATATGCTGTTTTACCTCAAAGTATAATAAAAAAGCTAATAAAACTAAAGGAATCGAGAACACAGTGATGACAAACCAGCCTGTGTTTATAAAATGAGAGTATATCCAAGAATACATAAAGACGCACCTCCTATTTCTAGAGTGTCCGAAACGTATCCAATTAATCAACAGCAAGGGGCCACAATCGGAGAGGCCTTAACGAAACCAATGAGTGTTTGTCGATAAGAGGTTGCAGAGAGGATCCTTTTTTCTTGTTGCAATACTTTGTGAGTGGAATAAGGTTATTGATTTGATTTAATGAGCCTGCAATTGTTTTATAAACCACACAATCATATAATTGTATGAAAAAGGATGCGTATCATGCCGATTAATTCGTTTGAAAACTATCCGATGAGCTGGAAGCCATCGATTGATAAAACAAAAAAGCCAATTTATCAAACACTTGCAGGGCAATTGGAACAGGATATTTTAAACGGTGTTTTATTACCCGGAACAAAGCTTCCCCCACAGCGCGAATTGGCCGATTATTTAGATTTAAATTTGAGTACCATTTCAAAAGCATTAAAAATGTGTGAGTTAAAGGGATTGATCAGTGCCTCTGTGGGAAGTGGCACATTTGTATCATTTGATGCGTTATCGAATTCGTATTTACTTGAAGATACAAAGCCGAAGTATTTAATTGAAATGGGAGCGACACTACCAGATAATGCTTCATACGAGCCACTACTACTCCAACTGAAAAATATGCTGCAAGAGCCTGATTATGCAAAATGGTTTGGGTATGGTCGAACAGGGGAAAGCCTCTGGCAAAAGGTTGCAGCACAAAAGCTAATCCGAAGAGGTGGATTTGAAACAACCGTTGATCACATTTTATTTACAAATGGTGGTCAAAATGCGATTGCTGCTACATTGGCAAGTCTTTGTAAGCCTGGGGACCGTATTGGTGCTGACCCTCATACCTACCCTGGCTTAAAAACGGTTGCCGCGATGCTTAGTGTGCAAATAGTCCCGATAAAGTCAGAGAACGATGAAATGAGTCCAAATGCCTTTGAATATGCCTGTAAAAATGACAATATTAAAGGCATATATTTGATTCCAGATTATCATAATCCGACAGCTTCCTGTTTGTCTGTTGAGAATCGAAAAACGATTGCAGCAATTGCTAAAAAGTATGATCAGTTCATTATCGAAGATGCAACCTATCAACTCCTCAACGAAAATCCAATTCCAGCAGTAGCATCATTTGCTCCAGAACAGGTTATCTATATTGCAAGTTTATCGAAATTAATAGCACCGGGGTTACGCCTAGCCTATGTGGCCGTGTCCAGTCGATTCAAGAAGCCAATTTCAAAGGCACTTTATAATCTTAATATATCGGTTTCCCCATTATTAGCAGAACTGTCAGCACGTACGATTGTATCGAATCAATTTGAAAACATCATTCAGAGTCATCGGGAACAAACGATTCGTAGAAACCAAGTCGTAAATCAATATTTGTCAGACTATACCTGTTTAGGTACTGAAACAGGTATTTTTCGTTGGTTATTATTACCAGGCAAAATCACAGGTGCGGAATTTGAAAAGGTAGCTGCCCAGCATGGGGTACAAGTGTTTGCGGCGGAACGTTTTGTAGTTGGAAATAGTTTGTCCAGAGCGTGCTGTAAGAATTGCCGTAAGTGCAACAGAAACACTCGAAGAGCTTAAGCAAGGATTGATCATTCTCAAAGGTTTACTAAACGATTATACCTAATTGAATTTGCTTTACATTCATAATATTGTTTGCCATACAATTATATTGTTGTATGGTTTTTTTGCGTGTGTGTTAAGATGTTCTGAAAAAGTAACTGAAAATTCAGCGTATTCTAACGTGAAGTTAGTTATTATTAAAAAGGAATGATGAAAAGTGGAAAATAAATTTGCAGAACTAATTTAGTAAAACCTTCTGAGACACGTGAAATATTAAAAGTAACCGAAAGACCAGAGGTTATCTCTTTTGCAGGTGGCCTGCCAGCTCCAGAGTTGTTCCCTGTAGAAGCTCTTAAGAATTCATGCAATGCAGTATTGAATGAAGAAGGTGCGGCTTCTCTTCAATATAGTACGACTGAAGGATATATTCCTTTAAGAGAAGCTATTAATCAAAGAATGAAAGGTATGAAAATCAACTCTACGATTGATAAAATTCTGATCACATCAGGATCCCAGCAAGCCATCGATCTTACTAGAAGAATATTTATCAATGAGGGAGATACGATTATTTGTGAAAGCCCAACCTACCTTGCAGCAATAAATGCATTCAAGTCATACAATCCCAAATTTGTTGAAGTAGTTATGGATGATGATGGGATGGTTATGGAAGAGCTAGAGAAAAAGCTGAAAGAGCATCCTAATACGAAATTAATCTATACAATTCCAGATTTCCAAAACCCTACAGGTCGCACATTAAAGCTAGAAAGACGAAAGAAAATGATAGAGCTTGCAAATCAATATGATGTACTGATTGTAGAGGATAATCCTTATGGAGCGATTAGATTTGCTGGGGAAACACTCCCGCCTGTAAAATATTTTGACACAGAGGGCAGAGTGATTTATATCAGCACCTTTTCTAAGATTTTTACTCCCGGTCTTCGACTCGGGTGGATTTGTGCAGATGAACCTTTTATTGAAAAGTACGTTGCTTTTAAGCAAACAGCTGATTTACATACTGATAGCTTTGCTCAAAGAATTACAGCAAAATATTTGGAACTTTACAATATCGAAGAGCACATTAATAATATCAAAGCAGTTTATAAAGAAAGATGTACAGTTATGTTATCTTGCATTGAGGAATTTTTCCCAAAGAATTTGTCCTACAGTAAGCCAGAAGGTGGATTATTTATTTGGGTTGAGCTTCCTGAGTCTGTTGATTCTAGGGAGTTATTCGCTGAATGTTTGGCAAATAATGTTGCGTTTGTTCCTGGTTCGCCATTTTTTCCGAATGGAACAGAGAACAATGCTTTACGTTTAAATTATTCGAATATGCCTATAGAGAAAATTAGGGAAGGTATGAAGCGTATGGGAGAAGTACTTCATCGTAAATTAGAAAAGGAAACAATTCTATTATGATTCAGAGGTTGGCGGCATTAAATAACAAGACTTTATGACTCAATTTTTGAAGTTTATTTTATTTGTAGAGGAGTACAATAATGCAATTTTACTTTGATCACCTTGTTTGGTTTTTTAAGAAACCAGAGGAAGCTATTTCTGCGTTAAAACAAAGAGGACTTCATGTTGTGAAGGGTGGGCGACATGAATCTTGGGGAACATATAATACCCTAACCTATTTTGGATTAAGTTATATTGAGTTTTTAGGAATTGAGAATGTATCAATAGCTGAAAAACATGATGAAAATCGATTGATTACGCAAATCGTTCGACAGCTGGCAAAAGAAAGTCGGGAAGGTCCTGCGAAAATAGCAATCCGAACAAATCAAATGGAAGAACTAGCAATCAAACTTAAAGTGGAAGGACTTACCGTATATGGGCCGCTAACTGGGGAGAGA
This sequence comes from Bacillus sp. AFS073361, assembly GCF_002567005.1. GTDB lineage: Bacteria > Bacillota > Bacilli > Bacillales > Cytobacillaceae > Neobacillus. The sequence continues at coordinate 9,184 of NZ_NUZU01000037.1, forward strand.
GTTCGTGCTGATGGTCAAGTAATCAGGTGGTCATTGTTATTCCCTGAATACGCAGAAAACAAGGTTTCTTTACCATTTTTTATTCAATGGGAGAAATCAGATGAAGAAAGGTATTCGGAATTAGAGGAACAAAGACTGATAGGGTCACACATATTAGGCCAGCCAAAATTGGAAAGTGTTGGTTTTGTCGTAAATGATTTGGATCAAACAGTAGAAATTTGGAAGAAATTGTTTTGTCTTAGACAAGGCAAGGAGTATATTGATACGCAAACCAATGCACGTTGTAGAATTTTAGAGTTGAACGGAACTAATTTATTATTTTGTACACCAATTGGAGATGGTCCGGCTGCGAAGGTATTAAAAGAAAAAGGGGAGACTCCTTTTTTAGTGAACCTGACTGACATGAATCAAAGTCACTTTTTTGAAATGTTAAATGGTTGGAGGTTCCAGTAATATATTCAAACCATTATATAAATTAATCATAAAAAGTGAATTGGGATTAAAAACACGACAGGCGATTAACCTGTCGTGTTTTCTATAACTTAGTTTTTAAGAGTATTTTCCCAATCTGCAGCGAATTTTTCCATCCCTTGATTAGTAAGTGGATGTTTTGAAATTTGCTCAATGACTGAAAACGGAATCGTTGCAATATGTGCACCTGCCATTGCTACACGAGTAACATGATCTGGGTGACGAACAGATGCGGCAATAATTTGTGTGTCGAAATTATGAATGTTGAAAAGTTCAGCTACTTTTGATACTAATTGTACGCCGTCTTCGGAAATATCATCTAAGCGTCCTAAAAATGGAGATACATAAGTTGCACCTGCACGAGCCGCTAATAGCGCTTGGTTTACTGTAAAGATAAGCGTAACATTTGTTTTAACGCCTTTATCAGCAAGATAACGGCAAGCCTCTAAACCGTCTAAAGTCATAGGAAGCTTGATTGTAATTTTCTCATCTCCGCCGTTAATTTTAATAAGCTCCTCAGCTTGAGCAATCATTTCGTCAGCTGTAACGGCATCTGGAGTTACCTCAGCGGAAACAGACTCTACTTTTGGAACTGCTTGGCAGATTTCTTCAATGCGGTCTTCGAATTTTACGCCTTCCTTCGCAACAAGGGAAGGATTAGTTGTAACACCTGATAAAACACCAATTTTATATGCCTTTTTAATATCAACAAGGTTTGCAGTATCAATAAATAATTTCATCGTAAATTTCCTCCATATTAAGATTATAGTAGACTTTTAGCAGTTTGAACAACATTTTCAGTCGTAAATCCAAATAGCTCCATGACTGCAGCGCCTGTTCCTGAAGCACCGAAAGTTTCAATCGATAATACTTTCCCTTCTAATCCTACATAGCGTTCCCAGCCAAGAGAGATACCCATTTCGAGTGCCACACGCTTTTTGATCGAAGCAGGGAGGACAAGCTCTTTATACTCCTTCGGTTGACGATCGAAAAGTTCCCAGCTTGGCATAGCGACAACGCGAACTGATACATTTTCTTTTTCAAGTTCAGCTTTCGCGTTAATGGCTAATGACACTTCCGAACCAGTTGCGATTAAGATAACCTCTGGTTGGTCATTTGTTTGGGTTAATACGTAAGCTCCCTTTGAAAGGTTGTCTAAACCCGCTTGTGTTTCTTGGAGCACAGGAAGGTTTTGACGACTTAGGACCATCGCAACAGGACCGTCTGTTTGTTTTAGTGCATATGCCCAAGCATTTGCTGTTTCGTTCGCATCTGATGGACGAATGACGGTTAGCCCTGGGATGGCACGAAGAGAAGCTAGCTGCTCAACTGGCTCATGCGTTGGACCATCCTCACCAACCGCAATTGAATCATGAGTAAATACATAAGTGACAGGAAGCTTTTGCAAGGCTGCCAGACGAATGGATGGTCTGAGATAATCATTGAAAACAAAGAATGTGCTTACAAATGGCTTTACTCCTCCATGAAGAGCTAAACCATTGCCAGCCGCTCCCATTGCGTGTTCCCGGACACCAAAATAAATATTCCGTCCACTAAATGATTCTACCGCGAATGCTGCGTTTTCCTTGATATCTGTCATTGTGGAATGAGAAAGATCTGCGCTTCCTCCAAAAATAGAAGGAACTGATTTGACAAAATGGTTAATAGCTTCTCCGCTGGCTACACGAGTAGAGATTGTTTTACCTGTTTCAAATGTCAGGATGTCTTCTTCATTAATTAAAACCTCTCCCGTGATGGCTTGTTGCAGTTCTTTTGCTAATTCAGGATATGTCTCTTGATAAGACTGGAATAATGCATTCCATTGTTCTTCTTGACCCATTCCTCTTTGTTTTAGCTCTTCAAAATGTGCTTTAACCTCTTCTGGTACAAAGAAATCCTCTTCATAGTGCCAGCCATATACCTCTTTTGTTGCACGAGCTTCTTCTGCTCCAAGTGGATTTCCATGTGCCTTGTTTGATCCTGCCACTTTGGGACTTCCAAAACCAATCGTAGTTCTAATTTCGATCAAGGTTGGTTGGTTTACATTTTGTTTAGCTAGTGTAATAGCATTTGAGATTTCTGCTACATCATTGCCATCTTCTACTCGTAAATATTGCCAATGAGCGGATTCAGTTCTCTTTTGTATGTCTTCTGAAAAGGAAAGGTTTAATTCACCGTCCAAAGAAATATCATTGGAGTCATATAATGCAATTAATTTTCCTAGTTTCATATGGCCAGCCATTGACATGGCTTCATAAGAGACGCCCTCCATTAAATCTCCATCGCCCACTAAAGCATATGTATAATGGTCAATGACAGGATATCCATCTTGATTGAATTTTGCAGCTAAATGCGCTTCAGCCATCGCCATTCCTACTGCATTTGCAATCCCTTGCCCTAATGGCCCAGTTGTTGCTTCAACACCGTCTGTGTGACCAAATTCTGGATGACCAGGTGTTTTGCTATTAAGTTTTCTAAAACTTTTTAAATCTTCTAAAGATACATTGTACCCAGCTAAATGAAGCAAACTATACAACAAGCTAGAGCCGTGTCCGGCAGAAAGAATAAAACGATCTCGATTAAACCATTTTGCATTTGCAGAATTATGATTTAGATGATTCGCCCAAAGTGCATAGGCCATTGGAGCAGCCCCCATAGGCAGGCCTGGATGACCGGAATTAGCACTATTGATCGCGTCAATTGATAAGGTGCGAATCGTATTTACAGCTAGTGTTTCGATACTATTATTCATCATTTTTCCTCCTCTTTATTCATATGATTTTAAATAATTGGTTTGTTTACTTGCCTCAAAGAATTTCTTGCTTTTGCATTTTAACGCAAGTTTTTTCTTATTCGTGAATATTCTATCTTTAAAAACAAGAAAAAACAAGAATAACTTTGCCTGTTTTTAAAAAAAATTTGTGAATTCAAGAAAAAATAATATAATATAAGAAAAAACATGCAAAAACACGGAGGCTGATCATTGTTATGCTGAGAAAAGAACGACAAAGCAAGATTTTACAAATACTTGAAAAAGAAGGGAAAGTCGTTGCTAAAGAATTAAGCATGAAATGGGATGTATCCGAGGACACAATTAGACGAGATTTAAGGGAAATGGATTCATTAGGTCTTCTCAAGAGAGTACACGGCGGGGCATTTCCTGCATCTGCGAGCGCTTTAACATTTTCTGAAAGAACGGAAGAAAATATAGATGCAAAAAAAGAATTAGCCTTAAAAGCAGTGAAAATAATTAAAGATGGACAAGTTCTTTTAATAGATGGAAGCACAACCAATCTTTTTCTGGCTCAAGAAATTCCACTAGAGTTTAAAGGGACCGTTATTACGAATAGTCCCTCTATTAGTTTGGCATTATCCAAACATCCAAATATTGATATCATCCTTTTGGGAGGAACCTTTTTTAAAGAATCTTTTGTGACTGTAGGATTAGATGTTATTGAAGTGCTTAAAAATATTAGAGCCGATCTCTGTTTTTTAGGAGTGTATTCTTTGCACCCTGACTTTGGTATCAGCATTCCTCATATAGAAGAGTCTTATGCTAAACGTCAGATGATTAAAAGTTCAAATAAGATCGCAACCCTGGTTACAAGAAGTAAACTTAATACGATTTCCAATTACTTGGTTGGTCCTGTTTCAGAACTTGATTACTTAATTACCGAAGACGGTCCATTAAGTCATAATTTAAATAAATACATGGAATTCGATATTGAAATCATTTGACTTTAGTTTAAGCCAACCAATTTACAAATTGACCCCTGTCTCAAATAAATGGAAATCCCCAAGGTACTGTCAGGATGATAGTGCCTTCATTATTTTTTTAATTCATACTTTACAGATAGGAATTATTGGGTTTATAATATTATTAATCTAATAAAAAATTTAATCAGACTGAATTTAAAGTTGATGGAAGCAAGGGAAGTTTGTTGAAAACAGAAGGAGTGTTTATGATGAGAAAAAATGATGAAAAAAAGCGGAACAAACTTATCAATAAACTAATTTTTTTAAATGTATATAATAAAGATGATCAACAGCTTTATAAATTTCCATTATCGAAATTAGAATATGAGTATAGGAAATTTAAATTACAAAACCATCCACATGGTGAGTTCGGCTCAATTCAATGGGTTTAAAATAGTCTAGCTTGTATGAAGGAATGTTAATTGTCTAAGACTGTATGGTGTTTCCGCACCTGCAGTCTTTTTTATATTTTTCAAGGCAGGAATTTAAAACCATTACAAAAGCATTCATATTAAATTTTCAAAATCTAAAAAACTATTAACATATTTAGACAAATGGAAGAGAAGAATATATACTTAATATCAGGAAAAAGCATGAAAAGAGGAGAAATAATGGATATAAAACGTCAAAATGTCGATTTTGGTAATTCTATCTTTCAAACCCTTGTAGATGGTTATTATTTTGAGGTTCCTACAAATGTCGTAGAAATAACGAAGGAAAAGGCAGACGGCCACTATCCGTCTACTTTTAATGATCCCCAATACCTTCTTCAAAATATGCTCATTTCAACTAAGATAGACGGTGTAGAGAAATATTATCTGGTGGGCGATTCAGCGGAAAAGCAGGTGTTAGGAAATATTCATATCAACAAGCTTCATGATAAAACAGAATCTGAGATTCCTTACGTGATGTTCCTGGCTTCAGTGGCCTATTACAATGTATTAAAAGGGAATGGTCAAGAAGATAATAGAGTGAACATTAATTATTTTTCAACCATGCTTCCAATTTGGTTACTTAAGAAAACGAACAAGTTCAGTGATATGCAGAATAAAATGGCCAGCCGATTTGAAGGGGAGCACCAAGTAGCGATTTTAACTCCAGGATTTGAAAGAGTTATTTCCATTCACGTCGAAACTAGCAAATGCCGGATTGAAAGCGAAGTTGCTCGTTGGGCAATTAAAAAAGATTTTGATTTGCAAGATCGTGAGGAAGCCAATTCATTTAATAATTATGAAACCCTAATTGTCGATTTAGGGGGAGGGACTGTTGATCTTGCTTTGCTTCAAGCCGGACTTCAAGCTCCTAAGAGCAGGGATTCATTAAACTGTTTTGCTGACATTTCGTACTTAAAGCATATCGATAAACTGAGAAGTGAAAAGTTACTTGAGTATTTTGAGGATGTTCGCTCGCTAGAAGAATTCATTATTAAAACAATCGAGAAAACAAAAATGGAGCAACAGGATGGAAATAGTGGTAAAAAAGTTGATCTTACAGAGCAAATCCATGAGTCATTAAGAGAGTACACGCAAATATTATTAACGAAAATTGAAAACACTTTCCCATCTCCTAAAGATAAAGTTTATAAATATGTTTATATAGGTGGAATCGCAGGGATTCTTAAACGCTTCATCGAGGAATCGATTGATACAAGGTATGGCGTCGAAATTAGAGAGCAAAATCATCTATTCCTACCTGATTCAAGAAAGTTAAATTTGTATGGACTAGAAATTCTAAGCAGGCATGAAACAAACGCTGTTTTCGCATAAGAAGGGGAGAAGAACGTATGAGCAACAAAGATCATCTTCTTGGTGATAAGTCCGCTTCCGGAGTAAACAATAGGGATTCCCATCTGGGTGCACAGATGTTTGCACCATTTTACGCTCTCTCAAACTTTTTTTTAACGGCTGCTAATCTCCAAACGGATGTGTTCAGATTAATGAAGATGGAGTCAGTAAGTAAAAACGAACATGTAGGGTTGACATTAAAAACTTCGAAAATCTCTCCAAAAGTGTATTCATTTCTTGAGCAAAAAGCCCAAGCAAATGAACTGGAGGATTATCTAACAAAGCTTGTTGAGAAGGATATGAATAAATTTGAAAAAGAAGAGACAATAGATACACTTCGTGAAGAGTTTTTAGCTAAGATCAACCAACTTAAACAAGAATTTGCCTCCCGTTTCGATGTTGGCAGAACTGGGGTCGGGTCCGTTCAAACAAACGAGTTACAGGATTTTGTAACAAAACTTGGTGAGCAAAAGTTAGATAAGGATCAATTCCAAACGTTGTTAAAATCCCTTCGCAGCGAGTTATTAAATGAAATTAATAGACTTAAAAGTGAACTTATTGTTCGTCCAGTTGATACTGCAAATCCAAGTAACACAACGGCCGTTGTGGAACAAGCTAATGAAGTGAACGATTTGAAAGAAGGTCAATTGCTCGAAAGTGATCGAGTTACAGGGACAATTAAAGAGATTATAGATATGGATTTTTAAAATATGAAGTAGCGGGACGATGTTCCACTACTTTTTTTAAATGATGGGTATTATGGTTTCCCTGTTTATGTATGGTTTTTTATTGAAGCTTCGATTTGGTGGGGAAAAGTAAAAGTCTCCTCCCTCATCCTAACTATTAAGTTTAAGTAATTTCCTGGAATTCTCGGAAGTGAATAAGGATGGCAGAGTTGAATAAGACGACATAAAAAAGATGATTTCATCATATTTATCACCAATTAGAGGTTAAAGAGGTGAAAATATGTTACGCAATGTTGGCAGAAGACTTATCTGGTTTCTGATCGGAAGCACGATCTATGCTACATTTATCGGGTATACCCTGTTTAAGGCTGGCCTCATATCACTTCCAGGTATTCCTAAATCTCAAGGAGCAATGAGTAATAAACATCCTAATCGAAATAGAAGAGTTGGTAGAATTCGAATTACTTAGAATATGATATCGTTGACTTTAATAGTGTCTCTGTAGCATTGCAATGTCACCATTTGAAGACTGCCAGATTATTAAGTTTATAAGAGGTTTGGGTTTCTTGCACCCCAATGTGCTAAAGGCCCAAACCTTTTTTTTTTGGTAATTGTTAAAAAATCTAGTTGACATAGAGATTCTTAATGGTAATTTAACTATAATTTAAGTTTATCTGATAATATAAATAATATATCTCAATCGAATACATAGAAAATAAATGATGAATTTTGAAAGGGGATACATAATTTTGAACTCAAAGTACCTAGACTTACTTGTCCAAAAATATGATTGTGAAGAAAAAGTAGTAACTGAAATTATTAATCTGGAAGCCATTCTTAATTTACCAAAGGGAACAGAACATTTTGTCAGTGATTTACATGGGGAATATCAGGCTTTTCAACATGTGTTAAGAAATGGTTCAGGGAATGTAAAAGAGAAAATCAGGGACTTGTTTCAAGATGTTTTATTTGAAAAAGAAATAAATGAATTTGCGGCATTAGTTTATTATCCTGAAGAAAAGTTACAAATAATTAAAAATCATTTTAGTAATGAAGAAGAATTAAACCAATGGTACATTGTAATCATTGAGCGGATGATAAGGCTTATTTCTCATGCATCCTCTAAATATACACGTTCGAAATTAAGAAAAGCATTACCGAGTCAGTTTGTGTTTATTATAGAAGAGCTGCTATACAAAACATACCAATCTACAAATAAAGAACAATATTATACGGAAATAGTCCAACAGATCATCTCTTTAGGTCAGGCAGATAAACTCATAACAGGGCTTGCCTATACCACACAGAGATTAGTTGTCGATCATCTTCATGTAGTGGGGGATATTTATGATCGTGGACCTGAACCTGATAAAATCATGGATACTTTGATCAATTATCATTCCGTTGATATTCAGTGGGGAAACCATGATGTATTATGGCTGGGTGCATTTGCTGGTTCAATGGTTTGTCTCGCTAATATCATACGGATCTGTGCGAGATACGACAATTTGGATATTATTGAAGATGTATATGGAATCAATCTTAGGCCCCTGCTGAATCTTGCGGAGAAATACTACGAGGACAATCCAGCTTTCAGGCCTAAGCTACATTCGGAAAAGAAATTTTCGGACCATGAAAAATTACAAATAACGAAAATTCATCAAGCAATTGCGATGATTCAGTTTAAACTCGAAATGCCTATTATAAAGAGACGCCCGAATTTTAATATGTCAGAAAGGCTATTGCTTGAGAAAATTGATTATGACAAGAGCGAAATAACGATTAACGGGAGGACCTACCCTCTAGAAAATACTTGCTTTGCAACCATAAATCCGGAGCAGCCTGATCAATTATTAGAAGAAGAAAAGCAGGTTATGGAAAAATTATTATTTTCTATCCAGCATTCTGAAAAGCTTGCTAGACATATGAATTTCTTAATGAAGAAAGGGAGTCTGTATTTAAAATATAATGGGAACCTATTAATACATGGTTGTATTCCTCTTGATGAAGAAGGGAATATGGGAAAAATGGTGATTGAAAATAAAACCTATTCAGGTCGTGATTTACTGGATGTATTTGAACATTATTTGCGCCATTCTTTTGCACATCCTGAAGAGACAGATGATCTTGCGACAGATATGGTCTGGTATTTATGGACAGGAGAATATTCCTCACTCTTTGGAAAAAAAGAAATGACAACTTTTGAGAGGTACTTTATTAAGGATAAGTCCACTCATAGAGAGGGGAAGAATCCATACTATCATTTACGTGAAAATGAAGATTTTTGCCGCAGAATTCTAACTGAATTTGATCTGAATCCTGACCAGGGGCATATTATAAATGGACATACACCAGTGAAAGAAATTGAGGGAGAAAATCCAATTAAAGCAAATGGTAAGATGATTGTCATCGATGGCGGTTTCTCTAAAGCTTATCAATCAACAACAGGTATTGCAGGATATACATTACTCTATAATTCCTATGGTATGCAGCTCGTCGCACATAAGCATTTTAATTCAAAAGAAGATGTCCTGCTAAACGGTACTGATGTTTTATCAATAAAAAGATTGGTAGATAAAGAATTAAAGAGAAAAAAGGTAAGAGAAACAAATATTGGAGAGAAATTATTACAGGAAATCTCTATTTTGAATAATCTGAGAGAACATCGCTATATGGATTGACAATAATTATGACATGGGGCAGGAACACTGTCCCAGTTTTTTTGCATATAAAAAATCAAGGTTTGATAAATGGGGAGAAAAAAATAAGGAGAGGGGACATAGGTGTGTCCTCTCTCTCCTTATTATATTGTTTTTTTATATATTGCAATATAGAATTTAAGCTATGACAGGTTAGTCCCTTAATACCAATAAACGTTCTTCGATCTCGTTTATATTAATAGTCCTTTGTGAAACTCCTGTTTCCATTGCAGCCTTAGCTACTGCAGCGGCAACATGTGCAGCTACTCTAGGATCAAATGGATCCGGAATAACATAATCCGGGGTAAGCTCTTCATCCTCAATTAACCCAGCAATCGCATAAACAGCTGCTAGTTTCATTTCTTCGTTGATTTCTTTTGCACTAACATCTAAAGCACCGCGGAAAATGCCAGGGAATGCTAATACGTTATTGACTTGATTTGGAAAGTCCGAACGGCCTGTCCCGACAACAAATGCTCCAGCTTCCTTTGCTTCTTCCGGCATGATTTCCGGAATCGGATTTGCCATTGCAAATATAATAGAATCACGATTCATCGAACAAACCATTTCTTTTGTAACGGCTCCAGCTGCTGATACTCCAACAAATACATCCGCCCCAACAAGAGCATCTGCCAGTGTACCTTGCTTTTGTTCTTTATTAGTGATGCGTGCCAGTTCCTCCTTAAAACGATTCATCCCATCTGGGCGACCTTCATAAATGATTCCTTTTGTATCACATAAAATAACATCTTTTACACCCATATTAAGCAGCAGCTTAACGATCGCTACCCCTGCAGCACCTGCGCCGTTTGCAACAACACGAATATCTTCTAATTTTTTGTCAACGAGTTTCAACGCATTAATTAACCCTGCAGCGGTAACAATGGCTGTGCCATGCTGATCATCATGGAAAATTGGAATATTACAAATTTTTCTCAATCTGTCTTCGATTTCGAAGCATTGCGGTGCAGCAATATCTTCCAAATTCACACCACCAAAAGTCGGCTCTAATAATTTAACGACCTCGACAATCTTGTCTGGATCTGATGTATCTAAGCAAATTGGGAATGCATCAACATCTGCAAATGATTTGAATAATAAGGCTTTCCCCTCCATGACTGGCATAGCGGCTTTAGGTCCAATATTTCCAAGCCCTAATACAGCTGTTCCGTTGGAGACAACAGCAACGAGGTTCCCTTTTATTGTATAGTCATACACTTTGTTTTCATCTTTATAAATTTCCATACACGGCTCAGCAACCCCAGGAGAATAAGCAAGGCTCAAATCCTTTGCATCACGCAAGGGGACCTTTGACATAACGCCAAGTTTTCCTTGCTTTTCCTTATGTATCCTTAATGCTTCTTCATGTAAAATTGACATAAATTTTTTTCTCTCCCATTTATTAATCATTATTTGTGTTGCGCCTTTATTAAAAAAATATAAGTTACTATACGGATGATAATAATATAGTTTTCAGAATAATAAAAATTGATAAAAATTATACTTATCTATAAGAAATTTTTATATGGAAAAAAAAGGATTTTTGTGGAATGATCATCCTAGATTGCAGCCCATTAAAGTATTTTTCTCTTTTCTAATAAAATGAAAAAAAAGAGAAGAGAAACGTCACTATCGCGTTTCCCTTCTTTTGGTTATCTATTTATTTCAACATACTATCTAAATAGCGGATTACTTCAACTGGTTTTCCGGAAACTTTCTCATCCCGTTCTTGATCTTTAACTAGCTTTTCTTTTGCTATCCTTAATACTTTTTCCTCAATAGCTTTCGGAACGACTACAACCCCATCAGCATCCGCTACAATGATATCTCCGGGGCTTACTGAGGTTCCACCGCAAGAAATCGGCACGTTTACTTCTCCCCAACCACCCTTAGCACTGGATGCAACAGTCGTACCTTTGCAGAAGACTGGAAAATTAAGCTTTTTTACACCAAGGATGTCACGAATAACCCCATCGGTTACGATCCCTGCAATTCCTAATGTTTGTGCAAGTCCAAGGATAAAATCCCCTGCAATGGTACGATAGCTATCACCTTTGGCATCCACTACGAGAATATCTCCTGGCTTGGCTTCACGAATCGCACGTAACACGCATTGATTATCACCAACAGGCATTTTTACAGTATAGGCACGACCTGCTATTCTGTATTCCTCTTTTAATGGTTTAATTAATGGATCCATGTTATTTAATCCTTGCATTGTGTCAGAAATGCATGTGGTTGGAATCCCTTGAAATGCTGAAACAAACTCGCTCATTGAGTTGCCCTCCTTTAATATTGTAATAGAAAGTTATTCTATACTACTAAAAACATTGGACTTTAAATAATAGTAAAAAATAATGGATGAATAAAACCAAAAGGAATCTGAAAAAGGGGTGTAAAATTTCATGTCACCATTAATCCTATTCAATTAGATAGGTAATTATGAGAGAGTTTACATTTTTGAAGATAGGGGAGGGGAGACAAAGGTCTAAGATGAAATGGATTTACGTAAACCTATTAAAAAAAGAGAGGAAATATCCTCTCTCCATGAATAAACTAAAAATAGACTCTGCACTTTATATTAAGTTATCTGAAGGCTCTACTCTTTAAGCGTTCTGCTAAAGGTACTACAATGATACCTGCTATTACGACCTGCATGATGTTACCAGGGATGGAGCCGAATGGCTGTATCCAATTGCTATAAAGGATCACTTCTGCAAAATAATAGCCAACAACCTTAATTATTAATGCGGTGGCAATTGCTAGAGTGTTAACAAACATTTTATTGCCAGGTACTTTTTCGGAAATAAGTCCGACTACAAAGCCCATTGCACCTACGATGATAAATGTGAATGGGGACCAAATAGCCCAGCCTGAGATTAGATCGAAGAACCCCATACCGAAAGCTCCAGCTATGGCTCCTGTTTTCTTGCCGTAAACCAGGGCAGCAATAAAAAGTGGAACGTTGCCCAGATGGATAAGCCCTCCGTTACCCATAATTGGGAGCTTAATGTTAATGAACATCGTAGCTAAAAGAGTTAGGGCAATGAATAATGCATTGATGACAATGACTTTTGTCTTAGATGTTGTTTTTGGTGGTGAGAATGTGGATTCCATATGTTAACCCCTTCTTTTTTTAAAAATAATATCATACAAATAATATTTAATAAATGGAATTTTGAAACATTTATTAGATTTTAAGGTAATTTTCCACATCTACCGTTAAAGAAAATCCATATAAATAGGAGTAAAAGAAAATAGGAGTAGAAATCATTGGACAAACAAAATAGCAGATTTAGATGGATTGTATTTGCTTCTGTCATGTTTACTTATTTATTGATGGCGAGCCAACGAACTGCACCGGGGTTGATTACAGAACAAGTGATGAAGGATTTTAATGTAACTGCTACAACGATTGGTTTACTTACAAGTATACAATTTTTTGTATACACAGGATTGCAAATTCCAATGGGTATTTTGGCAGATCGGTATGGACCCAATTTTTTCCTCGTGATAGGTGCCATACTTACTGGCATAGGTACAATCATGTATAGTCTTGGTACCGATGAAATTGTCCTGTTTTTGGCCAGAATACTGACGGGGACGGGGGATGCGACCATTTGGGTAAATATGGTGTTAATTTTGGGTCAATGGTTTAAAGTAAAGGAATTTGTTCGATTAATTGGTTTGGCGGGAATGACGGGAAGTCTTGGTTTCCTTTTTGCAACAGTCCCGTTCTCCATATTAATTAATTTACTTGGTTGGAGGGGGGCATTTTTTTCAGCAGGACTGCTCTTATGTCTTTGTGGAATCCTTCTTTATTTTGTTCTCATAAAAAAACCAAACCAAATTTTTCTTACCAAATCCGCCGCTGTTAAAGAGGTGATACCACGCGAAAAAACGTTTACATTACTACGAAGAATATTCTCGAATCGACAGGCCTGGGCTTTATTTTTTTGTCACTTTGGGGTTGTAGGTGCTTATGTGGGATTTATCGGTTCGTGGGCAGTGCCTTATGGGATGGATGTCTATGGAATGACTCGTTCAGATGCAAGTCAACTTATTATGATTGGACTGATTGGAGCACTTATTGGTGCACCTCTAACTAGTTGGATTTCAAGTCGATTAGACACAATTAAACGACCTTATGTTATTGTTCATACTATGATTTTATTGAGTTGGTCCTTCTTTCTTTTATTTAAGGGGAATCCACCCTTTTCCGTGCTCGTTCTGCTTTTCTTTATCATTGGCTTTGGTTACGGGGCAAGTGCCTTAACTTTTGCTGTCGTTCGCCAATCTTTTCCGATGATAGAATCCGGCATTGTATCGGGGTTTGCGAATACAGGCGGATTTCTAAGTGCGGTATTGCTGCCAAGCATTTTTGGATATATTTTGGATCATTTTCTGACAGCTTCAGGTAGTGTGGGTAATGGATACTACTACGGTTTCATTACTCCAGTTATCTTCTCTATGATTGGTGTGATAGGTGTGATTTGTATTAAGGAAAAGCGCCAGATGAAAAACATGACTCAAAATTAATAAGAGTCGTGTTTTTTTATTCTATATTTGGCTAACAAACAAGAGTTCAAAACTTCTGTCATTTGCAACATTTACATAGATATTGTTAGAAAGTTCGAATGTATGGACATCTCTTCTAATAAAGTAAAAGTAACGGGAGTAAAAAGGCTTCTTAGCCGGAAAACAGCCACCGAGTTTCACATTACTTGTAACTAAAGAAACGAAGTGTTTTTTAATAAAGGGGAGGGGTTAAATGCTGCATATTGTAGCCTGTATCAAGCAAGTGCCTGACACCAAAATTATCAAGATGAATCCAAAAACAAACACGATGGACCGCAGGACGGCGCCCGCGATCTTGAATCCGTATGATGCTCATGCTGTTGAAGAGGCGGTTCGTCTAAAGAATAGGTATGGAGGAATCGTATCTGTTGTAACAATGGGGCCGCCTCCAGCGGTTACCGCTATTAAAAAGTGTATTGAGATAGGTGCCGATGAGGGATATTTAATCACGGACCGCCGGTTTGCAGGTGCGGATACATTGGCAACGAGCTATGCCGTAACAAAAGCGATTGAAAAAATTGCAAAAACGAAACCCGTTGATTTAATCATTTGCGGGAAAATGTCCATCGATGGAGATACCGGGCAAGTCGGACCCGGAATTGCTCGACGTCTTGATATTCCACCCCTTACGTCTGTGAATAAAGTAGCGGAAGTAAATCAAGAGGAAGGATATGCTATTGTTCATCGCAAGTTTGAGGAAGGATATGAAGTCGTAAGGTCCACATTGCCATGTCTGTTTTCTGTTGAAAAAACAATTAATGAAGTACCCTATTCTCCGCTGCCAAACATGCTGAAAGCAGCCAGATATAATCCTCACATCTGGTCTGTCGATGACTTGGAAGAGGTAGATATTAAACAGCTTGGATTGAAGGGATCTCCAACGATTGTTTCCAAAGTATGGGCTCCGCAGAAACCGGCAGGGGGTACGTTCCTTGAAGGTAGCCCATCTGCACAAGTTGAGCAATTGCTCTCTGTCCTGCTAGAAAAGAAAGAGTTGTTTGAAACAAAGGAGGGAGTGTAATTGGATTTCAAAGATTACAAAGGTGTTTGGGTATTTATTGAACAAAAGGATGGTGTAGTTGCTTCCGTATCCCTAGAACTACTGGGTGCCGGTAGGAAGTTGGCAGACAAGCGGGGAGTGGAATTGGCCGGTATTCTAATCGGGGAAAATGTTAAACAATTAACAAAGACCATTTTTGAATATGGAGCCGATACCGTGTATGTATATGATCAACCTATCTTTAAACATTACCGGACTGAAACTTTCATGAAGGCGCTGCTGGAGTGTGCTGACAAATATAAACCAGAAATTATTCTCTACGGGGCCACCTCAACAGGAAAAGACCTGGCAAGTGCTGTTGCCACCGATCTTCCGACAGGTTTGACAGCGGATACAACGGAACTTGATGTGGAAGAGGAAACCGGTTTACTACTGGCGAGCAGACCGGCTTTTGGCGGAAATATAATGGCGACTATTTTATGTAAAAAATACCGGCCGCAAATGGCGACAGTACGCGCTAAAGTCATGAAGGCACTGGACCCGGTGCCGGGGAGAAGCGGCAAGATTGTTGAGGAAACTATACCCCTGAAGGAAGAAGATATTCGGACAAAGGTCTTGGAAATTGTAAAGGAAACAGTAAAGAAAGTTCGAATCGACGAAGCGGACATTATTGTTGCAGGTGGGAAAGGATTAGGGAGCTTCGAAGGATTTCAGATCATCCACCAATTGGCTGAAACGCTTGGAGGAGCGGTTGGTGCAAGCAGAGATGTAGTAGAAGCGGGTTGGATCGACCATGCTCATCAAGTGGGGCAAACCGGTGTAACGGTAACACCAAAAATATATTTTGCAATTGGAATCTCCGGAGCAATTCAACATATTGTGGGAATGAAAAACTCCGGGTTAATTATTGCCATAAATAAGGACAAAGAGGCTGCCATTTTTCAGAATTGCCATTATGGAATTGTGGGCGATGCCTTCGAAATCGTTCCTATTCTAATCGAGCAGTTTAAAAATGCTTTAACTAGAGAAAAGGTAAGCCAAACCAGAGAAGTTTAATCCAATGATGTCAGGGCAGCCTCGTGTGCTTGTTGGGAAACCCAATGAAGCAAACGAGGCTTTTTTAGAAGAAATTGATTTTTATAGTTGAAGTAAAGATCGTATCTGATTTCCAAATATTGTTGGAAAAATAAGCATATTGTTTTATCATTAAAATCATAAATATACTAACGTCGAGGAATGAAAGGGATTGGGTTAAATGCAGGTTAGAGAAATTACCGAGAATGAATACTTAGAAGCAATGAAACTATCAATGTATGCTTTTCAATATAAGATCCCGGAAGTTGATATACCGGCTAGAAAAGAATCATTGAAAAATCATACTATTCTAGGAATATGGGATGAAGACGACAATCTGGCTGCGAAACTGCATATTATGCCACTCACCATTTTCATGAAGGATGCCGAATGGAAAATGGGTGGAATCGCTGGAGTTGCTTCATACCCTGAATTTAGACGAAACGGTTATGTAAACGCACTCATTATCGAATCTTTGAAACACATGCGAAATAGTAATATGATTGTATCGCTTTTACACCCATTTGATATCTCTTTTTATCGGAAATATGGATGGGAGATTTTAAGTGAACAGAAGAAATTAACGTTTGAAAAAGCAAACCTTAAGTTCCTTGAAACCCAGACAGGTTTTATAAAGAGATATTCCAGAGAGTCCCATAATGAGGAGATTGAAATGATTTACCAGCAATTTTCCACGCAACATACTGGAATGTTAAAACGCGATACAAATTGGTGGAAAAAACACGTTTATAATGAGGATTCACAGCTTGCTGTTTATTACCATTCCTCGAACGAGGCAAAGGGCTATCTTCTGTACCAGGTGAAAGATAGAAAAATGGAGGTGGAGGAGCTGGTTGCTCTTGACCACGATGCGAGAAAAGGGCTATGGAATTTTATCTGCCAGCATGACTCCATGGTTGAAACAGTTACTATGACTCTTGCAACTCACGATCCATTTCCTTATTTTCTGCCCCAGCCAAAGGTGAAAAATGAGTTAGCTCCCTATTTTATGGCAAGGGTTGTCGACGCTGAAGCATGTTTACTGAAATTTCCGTTCCTACAAGAAAATGAGCCACTGTTCCTCCATCTTGAAGATACACATGCACCATGGAATAATGGGAGTTATCTGCTAGGAAAGGGAGAAATCAGGGTGTTTAAAGAAAAAACGGGAGGTCAATGTGTTCATCCTCCCAAAAAAGGGATTCAATTAAATATTAACTCCCTTTCAGCGATTCTATTCGGGTACAAGAGACCGATGGAACTTTTTGAAATGGGATATTTGAAAGGTTCCAAGACTGAGATAGATCTTTTCGAAAAAAAGATTCCAGCGATAAAATCGTCATTTTTTGATTTCTTTTAACTTAACGCCAATAAAAATATTCATTCAGGCCCTACTTTTTGTTAGGGCTATTTTTTGTTATTCAAAAAAAGAAAATTCTAAATTTTATTTATTATTTGATTGACAATGGAATATGTCTATGAGAATATAGCATTGTGAATACGCTTTCAATTTTTAGATAATTTAATAGTTTACGATTGATTGTATTGGGAGAGAGTGACGAATGTCGCCGCCGACGGAGCAAGTTCCATAAAATCCTTGGAATTAATCTCTCAGGTAAAAAGAACCATTACATGACGTAGCTCTGGAGAGTGCATATTTCTGTATATGCCACCAAAGGGGATCCGCTTTTATGCGGAACAAACTTTCAGGTAAAAGGACAGAGAAGGTGAAACATTGCCTTCTTCTGTCCTTTTTTTGTTGCAGAAACGAACAAAATTCTAATTAATCACTACTACGCCTACATTAGTATTAGCCATATAAAAAGTGAAGATCATCAAAAACTTCTTTAATGGCTTTTTATATTTTTTATCTACTGATTAGGGAAACAACGAATTAATAAAATAAGGAGGGCAAGAATTGTAATCGGATGGGACTGACCTTTTTAAAAATAAAAAAGTAGAGGGTGGGAATTCATATGCAGGAACAGAAATTGGATAGAGGCCTAAAAAATAGGCACGTACAATTAATCGCTATTGGTGGAGCAATCGGAACAGGATTATTTCTAGGTGCCGGAAAATCTATACATTTAGCTGGTCCATCAATATTATTTGCTTACTTAATTACAGGTGTCATTTGCTTTTTGATCATGCGGGCACTTGGGGAACTGCTCTTAACCAATTTGAACTATCATTCTTTTGTTGACTTTGTAAGAGACTATTTAGGTAATATGGCAGCTTTTATCACAGGATGGACCTACTGGTTTTGCTGGATATCAATTGCAATGGCAGACTTAACAGCAGTTGGTCTTTATACCCAATATTGGTTTCCTTCTGTACCACAGTGGATGCCAGGATTAATTGCGCTTGTCATCTTGCTAGTTATGAACCTCGCTACTGTCAAACTTTTCGGCGAAATGGAATTCTGGTTCGCATTAATTAAAGTCATCGCGATACTGGCACTCATTGTCATCGGTGTGTTCATGATTATTAAAGGCTTTTCTACCAATGCAGGAGCATCCAGTTTCACGAATTTATGGAGCCATGACGGCTGGTTTCCAAATGGCATAAATGGGTTTATTCTCTCATTCCAGATGGTTGTGTTTGCGTTTGTTGGCATTGAACTGGTAGGACTTACAGCAGGTGAAACCGAAAACCCAGAAAAAGTAATTCCAAAGGCCATCAATAATATTCCTATTCGAGTTTTGATTTTCTACGTTGGAGCCCTTATTATCATCATGAGTATTTATCCATGGAACGCGATAAATCCTGCGAAAAGCCCATTTGTTCAAGTCTTCGTGGCGGTTGGAATCGCTGCAGCTGCTGGTATTGTCAATTTTGTCGTTCTAACTTCCGCGGCTTCGGCCTGTAACAGTGCCATCTTTAGTACAAGCCGGATGGTATACTCACTTGCCAGAGATAAAAATGCACCTGTACCATTTACAAAACTTACTTCCCGTAAAGTACCTTCAAATGCATTGCTCTTTTCAACTGTGGTCATTTTAATTGCCGTTGTGTTGAACTATGTTATGCCAGAAGGAGTATTTACCCTAATAACAAGTATTTCTACCGTATGTTTCATCTTTATTTGGGGTATTACAATTATCAGCCATTTGAAATACCGAAAAACAAGACCAGATCTAGCAAAAATAAACAAATTTAAATTGCCGCTTTATCCATTTTCTAATTACTTGATCCTAGCTTTTCTAGCATTTGTTCTGGTTGTGCTTGCACTTGCAGAAGATACTCGCGTTGCCTTGTTTGTAACTCCAGTTTGGTTTATTTTACTAATTGCCATCTATAAGATGCGGAATATGAAGGCAAACTATGCAGATCAAGTCAATCAGGAAAAGATAGCAGAAAATTAATACCTAACTCAAAAATGTCTTATGATCCATTTTTGATACCGTTTTCAAAAAAAGCTTGACTTGGTTTCCAGTAACAATTATTCTGAAAATAATAAAAAAATAGAGCGGATGACGGTTGTGGGAGAGTGCAATTTTTACACGCCACCGAAGGAGCAAGTTCCAAAAAAACCCTTGGAATTAATCTCTCAGGTAGATGGAACCACAGCGGGACGCAACTCTGGAGAGCGCATTAAATTTATGCCACCAAAGGGGAATGTTCGTAACAGAACTAAACTCTCAGGTAAAAAGGACAGAGAAGGGAATATGAAGCTTTTTGCTTCCCCTTCTTCTGTCCTTTTTTGCGTGCAAAAAAGCAGATGTTTGAAGCATAAAGGGGAGCCTGAACAATATTTCAAGGAGGAGTTAACATGAGTTTACAACAGAATGATCAAACCATTTTTGAAGCGATTAAAAAGGAGCAGGATCGTCAGCATCAAACATTGGAGTTGATTGCATCGGAAAACTTCGTTAGCCAAGATGTCCTAGAAGCAATGGGAAGTGTGATGACCAATAAATATGCAGAAGGCTATCCAGGAAAGCGTTACTATGGCGGATGTGAATTTGTCGATGTGGCAGAACAAGAAGCTATTGATCGTTTAACAAAGCTGTTTGGTGCTAAATATGCAAACGTTCAACCTCACTCAGGTGCACAAGCTAACTTTGCTGTTTTTTTCGCACTTCTTCAGCCTGGCGATAAAATCATGGGAATGAACCTTTCACAAGGTGGACATTTAACGCATGGAAGTCCTGTTAGTATTTCAGGGAAATGGTTTGAGGTTGTGTCATATGGCGTAAAAGAAGACACACATTTGATTGATTATGATGAGCTGGAAGAAGTTGCGAAAAAAGAAGAGCCAAAATTGATTATTGCAGGGGCAAGTGCTTATCCAAGAACGATTGATTTTGCACGCTTTAGACAAATTGCTGATCAAGTGGGTGCAAAATTTATGGTGGATATGGCGCATATTGCAGGACTTGTTGCCGCTGGTCTTCATCCATCGCCAGTTCCATATGCAGATGTTGTGACAAGTACTACACATAAAACGTTACGAGGCCCACGAGGCGGTATTGTTTTATCAAACGATGAAGAGATTATCAAAGCGATTAATAAATCTGTGTTTCCAGGTTTACAAGGCGGCCCCCTTATGCACATCATTGCAGCTAAAGCAGTTGCTTTCAATGAAGCTTTACATCCAAGCTTTAAAGATTACGCGAAACAAATCATTGATAATGCAACAGCACTAGCGGATACGTTAAAGAAAGAAGGAGCAACCCTTGTCTCTGGAGGTACAGACAATCACATTGTTCTTCTAGATGTTCGCCCGTGGAACTTAACAGGTAAAGAAGCAGAGAAATTGTTAGAAGAAGCAGGTATTACTGTTAACAAAAACACGATCCCATATGATCCTGCAAGTCCGTTTGTCACAAGTGGAATCCGCATGGGAACTGCTGCTTTAACAACTCGCGGAATGAAGCAGGATGATATGGAGAAGATTGGAAAAGTAATCGCTTCTGTTCTGAAAAGTAAAGGTAATCTAGAAGTTCTTAAACAAGCAAAAGAAACTACTAAAAATATTTGTGGTAACTATCCACTATTTCAACAGCCAATTACTGTTTAAGAAGGAGACAATTCATGGAATTTCAAAGTTGCTTTGATATAATCGGCCCGATTATGGTTGGACCATCGAGCTCTCATACCGCAGGTGTTGTGTCAATCGGTAAATTTATTTATGAACTGTTAGGTCGTTGTCCAGAAGAGACAAAAATTGTATTTTATGATTCTTTTGCCGAAACGTACCAAGGACATGGAACGGATAAAGCGCTCATAGGCGGATTACTTGGAATGAAGACCGATGATCCACGAATAAAAAATTCGTTGGAGTGGGCAAAGAAGGATGGTATGCAGTACCAATTCGAGTTTGAAGACAAATGTACGTATTATAACCATCCCAATACAACGATTGTGACAGCAAAATGCAATAATCGGGCTGTAAAAGTTGGGGGTGTATCGCTTGGCGGTGGTTTATCGAAAATCTTTATGATTAACGAAAGAAAAGTAGATATTCGGTTAAGTTCAGGTGATGACTTTACGTCCCTCGCTAGCCATTTCCAACCAAACGAGAAAGTATTTATGGAGGCAATTTAATGGAAATTAAGTCCATGGCAGAACTGATTGAAGCTTGTGAAAGAGAACAAAAAACCATTGGTGAAATCATGTTGATGATGGAAGCGAAAAAGTCAGGAAGAGACGAAGAAACCATTATCAGCATGATGGAAGAACGATTAATCAAAATGAAGGAAGCCGTTGATAGCGGCATTAAAGACGGCTCAACAGCACCAAGTGGTATTTCCGGCGGTGATGCTGTGAAAATGTATAACTACATGACTCAAGGTAAAGCCTTGTCAGGAAATTACATTAGTAATGCCATGACGTTTTCATTAGCTACATCTGAAAGCAATGCACGTATGGGGATTATTGTAGCTACACCAACCGCAGGAGCGGCTGGTATTTTACCTGGTGTATTATTTTCACTTTATAAAAATGACACCTATTCATATAAAGATTTAGTCATGGGCTTATTTACAGCAAGTATGCTAGGTTACGTGATTGCCAACCGTTCCTTTATTTCAGGAGCAGCAGGAGGCTGTCAGGCAGAAGTGGGATCCGCAACGGCAATGGCAGCGGGGACAATCGTAGAGCTAAAAGGCGGTACACCACAACAAGCCGTAAATGCCACCTCCATTGCGATGAAATCATTATTAGGTTTGGTGTGTGATCCGGTTGCAGGACTTGTTGAAGTACCTTGTATTAAGCGAAATGTCATTGGTACCTCGATTGCCTTTTCTGCTGCCGATCTATCACTTGCTGGCGTGGAAAGCCGGATTCCATGTGACGAAGTCATAGAAGCGATGTATAAGGTTGGAAAGGAAATGCCAAGGACACTAAGGGAAACCGCACTTGGCGGGCTGGCGATGACCGAAACAGGTAAAAAGGTAAAAGAACAGTTATTTTGTCGGAAATCTAAATCGGAGGTAACACAATGACTACTAATACATTGTTAAAACGGACACCCTTATTTAAAACATATAAAAAACATGGCGCAAAGGTCATTGATTTTGGCGGCTGGGAGCTTCCGGTACAGTTTTCAAGTATTTTAGAAGAGCATGAGTCAGTACGTAACCGAGCAGGACTTTTTGATGTCTCTCATATGGGTGAAGTAGTGGTAGAGGGAAAAGATGCAGAAAGCTACATAAACTATCTGGTCACAAACGATGTGACGAAGCTCAGTATCAATCAGGCACAGTATACTGCAATGTGCTACCAGAACGGCGGAACGGTCGATGATTTACTAGTTTATAAATTAACGCATGATAAATATTTACTCGTCATCAATGCGGCCAACATTGATAAAGACTTTGAATGGATGAAGCAACATGTAAAAGGAGAGGTAACACTCAAAAATATCTCCAATGAAATTGCGCAGCTAGCCATTCAAGGACCAGAGGCTGAACGTATTTTGCAAAAACTAACGGAAACCAATCTATCTGAAATTGGCTCATTTAAATTTGCACAACATGTTAATGTTTCCGGAATAACAGATATCCTCGTATCACGTACAGGTTATACAGGTGAAAATGGTTTTGAACTTTATTTAGCAGCTGGTCAGGCGGAAGCACTATGGGAAAAACTGATAGAAGCAGGGTGTGAAGATGGCTTAAAGCCATGCGGATTGGGTGCACGTGACACCCTTCGTTTAGAGGCACGTCTTGCACTTTATGGTCAAGAACTGTTAAGCGATATTAGTCCCCTTGAAGCAGGAATCGGCTTCGCGGTGAAAACCAATAAAGAAAGTGATTTTATTGGAAAAGAGGCACTTTTAAGACAAAAAGAAGAAGGATTAAAACGCAAATTAGTAGGAATTGAAGTTACTGGTCGTGGGATTCCCCGTCACGGTTATAAAGTAGTTTCAGAGAGTGGAGAGGAAATTGGTGTCATTACATCGGGAACACAATCACCCACTCTAAAGAAAAGTATTGGTCTTGCTCTTATATCAGCGGAGTATGCACAAGTTGACACACAAATAAAAGTAGAAATCCGTAATAAACAAATTGATGCAGTAGTAATTAAGACACCGTTTTATAAAATGGGTTAATAAAATCATAGAATTCGATACCCACAGTACTTAATTACATGATAGATGGTCAAATTCAAATACAAAAATGAAGGGAAGTAAAATTATGATAAACGCAACTGCAAGTTTACTATATAGCAAGGAACACGAATGGGTATTACAACTAGACGGAAATCGGGTACGAATTGGAATTTCTCATTTTGCACAAAAACAATTAGGGGATATCGTGTTTGTTGAAACTCCGGAGGTAGATGATGAAGTTACAGTGGAGGAATCGATGGGAACCATCGAATCGGTTAAAGCCGTTTCTGAAATTTACGCTCCAGTATCAGGCACGGTTGTTTGTGTAAACGAGGATTTAAACGATAGTCCTGAGACAATCAATGAACAGCCATATGATGCAGGGTGGTTAGTAGAAGTGGAACTATCTAATCCAGAGGAGTTAAAATCCCTATTAAATGAAGATGAGTATCAGGCGTATATTGAGGGAGGGGAATAAGATGACCAACACATTTAGGTACCTTCCTGATACGAATCAAGATCAAGAGGAGATGCTCACATTTTTAAACATGTCTTCAATCGATGATTTATTTGAGGACATTCCAAAAGAAATACGTTTAGAGGGTGAGTTAAACATTCCCGAAGCGGTTCCAGAGCCGCTTCTGTTGAAAAAAATGCAACAGCTTGCTTCCAAAAACAAAAGTGCAAATAACTATCCAACCTTTCTTGGTGCAGGTACATATGATCACTACATTCCAAGCGTAGTAAATCATATGATTTCACGTTCAGAATTTTACACAGCTTATACACCATACCAACCAGAAATCAGTCAAGGTGAATTGCAAGCCATTTTTGAATTCCAGACAATGGTTTGTGAGTTAACAGGAATGGATGTGGCCAACTCTTCCATGTACGATGGCTTTACATCACTTGCAGAAGCTGCTTCACTTGCTATTTCATCAACAAGGCGTGCAAAAGTGCTTGTTTCAAAAGCGGTTCATCCTGAATCACGAGCAATATTAAATACAGTAGCACGCGGCCAAGAATATGCAGTAGAAGAAGTCAATCTTGTTGATGATGTCACCGATTTAAGAGGACTAAAAGAACAAATGGATAAGAGCATTGCCGCCGTTATTGTTCAATACCCGAATTTCTTCGGATCGATTGAAGATTTGGCAGAAATTAAAAAAATTGCGGATACACAAGGAGCATTACTCATTGTAAGTGCTAATCCATTGGCACTGGCGCTTCTGCAGTCACCAGGTAAACTCGGGGCAGATATTGTGGTGGGTGATATGCAGCCATTAGGAATACCGATGGCCTTTGGAGGCCCACACTGCGGTTATTTCGCAGTTCACAAAAAATTTATGCGTAAAGTACCGGGGCGGATTGTAGGACAAACAAGGGATGAGCAAGGAAAACGTGGATTTGTGTTAACGCTGCAAGCACGTGAACAGCATATTCGACGTGATAAAGCGTCTTCTAATATTTGTTCCAATCAGGCATTAAATGCGCTTGCTTCCTCTATTTGCATGACTGCACTAGGCAAGCAAGGAATTCGTCAGATGGCTCAATTGAACATTGAGAAAGCTGACTATATGGCAAAGTGTCTGCAAAAGGCAGGCTTTATCATTATCAATCAATCACCATTTTTTAATGAATTTGTGGTGGAACTACCTCGTCCGGTCAAAGAGGTCAATACCAAACTGCTTGAGGCGGGAATCATCGGAGGATTTGATTTAGAAAGTGATTATAGTTTTGACAATCAAATGCTTATTGCAGTAACAGAGCAGAGAACAAAAGAAGAGATTGACCAATTTGTAAAAGTATTGGAGGAAGTTGTAAATGATTGAATATAATGAGCTAATCTTTGAAATTAGTCGTGAAGGTCGTATGGGTTCAAGCCTGCCGGAAACTGACGTCGATCGTATTGATTTAAACACGAAATACCCGAAGCATTTGATTCGTGATATACCAGCCGAGCTCCCGGAAGTATCAGAACTTCAGCTTGTCCGTCATTACACAGCACTTTCCAACCGAAACCACGGAATTGATAATGGGTTCTATCCATTAGGTTCTTGTACGATGAAATACAACCCGAAAATTAACGAAGATGTTGCCCGTTTTGATGGCTTTAGCCGCATACACCCTTATCAGCCGGCAGAAACGGTTCAGGGCGCTTTAGAGCTTTTATATAATTTGCAGGAAGAATTAGCAGAGATCACCGGCATGGATGCAGTAACGTTACAGCCTTCTGCAGGAGCACAGGGAGAATGGACTGGCTTAATGATGGTAAAAGCCTATCTTGAACAAAAAGGAGAAAAAAGAACAAAGGTCCTCGTTCCGGACTCCGCTCATGGTACAAATCCTGCCAGTGCAACGGTTGCCGGGTTTAAAACAGTCACTATTCCTTCCAATGAAAATGGATTGGTCGACTTAGAAGAATTAAAAAAGCACGTGGATCAGGATACAGCTGCATTGATGCTGACAAATCCTAATACACTTGGATTGTTTGAGAAAGAAATTTTGGAAATTGCCAAAGTTGTTCATGAAGCAGGCGGCTTATTATACTACGATGGAGCAAATGCCAACGCCATTCTTGGAAAAACAACACCGGGTCATATGGGATTTGATATTGTGCATTTAAATCTTCATAAGACGTTCACGACTCCACATGGCGGTGGCGGCCCAGGAGCTGGTCCAGTCGGTGTGAAAAAGAAACTCATTCCGTACTTACCTGTCCCACGTATTGAAAAAGACGGTGAGAAATATGTACTGAACTCGAATCATCCGCTATCAATTGGCCGTGTAAAAGGATATTATGGAAACTTTGGAATTTTGGTTCGTGCTTATACCTATATTCGTACGATGGGACCTGTGGGATTACGTCAAGTTTCTGAGGGGGCAGTGCTTCATGCGAACTACCTCCGTAAAAAACTTGAACCATATTTTGATGCTCCGTATTCCCAAGTGTGTAAACATGAATTTGTCTTATCCGGTTCTAGACAGAAAAAACTGGGTGTAAGAACTCTTGATATGGCAAAACGGCTCCTTGATTTTGGCTATCATCCACCGACCATCTACTTCCCGCTGAATGTTGAGGAGTGTTTGATGATTGAACCTACAGAAACGGAGTCAAAGGAAACAATGGATGCCTTTGCCGATGTGATGATAAAAATTGCAAAAGAAGTAGAAGAAAACCCAGAGATTGTTTTAGAGGCACCACACACGACAGTCATCGGCCGGTTGGATGAAGTACAAGCGGCGAGACAACCAATCTTACGATATATAATAGAAGAAACTAATCAAAAGGTAACAGTAAAATCTTAAACGAATGATCATTGAACCACTAGGAATGAAGAAATGGAGACAATAAACCTTCCTATGATCTCTCATTCTTGGTGGTTTATTAAATACAAAGGCTGTGTTAACGGTTATGTTGATTTTGAAACCCTGTTGGCCTTCGTTCCAGGCACGAAGACTCCTGCGGGNNAAGCGAAGTGCCTGGAACGGAAACCAACAGACCTATTTAACACACAGCCAATACAAAAAATCTAATGTCTGTTTTTAGGAGTGATAGACATGTCTACAAATTATGTTCGAAAACCAGAGTGGTTAAAAATAAAACTAAATACAAATGAACAATATACAGGCCTAAAAAAAATGATGCGTGAAAAAAACCTTCATACCGTCTGTGAAGAAGCAAAATGTCCAAATATTCATGAATGCTGGGCTGAACGGAAAACAGCGACTTTTATGATATTAGGAAGTATTTGTACGCGAGCCTGCCGGTTTTGTGCGGTTCAAACGGGCCTGCCGACAGAACTTGATTGGGAAGAGCCAGAGCGTGTAGCAGATTCAGTGGAAAAAATGGGCTTAAAACATGTCGTGATTACCGCTGTTGCTCGAGATGATTTAAAAGATGGCGGAGCGGGGGTATTTGCAGAAACGATCAGAGCTGTAAGACGCCGAAATCCATTTTGCAGCATTGAGGTCCTTCCGTCCGACATGAAAGGTGAATATGAAAACTTAAAAACATTAATGGATGCAAGGCCTGATATATTAAATCACAATATTGAAACAGTTAAACGGTTATCACCAAGTATTCGGGCACGGGCAACGTATGAACGTTCCTTAGAGTTTTTGCGCCGGGCTAAAGAAATGAATGCCAGTATTCCAACCAAATCAAGTATTATGATTGGACTTGGAGAAACAAAGGAAGAAATTATCGAAACGATGGGCGATCTTCGAGCGAACCATGTGGATATTATGACAATTGGTCAATATTTGCAGCCTACCAAACATCATTTAAAAGTTCAAAAGTATTGGAGTCCACAAGAGTTTGAGGAACTAAAAACGATCGCCATGTCAAAAGGATTTAGTAACTGCGAGGCAGGTCCTCTTGTTCGCTCCTCTTATCATGCGGACGAACAGGTCAATGCCGCAAATGTAATTGTGTAATGAAATAGGTGTAAGGAGAAGAAAGTCTATGATAATAAAAATGACAGAAGCGGCCACCAATAAACTAAAAGAAATGATGGCGAATGAAAATCATAATCCTCGGATTGATGCCGAAGTTAGCGGAGGATGCGGAATGTCTGTTAGGTTTTCAATTGTATTTGATGAACCTCGGCGAAACGATTTATGTATGGAAATAGAAGGGATCCAAATTCAAATAGACCGTTTTACAAAACGCTATTTAGATGAGGAAACGCATATTGACTATAGCACAGAACAAGGATTTGTAGTTGGGGAAAGCTTTGCCTCTAGTGCATGTGCCATTCCAATCGATTAATCGGGTAGAGAAGCTTATTAACTATATAGGAAAGATTCAGCAGTTTTCCGACAGATATAATGTTAAGAGGAGATAACACACATGACAAAAGAATATGATGTCGTAATTATCGGTGGTGGCACGGGTGGGTACGTAGCTGCCATTCGCGCTTCACAATTAGGTTTAAGAGCGGCGGTTATTGAAAAAGGAAAAATTGGTGGAACATGCCTTCACGCTGGTTGTATTCCGAGTAAGGCCCTATTAAGAAGTGCAGAAGTATTCGCTCAAACAAAGCATGCAGATAAGTATGGTGTAATTGCCCCTGTAGTGGGTCTTAATTTTTCAAAAGTACAGGCCCGGAAAGAAGAAATTACGGACCGCCTATATAAAGGTGTCCAACATTTAATGAAAAAAGGAAAGATCGATGTTTTTGATGGAAAGGGAAGTATTACACAGACAAAAGATGTGTTAGTGGAATTGAATAATGATGAAGGGGAAGTCATTTTAAGCCCCAAAAATATCTTAATTGCCACAGGGTCCCGTCCAAGAACACTTCCTGGCCTTGAAGTGGATGAGAAGTATGTGATGACTTCGGATGAAGCGCTAAAAATGAAGAAGCTTCCGAGTTCTATCATTATCGTTGGCGGCGGGGTAATAGGAATCGAATGGGCATCTATGCTTTCTGACTTCGGCATCCAAGTTACTGTAATTGAATTTGCCGAGCGTATTTTACCATCAGAAGATACAGATATTTCAAAGGAAGTACAGCGTTTGATGAAGAAAAAAGGAGTAAAAATCGTTACAGGAGCAAAAGTTCTTCCAGAAACGCTGGAAAAAGGTGAGGGTGTTTCCATTAAAGCGGAGCATAAAGGCAAAGAAACACCATTTTCTGCAGACAAACTTTTGGTATCTGTAGGGCGCTCTCCAAATACAGAAGGTTTTGGCCTTGAAAAAACGGCCGTTGAACTAAATCCGTTTTTTATTCAAACAAATGAGTTCTACCAAACAAATGAACCGAACATTTACGCCATTGGTGATGTCATTGGCGGCTTACAGCTTGCCCATGCTGCTTCACATGAAGGAATCATTGCTATTGAACATATGGCAGGTAAAACGCCAAATCTACTTGATTCAAACCTTATTGCCAGATGTATCTATTGCAGCCCAGAAGTAGCGAGTGTCGGGCTCACAGAGGAAGCTGCAAAGGAAAAGGGCTATCTGGTGAAGGTTGGTAAATTCTCCTTCCGTGCGATTGGAAAGGCATTGGTTTTTGGTGAATCTGACGGATTTGTCAAACTGGTTGTTGAAGAAGGAACGAATAAGCTTTTAGGAGCACATATGGTAGGTCCACATGTAACGGATATGATTACTGAGGCCGGGCTTGCTTGTGTATTGAATGCAACAGCAATGGATATTGCCCATACAATTCATCCGCATCCTACATTAGCCGAAGCTATTGGTGAAGCTGCCCTTGCTGTGTATGGACAGGAAATTCATGCCTAACTCATTACGAGGGTATTCGTCCTTCTATAATACATAATTAATAATCTTAAGGATGGTGTATAAGCGTGATCACAACATCGAAGCCCAACCGGGCAAAATTACTAATTTCATGTCGGGAAAAGCCGGGTATTATCTCGACTGTCACGAATTTTTTATTAGAACACAAAGCCAATATTGTCCACTTTGATCAACATACAACAGATCCAAGAGCAGGTATGTTTTTTATGAGAATCGAGTTCGAGTTGGAAGAATTTGAACCTTCTATTAAAAAGCTTGAAGAAGATTTACATGAGCTTGCGCAGGATCATGCCTTAGTTTGGCAGTTGAGCAATAATGAAAAAAGAAAGCGGATGGCTATCTTTGTTTCGAAAACTGATCATTGTCTAAACGAACTTCTTTGGCGCTGGAAATCCAATGAAATTTCAGTAGATATCCCAATGGTAATTAGTAATCATACTAGTTTAAAAGAAGTAGTTGAAAGTTATGGCATCCCTTTTTATCATATTCCAATGTCTCACGAAACGAAAGAAGATGCCGAACAGAAAGCATTAGAATTAATGAAAGGGAAGGTGGACTTAATTGTCCTTGCTAGATATATGCAGATACTTTCCCCTAACTTTATTTCAAAGTATCCTAATCAAATTATCAACATCCATCATTCATTCTTGCCGGCATTTGTTGGCGCAAATCCTTACGTGAGAGCATTTAACCGTGGTGTAAAGTTAATCGGTGCAACTGCACATTACGTTACGAATGATCTTGATGAAGGACCAATTATTGAACAGGATGTACAGCGAATTAACCAACGCTATACTGCAGAGGATTTAAAGACCGCCGGACGTCATGTGGAGAGAAGGGTTCTTGCTGAGGCCGTTTCCTGGCACGTAGAGGATAAGGTACTTGTTCACGGTAATAAAACGATCGTATTTGCTTAAGACTATAAGGAGAGGGTGCCATTGCCAGGAAATGAACTTGTAGGGGACATGATTAATATCCTTTTAGCTATCCTTTGGATATGGATTTTTCTTCAAAATAAACGAAAGCGTACGATAAACCACGCACATGTTTTTTTGTTCGTACTTGCAGTGGGGATATTGCTCAATTCACTTTATCAAGCAATCAATAGTTGATAGGACAGAGTAAAATGTAGATTGGTTTAAATAGTTTTTTATCAAGCTTAAATTTGAGGATTTATTGGTGAAAATCTCACTTTCTATTATGGAAGGTGGGATTTTTACTTTTGTTATAATAGTGTTGGTGAAAAATTAGTTACTATTGACCAAAACTTCATAAGAAAGCCGAAGGAAAGGTCATCATCAAGCGAATGAAGACCAATCTCTTCCGTAAACTAGTGACAAAGGATCATTAAATAATGGAAATGGTTCCATTCATTGCGACACTCAGATGGTCTCTCTCAATTTATTTTTCCCTGACAATCAGGGCTGAAATCCAGCCTTCAATTCCGTTTGGGGTTTGAACTTTTAGCCACTTTATTCCTTTGGAGTCAACTTGTTCTTCATTTAAAAAGTGCATTATTTCACCATTTGTAATAGTGTATAGATGGGGCGCGGTTAGTGTAGGAGCATCACGAATATTTCCGCCTTCTTCATATTTCTTATTTAAAATTAATTCTTTTCGTTCAGGTGAAGTCACGGATGCTTGTATGTGCACATGTTCTTGGTTTAACCAGACCTCAGTTTTCTTCCATTTTTGTGTATACCACTCATTTGGATTGTTGATGATTGCTGCAGTAAGCAAGATCACTAGAGTTGTGGCAGAATAGAAGGACCATCTTTTAATCCTTGTCTTATTTCTTTTCCGTTTCATGGAAAGCTGTATGATTCTGTTGAAAAATCTTTCGAACAAGGCGAGCAATCCTTCAATTATATCAATCCAAACAGAAATGTCAGCTTTTCCCTCTTCTCTCCGGCTTCTTTGGATCGTGCAAAGAAGTGCCATGATTGGGTAAGAAATGGGATAAAGCATTTTTTTCAACAAACGGCACAACAAGTTTAAGAAGGGAGGAACCATGTACAACAAAATCAGCCTTGCGAGCTGCAGGAACACAAAGAGAACCAAAAAAATACGCAACCATTCCGGAAGTACAGAAATAAGTGACCAGATCCAAAACAGCTGATTTAAAATGGATTCCACAATCGCTAATCTCCTTTATATAAATAGGATGAAAGTTCTCTCCTTGGACCTTCAATCTGTTTTTTTCTATTGATGTTTTCCAAATTGACGGGGAGATAGGGGAATAGTTTTTTTAGCTTGGCCAATCTTTGTTCTGCCTCAAACTGGTTAATAGTGTGATCGTTGATCAAGTTTAAAAGTTGTTTGTTTACCTCATATTTGAAGGCTTGATTTTGGCTAAACTCCGATTCTACTAACCGCTTTGCCATTTCATTTTTTTCTCCAAGCTTCCCTGCAGTGATAAAATCACCTGCTTGAAGGGCTTCTTTAATCGAGGCCGAAATCCGGCGTGCTTCCTCCAAGTCCAGAGCTTCTTGATAGGCGGCTAGTTCTGCATTCCGGTCTAAATCGGCGATCGCCTCATCATGGCGCTGGTCCCGAATACCTTGCCGGATCAAAACACGAACATTTCGAACCACAATACCAGCCTCTCTTAACACCTTTACCAATCGCGAGGTTTGAAAAAATTCTTCAATATGTCTGGCAAAACTCAGATCCTCTTCAATAGGAAAAAATCTTGCTTCCGACTCCACCCAGAAGGGCAGATTATTGTTGAAAATGTTGCCAATTTCTCCTGCATTTTGTTGAACTAACCTTTCGGGGTGTTCAACAGCAATATCGATAAATAAATTGACAGAAAACCTTCTACCTCTTGTTGCCGAAGGGACTTCCTCCTTGTAGGCGATAGTTTGCTGCTGCATATTGACTGTATAAACCCTATTATATTTGCCAATCCGCAATTCACTACGTGACAAACGCTCTCCATTTTTGACTGCAAAGTATTCGTTGTGATTATTAACATAAACAAAGGCATAAGTCATAGACGACGCTGGCGGTTTTTCCAAAAAGCTAAATTTGACGTCTTTAACATCTTCAATAAATTGCATTAGGTTATTCCCTCCAGGTTAACTATTTTCATTGAGAGATCACTTCCGCTTGTCTACATTCTATGCTGACAAGCGGAAGAAAAGCCCCCAAATCTGCAGAAATTGGGGATTGAGGGAACTGAAGTAACATAATTATTAATAGGGGGTATTGTGATGAATATTAAGGATAGCACTTTTGAAAATGAAGGACGAGAGTTTCCAGGAGCGACCTATTCAGAGGTAGTATTGGCACCTGCTTATGAGCATGCCAAACAAACTTTATTAGAGCCGATGCTCGCTGTCCATAAAGCCCACCTGATTATGTTGAAAGAACAAGGGTTGTTGGAGGAGAATGGAGCATCCCAAATTGTGGCAGGGATTTCCGCACTTGATAAGGAAGCACTTCTTAATTCCACCTATGATGGACAGTATGAGGATCTTTTTTTTCTTGTGGAAAGTAAAATTATGAATGTAGCTGGCGAGATTGGCGGAAGTTTGCACCTTGCCCGGAGTAGGAACGATATGGGTGTTGCAATATACAGGATGGTTCTTAGGGACAAGATTCTCCTCGCCACCCGGGCGCTGCTATCGTTTCAAGAAACACTTTTGAGGGTGATCGAGAACTATAAGGAAACCATTGTCTTGGGGCATACCCATACGCAGCAAGCCCAGCCGATGACGTTCTCCCATTATCTTCTGGGTATGTACGATGTCGTTGACCGTGACTTAAAAAGATTGAAAGCAGCCTATGATACTTGCAATGTAAGTCCACTCGGCGCTGCTGCACTTACTACAACCGGATTTCCGATTGACCGAAAAACAGTCGCAGAGCTATTAGGATTTCCGAAAATCATCAAGAGTGCCTATGATTCGATTGGCGGTGCCGATTATTTAGGGGAAATTGCCACAGCGATCCAATTAACCTTTATCAATCTCGGCCGATTTTCACAAGACCTTCTCTTATGGTCCAGCCAGGAATTTTCAGCGATTCGTGTGGCAGACCCTTATGTTCAGAAGAGTTCCATTATGCCGCAAAAAAGAAATCCTGTATCACTAGAGCATATTCGTGCATTAAGTTCAAGCGGAATTGGAAATGCCCAAACCGTACTTCAAATGTTACATAACACACCGTACGGAGATATAAATGATACTGAGGATGACCTTCAGCCATATTTATGGAAGGGCCTGCACCTCATTGATCAAGTTTTTCGGTTAGTAAAAGTGGTGGTCGGAACGTTGGAAGTAAATGAAGCACTTTTAAAAAGAAGGGCCCAAGAAAGTTTTGCCACGATAACTGAATTGGCCGATACGCTATTTAGGAAAGCAAACATACCGTTCCGAACCTCACATTCCATAGCCAGCCAGGTGGTGAAAATTGCCTTGGCAAGGGGACTAAATGCGACTCATGTCACATCTGTACTCGTAGACGAAGCTGCAAAAACAGTTGTCGGATTTCCATTGAATTTATCGGATGAGATTATTCGCACAGCAATGGACCCAGAACACTTTGTGAAAATTCGGTCGCTTCCTGGAGGACCTGCACCGGAAGAAATGCAGCGGGCGATTGTGGAAAGAGAAGCAGGTCTACACCACCATGTTTCATTACTCCATACCGAGGTTAATCGGCTTAAAGTTTGTATGGAAAAACTCGATCAACTGACAAGTCAGTGGGGCAAAACAGATGAAGACACTAGTGGACTTTAATTTATCAGTATTGATATACATGAAGTTAAAAACTAACCGCACGGTGATTTTTCACTTGTGCGGTTTTTTGATTAAATTCCACTCTTAGGTTCGAGTGTTTTAGCATTGTTTTTTTGTCCTTTCGCATCCAGTCACTATTTTAAGAAAATTTCATTTACCAACCATATCACAACTAGTTTATAATAAAAGGATGTCCAAATTGGCTGTAATAGTCTATTTCTATGAAACTAAGAAGATCTAAGTAGGTGAATACAATCGACATCATTGAAACACGGGTGAGAAGTTTTATAGCTGATATTCAACACCCTAAACAAAAAAAGAAAATAAATATTAACGATTTAGAACTTCAGTTGCGGAAGCTAATAGATGATTATTTTGAAATGGATGGTTATTCGCTGTTTTATCGTGCCATTGAAACATTGAAAGAAGAAGGACAACTAATCCCCATTCTAAATAATCAATATAATGGAAGAACACCATCTCTATCGTTATATCACTGGGTAAATTTAAAAGTTCAGGAAAACAAATGGGATCGTCTTGAAATGATGAAATTAGGTGATCAGTTTGATTTTTCCTTTTATGAACGGCATCCTGAATGGCAAACGAAAGATGAATGGAATCGTATCCAGAATGTCTATACATTTCTAAAGTCCAGTCAGGAACGGGAGGTCGTGTCAGTCGAAGAAAGAAGCCTAGAGCTTTTTGGTCATGAAAAATTCTTACTCGACAGTGATAGCTTTCCTGATGGAAAAGGTTTTTTAGCTAGAATTGGCATTGGAGAAGACCAGCTTAAAATGGTAAACTACGGCGAGCCTTTTGTCTTTTGGATGAAACAAGGGAAAGAAATGAAAGATATTCAGAGAGTTCTAATCGTCGAAAATCTATCTTTCTTTCATACATCCATTAAGTTATTGGAAGCAAATCAACTCGACTATGAACCAGAACTGATTATTTATGGTGAAGGAACGAAAATTGAACGGAGCTTCTCCTTTTTCTTTAGAATGTTTCCACCTAAATCCTATCTTTTCTATTATGCAGGAGACCTTGATGCTGCAGGTTACGGAATCCTTATTCGGCTTATCGAAAAATATCCAGATTGCTGTATTCAGCCAGCCTTAAAAATTTACCGAAAGATGCTCGAATGTATAGAACAAAGGAATGAACAGAAACAAGGTCAAACACAAAACCTCAAATACCGTGATTTATTCTTTCAATGGTTTACAGAAGAAGAGCAAGCGCTATTACAGGATTTATGGCAGGAAAATAAGCGGATAGCGCAAGAAGTGTTAACGATCGAATCATGGAGGCGATGGATGTGAACGAGTCATGGGAAGGATTCGCCCAGCGGATGCAACGATTAAATCCATTATTTGAACTTGGCAGAGGAATGGAGGTGGGGGATCTAAAACCTCATATCCAAACCATTCTCATGCATGTGCTACTCACCATTTTTTATCGAGAATTAAATGATGATGATCATAGAAGTAAATCCGATATCAAATACATGGTGGAAGATTCCATAAAGCAAATGAAGCTTTTAGCAGACGAAAAGCAAATTGAACGAATTACCAGTGGCCTTTTATATCAGGGAAAGGAAGAGTATAGTAAACCGTTTGAAGCTCTATATTACGATGAAATCAGACAATCATGGGAAACTCAAACCTATCGATATGTCACGATGGATGAATTATATACGAACTTAGAAATAGGCGGATCCATTGTTTATAAACTCACGGATGTCTCTCAGGAAATGATTTTTATGAGCAGAGAAATGGCAGAGGAATTCTCCATTACAATAGAACAGCTCTATAGTATGCAGTTGATTAAGAACGGTAATTTTCGAAAAGCTACACGAAACCTCGATCACCTCATTTCAAGAGTAAACCGCTTAATGGCAAATGAATTCACCTTTCAAAAAGAAATGATTAACAATCCCAAAATCTTATTAATGGAAGAGGAATGGCAAAGGGCCGACAATCGGGTTGAAATTGAAAAGCAATTTGAAGAAGAAAAGAATCACTTCCGGACCATTACTAATATGATAGAAAAGACCAAACGCAGGAATGAAGAAGATGATTTTATGCAGAAAGAATTGATTCTTCTTCAAGAAAAAATTGGCCATACAAGACAATTGCATGATCGTTTTGCTAAGCTAGTCATTCAAAATATTTCCTATGAAATGAAATTAAAGGCGGAAAACCCTTCATTGTTTTGGGAAAACAGTCTGGTTTCATTTCGGGAGCATTTTTATGAAAATTGGTTCATGCAGGAAGGGATCAAAAATTTCGAGATAATAGAAGGTGTCCTTTCTCCGTTATTTTCACCGAAGAATGAATTTATTCTGCCGCTCGATTGGATTTGGGGCGAACAAGAATTTGATGAAAAACAACTAACTGATGCCGTTATTGAAGAAGAGGCAGAAGAAAACATTACTCGGTTGCGAGTGACGAACTGGGATTCAGTTATTAAGGCATGGAGTTATGTTTTTCAATTTTTACAAACAAACCGTGAGTTCTCGTTAGCTGATATAGCCGAGCTGCCACTAGAAGTACAGGATTTATGGTTTGAAGAATCTGAAACGATTGATTTGTGGATGATGTTCGATAAAAAACCGCTGAAGATTCAAGTGCTGCATCGAAAGGAAGAAACCTTAACAGATGAGAGGGAAATTCTTCTTTATAAATTAATGAAGGAATATCCGCAATTTCAAGTCTTCGAAGGCTTAAAGATTTATACCATGTTTGACCATCGGGCAGAGCCGCATCAATGGTATCAAATGAAAATTACCCCTTTTAAAATTTGTGTTCAGGAGGAGAAATGATGAATGCAGAAACGATCAAAAGAGCATCAGCTGTCTATTTTTCTTTATTGAAAGATAAAGTCATCGACGAAAATAGCGAACACTTTCAGACATATTTTGATCCGGAAGTGAGACAGACCGTTCTTTTATTGGCAGACGAATCAGGTACATATATCATTGAATCGCCTAAACGGATCCACTTAGTTGTTCAGCCAACCGGATCTGTCTTTGCTACGAATTTTACCCATATGAAGGAAAAGCATAGACAAGTTGAAACGAAGAAACATTTTCATCTGATTAGCGTTGTCATTATGTCTTTTTTAGCAGCCATAGACCGCAACCAGGCAGCAAAAATCCGCACAAAGCGGGAAGGGATTAGTTACTATGCATTAGAACGGCAAGTCAATGACTTAATGATGAAATGGGAGAGCATTCTTAAAGTTGAACCGACCTTTGGAGAAGAAGAACGGATTGATATGAAGGAAGTTGTAACAACATGGAAATACATGGAGGTTGACTCGGATGATTATGGGAGTAAAAAAGGCAATAGACGGACCCGTATCGGTTTAATTGCCGGCGCTATGCGCTTATTAGAGACAGAGGGGCTTATTGTCATTCTTGATCGGGACGATATAGCTAAGGTTATTCCCAAACAAGAACTTTTTGAGCGAATTGAATATTTGTATCATGATTATGATCGTTATGAAGTTTTTAAAAAATTAATGACTACAGAGGAGGATATGCATGCCGAAAATCCATCGAATTAGAATTGTCGGCCTCAAGTATGATGGCATGCAAAAGCAATATAAAGATACCACGTTTAATTTTCATAATGATGAGACATCAACAAATGGGCTCATTGCCATGATGAATGGGGGCGGGAAAGGTGTGTTCCTCCAGACTATTTTCCAAATACTCAAACCTGGAACATCGTGGGGAAAACAAAACAATCGATATTATCAGCAGTTTTTCTTTAACAATAAAGAGCAATTTATTCCCTATACCTTCCATGTTCTCATTCAGTGGGAATTAGATGGGGCGGAAAACCGGCATCTGGTGACGGGCGGGATGTTCTCAGCCGAGCAGCGGATTTCGATGAATGATGAAGGTGGACATGAAGGGATACCATTGGAACAGGAAGCAAAAATTCTCCCTATTTTTACCTTTTATACAAGAGAATTTGAACGGAAAGAAGAGGCATCGCTTGAGCATATTCCACTTTATGAAAATGGTGAGGTTGCTGAAACGGAAAGCTTAAAGGACTATCTAAAATGGAATGGATATGACGTTTACCGAGATCCGAAGAAGCACTATCGCATCCTTGATACATATGGTATTAATCGTAAAGACTGGGATATTATGAAGGAAATTAACAAGGATGAAGGGGGCGTTGGAAAATATTTCGAGGGCGCTGAGGATGATCATTCTCTCTTTCAAAAACGAATCATTCCTACAGTAAGTCAAGTGTTGCATCGAGCTGAACATCAAAAGAACGATTTAGTAGAAATTTTCAAAAGCCAGGCTAGTATCGCGAAGGACCTGCCTGTTCTGTTAAAAAGAGAGCAAGCCCATAAAGAATTTTTAGAAGACATTGTCCCATTTGAAGAGTACGTAGCTAAAGGAGTAGAACATAAAGAAATTGTTCATGCAAGTATACAGACCGGAAGACAACTGCTTGGTGCATTAGAACACTTGAAGCAATCGGAAGAGGAAATGCTGCATGGTTTAGAGAAAAAATTGGAAAAACTGGCGATTAGACAGGCAGATTTGCGCTATCAGAAAGATAATTTAGAGTTTGCGAAAGCTCATAGAGAGGTCATGGACTGGGAGAAGAAATTAGTGGAAGAAAGGGAGAAACATACTTCCTTACAAACAATTGTTAAAGAGAAACAGGAACGAAAAGCACAACTAGACTTTCAGCTGTTATTAAAAGAGTGGAGTGAAAACGAACAAACTATTCGCTCTCTATCACAGCAGATTGCGACATTAGAGCAAAACAGCGGCTTAGAGCAAGTGAATCAAAGAATGGAAGAAATTAAACAAGAAGCTAGAAAGCAATGGGAGCAATCCTATTTGTTGATTCAAGATGGTGTAAACCGGTATTTGGGCTATCAAAAGTTCTTACATAAAAAAGCATCGGGGCTGTTGCAGCAGGATAAACAAAAGACAAAAGAAATAGCTCAACTAAGTACGGAAATTGATTTTCTTTATACACAAATGCATAGGTTTGAGTCGAAGGAAGCGGCACTTATCCAAGAATTTGGCGATCGCTTAACCTATGACTTAAAGGGCTTGATCGAGAGTTTTTTGAAACAAATTGAAGATAAAAAGGCTGGATTAGTTGAGCTGCAGGCAAAAGATAAAGAATCTAGTGAAAAGCAAAATCAACTTGCCACTTCACATGGTACGCTTGTCCAATCGATTCAGTATTCAGAGGAAAAATGTGAAGACTTAAACATAGCAAATGAAGAGCAAAAACAAAAAGAGGCAAAACTCTTTGATAAGCTACTTGGTTTAATTGATGATGTCACAGCACCATTTACTCAATCACTCTTGTCGAAGTACGCATTCCAAATAGAAGAAATTCTCTGCAATAACCGCCAACAAGCTGAACAAATAAAGAAGGAACTTTGGGAAACACAACTCGACCATTCCTTAAACGATGAGCCCTTCTGGATCGCAAACAAGGATGTGAAGGAATTAAAGGAATGGATCGATGAGAAGACG
This sequence comes from Bacillus sp. AFS073361, assembly GCF_002567005.1. Lineage (GTDB taxonomy): Bacteria > Bacillota > Bacilli > Bacillales > Cytobacillaceae > Neobacillus. The sequence goes on from NZ_NUZU01000037.1 coordinate 49,336, forward strand.
GGAATTGATGTATTTTATGGAACCCAATTTCTCCAATCATTAAGTTCAGAGGAAATGGCTCATTCCCTTATGACGTATCCGCTCCTTCCATACGGGTTGGTCGTAAGCGGGCAGCAATGGCAAAAAATTAATCAGCAGGTTCTTACAGGAAGGATGTTTAAAAGTCCTGTACCAATTTTCTTGCGTGAGGAAATGAACAGCGAATATCACCACCCGTCCTTTGTAATTATTAATGGATCGGAGAAAGATCTATTAAGTGATAAAAATCAATTCACCAGTTGGAAAATAACGATTGCTAAACAAATAGACGAAAAGAAAGATACACTTCTAGAAATTGAAAAGACAGAAATCTCCCTGCGTCGTATTTTAAAAGAAATTGATCGATTTTTATCTAGCGAACTTTCGACTGATATCGAAAAAGTTCTCACTCAGGAACAAAACGCTCTACTTACTAAAAAGACGCAATTGCAGGAAATTAAAACACAGGAAGAAAAAGAAAAAGTATTACAGCTTGGGTTAAAAGAACAACTAGAAAAGACAAAAGGTAAAATTGAGAAACTTACTAGAAATGTAGAAAAATTAGAGGAGTTTGATCAAGAAAAAACTCTTCATCATGAAAATAAACGGGTGAAACTCGAGAAAGAAATGCTAAAGGAAGCCTTAGGAGCTCAGCAGCAAGATATAGGGAAAGAGCACCAGAATACAGTTGAACTACAAAACCAGTGGAATCAAACGTATGTGGAATGGAAGCTTACAACTGAGCAAAATATTAAGGAAATCCGGTTTTTTATTGAAGAAGCAGCTTTTCCTGCTGAGGAAAAAGCCGAACAATCCGAAGAGGTCCCTCATCTTTCAACGCATTTACTACAAGAGATTAACGGAAGTACGGAAGAGTTAAAACAGCTTCAAAAATCAAAAGAAGAACAGGCTAGAGAATTACTCGTTCTTCAAGCAAAAAGAGAAACCGAACAAAAGCAGCAAAAGAAATTAGAGAAAAAACTGACTACCCATGATCAGGACTGGAATAAAGCAGCAGAACCTGATGAACCTCTAAGTATATTAGAGACTATGCTGCATACGGCACAGAAGGAAGCGAAGACAGCAGAAAAAGAAGAACGGGAACAAGGAACGGCTGTAACGGTGGCGGAAACGTCCTTAAAGCATGCGGGTGAACAGCGTGATAAGTTAGGGAAGAAAGTCGAGAAACATGAAAAACAGCCTGAACAGTGGGAAGCCCTTGACTTAGAAGTCAAGGAAGTAGAAATTAAAGACCAAACGAGATTAGCGAAAGAAGAAATCAAGCAGGCTGAGAAACGCCAAAAAGAAACGGACTCCAAAATTACGGGTTATGAAGGCGATTTATTAACGCTTTCCGTTATCTTAAAAGAGGATGCTGCAGTTTTTACGAATGATGATCTAGAAAAAATTAAGAGTCAAGGAAAAGCGTGTATCCTAGCCTGGTGTGAAGAACATCAAGCGATTCAGGATGAAGGCCAAGAGAAGCATGCGAAAATCGATCAATCATTAAGGAATTTAAAGCTCACGATTGAAGGGAAAGATTGGGAGATACGTTTTAAAAATGAAGTGTTAACGACACTAGACCATTTGGATACAAGGCATTATTCGCATATCCAGTCCATCGTTAAAAATATGAAACGTTTTTCACAAAGTGGATTGGAACAATTAGAACGCGACAAAGAAAGAGCAGAAAGAGCTCAAAACTTTTGGGCCAGCCGTGCCAGCATGAAAGTAATGAGCATTTCAGAGGCCATTCGTTCGATGGTTTCGAAAATGAAGTTAAAAAATGAACGAGGATCATTTCCACTTGTCCAGCTCAAAGAAGATATCTTACCTAAAAAGGCTGAAGATATCGAACCACTGCTAAAGCAGCACTTTGTAACTGCCATTAACAAAATTACCAAACAATTTGATATGATTGATGACAATAACCGATTATTAGATGAAGAAATCAAACAACTGATAAGTGATGAGCAAATTTTATTTGTTTCACTTCGAAATCGATACCCTGAACTGATGGTCTATAATATGCGAACAGATAATGCCTTTATGTACGGGAAACCGCAAAAAGAACATTATTCTACCTGGCAGACGATTAATCAGGGTTCTAAAACGAAGTCCGATGGCAGTGGGGGACAGAAGTTATCTGCCCGAATGGTAATGATGATGATGTTATTATCCGTCAAAAGCGAAACCATTCAAAGCTGGGTTCCATTAGTCTGTGATAATCCGTTCGGTCAGGCCGCTTCCGCACATGTCCTTGACCCGATCTTCGCAGTCGCCGAAAAACTGAAGTTCCAATTCATCGTCGTTACTCCGCCTGAACTGGTAAAAACGGAAATCAGCCAAAGATTTGACGCCTATTATAAATTAGATTTCATTCGTGAAAAAGGAAAAGAAATTGTTTCAGACACGATTGTTCCAGCCTTTCGGATTTATCAAGGGGAGGCAGTCGCTCAGGTAAAATAATAAATAAACCCAATGGGAATTAATAAGAAAAATACACATCGAAAGCAGGAATCATAAAATGACCCATAAAAGTATTATATTCTTTGATATAGATGGCACGCTGCTTAATCATGATAAAGAACTACCGCTTTCAACGAAAGAATCCATTTTTAAATTAAAAGAACTTGGACATGAAGTAGCCATAGCAACAGGACGAGCCCCGTTTATGTTTGAGGATCTGCGAAAAGAATTGGATATTACTACATTTGTAAGTTATAACGGACAATACGTCGTGTTAAGAGGTGAAGAGTTATATAAAAATTCTTTAAATGCCTCAGCAATTGAAAAGTTAACAGAAGCAGCTCTTCTTAACAATCATCCGGTAGTCTTTATGGATCACGAGGATATGAAAACGAATGTACCAGAGCATAGCTACATTACAGAAAGTATTGCTACATTAAAAATTAGCCGTTTTCCTTCGCACGATCCGAATTATTACAAAGGACGCGAGCTGTTTCAATCTCTCCTTTTTTGTCCAGAAGGGGAAGAGAAACAATATGAACAGGAGTTTCGTGAATTTGATTTTGTAAGATGGCATCCTGTTTCAGTCGATGTACTCCCTAACGGCGGCTCAAAAGCAAAAGGGATTGAAAAAATAGTTGAAAAATTAGGTATCCCAAAAGAAAACCAATTTGCCTTTGGTGATGGGCTTAATGATTTGGAAATGCTGACCACCATTAAAAATAGTGTGGCAATGGGGAATGCGGAAGAAAGTGTAAAGGCAGTTGCAAAATATGTGACAAAATCCGTTGACGACAATGGAATTACACATGGTCTCCAAATGGTGGGTCTATTATAACTTTATACAGATAAACTATAAAAACCGAAATATAAGTTTTCTTTTGGAAGCTTTATATTTTCGGTTTATTTTTTTATTATGTTAAACATTTTTTCTTGCTGAATATTCGCCAAGCCATTCAGGTATTAAATTTCGATGGTCAGATTTCCATTCATGTTTCATTTTCTTCTTTCCATTTTGTAATGTTTCTGGGAAATCATTTTCTACAGAAGTGAATACTGCGATATCAGCAAACGCAGGTGGAAAGGGGCTTTTTCGAATGTGGTTTTTCACCTGGCCCATTACTATTTCGTAATCTATTTCTGAACAAAATTGGAACCATTGCTGGACCGTCTCGCCCTTTAATACGCAGTTGGGATATACCGATTCTATAAGTATTAAAAGTTTAACTACCTCTTCCTTGGTCATAGTGATGTTCTCCTAACACAATTTCCCTTCATGAATCAGCCGATCCATCCAATCGGGCATAGTTGTTTGCCGTTTTTCTCCGCTACTAGTATTGACTTGATGGTCTATTCTCAAAACAAAAATCAACACTGAAATGGTTGAAACTAAAAATAAGTTGTGGTATTATAACAAAGTCTTATAAATGACTAAAAAACTAAAATGGTCAATCGGGTGAATATTTTTTTGTCTCAAAATGACTAAATGGGGATTACGGTCACAACGGACTGAAATAAGAATATGAATGAGGTGAGTTACTTGAAATTTTTCCCTTCTGTGAAAAGTGAATTTCTACGGATTTTTCGGACGCGTAAATTACTAATCGCAATTATCGGTGTGATGACGATTCCTGTTCTTTATAGTGGAACCTACTTATGGGCTTTTTGGGATCCATATTCCCATTTGGACAGAATGCCTGTTGCAATTGTCAATAATGACCAAGGTGCCGAGTACAATGGAGAGCACTTAACAGTTGGCCGTGATTTAGTTGAGAATTTGAAAGAGAAAAAAACTTTTAATTGGAATTTTGTCAGTACAGAAAAGGCAAAACAAGGTTTGAAGAATCAAGATTATTATTTGGAAATTGAAATTCCAAAAGACTTTTCAAAAAATGCCACGACTTTACAAAGTGAAAGTCCAAAAAAACTAAATCTAATCTATACCGTAAATGAAGGTAATAACTATTTATCATCCAAAATCGGTGATTCAGCTGTTGAAAAGATAAAAGCAGCCGTGTCCGAATCCGTCACCAAGACCTATGCCGAGTCCATGTTTGACAGTTTAAAGGATGTCGCTAAAGGGTTGAACAAAGCTAGTGATGGAGCGGGGGAACTTTCAAACGGGATGGCAGAAGCCAAAGAAGGGGCAGGTAGTTTATCAGATGGAATTACATCTGCTAACAGTGGTGCAGAAAAATTAGCGAATGGTGCAAAATCAGTAGACGATGGTGCTAAAACGATTAAGCAAAACCTTGAGGTTTTAGCAGATAAATCTGTTGCTTTTTCAAATGGAGTGGTTTCAGCTTCATCAGGTTCAAAACAGCTCCAAAGCGGATTGCAGCAATTCAGCACTGGTCTCAGCCAAATGAAAGATGCCAATACGAAGTTGATAGCAGGTGCGAAAAAAGCAGAGAATGGCACGAAGCAATTATCGGATGGATTAACATCTGTTGCAGAAAATGTTCCTAGTCTGCAAAACGGATCAAAGCAGATTGTAAATGGTTCTGAGCAGCTCTCAGCTTCCTTAGGTAGTTGGAAGACAGGAGCTGACCATACCAAGTCCGGTGCAGATACGGTCAGTCAAGGACTTCAGCAGCTGCTCGATCAAGTAAGCAGCATGGAGGATAGTACGACTGATCCAACAGAGAAGGAAAAACTAAACGCACTAAAGGATAGCCTGACCAAATTGTCGAAAGGCAGCCAGCAGGTTGCTTCTGGTGTAGGAGATTTGTCTAGCAGTGCTGAGAAGATAAAACAAGGCTCCGATTCATTAGCCGAAGGGGCTAATCAGTTGAATCAAGGACAACAGAAACTGGCTGATGGTATTACCCAATTATCTGGCGGAGCAAAACAGGTATTAAATGGCCAAGAACAGATAACTCAAGGACTTACCCAGTTTGGTGCAAAGATTGAGGAAGCACAAAAAGGATTCGGTCAACTTGAAAGTGGTTCAAACAGTCTAACTTCAGGGTTAGGGAAATTATCATCCAGTTCCGCTTTATTAAATGAAGGGACAAATAAGTTAGCACAGGGGGCAAATAAATTAGCATCTGGCACCACATCGCTATATCAGGGTGAAAAAGACTTAAATAACGGAATGTCCGCCCTTGCGAGTGGTTCGAAGGATTTGAACAGCGGGATGACTAAACTAGTGGATGGATCGAAGGAATTGGGCGATCAACTATCTGAAGGAGCTAAGGATGCCAGTGATGTAAAAGCCAATGATCGAGTTTATGATATGTTCGCTGATCCAGTAAAACTTTCAAACAACAAGATGAACCATGTTCCAAACTATGGCAGTGGATTAGCACCTTATTTCTTGTCACTTAGTCTTTTTGTCGGTGCTCTAATGCTCTCCGTTATTTTTCCAATGTTTGAACCAGCCTCGGAGCCGAAGAACGGTTTTAGATGGTTCATTGGAAAAACAAGTGTTATTTTAGCTGTAGGAATTGGCCAGGCGCTTTTAGTAGATGCGGTTATGCTGTCGGGTCTTGGTCTCGAAGTGAAGAGCATTCCATATTTCATAATGCTAAGTATCTTTACGAGCTGGGCATTCTTAGCCATCATTCAATTCCTTGTTACAGCTCTTGATAATCCTGGACGTTTCATAGCGGTTATTATCTTAATATTACAGTTAACAGGCAGTGCAGGAACGTACCCGATTGAACTAGGCCCAACATTCCTGCAAAATATAATGAAATTCTTACCTATGACCTATTCGATTTCTGGCTTCAGGTCGATTATCTCAACTGGTGATTTCGGTTATATGTGGAATAATATCGGGCACATTGCGATTTTCTTTGTTTTATTCCTAACTGCAACTTTGATATTTTTTACCATCAAATTCAAACGGCAGTGTCCATTACAGGTACAATAATCATTAAGGATCGGGAGGCAGGACCTTTTAAAAGGCCTGCCTCTTTTTTTACTTCTGGCGGATAAGAACATATTAATTCCGAAACTCATTTAATCTTTCATAAGTTTCAAGCAGAAAATCATAAAATAATGCTTCGGTTGGGAGCAGTTTACGTTGGGTCGGATAGATGACACCGACTGTTCGAGTGAGATTCGCATCGGAAATTGGAAGCACCACGGTAGAACGCGGGGTGTTATCTACCAATGTCATCTCAGGCATCAATGCTACACCTAAGCCTGCAGAGACTAAGCCTTTTAATGCATCAATATCTTTTCCTTCAAAGTCGATTTGTGGTGAAAAACCTGAATCATTGCATGCTTGAACCACCTGTTCGCGAAATACAAACCCTTCAGGAAGGACACAAAATGGGTCATTCCTTAAATCCCGCAGCCGAATTGTTTTCCGATCAGATAATGGATGATGGAGCGGGAGGAGGGCAACGATATTTTCTGTAAATAACGTAGCTCCTTTGATTTTTTTCTCTTTTTCCTGATTGGGCATGGGGGCAATCATGGCCAAATTAAATTCACCGTTTATCACACCATCGATTAAATCATAATAAAGGGCATTACTCATTTGAAATTTCGCTTCTGGGTACCGAATACGGAATGCGTAAATGATAGAAGGCAATGTATGGGCCGCCATGCTAATCGGGAATGCAATTCGAACGGTTCCTTTTTCAGGGTTTAAATTTTCTTCTACTTCTCGCTTTGCGTCCTCCATTAAATACCACACTTGTTTCATTCGTTCATAAAAAATTCTGCCTAAAGGGGTTAACTTTACACTTCTTCCCTCACGTATAAAAAGTTTTACACCTAATTCTTCTTCTAAATTGAAGATTTGTCTGCTGACCGAAGATTGAGCAACATGCAAGGCAACTGCAGCCTCAGTCACATGTTCTCTTTTTGCCACTTCCAAGAAATATTGAATTTGCCTTATTTCCATTTTTATATCACTCCATTTAATGCGTAAAACGCATTAATTTCATCGAAAATTAAGATTGAAACTATTAATTATAAAATTATAAAATGAAAACACACGTAAGAAAAGGGAATTTTCTTAACTTTATAATACATTAGGGGCTGACCGATATGAAAATGCTGGACAGAGTAGAAGAGAATCAATTGCAAATCGTTAAAGAATACGTAAATCGTTTATTTAAAACGGTTCAAATGCGTAATCCAAATGAAGGGGAATTCCAGCAGGCTGTTAAAGAAGTACTTGATTCTTTAGTACCTGTCCTTGTGAAAAATCCAATATATATTAAGCAAGCTGTCCTCGAAAGAATGATGGAACCTGAGCGCTTAATTAGCTTTCGTGTCCCATGGGTAGATGATCGAGGGAATGTACAAGTGAATCGCGGGTATCGTGTTCAGTTTAGCAGCTCGATTGGACCTTATAAGGGGGGACTACGTTTTCATCCATCTGTTAATGCAAGCATCATAAAATTTCTCGGGTTTGAGCAAATCTTCAAAAACTCATTAACAGGTCAGCCAATCGGCGGTGGAAAAGGCGGTTCTGACTTTGACCCGAAAGGGAAATCCGATTTTGAAATTATGCGATTCTGTCAGAGTTTTATGACGGAGCTTAGCAGACATATCGGGCCGGATGTGGATGTTCCTGCTGGTGATATTGGAGTAGGAGCTAGAGAAATCGGGTATATGTTCGGACAATATAAAAGACTAAAAGGTGCATATGAAGCAGGGGTTCTAACTGGGAAAGGCATTGGTTATGGCGGGAGCTTAGGCCGGAAAGAGGCAACAGGATATGGATTAGTATATTTTGTTGAAGAAATGCTCAAGGATAATGGATTAAGCTTCGAAGGAAGTACAGTGGTAGTATCGGGTTCTGGAAACGTCTCTATTTATGCAATCGAAAAAGCATTGGAATTTGGAGCAAAAGTAGTAGCATGCAGTGATTCAAGCGGTTACGTTTATGATCCAAACGGTATTAATCTAGATACGGTCAAACGATTAAAAGAAATAGAGAATAAAAGAATTTTTGAATATGTTAAAGAACATCCAGATGCAATCTATCAAGAAGGGTGTTCAGGCATCTGGTCCATCCCTTGTGATATTGCATTACCTTGTGCAACGCAAAATGAGTTAAATAAGGAAGCGGCAGACATTTTAGTTTCGAATGGTGTTAAGGCAGTGGGCGAAGGTGCAAATATGCCTTCAACTCTGGAGGCAATCGAGACGTTTATCGAACATCATGTTTTATTTGCTCCTGCCAAAGCAGCAAATGCAGGTGGAGTTGCAGTCTCTGCGTTAGAAATGGCGCAAAATAGTGCAAGGCTTACATGGACACAAGAAGAAGTGGACTTAAAATTACAAGGAATTATGAAAGATATATATTCTAAGAGTATGAAAGCATCAGTAGATTATGAAGCACCCGGGAATCTAGTTGTCGGTGCCAATATCGCTGGATTTGTAAAAGTAGCAGATGCGATGATCGCACAGGGAGTAATATAAGATATAGGATTAGATCAACACTATTAAATAACAAAAAGTCACCAATTGGTGGCTTTTTGTTATTTTGTGAGAAGCTATATTTAAAAAAATACCACCAATTGACCTACCCAGAACGAGTAATTTTTCCTGCTGGCTATCTGGTAAAATGTGAGAGGACAGGGGGTTATTTTTAAATGGAAATGCAAACGAGCCTTTTTTGGCCTAGAAAAAGAGGACAACCTGTGTAGGAAGTCCTCAGACAAAATTAGAAATAGTCATTAATGCATTGGATTCATTGCTGAATGGTTGACGACAACGCGGCGGATGAAGAAGGCCAAAACGAGACCGACCAGCGTCACGATCATTGCAAACAAGAACACATGCTGTGAGCCCGCCGTCATAGCGTTAGCCACCTCTGTCTGCTGAGTTGGTGCAGAGGAGTCATGCAAATACTTCTCCATTCCAGATGTGAGGATGATGATTGCGATTGCAGTACCAATCGCACCCGCGACCTGCTGCAACGTGTTCATGACAGCCGTTCCGTGTGGGTATAAGGCAGGTGGCAGCTGGTTCAGGCCGTTGGTCTGTGCAGGCATCCACACCATGGAAATGCCGATCATTAATCCGATATGAAGGACGACGATAAAAGCGACCGATGATGTGGTGGATATGCTGGAGAAAAACCATAACGTTACCGCAACGACAACAAGTCCGGGAATAACCAGCCACTTCGGTCCATACTTATCGAATAAACGTCCCATACGTGGTGATAAGATGCCGTTTAGTGCGCTGCCCGGCAACAGCATGAGCCCAGCAGTAAATGCTGACAGTTTCATACCATTTTGAAGAAACATTGGCAGAATAATCATGCTCGACAAAATGATCATCATACACGAGAGCACCATAAGTAATCCTACATTGTACATTGGATACTTGAAGACGCGCAGGTCCATCATCGGGTCGCTCATAGTCATCTGCCGTAGTGTGAACAAAGCGAGCGCGATTAACCCGATAGCAATAGAAGCAAGCACGACTGTGCTGGTCCAACCCTCGGAACCTTCTCCTGCTTTGCTGAAACCGTAGACAACCCCTCCGAAACCGATCGTTGATAATACCACGGATAGTAAGTCAATCCGAGGCTTTGTTACATCGGTGACATTTTCCAAATATTTCAGCCCTACCAACAGCCCAATAACCAAAAATGGAAGCGAGAGCCAGAAGATGTAGTGCCATGTAAAATATTCGATTAGGAGACCTGCAACAGTTGGGCCAGTTGCCGGCGCGAACATGATGACAAGTCCAACGAAGCCCATCGCGGCTCCACGTTTCTCAGGTGGATACACGACGAGGATTGTATTGAACATGAGCGGAATCAAAAGACCCATGCCTGCCGCCTGTAGAATGCGAGCGACCATTAGCATTTCAAAGTTGAACGCGAGCGCCGCAATCACTGTGCCGACAATAGAGCTCACGAGCGACCCGATAAACAATTGCCTAGTTGTAAACCATTGTAGCAGCAATCCAGTCATCGGCATTAGAATGCCGAGTGTAAGCAAAAATCCCGTCGTCAACCACTGTGCGGTCGCGGCCGAAATTTGAAACACATCCATTAAATTACTAATCGCAATGTTAAGTGCCGTCTCACTAAACATACCAACAAAACCGCAAATGAGCAGCGACGCCATGATTGCCCGCGTGTTATATTGCTTCATTAACCATACCCCTTCTCTCCTGCAAAATTTCTATATACGTTCCCCTGGAATCGGTCCGTTATTTGATACAATACAGGTCAAAATTCTCCTAGTCAATAAATGAAGAAATTGGCGATAAATGAAACAAAAATCAACATCTATAAAGTTAATATATAACGAGAGGATTAAATGTTAATAATAAACAAACAATTTTTTATAGACATTCAAATATTTTCGTGAAAGAAAATCATTTAAATGGAGGGCATAGAACGTGGGAGAATTCACAAAAGAAATCGTACCATTACCTTTGGATTTTTATGATCAGCCCACCCTTGAACTGGCAAAGGCATTGCTCGGATGCCTCCTTGTAAAAGAAACGAGTGAGGGGATGGCAGCAGGATACATAGTTGAAACAGAGGCTTATATAGGTCCAGGGGATAGGGCTGCACACAGTTACAATAATAGAAGGACGGCTAGAACCGAAGTCATGTTCCAACATTCGGGCCTTGCGTATACTTATTTAATGCACACACACTGTCTTTTCAATGTGGTAAGCGGCGGTATAGAAAAACCAGAAGCAGTTTTGATCCGGGCCCTTGAACCTCAATCGGGTCTCGAGTTAATGAAAATTAGGAGAGGTGTGGAAGAGCTTATAAAATTGACCAATGGCCCTGGCAATTTGACAAAATCCTTGGGGATTACCATGGAGGATTATAGCCATCCCCTTACACTTCCACCTTTATATATCGCCAAAGGCTTTTGTCCGGAAAGTATATCCGTCGGCAAAAGGATTGGAATTGACAAATCTGGTGAAGCGCGGGATTATCCATGGCGCTTTTGGGTTACGAATAATCCATATGTTTCAAGGCACCAAAAATCTGAGTATGTAATTGTCTGAAAAGTAAAAGGACTTAACTCATTGGTTAAGTCCCTATAATAAATGGATTCGATTAGTTTTCCTTATTAAGTAACAGGCTTGAGGCCTATATTCATTCCTTTCCTAAAGTGTATTCTATCGAAAAGGATTATCCATTTAATCCTTTTGATTCGATTTTACTATTATGAAGTTTTTATTAAAGTAACGACTCTCATTTACACCCCCTCATGTTTAAAATGGTTTGGTTCTGATCACCCGGACCGAGAAAATCTAATGCCGCAGGAGAAAAGACCCGCACTTTTCTTTTAACGCCCTCCAAAAGTATTCGGATCGATTTCATAACTCCAATATCCTGAAAGACATTGCCTCCTAAGAAAATCTCCATGATTGCTCTCCTGTCATGGACAGGTTTATTTTTTTTACTATTATCTTTAGTAGCAACAAGCTCATTCGATTCTTTAGTGGTTAGCACTGATTCATATTCTATTTTAGCAACTTCTACTTCCATCGAAGCAACTATTCCGATTTCACGTTTATTTAACATTAAGACGAAGTCGAAGCCTGTTTCTGTTTTCTTCTGTACAATTTTTACTTCATCTGTAATAATCGTGGCAAATTCTACGTATTCATTCGTGTTTGAGTTTTGGGTGTTTTCATTTAGCTTCACAACTCTATAAAATGCTTTTGCTCCAATTCCTTCATCGGTAAAGTCAAAGGGTTTAATACTTTCTGTGCGGACAAAATAGAGTTGATGAACCTTTTTATTGCTATTTAATTGGAGACATAAAGCAACCTCTTCTTTCACCGCCTTTCTCTCCTCACTCGAGAGCATAGGGACATTCATTTTCATTCCAGGAAATTGAATGAAGATGTAGCTGAAGTTTTTCTTAGGTTGTAGATCAGAAAGTCTCATTAACTCACAACCTTTCAATTTTTGTCACAAGATTTTTTTCTTGTAAGAGTAATATTCCATATAATCCTTTTTATTCCTGTATATGTGTATTGAGTTTTTATCGTCACTTTCTTATGAAATATGAGGAGTACCCCTATTTGTTGAGTAATTGCGAGGAAATCTACTATCGAAACATGTAATTAATATAAAAACGCTTTCAAAAACGACAATTTATAGACTATTCGCTCAATTATGTTACAATAAATTTTATATATTAAAGTGCCAAGAATATTAGAAGAAAAACAACAGCACCAATATTAATCTAAAAAATTATCAACAATGGAGGATAACTATGAACTTTGTTAGTACACGCGGAAGCGTAAATAAAATTGGTTTTATTGATACAGTCTTAATGGGATTGGCAAACGATGGGGGATTATTGGTACCAGAGAAAATCCCTCAACTTCCTGCAGAAAAGTTAAAGGCAATGTCAAAACTTACTTATCAAGAATTAGCTTTCGAAATCTTTTCCTATTATGTTGACGGTGAAATTCCAGAAAATGAGTTAAAGGAATTGATCCAAAAAAGCTATGCTAGCTTCCGCCACCCAGAGGTAACACCGGTACAAAAGCTTAAGGATAATATGTATGTATTAGAACTTTTCCATGGACCAACCTTTGCTTTTAAAGATATTGCTCTGCAATTCTTAGGAAACCTATATTCCTATGTTTCAAAGAAGAAGGGTGAAACGATTCATATTCTTGGTGCAACTTCGGGAGATACGGGGGCATCAGCCATTGAAGGTGTAAGAGGAAAAGAAGGCATTCGCATTTGTATTTTGCATCCCCACGGTAAAGTAAGTAAGGTGCAAGAATTACAAATGACGACTATTGATGACCAAAGTGTATTGAATTTGGCTATAAAAGGAACGTTTGATGATGGTCAAAGAATTATCAAGGAATTGTTTGCAGATGTCGAGCTGAAAAATAAATATCACCTGCGTGCCATTAATTCCATTAACTTTGTTCGTATTTTAGCGCAGACCGTTTATTATTTCTATGCGTACTTCCAAATTAAAAAAGAGAATGACATAAAGAGTGTTAACTTCAGTGTGCCGACCGGTAATTTCGGAGATATTTTTGCTGGATATCTTGCCAAGAAAATGGGACTTCCTGTAGGTAAACTAATCGTAGCAACAAATGAGAATAACATTTTAGAAGATTTTATCCGTGATGGCGTGTACCAGCCTGGTGAATTCCGCAGTACCTATAGTCCTTCTATGGATATCCAAGTCGCAAGCAATTTTGAACGTTATCTGTACTACTTGCTAGGTGAAAATCCTAAAGATGTGACTGACTTAATGGAGAAATTCAAGACGGACGGAAAAATCATCGTTAACGAGGAATTACTCCATCAAGTGAAAAAAGATTTTGCAGCGCATGGAGTTGTTGGGGAAGAATGCTTGCAAACTATCAGTAAGTACTATGATGAAACAAGGTATTTATTAGACCCACACACTGCTTGCGGGGTCGCAGCATACGAAACGTGTAATCAACCAAATGAGGTTTGTGTCACTCTTGCAACCGCTCATCCTGCAAAATTTAATGAGTCTATCGAACGTTGTGATATTAAGCAGCCATTACCTGAACAAATAAGTGAATTGTTTAATAAACCACAGCATTTCAAAGTGGTTGAGGCGGATAAAGATGAAGTAGTTCGACAAGTAGAAACGCTTTTTCATTTTTCAGCTAAATAAACTCTTTTTATTAGAAAAGGCACCTACCCTTATTACTTGTGGTAGGTGCCTTTTTCTATCTTGATTCGAATATTTTAACCAGTTATTTGATTAGATGAAGATAACAATTTTGCTGATACAAGTCTTTTATAGACCGTAATCCCAATCCATGATGCTAAAAATGCTTTAATTAAACCAACGACAATAAATGGTAAAAACCCAGAAGTAAAGGCAGCCGTCCAAGTCATATCAACCGAAAGTTTTAGCCAAATGGTCCCGATAACCAAAGTGACAAACATACCGACTGTATTTGCAATCATACCTTTCATGACAGAGAAGCTAGTTTTTTCTAAAATATAGCCTGTTAAAAATGCTGCTGGGATGAAGCCAATAATATAACCCCCAGTGGGACCTACTATCACCCCGAATCCACCTGACATTCCACTAAAAACAGGAATGCCTATAGACCCAAGTAAGGCATAAAAAATAACAGAAAGAGTGCCGTATCTAGATCCTAAAATTGTCGCAGCTAAACCAACTGCAAGTGTTTGTCCTGTAATCGGAACAAGTGGTAATGGGATTGTAACTTGAGCCAAGATGCCGATAATGGCAGCAAATAAAGCACTCAAAATCCACATTTTTAATTGATTGTGTGATCGAAGCATTATATCCCCCTATTCATTTAATGTAAACTCAAGTTATTTATTGGTTAACAATTGAAGTATAAGTTTTTCAACAAAGTTTTGTCAATCTTATTTTTCTGATGAAAAAAAGTAAGAATTAAAGAGTAGGGTGTAATACCTATTACATAATGAGATTGCGCTCAAAGGATAAATCCATTAATTGATTAGCTGCCTTTGATAATGATCCTGCTTTAGTAACTGTAACTATATATTCAATTTGTTCCAAATTCATGAGATAATTTTTAATAATAACTTACGGAAATATGAAATAATGAAGAGGGGAGTTAGACAGCAATTCCCCTAATTCATAAGCAATTGTTACAGATCTGTTTTTAATAGTCATAAAATTTATTCATTATTAAATTGTATAAATATTATACATTTTTTGTCTTTGTGCTATTGACGAAATCTAGCTCATATGTGTAAAATACACCTATAGTAATTTTATTGAGGTGTAGTCATGACAAATAACAATAATGAAAAAAATGTTACTCCATCTAAGCAATTTATCCTTCCATTTATATTATTGCTTCTTAGTAGGGTGTCACTTCATGGCTATGAACTCATTCAAAAGCTTCAAGCTCTCGGTTTTAACACTCTTGACCAAGGAAACTTGTATCGTTTATTGAGACAACTAGAGAAAGACAATCTTGTGCAATCAGAGTGGCATACAAATGGAAGTGGTCCTGCCAAACGATGTTATTCAATAACTGATACTGGAAAAGGTTATTTAAAGGGCCATGCAATACAACTCGAGCAATACCAATCCATGCTCGATAAATTCTTCAACATGTACATGAGTTTTCTCGAGCTCTACCTTCCTCCTTTTCATATGGAGGATAAAATAGAGAAATTAACGAAACAAATGAGGAGGAACGAAGATGAGCCAAAAGGTGATTGATCAAAAAGAAGAAGTCCTAAAAAAGGAAGTTAAAAAAGGAGAGGTTAAAAAAGTGGAAGTTTCAAAAGTGGAAGTACCAAAAGTGGAAGTTCTAAAAGTAGAGAAGCAGAACGAAACAAGCTATGTTACGGATTCATTTATTAATATTTTTTGGGGCCAATTTGAATCTGCAGTTTCTCGTACAAGAGAACTTAGAGAACAACAGCAAGAACTTTACTTAAAGGCTATAAAAGAAACAACCAAGTTCAATGGAGTGTACCGCAATACTTTAAAGGGTCTTTTTGAACAAGCTACAACAATAAATAGCAATTTGCGTAATGGGATATTCCAATACAATGTTATTAACGGAAATGAATCTACTGAAGTAATGACTGAATCTTTAAAAAGTCAAGTAAATGAGGCAGCTAGTAAATTAGAGGAGCTTTATTTAACTCCAATTAACTCTGCATTTGAATTAATTGAAAAAACAGAGCAGCGTTTAGAACAAAGCAGCGAGGCATTCATCGAATCTACAAATGAAGCACTGAATGCTTGGGAATCTGTAACAGACAACTATTTAAAACAAGCTAGAGAAACGCATGAAGATATTGCTCGTAGATTGGAAGATAGCGTACGTGGACTAGTAGCTCCAAGTAAATAATATACATTTCTAAAAGAAACAACATTTTATTAAAGATGTGCCTTTCTTTGTTAATAGATAACCTAAATTGCACAAAAAAGCAGCTTTACCTTCAAGGCAAGCTGCTTTTTTTAATAATAACGATTTTACAACTGAGTATTCCATCTTCATATTATTACTTGAATGTAGGTAATTGAGTAAAGTGGAGTGAGCAAGTATGCATAACCTTAGCACTGAACAATTGCTAGAAGCCTTTGATTCTGCTATTAAGTTAAATCTCTGCAAAGATTTTGTTCTGCTATTGGCTAATGAGTTAAATACACGATTTATTAATGAATCATCACCTAAAAATGATTATAGAAAAATTTTAGATCAGTATATTAATTCTGATTAGAAACCTTTCTCGTAGATATGTGGAATGTATTTCAGTCATAGATTACTTGCACCGTAAGAAGATTCAATTGACTTTTTGATATCTAATAAAAGTGGAGGCATTTTTATG
This sequence comes from Bacillus sp. AFS073361, assembly GCF_002567005.1. Classification (GTDB taxonomy): domain Bacteria; phylum Bacillota; class Bacilli; order Bacillales; family Cytobacillaceae; genus Neobacillus. The sequence continues at coordinate 66,092 of NZ_NUZU01000037.1, forward strand.
AGTGACCAAGAAAAGACTTTATTTATGAGTGACCAAGAAAAGACTTTAATATATAAAACTTCAAATATTTTAAGAAAAGATACCAGCATTATGAGACTAAACGATATTATTGAAGAACTTGTTCATGTAATAGAATCAAAAACAGAAGATGTCAGATTGCAAGATCAAGAATAGGAATTGAGCAACCAAAAACTATTCGATGAAATATACAAAAAAATGAGGGATGTTAATCCTCATTTTTTTGTATATTCCATGGAAGGTTTAATTTTACTATTTAAAAAAGATGAGGTAGAAAGAAATGGGAAATATGACTTTCGACGTATAATCACAGGCAGTATACTATAAAGATACTATTATAGAGTTATTAATTCGTTTGATTCTTACTTATCAATGAAATAGTGAAATAGGTAGGATATATAATGAATGAATAAATAGGGAGGTGGAAAAATATTGAAGGCAGATGCTGTTTTTGAAGGTGGTGGGGCTAGGGGAATTGCTTTTATTGGAGCGATTCATGCGATGGAAGAGGAAAAAGTAGAATGGCAGAGATTGGCTGGAACATCAGCTGGAGCTATCATCGCTGCACTTTTGGCCAGCGGTTATAAAAGCTATGAAATTAGAGATCAATTAAGTAAACTAGATTTTTCAAAGCTTCGAGGCAGGACGTACTTGAATCGAATTCCTATTTTTGGCTCCTTATTAGAACTAATGTTTCATCTTGGTATTTATAAAAATGATTATTTAGAAACATGGCTGGATTCGCTTCTTACAGATAAAGGGATTAAGACGTTTGCAGATCTTCCAAAAGATAAATTAAAAATAATTGCTTCTGATGTTTCGAATGGGCAAATGCTTATTTTACCAGATGATCTGGACCGCTATGGGATGACTCCTGCTGATTTAAAAATTTCATCCGCCGTTATGATGAGTGCATCGTTGCCATTTTTTTACCGTCCTGTTATCTGGAAATCAAAAGACCGCAAAAAATCTTATATTTTAGATGGCGGTTTACTTAGTAACTTCCCAATATGGTTATTTGATACGGCCAATCCTCGGTTTCCAACGTTCGGCTTTCGTTTTGTTAAAGATAAAGTGAACATAGATGCTGTTATTCCAACCCCCCTCCACCTTTTTAAAAACATAATTAAAACAATGATTCAGGCCCATGACTTACGATATTTGAACAAGGATGCAATTGAACGGACCATTCAAATTCCAACAGGTGACATCAATGCTACTGATTTTGACTTGGATAGGGATGAAGTCGATTTTCTCTATAGGTCGGGCTATTTTTCTACAAAAGAATTTTTATCGAAATGGGATTTTGAACAATATAAAATTAATCGATTTAATAGATTAAAGAATAAATAGCTGAAAAGGCCATGTAAATGAAAAGTTTTGCGATATAAATATAAAAGGGAAGAACTAATAGGAAAAATTATATTTTAATTAAAATCATGGATGGGCAAATTATTACTTTATACGATTAAATACTTGTACGCTTAGCACAGAATGAAGTTAACCAGTTAATTGTTGATTTATAGAAAGTAATGTCCTTGTATCATAGATACATATAAGAGTATTTTGTACGAACTAAAGAAGCAGACCCCACTGGATCTGCTTCGTTTTATGATGGATTTGTTGACCATAATCCAGCTGTTTTAACGAATACTCTTGGATTAAATTTTAAACTAGCCACGACTAATTCTGCAAGGTCTTCTGGGTGCATCACGTTTTCTTCATTGCCTTTAACAAGATTTGTATCAATGGCTAAATCTGTAACGACCGTACTTGGTGTTAAAGCAGTAACACGGACATTATGTTTTCTTACTTCTAGCATAAGTGATTCTGTTAGCCCTAAAACAGCGAATTTAGAAGCACTGTAAGCACTTGTAACTGGAGCACCTTTTTGGCCAGCAGATGAAGAGATATTGATGATATCTCCTGATTTTCTTTCAATCATTCCTGGTAATACTGCTCTTGTTACATTATACACACCCATTAAATTGACTTGGATGATTTTTTCCCATTCTTCTGGTGTTAGATCAAGGAACCCACCAAATTTAGCAACACCAGCATTGTTGATTAGGATATCAATTGGGCCTAAGTCTGATTTGATATGTTCAACAGCATGGGTAACGGATTCAAGATCGGTCACATCTGCAGTTGCTGCAGAAACCTTTACATCAAATTGTGCTAGTTCAGCAGCTACCTTTTCTAGATTAGCCATATTTAAGCCGATTAGGCCTAAATGAACGCCTTCTTTTGCTAAGGCGATAGCAGTAGCACGTCCAATGCCTCTACCTGCGCCAGTAACTATTGCAGTTTTTCCATTTAAAGAAATCATTTTATCACTCCTAAAATTATTACAAATTGAAGTAGTTCATTCTAACAGAAAGACCGCAATTTTGCATGGAAACAGCTTTAGGTCTTTCCATCGAGGAATAATATATTTATTCTAAGTTGGCGTGTCTACCGTACATTTTATTGGTATCCAAACCTTTTTTCTCCATGAACCGAAGAATCACAGCGTCGTAAAATAGTAAAAGTGTTTGCTCAAATAATGAGCCCATTGGTTGAATCGTCTTAAAATCACTCTCCGACTGATCTTTAGGTGAGCCAGGCAACTTAATTGTGATATCCGCTAATTGTCCAATAGTGGACTCAGGGAAAATGGTTACAGCTGCAATCGTCCCACCGATGCTTTTTGCTTTCTCAGCCATGGAAACTAAACCTTTTGTTTCTCCTGAACCTGATCCAATGATTAAGATGTCATCTTTTTCAAAGTTAGGGGTTACTGTTTCTCCAATCACATAGGCATCTATCCCCATGTGCATCATTCGCATGGCGAATGATTTGGCCATAAATCCAGATCTACCTGCGCCTGCAACAAAGATTTTTTTTGATTCAAGAATCCCATTTACTAATTTTTCAGCTTCATCATCCGAAATTAAATCTACGGAGCGATTTAACTCTTTTATGATTTCAGCTAGGTATTGAGTTGTATTCATGATCTGAATTACCCTTGATTAATCATTTGTTGCATTTTGGCAGCAGCAGCTTTTTTATCAGCTTGTCCAGTTATCCCGCCACCTACAATGACAAGGTCTGGTTGTACTTTGATGACTTCTGGAAGTGTGTCTAATTTAATACCACCTGCGATTGCAGTTTTAGCATTTTTTACAACACTTTTAATAGTTTGTAAATCTTCAAATGAGTTCTTTCCAACAGCTTGTAGATCGTAGCCAGTGTGCACACAAATATAATCAACACCCATAGCGTCCACTTCTTTTGCACGTCCAGCAAGATCTTTTACAGCAATCATATCAACAAGGATTTTTTTACCTTGTTTTTTCGCTTCTTCAGCAGCACCTTTAATAGACATATCTTCAGCAGTACCAAGAATTGTGACGATATCTGCACCTGCTTCAGAAGCTTTCATTACTTCATAACCAGCTGCATCCATGATTTTTAGGTCTGCTAAAACTTTTAAATTAGGGAATGCTTCTTTTATTGCCTTTACTGCATGGAGACCTTCATTGATAACAACAGGTGTTCCGATTTCTACGATATCAATATGTTCCTCCACTTCTTTTACCAACTGAATTGCTTCTGGGATATTGACTAAATCTAATGCTAATTGTAATTCCATCTATATTCACTCCTATAATTTTTTTATTGTTGTACAGTGATAATGTTCTCAAAGGGTAATTATACTTTTACAGTAATATTATCCTTATAGTGCATTATCTGTACCTGCCAGCAATAAGGGATATCATGTCCCTTCACTGAACAATTGCAAGTATACAACGTATATAACAACAATTAAAGTACGCACTTTTATTTTACATAGTGTTAAAAAGTATACTATGAGACAAACCGCTTATATAGTCTTACTATTTAACTTTAAAACAAAGTGTTGGCGGAACGAATTGAAGATTTAAAAGATCTACAAGAAGATTCACCTTATTTCTTTACTCTTAGGGATATAAAAAAAGAAAACGATCGATTTATTCTCGACTATTTGATGGAGGAAGAATACAAACCACTTATTAAAGCAAAAGAGTACTTAATAGGAATATATCATCATTTACCTTTAATCTAACTTAGTATTCTACTGGGTATTTTGGTATAAACGGAAAGATCCACCAAATTGGCATGTTTAATACTAAAACTCTTACGATATGGTTTACCTTTATCTAAAAATGCTTGAACTTGGCTTTCTCCTTTTGATACATCCAGACCAATCACTGGATTCATATTGATTTCTCCTCCTCCTAGAAATACATATTAGTCGGTATCCCCTATAGCTGCTTGTAATGTCATAGGTTCGCTTGTTAAACGGGATCATGGTCCCAACCAGCCTGAAACATGTTTATACAAGTAGGGGGTGAACAGTTTAGCTGACGGAATCGAGTTCCACGGGTGCGAAGTTCTACCCCGACTACCGTAATAATAAGACCATAAACAAAAAGGTCAACCAGAAAATTCTGGCTAACCTTATATTACGAACGGGTGTATTACCGGTTGATTAACTTTTTACATGGTTGTGACGAACGTAGAAAGTTTACGTTCGTCACGATATTCTAGAAAAATCATATCATACGGCGTCATTTCTAACTAAGTTAGAGTACGTTAAATGTATAAGGAAGATGTTATCTTTTAGAAAGGGACGATGATGAAATGGTTACAGAAATCCAACTAAATGATACTAAAATTAAAATCACACAATATGATGAAAAAAAGATAGAAGGTAAAACTCAGATATCGTTAACTTTTTATGTTACAAGTGACGACTACCATGACATAGTAACGTTATTATACAAAGGAAGATTTGATGTAATCGTACTCGAGAGACATCTTGAGTTCCGCGGAACGATTCAAGAATATTCAACATCAATTACGAATCTATACGAAAAAGGGCAAATTGGTGAATATAAATTGACATTGAAAGAAGCGGAATAATAGAAAAGGGGATTTTCATCTTATGAAATTAAGCATTTTAGATCAGTCTCCTATCTCAACTAATCAAACGGCAAAAGAAGCATTACAGGAATCAATGAATCTCGCACGCATTGGGGAGACATTAGGATATTCACGTTATTGGATACATAGATAATGAAGAGGCTTCTCCGTTACCGCAAATTAGTCCTGATCTATGGATGTTAAGGCTAAATACTCCCTAGTGACCGATAGTGAACCAGTAACCTAACCATACCTAAATCATCATTTTTTTATTATTTCTAATTATTTGAGGAATTTCTAAGTAAGCGTTATTTCGTCTTGTTGATTTCATAGGTTTTAGTTAAAACTCTTTCGTAAATTATATTAGCAAGTTTTATGCAAATATTTATCTAGCATTTAAACCATTTTCACTAGATTAATAACTAAAATTTGTCGCAAAATAAAGTAATTAATGTAGCATTTTAAGACAAAAGTTGAATATTGCGAATTTGGAAAAAGTATTATTTAATACTTTTTAAAGTTTTATTTTATAAACATGCACGAAATTAAATTTATAAAAACAACATAATAATGATGTTCCTTAATGCATTTCGTTGTCTCAATTATCTAAAAAAATGGAAAGATCCTTTGAAATCTTTATCTGTGACAGTGTCGGTATCTATGGTATTTCAATAGTAAAGATCTTCAATTTTAAATTGGCACGTTAATTGCAAGTAATATACATGAGGTTAATGAAACAGGAAGGAGGTTTTTAAGTTGGATAGGAAAATTTTAATTATTACAGGGGACATGGCAGAGTCTCAAGAAGTTATGTACCCCTTACATCGGTTACAAGAGGAAGGATATACGGTTCATATTGCTGCACCAACAAAAAAGGTCATTCAAACTGTTGTTCATGATTTTGAACCAGGAATTGATACTTTTACAGAAAAACTTGGATACCGTGTAGAAGCGAATCTCGCTTTTAGCGAAGTTAATCCGAGTGAATATGAAGGCGCTGTCATTCCTGGTGGAAGAGCTCCTGAATATATTCGAAATGATAAATCTTTTAATGAAATTGTGAAACATTTTGTAGAGTCTAATAAACCATTAGCCTTCGAATGTCATGCAGCAATTGCTCTTATTCCGTTAGGCTATCTAAAAGGAAAACGATGTGCAGCATTTTGGTCTTTAGAGCCAGACTTAAAGGCTGCGGGAGCAACGTTTGTTGATGAAAAAGTGGTTGTAGATGGAAACTTTGTTACATCACGCGCATGGATTGATCATCCCGAATTTATAAAGGAATTTATAAAACTACTAAAATAACTGTAGTGAATTTTCTTAGAATTTAATTTTCGTAAAATAATACCGGGAGGAATTGAAATGTTTAAAACTGCTAATGGAGAAGAAATTTTTGTTATTGATGCACATATAGCCCTATGGGATGGAAGTCCAGAAAACCAATTAAATCGACATGGTGAAGAATTTATTAGTTGTTTTTATGACTACCATAAAGATCATACTCCTAAAGATCTTTTATGGCCTTATGAAAAGTTTAGAAAAATGAATCCTGTTGATTTAGTTAATGATGTTTTAGTAAAAGGCTACGCAGACATGGCTATTTTTCAACCCGTTTGGCTTAATGAATTTTATAAAAATGGATTCGGAGATTTTGAAGCCAATGACCGCTTAGCTAAACAGTATAAAAATCGTTTTATCTGTAACGGTACGCTTGATCCTCGACACGGTGAACTTGGCCTAGAAAAATTAGAAGAAAATATAGAAAAGTATGGTTGGCAAGGTATTAAACTTTATACCGCTGACTGGTATGGGCAATCAAAAGGTTATAAATTATCAGAACCTCGGACTAAGAGATATCTTGAGAAATGTATCGAACTAGGAATTAAAAATATTCATGTTCATAAAGGACCAACAGTTACTCCTTTAAATAGAGATGCTTTTGATGTTGCTGACGTAGACGATGCAGCTAGTTGTTATCCTGAATTAAATTTTATAGTAGAGCATTGCGGCCTTCCTAGATTAGAAGATTTTTGTTGGATCGCTACTCAGGAAAAAAATGTGTATGCCGGATTGGCTGTGGTTATGCCGTTCATTCACGATAGACCTCGATATTTTGCAGAAATCATAAGTGAGTTACTTTACTGGGTAGGTGAAGACAGAATTCTATTTGGTAGTGATTATGCGATTTGGGAACCAGGTTGGCTAATTGAGAAATTTATGGCCTTTGAATTACCTGATGATATTGCTCAAGAGACAGGAGCTAAGTTGGATCTAAATGTAAAGAAGAAAATTTTAGGCCAAAACGCGGCTGCCCTCTATAACATTGATATTGAAACACAGAAAGCACTATTACGTAAGGAAAAATTAGCTGTTCTATAATAGAAATCAGTTTAGGAAAGGAGAATTCCAATTGCGACATCACGAAATAGTTATGGAGAAACTTAATTTAGTATACGACCCTGAGCTTGACAAGTCTGTTGTAGAGATGAATTTCATAGATGAAGTGAATATTGAAGGAGATAATGTCAGTGTTTCAATGCGTCTTCCCACTTATTGGTGTTCTCCAAATTTCGCTTTTATAATGGCCGAAGACATCAGGGATCGAGTAATGGAAATTCCCTGGGTAAAAAACTTCAATTTTAATCTTAAAGATCATTCTGCTTCAGAGGCAATAAATAAAGGAGTGGCTGAAGGAAAATCATTCAGTGAAGTTTTTAGTGATATGGCATCAGGAGATTTAAATGAAGTGCGGAAAAAGTTCCAAATCAAATCGTATATTGCAAGACAAGAGAAGCTACTTCGTGACTTGATTAACTTTGGAATGGATAAGGAATTATTAAGCCTTACTATAAATGAACTAGAATCCCATTCTGCTATTCAAGATAGAGCAGTTTTAAATCGTTATTTAACCCTTAATAAAGATTTAGGATTAAGTAGTCATCCTAATGATTTAGCTTTTAAAAAGCATACAGGAGAAAGAATCGAACCGTTAGAACTTAAAGACTATCTATTAGAAGCTAGAAGAACACGTATGTCAATGGAGTTTAATGGTATCTATTGTCGTGGCCTACTGGATACACGTTATCAAACAAAATAATCAGAAAAAGGAGATGGAAATGAATGAAAGCAGCACGATTATATGAATATAACAAACCATTAGTTATTGAAGAGGTCCCCAATCCAGTGATAACCGACCCGACGGATGTCATTATTAAAGTTGCTGGCGCTGGGGTTTGTCATACCGATTTACATTTAATAGAAGGCGTATGGGCTGAAACCTTAGAAACTGAATTGCCTCATATTATTGGACATGAAAATGCTGGATGGGTTCATGAAGTGGGTTCCGCTGTTACTGATTTTAAAGTTGGAGATCCAGTAATTCTTCATCCTGTATCTAGTTGTGGAAAATGTTTGAGTTGTAGAGCTGGAGAAGATATGCATTGTGAAAAATTAAAATTTTCCGGACTTACCGTTGATGGAGGATATGCAGAATACCTAAAAACTTCTGAACGTGCACTAATTAAATTACCTGATATTGTGGATCCTGCGGATGTAGCTCCATTCGCAGATGCAGGCATTACAGCTTATCGTGCGGTTCGTAAAGCAGCACCATTAGCTATGCCTGGAACTAAAGTTGTGATGATCGGGATGGGCGGACTTGGACATATTGGTGTACAAATCATGCGCGAACTTGGAAACGCTGACATTATCACTGTTGATAGAGATGAAGCACGTTTAAATGCGACGTTGGAATTAGGAGCATCCAACGCAGTAAAAGCAGACCATAACATGATTCCAAACATAAAAATATTAACAGAAGACAAAGGACCCGATATCATTATAGACTTTGTGGGATCGGACCAAACCCATGCTGATAGTATGAAGATGCTTCGAAAGGGTGGGCATTATTTTGTGGTTGGTTATGGTGGAACTGTAAACGTCCCATCTTTAAATATTATAAATAATGAATATAGCATTGTTGGTAGCTTAGTTGGTAACTATAACGAATTGTACGAACTTATGGTACTGTTTGGTCGAGGTAAAGTAAAACTTCACTCTACTAAGTTTCCTTTTGATCAAGTGAACGAAGTTCTACAATTACTCCATGAAGGTAAAATAAATGGCCGAGCTATCTTAGTACCATAAAACTGAACATTTCTTGAGGACAGACGCTAGAAATTACGTCTGTCCTTAATTCTAAAAAGGTAGTTATTCACCGAAAAGTCTGCAGGATTATGTCAAGTTCTAAAAAATAAAGAATAGGAATTTTATCTGATGACAGCTGTAATCCTAGGATAGCCATAGGTCTAAACTGTCTACACAAAAGGAATAATATCACTTCTCTGAAATGACTTTGTGATTTTTTTATTTTATAAATTTATATAATTCACAACATTTTTCGTGTAAGTACTTTATGTAGTAAACGTAGTAACATTCCCTTGATTTTTAAGTTCATTAAGACGCGAGAGCTTTCGGTATATTGTACTTCGATGTATTCCTAGTCTTTTAGCAGCCTCTTTAACATTACCATTTACGTCATCAAGCACCTTTAATATAGTCTGTAGTTCCTGATCTTTTAAAAGTTGGATATTAGTTTTGGAATCATATTGTGGGGTTAAGAGAGATTGCCCATATTTAGTATTGTTATGATTTGAAGTATTATAGTCATGCTGTTTATTGTTTTTATGATCAATAATTTCTTTTGGAAGATCAGAAATAGTTATTGGATTATTATCTAGTACTTTCACAACCATTTTATAAACGAAATTTCGCAGTTCTCGAACATTCCCAGGCCATTCGTATTGTTCAAGGAATTGTAATGCTTCATTATCGATCTTAAGTTGGGGGCGTCCCATCTGCCTACAAACGTTTTTTAACAAATGGTCTAGTAGCAGAGGAATATCTTCCGATCTACCACGCAATGGTGGGATCTGTAGCGAAAGAATGTTCAGTCGATAATAAAGATCAAGACGAAATGTTCCCTCTTGTGAAGCTTTTTTTAAATCACGGTTGGTAGCTGCAATAACTCTTACATTTAATTTCATAGGCTTCTTACCACCAAGGCGAACAATTTCTCCTTCTTCAAGAACTCGTAGTAAAATGGTTTGCAAATTTAACGGCATTTCCCCTATTTCATCTAGAAATATAGTTCCGCCTTCGGCCTGTTGGAATTTCCCTGATCTTCCTCCCTTTTGTCCTCCTGTAAAGGTTCCCTCTTCATAACCAAATAATTCACTCTCTGCAAGGTCTTTTTGAATTGCCCCACAGTTAACAGCAATAAAGGGTCCTGAAGAACGAGAACTAGCAGCATGAATAGATTGTGCGAATAATTCCTTTCCGGTTCCGCTTTCTCCTTCAATAAGTACCGGTAAATTTAGGTCTGCAATAGTACGAGCTTCTGAAATCACAGATTGAAAATCTTTAGATTCACCAATAAGATTTAAGAAAGAATATTTTACATTATTTTCAGAAATCTTCGCGGAAACCTTTGGTGAAATAGCCTGTACAACGGATCCGATTCGTTTATTCCTATAATAAAAAGGAACTAATTCGAACCACCAACCTTCACTTTTTTTCGACTGCCATCTTTGCTCATTTATTAAATTTAGATTTTCTAGATCAGTTATACAGTTGCTATTGTCCTCGACCCATCCATTTGCATAAAAAAGATGGTTAGCCTTTATTACTTGACCTGCACGATCAAGTATTGCTGTTACTCTATTTGGGTTTCTAATACTTGATTCAATATAATGGTCCAATAACTTATACCGTTCAAGTTCAAGTATATTAAGAAGTTTCCCTTCAATGGTCTGTGCTATTGAAATAGCAGTAGACAACGAGTGAGGATGTATCAGCCTCCATTCCCCTGTTAAATTAATTACTCCAATAATTTCATTTGTTGCAGGATCTCTAATAGGAGCGGCTGAACATGTCCAATTATGGACGGGTTCACAAAAATGCTCACTAGCAAAAACTTGCATAGGAGAACCTGTAGCGAGAGCAGTACCAATACCATTAGTTCCAATATTATTTTCTAACCATGAAGTTCCAACTGTAAAATTCATTCTTTCCGCTGCCCTTTTAAGCAACGAATCTCCTTCTAAATCAATAATTTCTCCATTATTATTGCAAAAAACCACTAGATGACCTGAGTCGATAGCTACTTCTTTTAATTCTGAAAATATAGGTTTTATAATGGAATAAAGAGGCATAGACGATTTATATTCTAAAATCTTTTCCTCTGTTAAAGTAAATGGGGCTATTCCTCTTATCGGATTGATACCATGTTCTAAGGAACGAATCCATGATTGCTGGGTTAGAGGTCTCACTTTTACATCCAATTCTTTTCCGGAAATAAAATTTCCCCAAACTTTTGAAAGCCTCACTTTTTCATCGGTTGGAGATTCGTTAACATTTAATGAAATAAATTGACTTTTCATTCTATATCACCTCTTATAAAAATTAGGGATAGTGTATACGCTTACATTTTTTGTTATAAAGTGCGTTAAATAAGAAAAGAGGATTGTTTAGAAATATTCGTTTATTAGGACAATGTAAATTTTTAATGAAATCAGTCGACAATAATTATAAGCTAAAATTCAACAAAATTCAAAAAAATTTGAATTTATACAGCGACTTCAGCAGCATCCATCAAATTCAGCAGTGTGAGAAGAAATAAAAATAAGAATAGGAACATACCCGACAGTAAGAAATTTGCTCAGGATTGAGAATCAGCACAAAAGGCATTTATGGCAGTTGTTGCCGCGATAGCGTTAATGAAGGATCCTCTAAAACAACAACAGACCGGAGTAGCTTTGTTTGGACGAATGGGAAGATGTTAATCGGATGTTTTAGTGTACCTAAGAGCATGGAAAATTCCCGGCTACGCCATGAATCGTGTCGCTCGCTATGTATTGCTCCTAATGACTAAAAGTGTGTTGGCGGCTTTTTAGGGGCATCGGACCCCTAAAAAGGCCGACTGCCTCCATGCTGACGCAAGGAGACAGTACGCTCTTTTTCTTCGAAGTCTTTCTTCGAAATTCTATTGAATAAAAATCGCTTTTCTTAATTGAAAAGCTCTTGCATCGAGCCTCTCCTTTCAACCGATGCTTCTACCTTTCTGCAGCTGTTCGCATCGGATGCTCAGACCATGTTTTTTTAATGGCAAAAGGGCATCGAACCCTTTGCCATTAGGCGTCTTATACCTCTGGATAGTGACTGCCACGCTCGGACGGAAGTAGCCTTCTTTGTTCTCTCAATTATAATGAGTGGGCTTATGACCGTGTGAAGGGCAGCGCCAGGCAAACAAAATAGGCAAAGCCAAGTAGGCTAAGGGTCAGTAAGGAAGCAAAAACGCTTCCCAACTGACCCAAAGTCATTGGGCTTCACTCGATTTTGAACGACAACGGGCAAAAAGCAGGCCCGTTGCCTATGCCTGACTGGCAAGCTGCTTCTTCGTAAGCTAACCTTCGCCCGGTTTGCGCCTATCATTGCTTCCTTCTCAAACAAAGAAAGTGTTACATATGGAAAAAGTTTACGAAATTCAACGCATTAAACAAGTGATTCAGGGGATAGAAGGAGGAGAACGATATAACACAGGTTGCCTTGAAGATTGCACCCAGCAATGGGTGAAGGAATATGTTACCAAAAATGATTAATAAAATGGATTAAAAATGCCTTGGTTTAGTCGTGTTGGACCTTTCGAACATTTTAATTTTTAATGATGGGTAGAAAAAAGCACCCTCCTTACAGTTAAGCGAAGGTGCTTCTTTTCTAATAGGTTTTGTAAAGCAACATTGTAAATGTAAGCTTATTCTTAATTGTTTAATTCCGAAATTGTTATTGGTGGATCTGGTACGCCACCGCCACCTTAAAAACTTTATAAAAGAAAGACAAACTATTCATTATTAAGGGGGATGAAAATGGAGCATATTGTAATTACTGCTGTATTAAAACCAAAAGAAGGCCTGCAGGGGCAACTATTATCAGAACTCAAAAAGGTCCAAGCTGCATCAAGGGAAGAGGCGGGTTGTATAAAGTATGACTTGCACCAATCTGAAGACCAAACTTTTGTTTTATATGAAGTGTGGAAGGATGAGGAAGCGCTGGAACACCATATTCAGTCGGCTCATTATCAGGAATACAGGAACAATATTGCAGACCTTGTATCAACTAGAGAAGTGTATAAGCTAAAGATAATGGAATAAGTTTACAAAGATGGAGTGGCGGAACCGTCGGAAAAACCTGTTATATGCAGGTTTTTTAGTCGTCTTTTTTAAGATGGGAGTTTTTCGCCGTATCTCCTTCGAAACAAATCTTTTGATTTGGACGGACCAGATGGCTAATATATTAATATCGCGAATTACCGATTTGGCGTTATACTTTCAGATCATCTATCCAGCTTCCATTGGGATAGTGATAATCGATATAGAAAGAGGCAAATGACATTGAAGCAGGAATTGGAACGCTTAAATGATGAACAAGCCGTTGAAATTTTTAAGGCATTGTCGAACCAGACGAGGGTGAGCATTCTTCAAATGTTAAAAGATCCCGACAGTCATTTTTCACCGCAAGCCCATATTATTGCTGATGAAGGATTTGAAGGCGGGGTTTGCGTAGGGGATATCCGAAGCAAGGCCGGGATTTCGCAATCCACTACTTCACAGTATTTATCGATTCTGCTGCAAAGCAGACTGGTTGAAATGAAGCGAATCGGACAATGGACGTATTATCGCCGTAATGAGGAGACGATTAAAAAGTTCGAAAAATACATTGGTACAAAAATATAAGGAGAATTGAAGTGAGTTTATTACAGCATCGAGCATTTAACAGGTTGTACCAACAGGATAAAATGACGCTTGGTTTCGCGATTCCGACGGCAAGGATGTCCAAATATCCGATTATGGAGAATCAGCTGTCGCTTGCCCGCAAAATTGAAGACCATGGTTTCGCGGCATTGTGGCTTCGGGACGTTACGATTCAGAATTTGAATATTGATGATAATGGTCAAATGTATGATGTATGGATTTATTTGACCTATCTTGCGGCCCATACCAAGGATATTGCACTTGGGACGGCGAGTGTGGTCCTCCCGCTGCGCCATCCTGTCCGAGTGGCAAAGGAAGCATCATCTATTGACCGGTTGTTTCCTGAACGCCTGATCATGGGAGTGGCTTCAGGAGACCGGGATAAAGATTTCACAGCTTTGGGAATATCCAAGCTGGAAAGTGGAGGGCTGTTTAAAAAGAATTATGCATTCCTTGAACGGCTGTTAAAGGAGGACAATCCGACAATCAACAGCGATTTAGGCATCATCGATGGAACGGATATGAGAATGATCCCCAAACCTTTTTCTTCGATTCCGACCATGGTGACAGGATTCAGCAATCAATCGATTGAATGGATCGCCCAGAATGGGGACGGCTGGATCCAGTACCCGAGGATTTTCCCACAACAAACTCAATTGATTAACGAATATCGCGAGTTGTCGGAAATTCACGCTCCAGGAGTGTTTAAACCTTTCACTCAGACTTTATTTATCGATTTATCGGAAAATGCCGATTCGTTTCCTGTTCCGATTCCGTTAGGATTTCGTGTAGGGCGCAAACAGTTATTAGAAATTCTATATCAATTTCAATCCATTGGTGTCAATCACCTGGCATTTGTATTGTATTTTTCAAAGCGCCCTCCCGAGGAAGTCATCCAGGAGCTTGGAGAGTTTGTGTTGCCTTACTTTCCGACGCATAAAATTCCAGTATTAGATTAGTTTTTTAAAAAAATTAGATAGGGAAGAAGATGAACTTATGTCTAAACATGCAAATAAACTAAACGAAATTCCATTCTCGGTGCTTGATCTTTCACCGATAACAGCCGGAAGTACTCCTGCTGACTCTTTCCGCCATACATTGGAACTCGCACAGCTTGCTGAAAAACTTGGTTACAACCGTTTTTGGCTCGCAGAACATCATAATATGCCGTTTATCGCCAGTTCCGCCACTTCTGTGGTGATGTCCCATGTGGCAGCAGGTACATCAAAAATCAGGATTGGTTCAGGAGGAATCATGCTGCCGAATCACGCACCGCTCGTCATCGCTGAGCAGTTTGGCACTCTTGAATCATTATATCCTGGGCGAATTGACTTTGGTCTGGGGCGGGCACCTGGTACAGATCAGGGGACCGCTCGTGCATTGAGACGCGACTTGGGAAGTGCCGGAGATGACTTTCCTGAGCAATTAGCGGAACTCCGCGGTTACTTTGATCCATCACTGGCACAAGGGAACCCTATAAAAGCGATTCCAGGTGAAGGTTTGAATATTCCAGTCTGGCTGCTGGGTTCAAGCGGCTTCAGTGCGCAGCTGGCCGGAGAACTGGGTTTGCCATTCGCGTTTGCCGCCCATTTCTCGCCACTTAACACTCTGGGTGCTCTACAGATCTATCGCAAGGCGTTTAAGCCTTCGAATGTTCTCGATAAGCCGTATGCGATGGTGGCATTGAATATCATTACAGCAGAAACGGATAAAGAGGCAAAGCGCCTTTTTACAACAATACAGCAGCAATTTTTGAATCTGATGAGTGGCAACCTTACACCGCTTCAACCACCGGTAGATGACATATCCGAAGTGTCCAGCAGCTACCAATTAAAGGCTCTCGAGCAGCAATTAGGCTCATCGATTGTTGGCAGCCAGCAGACGGTAAAGGACAAGCTGCATACATTTTTGGAGGAGAGCCAGGCAGATGAAATCATGGCCATTGCCCAAGTTTACGACCACAAAGCTCGCCTGCATTCATACGAGCTTCTGGCAGAAATTACAAAAAGCGAAAGGTAAAAAGGAGGACATCAGCAAGGAAACCTTTTTGATTTTTCTAGGGAATTGAATATGGATGAAACCGTGAAATCAGGTTATGAGGTTGTTTACAGGATTCCTTAATTAAAAAGATAAAAGTTGTTAGAATAGGAGACAATGATATGAACTGCAAAATTAACCGAAATGCTGCTAAAGTGCTGAAACAAATGTTGGAAAGTGAAGAATCGATTTTCGAAGCGAAGAAAAAGTAGCAGAATTTTTCAGCAAGGTTGGAAAATTTGACCACCTTGTGGTAACAGCAGGAGAAGGCGCAATGGGGCACTTTAGCGAATTGCCTGTGGCAAGTGCTAAAGAGGCGTTTGATAGTAAGTTCTGGGGGCAATATATTACCGTCCGCTCAGCACTTCCATATTTAAACAATGAGAGCTCAATCACCTTAACCTCTGGTGTATATGGCGTTCGTCCTCCTCAAGGCGCTACTACGTTAGCGGCAATCAATTCAGCCATTGAAGGATTGGTTCGAGGACTTTCCGTAGACCTAGCCCCTATTAGGGTAAACGTGGTTTCACCTGGAATCGTAGACACTCCAATCTATGCAGGAATGCCAGATGATCAGAGGCAAGCACTGTTCAACGGCATTGCACAACAGCTCCCTGTTGGCCGGATTGCAAAGCCGGAAGACATAGCT
The DNA here is from genome assembly GCF_002567005.1 of Bacillus sp. AFS073361. Classification (GTDB taxonomy): domain Bacteria; phylum Bacillota; class Bacilli; order Bacillales; family Cytobacillaceae; genus Neobacillus. The sequence continues at coordinate 82,550 of NZ_NUZU01000037.1, forward strand.
GAAACCTATGTATACCTTGCTAAAAATGGTTTTACTACTGGTACGGCTGTTCTTATTGATGGTGGAGCCCACTTAGTATAATGGCCTAAATGGATGTTGAATTGAAGCTTATCACCCTGCCAAGCAGCGGTTCTAACTAAAATAGAAATAAGTTTTCAACAAAAGATTGATTTTGTTAGGAAGCAAAATTATTTAACTGGTTGGTTCGGGAAACGTAGACCTATTAACGCAATTAAAATCAGTGGTGTGCATCTTGAAATGCAGAAAACAATGGTGAAAATGGTATTGGAGTTAGGATTCAGTCAAGTTTGTTAATCTAAAGAGGTACGAGATTCAATGGGACAAAGAAGAGACTTAACGGCAGATTACGCACGAATGATTAACGAAGTTGCCTTAATTGCTGAAGATGGAATAAGTATAAATCTATTAATAGAAAAGGGATGGATGGAACAACCTCCCTCTGCCAATGATCACGAAAGTTTGGCAAAGAATTAGATCATGGGAACTATATTTTTGACTGCCAAATTCCTGAGCACGTTCAGCCTGAAATGTTAGAACGAATGCTTAACATGATACCGGGAGTCGTTGAAAATGGGTTGTTTGTTGGAGTGACTGACTTGGTGATCACTTTAGATCAAGAAAAAATGTGGTCATGTTAAGTAGGTAAGAACATAAGAGAGAGAATTTGAGTCCCTCTCTTCTCTTATTTTTTTTATATCTTTACAATGATTCTACCTCTTGCTTGTCCTTTTAAAATAGTAGGCAAGTTTTGAGGTAATTCTTTAAGTGTAATTTCTTTCTGTATAATTTCAGAAAGAGTAGAAGGTTTTAAATCGGTTGTCATGCGATTCCATAGTTCTTGCCGAACATCCATTGGACAATAAACAGAATCAATACCGAGAAGGTTTATGCCACGTAAAATAAACGGAAACACGGAGGTAGGAATGCTTCCTCCACCAGTTAAACCACTGACCGCAACAGAACCATTGTATTGGATTTTACTTAAGATGGATGCAAGTGTCTCCCCCCCTACTGGATCAACCGCCGCAGCCCATATTTGTTTATCAAGGGGCTTGATTTTACCGTTAAAGACATCTTCACGAGAAATAATCTCTTTTGCACCGATCTTATGTAAAAAAGTATGCTCAGAAAATTTACCAGTACTAGCGACTACTTCGTATCCTCTTTTTGAAAGCATGGAAACAGCTAAACTACCTACGCCGCCAGTTGCTCCTGTAACAAGAACTTTGCCTTTTTCTGGTGTTAAACCGTTATCTTCTAACCTTTGAATGGAGAGGGCTGCAGTAATACCTGCTGTCCCCAAAATCATTGATTCTTTCAACGTTAAATTTTTGGGTAATTGGACAATCCAATCACCAGGAATTCGGGCAAATTCACTATAACCACCATAATGGGAAACACCAATTTCATAGCTTGTTGCAATGACTTCGTCCCCTTCACGGAAACGTGGGTCTTGAGAGGATACGACTACCCCTGCTAAATCAATACCTGGAATAAAGGGATAGGTTGTAATGATTTTCCCATTCGGAATACTTGCTAAACCATCTTTATAGTTAATAGCAGAATAAACAACTTTGATTAAAACATCACCTTGAGGTAACTCATTTAAGGTAATATTTTTGACTTGAACAGAAAAATCGTTTTCATTTTTATCAATCATCAATGCTTTAAATTGTTCCATTTTTTTTAACTCCTTTCTTGAGCAGCAGAATAGAATTCTGTATTCACTGCTAATATATAATGTATGGAAGTATATTACAAGTACATACTTTTATTTTATATAGTGAAAAAAGTATACTGTGAGTTATAATAAATATGGAGGTGAAGTGAAATGTCACGAATGCAGGATAAGATGTTTAATTGTGAAAAAGAATTAACTCTTTCCGTTATCGGTGGTAAATGGAAGATGCTTATATTATGGCATCTAGGCAAAGAGGGAACGAAGCGATTTGGTGAACTGAAAGCTCTTATGCCAGGGATCACACAGAGAATGCTAGTTAATCAATTGCGAGAACTGGAAGAAGACTTGATTGTAAAACGCGAAGTCTATCCCGTGGTTCCTCCAAAAGTAGAATACTCCCTTACTGAACAAGGGAGAAGCTTGATGCCGATTCTCGATGCTATGTATAACTGGGGAAAAGATTATATGGAAACAGCTGGGTTGAAACCTTTAGTAAGTCAAGAGTCGATTAGATAAATTTTAACTGGTAATCTAAGGTTGACTCCGACCAAGGGGGGTCAACCTAATTTCATGATAATTTAATAATTATTTTTAGTATTTTGTAGTGCCTTGTTCACTTTAGAAAAAGTATAATAGTAATTCTTCTTTTTAGTATGGAAAAGAAAAGATAATTTTTTCCTAATAAAATAAGGTAGGGGAAACTAAATAAATTTTACAGTATAGTTTTTTTCACTATGTAATGAAGAAGTGCGTACTTGTTCAAATTTTTCATTTCGCTATTGATAGGATTAAATGATTTTTACAAAGGATTGTATGCAAATGAGAGTATCAGCCGTTCGGTATTATCATCATACCATTAGCTCTTGAATCAAGGAAAAAGGTATTAGGTAGTAAAGGATTAATTTGGGGGATTGTTGTTATTTTTATAAGTGTAGTGACTGTGTATGAGCCAGGTGGGAAGGTCAAAATGCAGGAGCCGGCTAGTGCAAACAAGAAATCAACAAACACCGGTAACAAGTGGAGGCGACTAATGCCCGAGATGAAAAAATTTTTCATTGCTGACATATGCTTGTAAAAAGAAGCCATGCTTATCTTTAGCACGGCTCTTCTCATTTCCACCACTGCCACCATTTCTTTTGCTCTGCGGCTGCGATTTGCTTTCTTGTTTCTTCATCAATCATTAGCCCGCGTTCCTTCTCCTGGTGCTCCATCCGGTCTACATACTTCCATATTTGATTAATTTTCTCTTCTTGCTTAGCTTCCCGTACTGCCTTCTCCTTCAAAAGTTTGATTAATTCTACGTTTATTTCCTCCAAATGTTCTACACGATTCAATAGCTCATTAGTATTAGTATTCTGCTCAGCATCGCCATCATTAATTGTCTGTAAGGGCACTACTTCCTTAAAGGTTACCGAATTATTTTCTTCAGTAACCAGGTTATTTTCTTCATTGGCCAATGCCATTACTGCTTCGACAGAACGGTCCATCGTCATACCCTCTTGTTTAGTGAATTCGATTATTTTGCGGAGGGTGAGAATATCCTTATCAAAATATGTTCTATGTCCTCTACTATTACGCTGAACGAGATACCCATGACCTTCCAAGTGGGTAGCATACTTCCGTAATGTAATTGCATCAATTCCAAGCAATTCCTGTACGTCACTAGGTGTATATATGATCGTCATAACACTGCACCTCCAATTTAACATTTCTATAAATCATTGAAAATTTCCTTTTATTTGTTAGAAAATCAATCTTCTGAACTATATAGATGTTTTCTTTATTTAATGGTCAACTCAGTCACTGATGATCAGCAATGGGAATTATAGGTTAAGCATTATATGGAAGGATTTGGCTAAAAAAGTTAGAATGTCTGAGATATATTCTCGAGTTTGGATGACATTCCTTAATACAGCAAAATACACCGTTTTTTCGACTTTGTGTGACCCAGCATTCAATGATAAGATGAAACCTACATTAAAGAACAATTCGCCAAGTGAAAAAAACTGAAAGGAATGATTTTGTTATTAATCATTTACAATTAAGTTATACGAGCGAAATGGAAAAAGCGATGCGTAGTGCCCATGGAGTAGGTTATGAAGACTACAGTAGAAATCATACAGTGAGAATGAGAGTCGAAAAACGCCGTAAAAAGGACTATATTAGGTGTCGTAGAATGACTGCGGATTTAGACAGACTTGCTCATTATAATAATCGCTTAAAGGTATGAATAAAAGGGAAACCAATGTGAATAAACCACACTGGTTTCCCTTTTTTTACTTTTAAATAATAGGCTGTGTTAAAGATTAATGTTGATATTAACACTCTGTTGACCTTCGTTTCAGGCACGAAGACTCCTGCGGGNNGGCTCCCCGGCACGCCCGCGAACCGCTTGTGCCTGGAACGGAAATCAACAGACATGTTTAACACAGCCAAATAATAAAAAAGAGAAGACAGTTTCAGTAATTGAAGGTGAGTTTTTTTTACTATTTTTTTATCAGATAAATAGGTGTATCTTAACTGGACAATATATTTATAGTTAAGTAGACTACAACTAAATCAAAAATGCCGCCTTTTTTTCGATCTGGAAAAAAATTTTTGGTCTGCGATTATTGGAAAGCATCAGGAAAAATCCTGCCACCTAAATTACTATAGAGGAGAAATGAACATGTTAGAATTTGATACATCTATGGACCAACTCGCCACGATTAAAGTCATCGGTGTAGGCGGCGGGGGAAATAACGCCGTGAATCGTATGATTGAAGAAGGCGTTGAGGGTGTAGAATTTATTGCCGTTAATACCGATGCACAAGCTCTTCATCAATCTAAGGCAGCCGTCACAATGCAAATCGGTACAGCATTGACAAGGGGTTTGGGAGCAGGAGCAAATCCGGAAATAGGCAGAAGAGCTGTGGAAGAAAGTAAACAGCAAATCAAGGAAGTGTTGGAAGGCGCAGATATGGTTTTTGTTACAGCAGGAATGGGCGGTGGAACAGGAACAGGCGCAGCGCCTGCCATTGCTGAAATTGCCCGAAATCTTGGTGCGCTGACAATTGGGGTTGTAACACGTCCGTTTAAATTTGAAGGCAAAAAGCGTGCAACGAACGCAGAAAATGGAATTAGCGGTATGAGGGAAGCGGTAGACACCTTGATTATTATTCCTAACGATCGCTTATTAGAGATAGTAGATAAAAAGACACCGATGATTGAAGCTTTCCGTGAAGCGGATAATGTACTACGACAAGGTGTTCAAGGAATTTCCGATTTAATTGCTGTACCAGGTTTAATCAATCTAGATTTTGCTGACGTGAAGACGGTTATGTCCCATAAGGGAACTGCGTTAATGGGAATTGGGATTGCCAAAGGTAAAGATCGTGCTGTTGAGGCTGCACAGAAAGCTTTAAATAGTCCATTACTTGAAACTTCGATTAATGGTGCTCATGGTGTAATCATGAACATAACTGGGGGGAATAATTTAAGTCTGTTTGAAGTACAGGAGGCAGCAGATATCGTTGCTTCTGCTTCTCATGAAGAATTAAATATGATTTTTGGTTCAGTTATAAACGAGAACTTAGTTGAAGAAATTATTGTGACGGTTATTGCCACTGGTTTCACTGAGAAAGAAGATATAATAATTCCAACAGCTACCCAGCCGTCAATTGAAGAAATACCCAATCCATATCAAAGGGAGCAACGAGTACAACGTAATCCAATCCACCGAAGTGAACCAATGCAAGATTATGACAGACACCCAGAACAGCCAGAAGAATCTCTAGATATTCCAGCGTTCTTGCGTAATCGAAGAAGACGATTTTGATATAATAGAAAATCCCTAAGCGGTAGATATACAAATTCTATCTAGCTTGGGATTTTTTTATTGTTAGTATTAATATGGCAGGGTTTTCATCATTTCAATTACCTCATTAATCAATCGTTCGAATTGATTATGTCTGTTTACTTGCCAATACCATGCTCATTTCCCCTCCAGGAGCTTGAACGGAACGAATTAATACTTCTGTACTATTTCTATGATTAAATCTAATGAATATTGCGAATTTTTATGACTTTTATAACTCTTGTAATAATGCAATACCATTCTAGTATGTTATAATACTATCAAATTAAAATGAGGCGGGAGGGAATGTTATGATTATTCGAAGCAAAGCGAATGTGGAGCAGTTTTGTGAGAGATTTGGTGATTTGGCGAGCTGGGATGGTTCTAAACACTACATCGCCATAGAAGATGAAGAAAATAATGGAGTACTTACGTTTATGCAATATCCTGATGGTACACTGACTGCACATAGGAAATACCAAACGTATTGGGATATAAAGGAATTCCCAGTTGATACTAAAGATATTTGGCGGTATAGAAAAGTAATAAATTATTTCTTGAAAAATACTGATAATTAATATAGGCGACTCTGATTTTTCGGAGTCGTTTTCATCTTCTTGCAAACTCTATTTGTTATGCATTAAACACTTCATTTATGAAAAACTACAAAAGAGCCAAAACATTGAAAGAAAGAGGTGAAAATGTGAATGTAACAAATCCTACAGATTATGAAGTACACCTTTTTCATGAAGGAAGTTTGTATGAAAGCTACAAAGTATTTGGTGCTCATCTTGAAACGCAAAAAGGGGTAAAGGGTACTCGCTTCTCTGTTTGGGCTCCTCATGCTATTGAAGTTAAAGTGGTCGGAAACTTCAATAAATGGGATGGCAGCAATCATGGAATGTCTAAGCTCAATAACGAAGGAATATGGTCCATATTTATACCAGGCCTCCTAGAAGATGAAATCTATAAGTATCAAATTTATACAGCCGCCGGAAATACGTTCTTAAAAGCAGATCCCTATGCATTTTATTCAGAGCTCAGGCCTCATACTGCTTCTGTTATTTATAATATTGAAGGATATAATTGGAAGGATCAAAAATGGTTCGAAAATAAAAGAAAGAAAAGTGTTTACGAAGAACCACTTGCCATTTACGAGGTTCATTTAGGTTCTTGGAGGAAAAAGGATAAGGAAACATTTTATACATATAGAGAGTTAGCTGATGAACTGATTCCATACGTGCTTGAGCATCATTTTACACATATTGAAATGATGCCGCTCGTTGAACATCCGTATGATCGTTCATGGGGATATCAAGGAACAGGATACTTTTCTTCGACAAGTCGATATGGCAGTCCACAAGATTTAATGTATTTTATCGACCAATGCCATCAAAACGGTATCGGTGTTATTCTTGATTGGGTTCCTGGACATTTCTGTAAGGATGCCCATGGTTTATATATGTTTGATGGTCGGCCTGTCTATGAATATAAAGATGTATTTGTCCGAGAGAATGAGGTGTGGGGAACAGCAAATTTTGATTTGGGGAAAGGTGAAGTAAAAAGCTTTTTAATTTCTAACGCCTTATTCTGGATGAAATACTACCACGTTGATGGATTTCGTGTGGATGCGGTTGCCAATATGCTGTACTGGAATGCAGGGGGGATTTTTCAAAAAAATGAATATGCAGTTTCCTTCTTACGAAATCTGAATAAAGTGGTTTTTGAGACCGATCCAACAGTCTTAATGATTGCAGAAGATTCGACAGATTGGCCGCTTGTTACAGGACCTACTTATGAAGGGGGTTTAGGCTTTAACTATAAATGGAATATGGGTTGGATGAATGATATTTTGAAATATATGGAGGCGGAACCTCGGGATAGAAAGTATTTGCATGATAAAGTAACTTTCTCTATTATGTATGCTTACTCTGAAAACTTTGTCCTACCATTCTCACATGATGAAGTTGTACACGGTAAAAAATCACTTTTAAATAAAATGCCGGGCGATTATTGGCGGAAATTTGCCCAGCTACGCTTATTATATGGGTTTCTAATGGCACACCCAGGTAAAAAGCTCCTATTTATGGGTGGAGAATTTGGTCAGTTTGATGAATGGAAGGATTTAGAGGATTTAGATTGGGAATTACACGAATTTGAGATGCACCGCGTTTTACATCATTACTTTAAAGAATTGATGCAGTTCTACAAACGTACGAAAGCATTGTGGGAGCTAGATCATTCAAATGAAGGATTTGAGTGGATTGATGCTAATAACAAAGATCAAAGTATTTTCTCTTTTATAAGAAAAGGAAAAAATCAAAGTGATCTTCTTATTATCGTTTGTAATTTTACCGAAATCGTATATGAAAACTTTAAAGTTGGGGTTCCATCCTACACCTATTACCATGAAATTTTTAATAGTGATGCGGTTTCCTTTGGTGGCTCTGGGCAAATAAATAAAAAGAAGATCAAATCCGTTGATAAAGCGTTTCATAACCAGACAAGTCATCTAGAAATGACGATCCCGCCTTTCGGTATATCCATCTTACGACCAGTGAAAACAAGAAAGGGGAGTAAAAGATATGGGAAAGAAAAAACAGTGCGTAGCCATGCTGCTAGCAGGCGGTCAAGGTAGCCGATTGAGTGCACTAACAAGAGATAAAGCAAAGCCGGCGGTTTCATTTGGAGGGAAATATCGAATTATTGACTTTCCATTAAGTAACTGCACAAACTCAGGAATTGATACGGTTGGAGTATTGACTCAGTATCTGCCCCTTGTATTGCATACTTATATTGGAATTGGAAACGCCTGGGATTTAGATAGAATTAGTGGCGGCGTTACCGTTTTGCCTCCCTATTCGGAGACGGCAGGTCTTAGGTGGTATAAAGGTACGGCGAACGCGATTTATCAGAATATAAATTATTTAAAACAATACAATCCAGAATACGTCCTCATTCTGTCTGGAGACCATATTTATAAAATGGATTATTCTAAAATGCTCGATTATCATATTGATAAGGAGGCAGATGTTTCCATCTCTGTCATTGAGGTGCCTTGGGAGGAAGCAAGCCGTTTTGGGATTATGAATACAAATGTGGATTTAGACATTATTGAGTTTGAGGAAAAACCGAAAGATCCAAAAAGTAACTTAGCATCGATGGGAATATACATTTTTAAATGGCCGGTTTTAAAAACCTTTTTAGAAATGGATGATAAAAACCCTGAATCATCCAATGATTTTGGCAAGGATATAATTCCACTACTACTCGAAGAAAAGAAAAAAGTTGTGGCTTATCCATTCAAAGGTTACTGGAAGGATGTTGGGACTGTAGGCAGCCTGTGGGAGGCGAATATGGACTTATTAAAAGAGGAAACGAACTTGGATCTTTATGACCGGAATTGGAGAGTCTACTCGGTTAATCCAAACCATCCGCCACAATATATCGCACCGACTGCTCACATCGAAGAATCATTAATAAATGAAGGCTGTATTGTAGAAGGGACAATTAAGCATTCCGTTTTGTTCCAAGGAGTTACAGTGGAAGAAGGAAGTGTCATCCATGACTCTGTGATCATGCCAGATGCCCGAGTCGGGAAAAATGCGGTAATTGAGCGCGCTATTATCGCTCCAGGAATGAAAGTGGAGGACAATGCCGTAATTCGCCATTCAAAGAACAGTGATGCCGTCATATTGTATGCGGAGGAAGATTAGTTAAAAATTCAGAAAAGGAAGGGCGATTCTATGCCGTGCTCAATGCTTGGAATTATTAATGCAACTAATGAATTTGACACGTTTAAAAACCTAACTGCTCATCGGTCTCTCGCATCACTTCCCTTTGCCGGCCGATATCGATTAGTCGATTTTATGTTATCAAATATGGTGAACTCAGGCATTACGAATGTAGCTATTTTTACGGGAAAAGAAGTCCGTTCACTGATAGATCATTTAGGATCCGGTAAACAATGGGACTTGGACAGAAAGCGTGATGGTCTGTTTGTCTTTTCTCCTGAGGGCACTTCCAGAATCGAGCGATTTGGTTCCTTTGCCCATTTTGCGAAAAATATTACTTATTTTTTACGAAGTAAACAAAAATACGTAGTAATTACGAATTGCAATACAATCGGGTCTATTGATTTTTGTAAAATATTAGATCACCATATCGAAAATGAAGCAGATATTACTGAGGTTTTTCATAATGGACAATCGCTGCAAACTTACATTTTGGATAAGAATTTATTACTCTCTCTGTTTGAACAATACAAAAATCAAGGATATTACACGATTTTTGATGTTATACATGATAAACGTCATAAATTTAAAATTAATATGTATGAATGGGCTGGCTATATTACCACAATTGACTCTCTCCAAAGCTACTATCAAAATAGTTTAGATTTGCTGCAGCCAACCGTATGGAAGCAGGTTTTTACTAAGAATGAGCCAATCTTTACGAAGGTAAAGGATGAGCCGCCAACACAATATAAAAATGCTGCAAAGGTTACGAACTCGATGATTGCAAATGGTTGTATTATTCAAGGAGAAATAGATAATAGTATTCTTTTCCGTTCGGTTAAAGTTGGAAAAGGAGCTGTGATTCGTAATTCTATTATTATGCAGAAGTGTCAAATAGGAGAGAATTGTATTCTAGATAGTGTAATTTTGGATAAGGATGTCAAGATTGATAATGGTGTACAATTGGTAGGTACGAGAGAGAAACCCTACCTAGTAGAAAAAGGGAAAGTCCAAAAGGGGCGTTGAGAATACGTGAAAGTTTTATTTGCAGTATCAGAGTGTGTTCCGTTTGTCAAAACAGGGGGCCTTGCGGATGTAGCGGGTGCACTTCCTAAGGCGTTAAAAAAGTTAGGGACTGAAGTACGTGTTATTTTACCAAATTACAGTTTAATTCCTGAGAAACTTAAAAATTTATTTCATTTTCAACAAGCGATAAATGTACAGGTAGGATTTCGCAGTCAATACTGCGGTATCCTAACTGCTGAGCATGATGGAATAACCTATCATCTGATTGATAACGAATATTATTTTTTTCGAGATTCCTTATATGGTCATTATGATGATGGTGAACGATTCTCATTTTTCTCTAAGGCCGTTCTAGAGTGTATTCCGCATCTCGATTTTATTCCAGATGTGATCCATTGCCATGATTGGCATACGGGAATGGTAAATTTTGTATTAGATGCTAATTATCGTCATATACCAATGTATAAGGATATTAAAACAGTCTTTACGATTCACAATTTACAATTTCAAGGGATTTTTCCATATGAGGTGATGAGTGAGCAGCTAGGATTAGGCCATCAATATTTTAATAGTGAACAACTTGAATTTTATGGGAATATTAGCTTTATGAAAGGTGGCATTATTGCATCTGATATTGTAACCACTGTCAGCCCAACATATAAAGAGGAAATTCAAAATCCATATTTTGGGGAAAGACTTGATGGGTTATTACGAAAATATAGTCATAAGCTAATTGGAATTGTAAATGGAATTGATGATACAGCCTATAATCCTAAAATAGATCGTGATATTGCTCTACCTTATGACCTCGAATCCCTAGAAGGCAAAGTGGAAAATAAACAAGAATTACAGCAATATTTTGGGCTGCCAGAAAAAGAAAGTACGCCAATCATTGCCATGGTCACACGCTTAACAAGTCAAAAAGGCTTGGATTTAGTACTCCATGTATTTCAAACTATGATTCAGGAAGATATCCAATTCATAGTGCTTGGTTCAGGAGACCCTACATATGAAAACTTCTTAAAGCAAATGGCACATAAGTATCCGGATAAAGTACGAGTATACTTGGGCTTTAATGAAACGCTGGCACATCAAATTTATGCGGGGGCTGATTTATTTTTAATGCCTTCACAGTTTGAACCCTGTGGATTAGGACAGCTTATTGCCTTACAGTACGGAACAATCCCCATTGTCAGAGAAACCGGTGGCTTAAATGATACCGTCCATTCTTTTAATGAATTTACTGGTAATGGTAACGGCTTCACTTTTAAGAATTTCAACGCCCATGATATGCTCCATACCATTAAAAGAGCCATTTATTTTTATCATCAAAAAGAATATTGGACTAACTTAGTAAAAAAGGCAATGGGTCAAGATTACAGTTGGTTGCAATCTGCTAAGGAATATAACGAAATTTATGAGGATTTACTGAAGGACATAAAATAATAAACAAATAAATTATGAAACTAAAGGGAGACCAATGTCAATAAACATAGGTCTCCTTTTTACTTACTAATCATATGCATGTCCTTCAAGAAGATGTTTATCCACATTCGCGGCAAGGTTATGCATAATTATTTTTCCTAACTTTGTTCATAAGAAGCAAGTTAGAAGAATAACATCAATATAGCGTGTGGATTACTATTTGGGAGGAATAAACATGAATGATGTCTTTGAGAAAACTGCTAGATTCGAACACCGATTCTGGCTCCAAATATTAGGTGATCATTCAAGGTTTATATACGAATCGTTAGCCCCCGTTCAAACAGAGGAAATTGAAACGGCTTTAACGTTTATAAGAGAATTTGACACATTACTTGAGCGTACGAAATCCGCAAATTTATGGACATTATCCAGGGAAGCTGAATCCGAAGTTATAAAATTAAGAGAATTTAAATTGGAATTATTAAGAAAACATCTGATTGGAAAAATAAAAATTCACCTTTCGCCTACCTTTATAAATCATATGGTAAATGAATTAGAGGAGTATTTAAGAATTTTAGAGCACTTAAAGGCTGGGGAAGTCCCGCCTGTGTATCACGAGCTCCACCATCACCTATTATGGTTATTGGATGCGGCAGGGCATGCAGAAGCAATATCCACCAATTTAGATGGTGTTGAAAAAAAACTTAGAGAAAAAAGCAATTCATATTTGAAGAATTTTGAGAATTTCTACTTAAAATCCGTGGAACTTGCAGGGTATTTAAGAACCAATTTAGCTTCTTTTCCTGCTTTGGATAAAATGAACTTAGACAGTCAATTAGAAATTAAGTTATTTCAAAACTTTCTACAGGAAATAGAAGAACTTAGACTAAGTAAGCAAGCATTAGGTACCTTTGCCCCCTTAATGGCGGATCATATGTACCGTGAAGAATGTTATTATCTAATGAAGTTAGCAGAATCGACAAAACTTGATCCACCCAACTGTGATCCTGCTAAACCTAGACTAAAATAATGAAAACTAAGCATCAACAAAAGAGAGGGGGAAAGTATCCGCTCTCTTTTGAGTTTCTGTTGCCTTATTAAAAGCATGTAAACGATTGGATTTGTCATAAGCTTATTTATTCATTAGTTATTTACCTATCAACTTGTACTTTCGTATAAGTGTATTTATTTTTCAGCAAAACTCCTTCCAGACCTAAAAACGGTGTCATCTAGGCATTTACCTGCATATGGTAAATCAAGTCATACAAATGTTTGAAGGGGGGATCTATTTGTACAGGCAATTTCAAGAACAAACCTTTGTTAATGATACTTATCCTGGAAACTTTATGTTGCTTGGCATGAGGAAAGGTGATGTTACAGGTGACGGTATAGCAGATTACGTCTATTTATATGGAAGAAAAAACGGTGAAACTGAAGTCTTCGCTGATCAAATTACACTAGTCATTCAAGACGGGCGTTCGAAACGGATTTCATCTATTAATCTTCAAAATAATGCTGGATACAATGCTCAGCTTTTTCTCGGGGATTTTTCTAATGATAATATATTGGATATTTTGGTAAGTATTGAAACGGGGGGAAGCGGAGGATACGGTATTTTCTATATTTACTCCTATAGAAATAATATCCCTATGCTATTGTTTGATGTTGAAATATATAATAAAAGTTATAGATTCAAAGTCAATTATGAGGATTTTTATAAAGTGACTGTGGGAAGCCCTTCGTTAGATTTGCTTTTCACCCTAGACATTAGTTACAAAGGTTATGATTATCTATCTGAGCTCTATGATGAAAATGGAAAATTAAAACAGCCAGTTCAGGGCGAGGTTCTTGCAGCAACAGCGTTATATCCCATTGTTACAAATGGAAAAGGAATAAATTATGATTTACTTGTTCTTCAACGGATTATTGGTACGTCTAATGCGGATACATTAGGTTATGTCGAAAACCTTTTAACATGGAATGGAACTCAATTTATATCCACATCATTGGCAACAGAGATTTTTGGAACAAAGTTAAGCAGTACGTACTAGTGTCGAGCTGCATTTTTTATCAGCATAGGAGGTAAATGGATGACAAAATTTTTTTCGTTTCATGGAACTGTCACCATGATTACTGACCTTGTAGGTCAACATGGTACAGGAGAAGGCTGTAATAAATTAATATCTGTAGAAAATGGCACGGGAGCAATTGTGAATTTCGTGGTGTCATCCACGACTTATTTTGTTGACCATGCAATTGTGGCTATAGGAGATCGCGTGACTGGTTATTATGACGGAAATGCACCTGCTATTCTTATTTACCCTCCACAATATCCAGCGCTTGTCATGGTTAAAGATAGCCCATATCAGAATGTAAAAGTTGATTACTTTAATAGTGAATTGGAGAGTAGTGATGGACGGTTACGATTAAATATATCTCCATATACCCAAATACTTTTAACAAATGGGCAACCCTTTACAAGAAACCCCGCGAACAGGGATCTTATTGTCATTTATGGACCAGCCACCAAAAGTATCCCCGCCCAAACCACACCTTATAGAATTATCGTTTTGTGTTAGAAATGGTAAGAACATTGTACAAGGTTTTTTCCATAATCTATAGTATCAATCCACGAGGGTGTTCATTATGAGAAGTAAAAGGGAAATTCAAGGTCAACCCCAAACAATGATTGGTCAAGCATGGACCGGTAGACATGTGATCTTGCTCCACTGTACAAACCATAATCAATTCATAAATCTTTATAAAAGTTACCATGCTCCAATTGAGCCGCCACGGCAAAATTGTGCAGAAACGTTGTCACAATTACTAAGTATCGGTTATCGCATTATGGCGGTCACCCCCATCTCAGCCAATCATATTCAATATTTTTTGGTCCTAGGAGATTAAGAAAAAAATGAACCCCTTCACGAATGAGGTGGGTTTATTTTTTGTTCTCCAATCTAGGCCCTGAAAATATGTATTGACAAAGTGATTGAATACTACTAAAATTAAAAATTATTTAACAATAATGTAAAATTTAAGATTTGATGATGGTTGAATAATTTTTAGCGGGGATTTGAACCTTTGGTTCTTCTATTCAAAATTAAATAATAAGCAAGCTATGATTGTTATGGGTCAAACTATAGCAGGAGCAGCTTCTGGAGAGACCGCAGAAATCTGCGGCGCCGAAGGGTTCACAATCTCAGGCAAAAGGACAGAAGAGTACATATTTTATTTGTTATTCTAATAAAAGAGTAATAAATATTATTTGTTATTCTTTTGACCATGAGATTGGAGCTGATCCAGTCTCTTTTTTTATGGTTTTTAACCTTTTGCTCATCAATTCACAACTTGAACTTTACAAAAATAAGGAGGAAATGAAAATGGCACAGCAAGAATTAAAACGAGATTTAAAAGATCGTCATGTACAACTCATTGCGATTGGCGGTACGATTGGTACAGGTTTATTTCTTGGTTCAGGAAGAGCGATCCAGTTAGCAGGTCCATCTATCATATTTGCTTATTTAATCGTCGGTATTGCTTGTTTTTTTGTGATGAGGGCACTTGGGGAACTGCTATTATCGAATGCGGGCTATCAATCATTCACGGATTTTGCGGAAGAGTACATTGGACCGTGGGCTGGTTATGTGACAGGATGGACGTATTGGTTTTGTTGGATCATGACCGCCATGGCTGATATTATTGCTGTGGGGGTATATGTGCAATATTGGTTCGATATTCCGCAATGGATACCTGCTTTAATCTGCTTAATTGTATTATTGGGATTAAATTTACTAACCGTAAAGCTATTTGGAGAGTTAGAGTTTTGGTTTGCAATCATCAAAGTAATTACCATTCTAGCTTTAATCGTAATAGGAATCATTTTATTGGTTATTGGATTTCAAACCGATTCGGGAACAGTTTCAATCAAGAATCTCTGGGGACACGGTGGTCTTTTTCCAAATGGGATATCAGGTTTCTTTTTGTCTTTTCAAATGGTTGTTTTTGCATTTGTAGGTGTTGAATTAGTAGGTGTCTCCGCAGCGGAAACATCTAATCCTCGAAGAAATATTCCATCTGCCATTAATAAAATCCCGTTGCGAATTCTATTTTTCTATGTGGGAGCCCTTTTCATTCTTTTATGTATCAATCCTTGGACTGAACTGAATGCAGCTAATAGTCCATTTGTTAAGACGTTTAGCTTAGTAGGAATTCCAATTGCAGCAGGAATTATCAATTTTGTTGTCTTAACATCAGCGGCATCAGCGTGTAACAGCGGATTATTTTCAACCAGCCGAATTTTGTTTAATTTAAGTGGTCATAAACAGGGACCTGCTAAATTCGCTAAATTAAATAAAAACCATGTACCAAGTAACGCATTATTTATTTCCACACTTGTTCTATCAGCCGGTGCTCTTTTAAGTAAACTGATTCCAGAACAAGCCTTTGGTATCGTGACAACGATCAGTGCGATTTGTTTTATTTGGGTTTGGAGCATCATATTAATTTGTCATTTGCGCTACCGGAAATCACGTCCTGATTTACATGAAAAGTCGATTTTTAAAGCACCGTTCGCACCGTTTATCAATTATGTCGTCCTAACGATATTTGCACTCATTCTTATTATTATGCTATTTGCCGAAGCAACTCGTACCGCTTTATTATTAACACCTGTTTGGTTCATTCTTTTATTCATTTTATATTCATTTAAAAAGAAAAAGGGTGTCAGACTGATGTCTCAAAACATACACTCTTCATAATAATGTTTTTTCGATAGTGAGGAGTGTCCGTTATGAAGTTTGAGATGCAAAAGGCGAATTTGCTTGCTGAAAATATTAATGGATTTATAACATATGTTCAAAAAAGTCATATCAATAAAAACAGCAACAGGTTTACACCAGACAAATTGTTTCAAATAAAACTTCTTATAGAAGAGTATAAGTTTCAGATCCTTTCAGATGAATTGTTTAGAATTAATAAGTTTGATTGGGATGAAAAGTATACGTATTATTTAGTGGATCAATTTAAAGAAGGGCTCAAAATTATTGAGGAATACGTAAAAAATAGTTACGATGAATTATTTCTGTTAACTGGCAGACTTTACACGTTAAAGAATCTCAGTGAATCATTTAATAGAAGTGAATAATGTGATGACCTTCTTTCCAAAAGAAAATACTAGTTATTTCTTATTGTCACATGAAAATTATCGTGATACTATTAGTTGAAATTAAATTCCTTTAAATTGGTCCAGAGAGGCCAAAAAGGCAAAAGTAAAATTCATGTATACTTTGTTACGTATATGAATGCCCTTTTGTCCTTTGGATGAAAGGGCATTTTATTTTTGCCAACTATCTTTTAATCATAGTCCAGAGAGGCTTGAAAGGAGAACGACAGAAATGGATTATCGCAGAAAAACAGTAGTCGCATCAGTTGCAGGGTTAACATTAGAGGGCATGGATATCATGTTCATCTCCTTTGCCATGTCAATGATTATTGCTCAGTTTCATATTGACATGGTGGCAGGCGGTCTCATTTCTTCAATTACAAATCTAGGAATGCTAGCTGGGGGAGTCATTTTCGGTATATTAGCAGATAAATTTGGGAGAGTTAAAATCTTTACTTACACAATTCTACTATTTGCTATCGGGACCGCATTAACCGGCTTAGCCGAAAATATTGAACAAGTTTACATCTTTCGATTTATTGCCGGCTTAGGTGCAGGAGGGGAATACGGGATCGGTATGGCGCTTGTAGCGGAAGCGTGGCCAAAAAATAAACAAGGACGAGCTTCTTCTTATGTCAGCGTTGGTGCTCAATACGGTGTGATTCTTGCTGCTCTTCTTAGTGCAATCATCCTTCCTTCATGGGGCTGGAGGGGATTGTTTTTCACCGGATTGGTTCCGGTTATCTTCGCCTTTATCGTAAGAAAGAAATTGGATGAATCACCTGAATGGTTGAAAACCCAGAATAAAAAACAACTTGTGCCCAGAGAATGGAAATTAAAGCAATTGTTTGCGACGCCAAGAACCTCAGTAACAACGATTGCTCTAGCGATCATGGCAACTGTCCAAATTGCTGGATATAATGGTTTGATGATTTGGCTTCCATCTATGCTGCAACAATCCCAAGGTTTGTCGGTTTCAAACTCTGCCCTTTGGACGATTAGCACTGCGGCTGGTATGATTGCAGGAATGTTAACCTTTGGACACTTTATCGATCGCTTTGGGATGAAACGCTCATATGGAATCTTCTTATTCGCATCAGCAGTCGCTGTCTTTTTATATGCCTATGCGTCAGGGAGTGCGGGTCTATTAATCGGGGGTGCAATCGTCGGGTTCTTCTCGAATGGTATGTTTGCGGGTTATGGGGCATTAATAAGCAGTTTCTATTCAGTAGAAATTCGAAGCACAGCAACCAACACAATCTTTAACTTTGGACGAGCATTAGGAGGATTATCTCCAATATTAGTAGGATATATCTTGCAGCATGCTAATGTTACGGCAGCAATGGGATATCTCGCACTACTCTACTGTATCTCCTTTATCGCAATGATTAGCTTGAAAAAAGGAAAAACTACTGAAGTACAAGACATTAGCTTATCTAAAGCAGTTTAAAATGAAAGAAGGAAACATTCAGGCATTGGGATTTTAAAATCCAATGCCTTTTTCAACTAGTCTAATAGCAAATTATTCGTTAACATTTACCTTTATATTAGTTGGTCGCCTCCAAACAATTAGACCAGCAAACATAAGATAAAATAACACTGTTTTTTCATAGTCTATTTGGATAATAGAAAAACATTGCGGAGAATTGTGTGAATTATTTGTAAAAAGATAATAATAGAGTAATAATGAATTAATAATTACTTACGATGAGAGGATGTATAATCTTTGGAATGGAAAAAAGCTCTGAGAGACCTTCTGCCTGATGAACAAATAAGTGAAAATCCTACCATTTTAGAACATCATAGCAAGGATGAATCGTATCATCAACCTGTAAAACCAGATATCGTGGTTTTCCCTAAAAGTAAAATAGAGATTTCAGAAATTATGAAAATAGCATATAAGTATAAAATACCAGTTGTCCCTTTTGGGGCCGGTTCCAGCCTAGAAGGACATCCAATCCCCGTTTCAGGCGGAATCTCAATGGATTTTCAATTCATGAATCATATCATTGAAGTTAGGGAAAAGGACCTTCTTATAAAGGTGCAACCGGGTGTTACTCGTAAACAATTAAATAAGGCACTTAAAAAGTATGGTCTCTTCTTTCCAGTTGACCCTGGTGCAGACGCGACGATTGGCGGGATGACGAGTACGAATGCCTCAGGTACAACCACTGTTAAATATGGTGCCATGAAAGATGTAGTTAGAGGACTTGAAGTAGTTTTAGCAAATGGGGAAATAGTAAACCTAGGCGGGTTAGCAGCAAAATCTTCTTCAGGGTATAATTTAACACCTTTATTTGTTGGCTCAGAAGGAACATTAGGAGTTTTTACTGAAATCACTTTAAAAGTTTTTGGAATTCCGGAAGCGACACTTGCATGCAGAGCTGTCTTTCCTTCTGTCGATCATGCGATTAATGCGGCGAACGCTATGGTCTCCGCGGGCATCCCCATAGCCCGAATTGAACTTGTTGATGCTCGTTCTATGAAACAAGTAAATGTACATAACGGAACTTTATATCCTGAGCAGCCAACACTATTTATGGAGTTCCACGGAAATGAAGAAGGGATTAAGGCCGATGTTAAATTTGCGAAAGAATTAGCAGATTTAGAAGGTTGTTGTCAATTTGAATACGAAACAGACTCTCTGAAAAAAGCGAAGTTGTGGGAGGCGCGTCATACCCTTGCATATGCCTTTAAACATGGTTATCCAGCGAAGAAAAATATGAGTACGGACGTGTGTGTTCCATTATCCAAGCTGCCTGATGCCATTTCTCATGCAAGTATGTTACTCGAAACTTATGGATTGGTTGGCGGTATCGTTGGTCATGTTGGAGATGGAAACTTTCATGCATTAATTATGATTGATCCGAAGGACCATGTTGAGTCAGATATGGCACATACCGTTAACCAAAAAATTGTAGAATTTGCGATTGAATGTGGTGGAACAGCTACAGGCGAACATGGAATTGGACTTGGAAAAATTGACTATCTATATAAAGAACATGCTAGTTCTATTCATCTAATGAAAATGATAAAAGACCAATTTGATCCACTTGGTATATTAAATCCTGGGAAAATGTTTAAATCACAGTAGGGCTAATATATTGATATATTCGAAGATTTTACGAATTTTCGGAAATTAGGTTGACATCGTTGGACAAACCGTGATATAAACACAATAAGAAATTTTAGCGCTTAAAAGCATAAAAGTGTGAAATAATATTGAAAAAGTGAAATATACAGGGGGAAATACGATTATGGAACAAAGTAGCAAAATTTTAGACTGTACCATTCGAGATGGAGGGCTAGTTAACAATTGGGACTTTAGTGTCGAATTTGTTCAAGACTTGTATGAAGGTCTTAGTGCTTCAGGTGTTGAATACATGGAGATTGGTTACAAAAATTCTCCTAAACTTCTTAATGCGACCGAGCCAAATCCATGGAGATTTCTTGATGATAACTTCTTGAAGGAAATTATCCCTGTGAAAAAGTTCACCAAGCTATCAGCTCTAGTAGATATTGGGCGTGTAGATCCCAACGATATTCTCCCTCGTGAACAAAGTGTTCTAGATATGATTCGTGTGGCTTGCTATATCCGTGAAGTGGATAAGGGCTTAGAACTTGTCCAGATGTTCCATGATTTGGGTTATGAAACTTCCCTTAACATTATGGCATTATCAAGTGTACCTGAACAACAGCTGATTAAAGCGTTTGAATTGGTGAAGCAAAGCCCTGTTGATGTGGTCTATATTGTTGATTCTTTTGGTAGTCTAGACCCAGTAGATATTGAGCATCAAGTAAAGAAATTCAAAGAGATGATCCCTAACAAACAACTGGGAATCCATACACATAACAATATGCAGTTAGCCTTTGCCAATACTTTAACTGCACTTAGAAATGGGGTTACCTACTTGGATTCGTCTGTATATGGCATGGGCCGGGCAGCAGGTAACTGTAATACAGAACTTCTCGTTAGCTACATCCAAAAATCAAGCTACGAGATTAAACCAGTTCTTGGAGTTATTGAGAAACATATGCTTGAAATGCGTGAAAAGTGGGAGTGGGGCTATATCATTCCTTATATGATTTCAGGTGTACTGAATGAACATCCACGTGTGGCCATGGCTTACCGTGACAGTGCCGACCGTGATAAATTCGTCGATTTTTATGACAAAGTAACATCACCCGAAAGTACAGTGGCTACAACTTTAAAATAGTTTAAATTACTCAATGTACCTCTTTCGTAGGGGTACTTTTTTTATTTTTACTAACGGCAACTTCCACAAAGAAATCTGAGCCTTAAAAGGATATAATGAATTTTGTGCGATTCCACGCAGTTCAATAAGGAGGTATGCCACCTGAAATCCAAAAACATATCGCTACAGATAAAAATATTTGGGCTTGTTCTATTACTAGGGTTATTTTTAATCATTTTGTTAACAGTATTTTTCAGTTATATGGAAAGTAAACAAATAGAGGAAAACAGGGGCAGGATGGCGCTTGAAATTTCAAGAACGGTTTCATTTATACCCACGATTATTTCTTCGGTTCAGACAAGTGATCCATCCAAAACAATACAGCCTTTAGCAGAGAAGATTCGGAATGAAACCGGTGCAGAGTTTGTTGTCATCGGAAACAAAGAGGGGACAAGATTTTCGCATCCTTTACCATCGATGATTGGTAAGAAAATGAAAGGTGGAGATAACGAGAGGGCAATTAAGCAAGGGGAATATTATGTGTCTAAGGCTAAGGGTTCACTCGGGCCTTCAATAAGAGGGAAATCACCTATTTTTAATAAAAAGGGTGAAGTGATCGGAATCGTTTCTGTAGGTTTTTTGCTTGAAGATGTCCATCAGCAAATTATGAATAATCTTAACAAGGTACTTCTTGTATCTCTTTTTGCATTTTTGGTTTCTCTTTTTGGGAGTATCCTTCTGGGAAAAAATATTCGTAAAGATACCATGGGGTTAGAACCTTTTGAAATTGCTGCACTATATAAAGAAAAGAATGCAGTGCTGCATGGAGTGAAAGAAGGGATTTTAGCAATTAATAAAGAGGGATTCATCACGATGATGAATCAGCCAGCTAAAAGACTATTACAAATAAACGGGTCAGTCCGTCATATAAAAGTAGATGGCCTGTTTCCTTCTGATTATTTATATGAAGTTTTAAAATCAGGAAACCCACAAGTTGATAAAGAAATGGTCTGGAAAGATAAAACTGTTATTGTCAACTGTACTCCACTCTTTGAAGAGTCTGGCGTAAGTGGAGTGGTTGCTTCTTTTCGTGATAAAACAGAAATTGAGCAAATGTTAAACACCCTATCAGAAGTAAATAGCTATTCGGAAGATCTTCGTGCGCAAACACATGAATATACCAATAAGTTATATGTGTTATTAGGACTTCTACAGCTAGGAGAAACCGAACAGGCCATTGAAATGCTCCAATCTGAAACACAGGTGTTGCAATTTCAGAATTCTATTGTTTTTAACCATATCAAAGACACGAAAGTCCAAGCTATTCTGTTAGGAAAATTGGGTAAGGCTTCTGAAAAGAAAATAAAGTTTGAGATCATTTCTGATAGCTTTTTAAAGGAATTGCCATCCCATTTTAAACTTTCGAACTTAATTGTAATTCTTGGAAACCTAATTGACAATGCATTTGAAGCTGTTTATGGTGTGGGTTCTCCCACGGTAAAATTCTTTGCTACAGATATTGGCAGTGATATCATATTTGAGATTTCGGATAATGGGAAAGGAATAACTGATGTGGAAATTCCACTCCTTTTTTCAAGAGGGTTTACATCTAAAGAAGGGTCTGAGCCGAGGGGATTTGGCCTATCCAATGCAGAGGATGCTGTGTTGGAAATGAATGGTATGATTGAGGTGCAGAGTACCAAGGAAAGTGGAACTATTTTTACCGTATACCTGCCGAAGGAAATTGAGAGGAGTGAAAAACTTGAATAGGATAAAAGTAGCGATTGCAGAAGATGATTTCCGAATAGCCGATATCCATGAAAAATTTTTAAATAAGTTTAAGGAAATCGAGGTTGTGGGAAAGTCATTAAATGGTGAGCAAACTCTAGACCTGCTAAAGGAGAAAATCCCCGACTTATTGATTCTTGATGTCTATATGCCAGATATGCTAGGGTCTGATTTGCTTCCCATCATTCGAGAGCGTTTCCCAAAGATAAGCATTATTATGGTCACAGCTGCGACTGATAAGATTTTCCTCGAAAAAGCTTTAAGCTACGGAGTAGAAAATTATTTAATTAAACCTGTAAATAGAGAAAGATTTGAAGAAGTGGTCTTAGAATTTATTAAAAAACACTCTATTCTATCGTCAGGCCAAGAGGTTGACCAGAATTATGTTGACCTCCTGTTCGGTAAAAATACGACTGAAAAGTTGGGGAAGGGTACTGGATTACCTAAAGGAATTGATGAAATTACCCTTGAAAAGGTGAAAAACACTCTTCAATTGAAAAAACAGAGTCTTTCTGCTGAAGAAGTGGGAAAGGAGATTGGTGCATCTAGAATTACAGCACGGAGATATCTTGAATATCTTTCCTCTATAAAAGAGGCAAAAGCGGAAGTGGTGTATGGAATTGTTGGGAGGCCGGAGAGAAAATATTATTCTGTTAAGTGAGGATGCCAATTGGCATCCTTTTTGCGTGTTAAGATATCCGTGAACAAAATGAACTAAATATAGAATAATGTACGATAATAACTTTATTTTGGAAACGTTTTCACCTTAGAATATTTAGATTATTATTAATTTACTAACAAAAGGGGTGAAGATGATGCTGGCAACTTTAGGATTTTTAATGATTTTTATTTTTATGATACTTATTATGACAAAACGTCTATCAGCTATGATCGCTTTAATGGTGGTGCCGGTTGTATTTGCATTAATAGGTGGATTTGGAAAAGAATTAGGACCAATGGCGCTTGAGGGGATTAGAAGCGTAGCACCAACAGGAATCATGATTCTTTTTGCCATTCTCTTTTTTGGAATTTTGATAGATGCAGGTGTATTTGATCCGATCATCTCGACAATCTTGAAAGTCGTAAAAGGGGATCCTGTAAAAATAGCGATTGGAACAGCAGTCCTTGCGTTATTAATTTCCCTTGATGGTGATGGAACGACTACATATATGATTACCATTTCAGCAATGCTTCCTTTGTATAAACGTATTGGCATGAGACCTCTGGTCCTGGCAGGAATTGCTGTATCTTCTTCAGGTGTGATGAACCTTCTTCCATGGGGAGGACCAACTGCTAGAGCAATGACAGCACTTCATCTTGAGATGGGGGATATCTTTACACCGGTAATCCCAAGCATGATAGGCGGTGTGTTGTTTGTATTATTTATGGCTTATTGCCTTGGTAGAAAAGAGCGCAAACGTGTAGGAGTTGCAGAAATAGATTATAGTACGATGTCAATGATGGCAGCTACTTCTGAGGATGCTTATCTGAAACGTCCAAAACTAATCCTTGTAAACTATCTATTAACTGTTCTACTTTTAGTTGCTTTAATCCAAGAATTACTGCCTTCTACCGTATTGTTTATGATAGGTTTTGCCATTGCGATTACGCTTAATTATCCAAATATACATGAACAAAAAGAACGAATCATGCACTACGCGGATAATGCATTATCTGTTGTTTCCATGGTATTTGCTGCAGGGATTTTTACGGGTATTCTTTCAGGGACGAAAATGGTGGATGCCATGGCACATTCGATGATTACTCATATTCCTGATGTTTTGGGCTCCCATTTTGCTCTCATTACAGCAATAGCTAGTGCTCCATTTACATTTTTTATGTCGAATGATGCCTTTTATTATGGAGTTTTACCATTGCTTGCTAAAGCGGCAAGTGTGTATGGAATTGATCCAGCAATGATTGGAAGAGCATCACTATTAGGATTACCGGTTCATTTATTAAGCCCATTAGTACCGTCTACTTATTTATTAGTTGGTATGGTTGGAGAAGATTTCGGCGATCTTCAGCGCTCATTTCTAAAATGGGCATGCGGATCTACAGCGGTGATGATTTTAGTTGCGGTTCTATTGTCAATTATTCCAATCTAAAAGTTAGATCATGGTCCAAAGACTCATATAAGAGTTTTTGGACTAAATTTGATTTTAAGGGAGTAGAATAAAGGAGAGTTTTATGGAAGTATTCTTACTTATTGTATTAAATGTCATTTTGCCTGTATTTGCCTTAATAGGAGCTGGTGTCTTTCTCCATCGGAAATTTAAGTTTGATATGAACACTTTATCAAAGCTAAATACTTACTTTCTCATGCCTTGTGTCAGTTTTGTCAATATTTATCAAAATAATGTTGGCGGAGAAACACTTTTGCATATTCTTGGCTTTTTAGTAATACAATGTTCATGCTTAATGATCATAAGTAGTCTAATATCAAAGGTGGCAAGATTTGATAACGGACTGTCTTCCACTTTTAAAAATAGTGTCGTCCTAAATAATTCTGGAAACTTTGGTTTACCTGTCAGTCAGCTCGTTTTTCAACATAACCCATTGGGTGCATCCATACAAATTGTTGTCATGATTTTTCAAAATTTGCTTACCTACACATATGGATTACTGAATTCTGTTTCCGTTGATCAAAATGGATTGAAAGCAATGAAGGAGTTTCTAAAAAGCCCCGTCATATATGCCTTTTTATTAGGATTGTTCCTCCATATGTATCATATCGACGTCCCAACTTTTCTATGGACTCCAATAAACAATACTTCCAATGCATTTTTGGCAGTGGCGCTAATTACATTAGGGGCACAAAGTGCTTATATAAAAATCAGTCGTTTCTCATTGCCGCTGATTTTAAGTTTATTTGGTCGTTTAATCTTATCTCCAGCCATTGCATTTATTATTATTTTAACTTTAAAGCTGGATGGAACTACAGCACAGGCGTTGTTTATAGCAAGCTCGTTTCCAACATCAAGGAATAGTGCTTTGTTCGCATTAGAATATGGAAATCATCCAGAATACGCTGCACAAGTTGTTTTGTTATCTACTTTACTTAGCGCGATTACAGTAACCACAGTTGTATTTTTATCGACAATTTTATTTTAACTTTTTGAAGACCGTTTATTATTTAAACGGTCTCGTTATTTAATAACTATATTGTTAAACTCTATAACATTAAATATAATTAGAATAGTTTGATAGTTAATTAGAATAAAACAACCTTAAGAAGAGGGTAATGAAATGTATGAATAAGGAGTTAATAAAAAACCCAAATTTAAGCTATCAGATTGCAGAGCAGAAAGCTGCTCATTATTTTCATTCACTTTATAAACAGGTTGTAGAAAAGAACTATGTTCAGACGATCACAAAAGATATTCAATCCTGGAAACGGAACCATATCCATCATTCTATATTATCCTTCATTTCTCGTGGCAAGGGAAAACCTGATTCTCGAGCTTATCACAATTATATCCAATGGCTAAATTACACTGGTAAATTAGATAATTACTTAGATCGGAGCATTTCTTATATTTTCATGCGCGATTTAGGAAAGGCCCTTGATTCTCCAGAGACACAGACAAGAGTCAAACGTGTTGTTGACAACTTGAAAAATCAACTGATTCATTCAGGTTCTCCAGAACGAAAGACAAATAATGAGATGTTTAGTATGGCGGGATTATACCGTATGGCCCAAAAGGAGGGCATTGAATCCACACTGATTTGGGTATTTAACAAACTCAAGACTGTCTCTGCTAATATTCCAAACGGGATGGATGCTGAAAATGCTCAGCGCAAGCTCATTAAAATCATCGCTGGGGTATTCATGAATGAAATGGAAGAAATGGGGGATGAGTTATCCGCTGAAGAGCGCTCACAGAAACTTGCTGATGCAATTAGACTAGGATATTCCTATGGTTTGACCTATCCCTTTATTGACGACCTTCTTGATGCAGGAATCTTATCTATAGAAGAGGAAAAACAGTATTCCAATTTGATACGCACCAGTCTCATTACAGGAATCGTTCCTAAATTAGGTAATTGGACAGGAAAAAATGTGAATCTGATCCGATTTATTCATTCCGAACTTCGGGATGCCTTTGAGTACATAACATCTAGTCTGCGACTAGAAACTAGACAGAAGTTTTTCGAGCTGGCCTACGTGTTTTTTCATTCTCAGGAAGTAGACCGTATAAAGGATTTATCCAATCCAACTTACACAAATGAAGAACTATATATACCAGTCATTTTAAAATCCTCTTCATCTCGATTGATTGTTCGCTCGGTCATTAATGCTCCAGAAGATGAAGGCATTGATAATCGCACCTTTTTTTACGGTATTTACAACCAGCTTGCGGATGATTTTGCTGATATGTATGAAGACTTGAAAGATGGCAGGGTAACACCCTATACCTATTATTTAAAATATCATGATCAACGTGCCGATTTGATTAACCCGTTTGAATTATACTGGACTGTTATTTCCAACTTGATCCATGAGGTGTATCATTCAGATAGCAAGGCCTGTGAGGTGATTCTCGATCGGGCAATAAACGGCCTTAAGCGCTATAAAGAACGTATGGGCAGAGATAAATATAAAGAAGTGATGCAGCTTTTTGCTGCTGGAAATCCTGCATTTAATCGTGTCATTCAAAAAATGGTGCGTAAAGCGGATGATGTTGATTTCTTTGATAAACTACTCCGAGACCATATGATAATAACGCTGAGGAATCAACGAAACGAGCAGGAAATTTTTAAAGATACGGTTGAATCCATTCGCAGTGAGATCAACCAAATCTTGAAAATCCATAAAACTAAGGACGTTGAGCCACTAATTGATGCTGCCAATTACAGTCTTGAAGGGGATGGAAAGCGATTAAGGCCCATCATGACTTGGGTTATGGGAGTAAACGAATATGGACTAAATAGATCTGCCATCGTGCCGCTTTTGAAATCATTAGAATATATGCATACGGCTTCCTTAATCTTCGATGATTTACCATCCCAGGATAATGCCTCTACCCGTAGAGGGCGTCCAACTCTCCATCAGGTTTTTAACGTTTCGATCGCGGAGTTAACGGGCCTTTTCCTGACTCAGAAAGCTATTGAAGAACAAGCATCTCTTGACCAATTTGATTCAAACATTGTCCTTCAATTAATCCACTATTCGGCAGAGATGACGGCAGTTATGTGTATGGGTCAAGCGATGGACTTGAATTCTAAAGGGAAACAATTGACGTTGGAACAATTGAATACAATGTGCTTTTATAAAACGGGTT
This sequence comes from Bacillus sp. AFS073361, assembly GCF_002567005.1. GTDB lineage: Bacteria > Bacillota > Bacilli > Bacillales > Cytobacillaceae > Neobacillus. The sequence continues at coordinate 110,708 of NZ_NUZU01000037.1, forward strand.
TAGCATTCGAAGCATCGTTGATCATGCCTGCTATACTTGCCCGAGTGCAGGAGTCCGAAATAGCCGCTTTAAAAAAATTCGCCCATCATGCCGGAATTGCTTTCCAGATAAAGGATGATCTGCTTGATGTTGAAGGGGATACGAATTTATTAGGAAAACCCATTGGCAAGGATGCAGAAAACAATAACTCGACTTTTGTGTCTATTCTAGGTTCTGAAGGGGCTAGAAAAGAGATGTGGGAACATTACTGTCAGGCAATGGAAGCATTGCAGGAGATACCGCGCAATATTTCTTTTTTAAAGCATTTATTAAATTATATAGTAAATCGTGACCATTGATAGTGGTCTTTGTCGAAAATGATAGTCTCTTTTATCCATTCACATTATAAATTTCCTCATATAAAATAATGATAAAAAAGTGAGAATGAAGGGGAACATTTTGAACACAGATCAAGCTTTCGAGTTGTTAATAGAAGCAGGAGTCACTGAAGATACTAGTATTCAAACCGTTAGACGTTGGTTTCGTGAAAGAAAGATTACCTATAAGGGATCAGGACAGGATACGGGGTACATACTTAACAATACAGATCAAGCCTTTCATTTATTAAAGGACGCAGGGGTTGCCGATAGCACGGCTGTTCAAATCGTTCGTCGAATGCTTCGTGAAGGACAGATTGAAAAAGTGGGCAGTGGAATACAGAAACCTACCTATCCGCTTAAAGAATCAGCATCAAAACCGTTAACTAATCGTCCTTCCGATTTGGATATGATGATCCGTCAATTAAAAGTAAAATTAAAGGCACAGGATGAACATATAAAAGGAATCGAACATCTCCATCAAACCTCAATAGCTAGATTAATCCAGCAAATAGACATATTAAAAAAAGATTTGATGAAACTGGAAAAAGAGAAAAGTGAATTTCAAATGGAAACTAAGAAATTGCTAAAAGAGAATATTGATTTGACGAATGAACTGCTAAAAATAAAAGGTGAACTATTTAAAGGAAAACAAAAAGACCCTGAATTTGAAGAAAAAGTCCATACACCTTCTCCTTCTCACACAATTGATTATCGTCAAAAATTGGGACTTTCAAAAATGGCGAGCGATAAAGAGGTCTTAACAAGGTATAAAAAATTATTAAAAATAACTCACCCCGATCACGGCGGAAACGCTTCAGCCTTTCATTTTATTAAAACGGATTATGATCAATTTAGACATAGTATCAATCTGAAATAGTTTCTAAGGATACAGAGAAATGGATCCATCTCAATTGGCGACTAGGCCCCTTCATTTTGATGGGTCTGGTCGCCAATATTTTTTTCATGACATAGGGGGCGCTCGAACGATTAAAGTCACCAATAATGCATAATCGGTACATAATCACCGATATAATATACCTAGAGGTTAACATCAAGGAGTGGTGGTATGCGAAAAAAAGTTAATGGGAAAATAGTAATGGCAACCTTGCTATTACTAGTTTTTGGATTAATATCAATAAATAGCTTTGCCAAAATGGCCAATAACGGATACCCCCACAAAAAACGTATAACAGTATATCTAGCGGGAGACTCAACTGTTTCTGAATATTCAAGTTCGTATGCACCTCGAGCGGGTTGGGGACAATTTATTCAACGCTATTTCGATAATACCATTGTGGTGAAAAATGCTGCTATACCAGGAAGGAGTTCAAAAAGTTTTATTGCTGAAAGGAGACTCGTATCCATCTTGAAGCAAATTAAGAAAGGGGATTACCTTTTTATTCAATTTGGACATAATGACGAAAAAATAAACGATCCGAGCCGTTATACTGTACCGTACTCTACATATAAGAGCTATTTAAAACAATATATTGATGGTGCGCGTGCCAAACAAGCTATTCCTGTCCTTGTTACACCCGTTGAACGAAGGAACTTTACCAAAGAAGGCAGTGCACGTAATTCACATGGTGAGTATCCAGCAGCTATGAAAGAACTTGGTTTGGAGGAACATGTACCTGTGATTGACCTTACTGCCAATAGCAAGGAATTGTTTCAAGAGCTTGGACCCGATAGGACGAAGGATGTTTTTCTTTGGCTAAAACCTGGGGAGAACAAGAACTATCCAAATGGTGTTCAGGACAACACACATTTTAAGGAGACTGGTGCCAAGAAAATAGCAAGACTAGTGCTAGAAGGCATCAAGGAATCTAAGCTAGTGCCACTTCAAAATCACATAATAAAATAAATTAATTTGGAAGCATTTCACAGTATGTTTTTAGCTATGCCACAAACTTTACAACAAGAATGGAAAGAAGGGCAAGCATTGAAAAGAATCCTGGCTATCCTAGCTTGTATGATATTTATCGCATCAAATATAGTATCTGCTGAGGTACCAACCGAACCGAGACAAACTCTCGTCGTAGCAAATGAGAAGGAAAAGGTTTATTTATATGCTACTCCTAATCCAAAAGAAGAACTGTATATTGATTTTCGAGTCAAAATAGGGAAAGAAGTGGTAGAAACATTCGGATGGGAAGTGGCAATGAGTGAATCACGGACTCCCGAACTACATGTAATAGATCTCAATAATGATGGAATAAAAGAAGTCGTCGTAATAATAACTCTTGGCACAGGGACATGGGTAGTACAGAAGGAGGCACACATTCTCCAGCGAGTAGAAACTGCAAATGGAAGGCAGGCTTACGAGGAGATGGACATCGACAACCCCGTCCACACCATAGAACGTGTTTTCGAAATTACAGCAACGAATAAAACCATTCAAATTACCGGGAGAGGTCAAAAATGGAAAGCAGCCAATATTTGTAAAAATACTTATTATCACCATCGATTCCCGCTCTATCAATCCGTAAACTGGAAAGTAGAAGGTAATAGGCTTATCGCGGATGTGGGATTACCCATCACGTCCAACTGTGTACCTGCCGGATTTCTCCTAAACTACAAGCAAAAAGGACAAATCTATTTAGCTAAATATGTAAAAGTAAATCTTTAAAAATGAAGCAGGAAACCCTACAAGGGTTCCTGCTTCTATTCATTTATCTTTATTCTTAATTGGATAACATTAATACATCCAAGTTTAAAATGTTTATCACACCTGAGTCTCTGAGTTCTTTTAATCGATCGATTTCAAGGATGTCGATCGTACGTTTTGAGATTTGGATCCATTGTTGATTTTTCCACTTATTAAGTATTTTATTTACGGTAATCCGGGAAGTTCCTATGTAGCGGGCAAACGATGTTTGGTCGATTGAAAAATTACCATTTTCACTTACTAGTTTTAAAAGGAAATGAGCCATTTGCTGTTCTATAGGTGAATTAAGAAAGGCAATAATTTCTGCCAGAATCCTAAATTTATAGATTAATGAATTAGTAAAAATACATGCCGCCTCAGGATGTTCTTTACAAATCATCACTAAAGCTTCATCAGAGAAAAAATAAATTTCAGATTGACAGTTTGAGATGGCAGAGGTTAAATAGGGTTCATTTCTAGTTCCATGCTCCCCAAATAACATACCTTCTGGAACATAATTCACCGTTCGCTCTACACCTTCATGTGAAAGGAGAGTGATCTTTATACCACCCCTAGATAAATAGAAAAAGCCCTTGCCTTCACTGCCCTGATGGTAAACGATTTCATTTTCTTCTACCTCAAGTTTTTTTCCGTATTTTAAAAATGGTCGCCATGAATAACGCAGATTTTTCATTACAACACCTTACCAAGAAGTTTTTTTAATTCATCCGGTTTTTTTATTAAGAATTTTTTCTTATGGATCTCAAGGATTTCTTCTTCTTTCCATTGTTTTAAAATCTTATATAATGTGATTCTCGTTAAGCCAGTGCATTTTGTAAGGTCTTGTTGTGTAAGAGGAGCTTCATAATTCTTAAACTCGTAACAAATATTTAGAAGAATCACCGCCAATTGTTGATCTGGTGTGAGAGAGTCCAAATATATTTTATCAGCTAGGATGTGCATTTTATGAATGACGGTTTTGATAAAAATGTTAAGGATTGAAGGCTGATCCTTAATTAATTTTTGAAAATGTTCACAAGAGAAAAAATAAAGTATAGAGTCATTTACCGCTGTTGCCGTCGTAAAATGGGGCTGACGGTCCATCGCTTGCACTCCTAATAATTGCCCAGGAATGGCGATGTTTAACAAGCGCTCTTTTCCAATCGAAGTGGTAGTAGTCACTTTAATTAATCCCTTTTGGATATAATAAAATCCATCCCCCATCATACCTTGCTGGTAAATAGATGCTTTCTCTTTGAAGAATTGCCTAGTACCAAACTGTAAGCAAGAATCCCAATTGATATCACTGTCAAACAAGATTGCCAACTAATCAACTCCTATGTGAAATGGTGAAATCAATAAAACTGTAAATCTATGAAATATGTAATTAATCTAGTGCTATGACTTAGTTGTAATTATTTGTTAGCGCTTACATTTAAGTGTAAAAAAATTTATTTGTGTTAACCACTTAACAGTAGTGTAAAAGATTCAAGATATAAAATCAACATTGTGATTGAATTTTTAAAATTCAGCCAAAACCATGGTTTACCCAATTGGATTTACCATTTGTATAAAGAATGATGTGGGCTGTTTTATTAATCTTAATAAAGTGAAAATTATATCTTTTTAGAAAAAATGTTAATCAGACTACAATGACTCAAAAATTTCAATTTTATAATAAAAATATAAATTAAAAGGAGGATGTTTTATGGGAATTCGTACAGGAGCACAGTATATCGAGGCGTTAAAAGCCCGAACACCAGAAGTTTGGTTATCAGGAAAAAAAGTAAAAAATATTTTTGATGAACCAGTTTTTCATCAGCCCATTCTTCAAATTGCAAAGCTATATGATATGCAGCATGATGCCAAGTATCAAGAGGAGATTACTCATATTTGTGAAGAAACGGGAGAAAGAATCTCGAATGCATTCTTAGTACCTAAAAGCTATCAAGATTTGCAAGCTAGAAGAAGAACGTTCGAAGAGTTTGCCAAAGCAACATTTGGGTTAATGGGCAGGACTCCTGATTTCTTAAATGTCGTCGTAACTTCGATGGCGAGTAATTCCGAGTTTTTAGATAAATACAATCCTGAATGGGGAAAAAACATTCGTTCTTATTTTAAGCATATCCGTGATCAGGACTTATTTTTAACACATGCCATCATCAATCCGCAGAATGACCGGAGTAAATCTTCACACGAACAACAAGATATGTTTACCCATTTAGGAGCGGTTAAAGAAACGCCTGATGGATTAATCGTAAGAGGAGCGAAAATGCTGGCTACTCTTGCACCCATTACTGACGAAGTAATTGTCTATTCTTTCCCTGGCTTTAAGCCTGGAGATGAACGTTATGCGCTCGCGTTTGCACTTCCACTAGATACGCCAGGCCTTCGCATTATCTGCCGAGAAGCGATGCAGGATGGAAAGCGTTCTGTTTATGATCACCCATTAGCATCAAGATTTGAAGAAATGGATGCGGTCCTAGTCTTTAATGATGTTTTAGTACCTTGGGAGCGTGTATTCCTTTATAACAATGTAGAAGCAGCCAATTTACTTTACCCGAAAACAGGAATCGCTCAGCAGCCAGCTCATCAGTCTGGTGTAAGAGGGTTAATCAAACTGCAATTTGCAACCGAAGTGGCTTGTAAAATCGCCGACTCTATTGGTGTTGATAGTTTCCTTAATGTACAAAATGATTTAGGAGAATTAGTCCAATCAGTTGAATCGATTAGGGCATTGCTCCGAATTTCAGAGTATGAACATGAAGTAACTGCTACTGGCGAAGCGATGCCAGCCTATGCACCACTTGAAACCATTAGAGGATTGCTGCCGAAAATGTACCCACGTGCGATTGAGGTGATGCAAATCATTGGTGCAGGTGGACTATTAATGTCACCGACAGATGCCGATTTCGAGAATCCGGAATTAAGAGAGGATTTAGAGAAGTATTATCTGGGTAGAGAGGGCGTTTCAGCGGAAGAGCGTGTCCACCTCTTTAAATTAGCATGGGATTTATGCGGTGAAGCATTCGGACAAAGGGTACTTCAATATGAACGCTATTATACTGGAGATCCAATTCGTAAAAGAGCGATTTTCTATAACAACCACAAAAGGAAAAATTCCTTTGAACTGGCTGATGAAGCAATGAAAATATTTAAGCAAAAAAATGAGGTTACTAGCTTATAAACGTCAATTAATATGACGAGGAAGTGTGAACAATGCAAATGCTTAAAGATGGAGTTCTGAAACTCGCAGGTTCTGTAATTGCCATTGGTGCATTTGATGGTGTCCATAGAGGACATCAAGCCGTGATTAAGCAAGCAGTGGAAAAGAGTCGGGATAATCAGGTTCCTAGCGTTGTCTATACTTTCGATCCGCCTCCTCGAAATTATTTTAAGGGCGTTCAAATTTTGACACCCATTCAGGAAAAGGTTAGCAGGATCGCGAAGTTAGGTGTTGATTATATAATTGTTGCCAGCTTCGATGAATGGTATGCGACCAGGCCCCCTGAGGATTTTATCTGTGAATTATCTAAGTTAAACCCGGTAGAGGTTACAGTGGGGGCTGATTTTCATTTTGGAAAAAATAGAGAAGGCGATGTGAATTATTTAGAAAAGTATTTTCATATCAATATCACTCCTCCTGTTTATTGTAAAAGCGGAAAACTTATTTCATCGACGAGAATCCGCCAGTTAATTTCAGACGGAGATCTCCAGCAGTCCTACTCGTTACTAGGACTATAATCAGGAGAAAAGTAAATGAAACTACTTGATATCACTCAGCAATAGAAGGGAGTTCATACTATGAAGTTATTAGGAATTTCAGGCACCATTATTGGAGCAAAAACAAGTATAGTTGTTCAAAAGGTATTAGAGGAAGTAAAGAAACATCATCCTCACGTTGAAGTAGAATTACTTGATTTAAGAGATTATGATGTGCAATTCTGTGATGGACGAAATCCTTCAAACTATACAGGTGACACAAAAAAAGTTCTCGATATTGTTAATTCTGCTGACTTCTATATTATTGGAACACCGATATTCCAGGGGTCTTTATCAGGAACACTCAAAAATTTGTTTGATTTAATCAATCCAAAGGATATTCGCAACAAAGTAATGGGTTTTGTCGCAACAGGAGGTACATACCAGCATTACCTAGTTATCGAAAATCAATTAAAACCGATCGCAGGATTTTTCCGAGCCTTTGTTGCACCTGGCTATGTATATGTCAATAACGATCATTTTAATAAAGAAAATGAACTTATCGATGCAGAGGTGCTGACTAGAATTACTGCTTTAGCCAAAGAAGTGGTCTTTATGCAGGAGGCATTAAAATCAGCAAAGGAAGAATTTGCAACAGTAAATGGATAAGTATATGTATTAAAATTTGAGAGGAGAAGATTTCAATGACAAACTCTTTAAAACCAATTAACCTGTGGGGATTTATAAACGAAAATAAGGATTCTCTTAAGCCGCCTGTAAATAATAAAGTTGTTTGGAAGGATTCTGAACTAATGTTTATGGTGCTCGGTGGTCCAAATAAACGACGTGATTTTCATGTGGACCCATCTGAAGAGATTTTTTACCAATTAAAGGGTGCTTGCTACGTTGAAATTATTAATGCAGAAGGTAAAAGAGAAGTAATTACCGTGAAAGAAGGAGAAGTATTTCATCTCCCACCAAATGTTCCCCACTCTCCACACCGTGTCGCTGATACAATCGGGATTGTTATTGAACGTGACAGAGCAGATGGGGAATTAGAGGATTTTGTTTGGTTCTGTGATAAATGTGATCATGAAATGCACCGCGTTACCGTCCAATTAACGAATATTGAAGTGCAGGTAAAAGAAGCTATTCAGGGATTTAACAGTAATTTAGAACTTCGCACTTGTAAGAACTGTGGACATATTATGCCTGAAGAAGCGAGTGAATGGAAATGCGAGTAGATTTTCATACACATATCATCCCTGAAAATTTCCCTGATTTTGCGGCGAAGTTCCAAAATGATAAGTGGCCGGTCCTAAAGCCTACATGCTCATGCGGTGCCAATATCATGGTATCCGGAAAAGTGTTCCGTGAAGTGACCGACCAAGTTTGGAGTCCAGAAAAAAGGATTCACGATATGGATGTAGAAAATGTAGATATACAAGTTTTATCGCCAATTCCCGTTACGTTCTCCTATTGGGCACCTATAGAAGAAGCCGTAGCAATGGCTAGATTTCAAAATGACTTCATTGCTGAAACTGTAGCTAAACATCCAACCAAGTTTATTGGTCTGGGGACGGTTCCTCTGCAAAATGTCGAAGAAGCGATTCTTGAACTAGACCGCTGTATACATCAACTTGGCTTAAAAGGGGTTGAGATTGGCACAAATATTAATGGCAAAAATTTAGACGATGAATCGTTAATTGATTTCTTTGCGATGTGTGAAAAATGGAATGTCCCTATATTTATTCATCCATGGGAAACACTGGGCGGAGACCGTTTTTCCTCACATAACTTAATGTATACGGTTGGAATGCCAAGTGAAACAGCACTAGCTGCTGCCAGTTTAATCCTAGGTGGTGTTATCGAGAAATTTCCTGGACTAAAAATTTGTTTTTCTCATGGAGGCGGTTCATTACCTTACATTCTTCCAAGACTTGATCATGGATGGAATGTGTGGCCGCATTTGCAGCTTACGGAGAAGCCGCCAAGTTTTTATGCTAAGAAATTTTTCTATGATTCAATTGTTAATAACCCTGTTAATATCAAATTTTTAGTTGGAAAATTTGGTGCAGAACAAGTGATTATGGGGTCGGATTATCCATTTTTACTACGGGAAACTCCACCTGGAAGGATTATTGATGACACACTCACCCTAAGTGAAGAACAGAAACGGGCGATGCTTGGTGAAAATGCACTTAGATTTTTAAATTTACCAGTTAATCAACTAATTTAACCAGAAAGAAGGATGAAAAAATGATAGACAAAGTGATGACTCCAGAAGAAAGATTAAAGGAACTAGGAATAAAGCTGCCGGCTCTCCGCCCTGCATCAGGTAATTATGTTAGCTGTGTACGAACAGGGAATCTAATTTTCACATCAGGTCAGGGTACTGATGAATACCGGGGAAAACTTGGTGACGATGTTTCGATAGAAGTAGGCTACCAAGCGGCAAGACAATGTATGCTTAATCTATTAGCAGTAATCAAGAATGAACTTGGCGACCTTAGCAAAGTGAAACGGATTGTCAAAATCCTGGGTATGGTCAACAGCACTACTGATTTTAAAGACCATCCAAAAGTAATGAATGGATCCTCCGATTTGTTGGTGGAAGTGTTTGGTGAAAAGGGAAGGCATGCGAGATCAGCAATAGGTATGGCACAACTGCCACACAATAATGCAGTAGAGGTCGAGATGATTGTAGAAGTTTGGGAAGGTGAAATTGGTGAGTAAGGTCATAGAAAAACAAATACAAATTAACAATGCCAAGTTATTTATCAATGGAGAATATGTAAGCGCTATTTCAGGGGAAACTTTTGACACACTTAATCCAGCCACAAATCAAAAATTAGCCGAAGTTGCTAGTGCTAGTGAGCAAGATGTTGAAAGAGCAATACAGATTGCCAAGCGCACCTATGATAGTGGTATTTGGAGTAAAATGCCAGTTGAAGAAAGAGCAAAGATTCTTTGCCGAATGGCGGATCTTGTTATGGAACGAGTCGAGGAATTAGCGTTAATTGAAACATTAGATGTAGGTAAGCCAATAAGAGAAAGCAGAGATTTTGATATCCCGCGCGCAGCATCAAACTTAAGATTCTTTGCAGAAATGGCAAAATACATGAATCATGAGCATTACGAACAATCCAAGCATATGAGCTATACCAAATACGCTCCAGCCGGTGTCACAAGCTTAATCATTCCTTGGAATTTACCATTCATGCAAATGACATGGAAAGCTTCCGCCGCGTTAGCGGCTGGTAATACCGTGATTGTTAAACCAGCATCCTATACGCCACTAAGTGCAGTCATGTTAGGTGAAATTGCCAACGAAGCAGGATTACCACCCGGCGTGTTGAATATACTGACAGGTCCAGGTGGAACAGTGGGAACCGCAATGACCACTCATCCATACGTCCGCAGAATTTCCTTTGTCGGGGAAAGTTCTACTGGTAAAACGGTTATGAGAAATGCAGCATCACAACTAATTCCCGTATCATTAGAATTGGGCGGCAAATCTGCCAATATCGTCTTTGAGGATGCAGACTTAGATGAAGCTGTCGCAGGCTCCATTGAAGCGATTTTTAGAAATCAGGGAGAAATCTGTTTAGCTGGTTCCCGTTTACTAGTACAAGAATCGATTTACGATAAATTCCTTGAAAAATTTGTTGCTGCAGCAAAGAACATTAGAGTGGGCGATCCATTGGATGAAAAGACCGATATGGGCGCACTGATTACTAAAGGTCATTTAGAAACTGTTGATCATTATGTCCAAATTGGACTTTCTGAAGGGGCGAAACTTGCTGTAGGAGGTAAGCGTGTGGCTGGATTGTCAGAAGGGAACTTTTACGAGCCAACCGTGCTCTATGATGTAAATAACAAAATGAGAGTCGCACAAGAAGAAATCTTTGGCCCAGTATTAGTCGTCATTCCATTTAAAACGGAAGAGGAAGCGATTCAAATTGCTAACGATTCGATTTATGGTTTAGCAGGAGTAGTTTGGTCAAATGATTTAAGACGTGCTCATCGGGTAGCCTCTCAAATCGAATCAGGCTTATTCTGGATCAATTGCTGGTATTATCGTGATTTAAGAACACCATTTGGTGGTTCAAAGGCGAGCGGAATTGGTCGTGAAGGCGGTCGTCATAGTTTTGAATTTTATACAGAAGCCAAAACCATTACAATGAAATTATAAAATAAAGTAAAAGGTGGCTGGAAGGCCACTTTTTAACTATGAATATTGAAAAGGAAGGTGGAGGAGGAAATGGAAATATTAGTAGAGGGAATTGCGAATGAATTAATCAATGCAGAAAGTCATCAATATTCTGTCTCACCACTAACGGAGCGCTATTCGGAACTAACTGTAGGCGATGCCTATCAAATTCAACTCGCAGTCATCGATAAAAAGTTAATAGAGGGACATAAAGTAATTGGGAAAAAGGTTGGGCTAACCAGTATCGCAATGCAGCAAATGCTAGGCGTGGATGAGCCTGATTATGGCCACCTGTTAGATACTATGAAAATAGCAGATGAAGAAACAGTAAAAATTGCTGATTTTATCAGTCCGAAGGTTGAAGCGGAAATTGGTTTTATTTTGGAACATGACTTGGTTGGGCCAAATGTGAATTATTTAGATGTGTTAATGGCTACCAAATATGTAGTACCTACCATCGAAATTATTGACAGCCGTATTTCTGACTGGAAAATCAAGTTGGTTGATACGGTAGCAGATAATGGCTCGTCTGCGAGAGTAGTAGTTGGAAAGAAAATGAGTCCTATAGAAGGCATTGATTTGCGAACCCAAGGAATGGTACTTTATAAAAATGATGTGCTTGTGGCTACAGGATCAGGAGCGGCCGCTCTTGGACACCCCGCACAAGCAGTCGCATGGTTAGCCAATAAATTACATGAATTTGGGATTACTCTTAAAGCGGGTGAGTTAATTCTTCCCGGTGCACTTTCTGGTGCCATTGCAGTAAACCAAGGTGACATGATTGGTGCAGATTTTGGTCCATTAGGAACTGTATCTGTAACATTTGAGTAAGTGAGTTTTTCTCGAATATAAATATTAAAAGTGGAGGTACCATTATGTCGCTGTTGCAAGGAACAGAACAAGAAATCGTAAACTACCTATTAGCTGCAGAAAAGAACAAGCTGGAAGTCGAAAAAATTACCACTAGTTATCCGACACTATCATTTGAGCAAGCCTATGAAATACAACAAAAATTAATTGAGCAAAAAGAACAGAAGGGGCTTCGCCGAATTGGTGTAAAACTAGGTTTAACAAGTAAGGCAAAGCAGGAGATGATGGGTGTCCATGAAGCTATCTACGGTTATTTAATGGATGATATGCTTGTACCTGAATGGGAACCCGTTCCATTTAGCAGTTTTATACATCCTAAGGCAGAACCCGAAATTGCTTTCTTGATTAATGAAGATATCCAAGGAACTAGTGTTACAGCTGAGGATATTCTAAAGGTGACGAAATATGTCGCACCAGCAATCGAGATTATTGATAGCCGTTATTTAGATTTCAAGTTCACACTAGTAGATGTCATTGCGGATAACTGTTCTTCCGCAAAATTTATTGTAGGCAGCAAATGGGTATCGCCGGATGCTTTAAACCAGAAAGAAATTGGTGTTTATATGTCTAAGAATTCACAGGTTGCAACAACGGGAAGCAGTGCTGCTGTATTAGGAGATCCAGCTGCTGCCGTTGCTTGGGCTGTAAATAAGCTCGGCGAAACTGATCGGGGATTAAAGAAAGGCGATATCGTTCTTAGTGGCGCTATAACAGAAGCCATTAGCTTTCAACCAGGTGATACCATTTTGGCACAATTTGCGGAACTAGGCAGTGTTTCTTTTACTAGTAAATAATCAGACTGCTTCATAATTTATATAACATGGTGTGGAAGATTGGAGGAGATACATATGCATATAACTTTAAAATATGCAAAACAATTAGACAGAGAAGATAGCCTTAATAGATTTAGAGAAGAATTTTACATAAAACCGAATTCCATCTATATGGATGGGAATTCATTGGGCCTTCTATCGAAAAGAGCAGAGCGGACGCTGTTGGAGTCATTAAATGATTGGAAAGAGCATGGGATTGACGGCTGGACAAATGGGAAACACCCTTGGTTTTTTTTATCGGAAAAACTAGGAGAGATGCTTGCTCCATTAGTAGGTGCTTCAGCTAATGAAGTAATTGTAACAGGTTCCACAACGGTCAATTTGCATCAGTTAGTTGCTACTTTTTATAAGCCAGAAGGTACAAGAACAAAAATTTTGGCTGATGAATTAACTTTTCCTTCAGATATCTATGCACTGCAAAGCCAACTTCGCATTCATGGGTTGGATCCAGAGACACATCTTGTACGTGTAAAAAGCCGTGACGGACGCTTTTTAGAGGAAGAAGATATTATTAATGCAATGACAGATGAGATTGCACTGATCATTCTGCCGACCGTCCTATATCGAAGCGGCCAAATATTAGATATGAAACGTCTAACAGCAGAAGCCAATAAGAGAGGAATACTAATTGGTTTTGATGGGTGTCATTCGATTGGAGCGATTCCGCATTCGTTTAGTGAATGGGGCGTTGATTTTGCCTATTGGTGCAATTACAAACATTTAAATGGCGGTCCTGGAAGTGTGGGCGGTTTATATGTGAATTCTAAACATTTTGGTACAGCCCCAGGTTTGGCTGGCTGGTTCGGTTCGAAAAAAGAGAAACAATTTGATATGGAGCACACACTTACACCGGCTGATTCCGCAGGAGCCTATCAAATTGGGACACCACATGTATTGAGTCTTGCTCCGTTACTAGGCGCATTGGAGATTTTTGCAGAAGCAGGAATTGAAAATATTCGTGCTAAGTCATTAAAGATTAATCAATTATTAATGGACCTACTGGATCAAGAGGCAGCAGGCATGGGATTTACAATTGGAAACCCAGTTGAGGATTTCCGCCGTGGGGGTCATGTAAGCTTAGAGCATATAGAGGCAGCACGAATTTGTAAAGCGTTGAAAGAAAATGGGATCATTCCAGATTTCCGTGCTCCAAACATCATTCGTCTTGCTCCTGTCGCGCTTTATACCTCATATACGGATGTTTGGGAAGTTGTCCAGATTCTTAAGAAGATTATGAATGAAAAGCAATATGAAAAGTTTAAAAATGAACGTGAAGTCGTTGCTTAACTAAAGGGTCGAGGAGGAAATATATGGCGAATAATAATTTTAATAACGGAAATGGATCAGGATTAAAGCGTGAATTAAAAACCAGTCAACTGACTATGATTGCGATGGGTTGTGCGATTGGAACAGGTCTTTTCCTTGGCAGCGGTCTTGCAATCAGTACTGCTGGCCCAAGTGTATTAATCAGTTACGCGATTGGTGCCTTCATTGTCTTACTTTTAATGGGATGTTTATCAGAAATGACGGTGGCCCATCCAACTTCAGGGTCGTTTGGAACCATATCTGAGAAGTATATAAGCCCGTTCGCAGGTTATCTGGTCCGCTATTCGTATTGGATTGCAAATGTTCTTGCTGTTGGAGTAGAAGTAAGTGCCATTGCAGTATATATGAAATATTGGTTTCCAGGTGTCCCTGGGTTTGTCTGGATTTTATTGTTCGCCGCTGTCCTAATTTATGTAAATGCAACAAGTGTCAATACTTTTGCAACATTTGAATATTGGTTTTCTATGATCAAAATTAGTGCCATCGTTGGATTCATTCTCCTTGGAGCATATGTTTTCATAGGAGGGCAGTCTAAGCCGGAAATGGGACCTGAGAACTTCGTTAATGAAGGTGGTTTCTTACCGTTCGGCACGTGGGGAATGTGGGTCGCTATCTTTATTTCTCTATTTAGCTTTTTAGGTACGGAATTGATCGCCGTTACTGCTGGAGAAGCCAAGGATCCAGATGTTGCGGTACCAAAAGCTTTGAAAGCAACCGTCTTTCGTTTATCGACATTTTATATTATTACTATTGGCATTATGTTAATGATTGTTCCGTGGAAATCAGCCGGAGTGGAGGAAAGTCCTTTCGTAAAAGTGATGGAACTCTTAAATATTCCAGGGGCAAGTGGAATTATGAATTTTATTATTTTAACAGCGGCTCTCTCGGCCATGAATAGTCAGCTTTATGCTTCGACACGAATGATGTTTTCTCTATCACGAGGAAATTATGCACCTGCCTTTTTAGGTAAATTAAGCAAAAAAGGAGTACCGTTAAGTGCTCTTACCGTTTCTACTTTGGGAATATTTCTTGCTGCAGCAGTCAATGCCTTATTACCTGACTCGTCATATGCCTTTATGATGGGAATATCTATGTTTGGTGCCATTTTTACATGGTTTATGGTGTTTGTTTCTCATTTATTTTTCAGAAGAAAGTGGGAAAAATCAGGAGGACGGAAATTGCCAGTTAAAATGCCAGGATTTCCTTATTTGACGCTTTTAGGAGCAATTCTTCTGCTCAGTTTAATGATCACCACATGGTTTACAGGTTTTAAAATCATGCTTCAATTCGGTGTTCCATGGTTATTATTTTTAACGGCAGCCTATTTTATTTTTAAAAGAAGAATCAACCCTAAAAAGAATGAGTCTGAAGCAATTTTAAACAAAAAGGTAAATTAATTCCTAAAAATATAACTACATTAGAATGATGGAGGACTAATACCATGAACTCACAAGAAAAAAACACGAACAACGGTCTAGAGAAAACGATTCAAACTGATTTTCAAAAATCTATGTCTTACGGAGATTATCTTCAACTTGATAAGATCTTAACTAGTCAGCATCGGGTATCTGATCACCATGATGAAATGTTATTTATTGTTATCCATCAAGCTAGTGAATTATGGATGAAATTAATCATTCATGAATTAACTGCTGCAATTGAATATATACAAAACAATGATTTAGAGCCTTCATTCAAGATCCTTTCGCGTGTTTCGAGGATACAACAGCAATTGATCCAGTCATGGAGTGTTCTTTCGACGCTGACACCTTCAGAATACTTGGAGTTTAGGGATAAATTGGGGCAATCTTCTGGATTCCAGTCTTATCAGAATCGTTTGATTGAATTTGCTTTAGGAAACAAAAATGCTCATACACTAGCAGTCTATCAACATCAAACAGAGCTATATGAAAAAATGCAAGCGGCCCTGCATCAACCAAGTATTTATGATGCTGCGATAAATGCCCTAGTTGCACGTGGACTACCTATTGACCATGAGGTTCGACATCGGGATTTGTCAAAAAACTATGAACCAAATGAGAGTGTAGAAGAAGCATGGCTAACTGTCTATCGAAATGTGGATCAATACTGGGACCTGTACGAATTGGCAGAGAAGTTAGTAGATATCGGTAATCAACAGCAATTATGGCGATTTAACCATATGAGTACCGTAGAAAGAATCATTGGTCATAAGCAGGGGACTGGTGGGTCTTCAGGTGTGACCTATTTAAAAAGAGTCCTAGATCAACAATTTTTCCCCGAGCTGTGGAGTTTACGGACAAAGTTATAAAATAGATGGTAATGATGGAAAAGACCGCGAAACCTTGCTTGATGAGGTATGCGGTTTTTTTTATGTAAATAAAATGCTGAGGTGCATATTACATAAATTAGTGCATTTTGGTAAATATAAAATAATCTGAGGAAAGAGGAGGAAGAGAGAATACCTATGTGGAAAAAAGCTAGTCTAAAACCGCAAAAAAGCTCAGGGAATACTGCTTCCTCCGGAGATCTTATAAACAAAATTTTGATTGAGAATGTAGGACAAATTAAAGAGGATTTAGGTGATTGCTCTGATTTGATTGTTCGGATGATCAAGCATAAAGAAAATCCGTTTGCTTTTGCAGTCATTCATATTGACGGAATATCAAATACACCTAAAATTGACGAACATGTAATAGAACCAATTTTAACAAATAAGTTTGACCCAGCTTCTAGAACAATAAAAGATGAATTACAACAAGTAATCGCTGTCACAAACATTAAGGAAAAAAACTCTTTTAAAGACATCCTTTCAGCAATTGTGTCTGGTGGCACCGTGATTTTAATAGATGGGGATACGAGTGCACTTATCCTAGATACAAAAGAAATTGAATCACGCAGTATTGTGGAACCAACCACACAAACCGTTATCCGCGGACCAAAAGACAGCTTTACAGAAAACCTTAGAACCAACACCTCACTCGTCAGATCCCGTATCCAAAGTCCAAATTTACGTCTAGACTCTATGAAAATTGGTGAAGTGACTCAAACTCAAGTTGAAATCATGTACATCAAGGGGATTGCTGACGAGTCTATTGTAAAAGAAGTGAAGAATCGTCTTCAAAAAATAAAAGTAGACGGTATTTTAGAATCAGCGTATATTGAGGGCTTTATTGAAGATGAACCTCGTACTCCTTTTCCAACGGTTCAAAATACAGAGCGCCCGGATGCAGTGATTGGAAATTTACTTGAGGGACGCGTGGCCATTTTTATGACAGGCACTCCCGGCTATGCAAATAGTAATTCCAGTATTATTATTGCTAATTGCTGTGATAAAGAGAAAGTTAAAGCCAGTATCTGCCTAATATTAAGCATTCTTCTTTTTATTATTACTAGATTTGTTGATCTTTGTAAAAACAAGTGGCAGGAAGGATAAAATAATCAGACTTTTGTTTTATTTTTTTAAACGAATTTAAAGTCTCATATATACTAAGACCTTGAAGCAGATCAATTATGATACTAACTCCCATAACAAGGGAAAATAAAAGTAAGATTATTAATAATAATTTTTTCAAGCATATCACCCCGAATTTTTTCCTTATTATTTGTAAATATAGTAAGTTTAGCCTAATTTGTAATATTTTTAACAAAGTTGTAATGTAGACAAGCCCTTCCGACATAGGATACACGGATTAGTATTTATGTCTTATAGGAGGGGTTAGGTTGCCCAGAAAGTGGTTAGTATTTTTTGTGTTTGCCTTTTTTATGTTTTCTAGTTTTTTTGTGGGGGTCCCGACAAGTTCAGCAGCTTCTAGTGGAAAATTGATTATTATTAACAAGAGTATCAATCGGCTCGCGTACTATGAAAACGGTGTGTTTAAGAAGCAGTTTAAAGTTGGAACTGGGAGAAAGAAATCGTATACGCCAGAAGGAAAGTTCAAGATTGTAGTTAAGATTAAGAATCGGCCTTACTATAAGGGCCATATTCCAGGTGGAGATCCTCGCAATCCTCTCGGAAATCGCTGGCTAGGATTAAATGCTCGGGGCACTTGGGGAACAACCTATGCGATACATGGAAACAACAACCCAAGCTCTATTGGAGGATATGTTAGCAGCGGGTGTATTCGGATGTACGATAACGAAGTCGAATGGCTGTATAGTCAAGTTCCAACTGGCACCCCAGTGATTATTACTTCTTCTGGGAAATTATTCAATGCGATTGCATCAGCCAATGGATATAAAGTGAAGGGTGGGTCTAGTGCACCATCGGTTCCTGTTAGTACCACTGGAGAAATCCTTAAGAAAGGCAGTCGGGGTCCAGCTGTTCAAGAACTTCAGCGTAAGTTGACGTCCCTTGGATATAGTACAAAGGGTGTAGATGGTGTCTTTGGAGCAAACACCGATACTGCCGTGCGCAAATTTCAAAAAGCGCGTAAATTAACAGCGGATGGGATTGTTGGTCCAGCAACCAAAAAAGCTCTTGGAATAAAGTAATAATAAAGATTTGCTTATGGAGTTGCTCAAATTATTGAGCACTCTTTTTTTATCGATACAGTTTTTTTCGGAAAAGTTTACATAAATTTTCTCAAATTATATGAACATAGAGTATAACTGAAATTTGCTGGAGGGAATGGGTATGAGTCGACTGGACAGGCTCAAGATGGAAAAAGTGGAACCAAAACATTGGCGGCAGTTCAATGAATTATTACGTTATGTTTTCCAAGTAACTAAAAAAGACTTACAGACGGTGGGGTGGGAGGAGCGTGAAATAGCATTAGCAAAACTGCCAGTTCTCGAACAGGCTGATGTGTTAGGTTGGTTTGATGGTGAAAAACTGATATCCCAAATTGCGGTTTACCCATTTCAAGTGAATATTTATGGTAGAACCTTTGAGATGGGAGGCCTAACAGGGGTTGGTACCTATCCTGAATATGCGAATTTAGGATTGATGAATAAGTTAATTTGGCAGGCACTTGCTGATATGAAAGAAAGAAAACAATCAATTTGTTATTTATATCCCTATTCATTGCCTTTTTATCGTAAAAGGGGATGGGAGATTATTTCTGATAAAATGACTTTTGAAATCAAAGACTATCAATTACCCAAAGTAAAGAAAGTTTCAGGTTACGTCGATCGGCTAAATACAGAGCATTCAGATATAAAAACCGTTTACGAGCTGTTTTCTAGCACACGTCATGTCGCCATGAGACGAAACAACTTAGCTTGGGAAGAATTCTGGAGATGGGAACTGGATGAATTAACGGCCGCAGTTTATTATGATCGTTCTCATCAGCCACAAGGGTATTTGCTGTACTGGATTTCTCATGATGTACTGCATGTAAAAGAAATGATCTATATGAATGAAGAAGCTCGAAACGGACTTTGGAATTTTATCAGTGCGCATTTCTCCATGGTGACTAAAGTTGTTGGGAATATTTTTACCAATGATCCACTGGCTTTTTGGTTAGAGGACGGGGATATTAAAGAAACAATTGCTCCCTATTTCATGGCGCGAATTGTTGATGTCACACAGTTCATCGAACAATTTCCATTTAGAGCCCTAGGGACTGAAATTCATATGAGGATTAAGGTGGATGATCCAATCCTAGAATGGAACCAGGGCATATATTCGCTGCAAGTGTCTTCTGTAGGTAAGGGGGAATTGGTGCCTAGCGAGGGACAGCCAGATGTAACGATTACTATTCAGACATTAACAACGATGCTGCTCGGATACAAACGTCCGTCTTATTTGGCAGCAATTGGCCGCCTATCCTGTAATGAGCAAACGGTGGAGATATTAGAGAATTTAATTGAACGAGAGACGCCCTATTTCTCTGATTATTTTTGAATTGCTGTTATTTTCCTCTTTCCAAATCGGAAGGGGAATTTTTAAATTATTAGAAGTTTAAAATAAATATATCATTAAGGAGTAAATTTAGTTTATTATTATGGAATAATATTTTTTTGCGAAGGAGTTTATAAATGAATTTTTCAGTGAAACAAATTGTCTTTATTAGTTTTATGCTATTTTCTATGTTTTTTGGGGCTGGAAACTTAATCTTCCCACCGTTTTTAGGGCAGTCAGCGGGGGATCATCTTTGGACAGCTCTTGCAGGTTTTATTTTTTCAGCAGTTGGATTGCCGATTTTAGGGGTCGTTGCAGTGGCTAAGTCAGGAAGCTTTGACGAACTTAATCAGCGAGTCCATCCAATTTTTGCTTTTATCTTTCCGTTTCTCATTTATATCGCAATAGGCCCTGGATTGGCGATACCCAGGGCAGGTAGTCTGGCATTCGAAATGGGATTATCTCCTTTTTTATCAGAAAATCTGGTCGAAAATCCAATGTCATTGTTGCTATATAGCATTGTTTTCTTTGGATTAGTCGCATGGTTATGTATGTATCCTTCTAAGCTGATTGACCTTTTTGGGAAGTTATTAACTCCAATCCTACTGGTTCTAATCGCCATTATTTTTATAAAAAGCTTAATTGACCCAATCGGTTCATTTGCAACGCCAAAAGATAATTATATTTCCAATCCTGTCTTTCAAGGTTTTTTAGATGGTTATTTAACAATGGATGCATTAGCCGCTTTAGCATTTGGTATTGTCATTGCCAATACGTTAAAATCCCAAGGTGTCGTGGAACATAAAAAAAGATCGTTATATATGATGTACGCCGGATTAGGAGCAGGGTTACTTTTAACGGTAATCTATCTTATCTTAGGATATTTAGGTGCTGCTAGCTCATCCTTGGGAAAAACGGAAAATGGAGCACAAATATTGGCGAATGTAATGACACACTTGTTTGGTCAAAGTGGGACCTTAATTTTAGGGTTAGTTTTTACCATTGCCTGCTTTTGCGTATCGATTGGTTTAGTCACTTCCTGCAGTCAGTTTTTCGCAAATGCTATTCCAAGAATAAATTATAAAACATGGGTTATGATTTTAGCAGTTCTTAGTACTGCCATTGCTAACTTAGGATTAACTCAAATCTTAAAGATCTCGGTTCCGATACTAGGCATGATCTACCCGATTGCCATCGTGATTATTTTATTAGGTCTTTTTGATGATTTAATTAAGAAATCCCGTCAGATTTATATCACGGTTGTCAGCTTTGTTGCTCTTTTTAGTATTATTGATACAATTAATAAAACGTTTCTTTCCAATAAATGGAGTGGGGCATTTGATATCCTTCCTTTCTATTCCGAAGGGATGGGATGGATAATTCCAGCCCTAATCGGTTTAATACTTGGATATTTACTTGGAGTATTTACTAAAGAACCAATGGAAGCTTAACTGCAAATAAAAAACACGGCTCAATTCAGTCGTGTTTTTTTAATATAATTTAAATCTTAGAAAACTAGGATTGTTTCTTGTCTGTTTTTTTCTCAGTAAGGGCCCGATAAATTTGGGTATACATGCTTCCTTGAACAATATTTTCGAGAAAAAAGTCTCCAATTAGTTTTAAATATTCTTCATCCTCAAACATCTTTTTATTTTGTAATTCCATTTCTGCCAAGCCCTCATATTTGGTAAGAAGGGCATATGTATGATCTTCACCAGACACGGGTGTTAAGATTTCAACATTATGATCATAATTTTCATTCCGGAATGTTTTAATTTCTTTTAAATTTTCAATACCTTCTTTAAATTTATCCTGTTTAATTTCAAATGTCTGATAGACAAAAATAGCCATTAACAGCATCCCCTAGTTAAGAATTTTACAAACGTAAAATTAAATTTCCCTTAACGGACTAAAGTTATACTTAATCACCTAGAGTGGTTGTTCCATGTTTTAAATGGAAATATTTCATGCCACTTAAAAATCTTCTCTGGAGAATAATATCAATAGTAAAAACTTAGCTTTGAAAGGATTAGGTGAATAAATGACATCATATCAACCAGGACAAGTCGTCTATATTATCATTCGGAATCCACATGCTCAAGATGTGGCAAATGTTCAACAAGCAGCGGTTGTTCAGAATCCTGAGAACCCGGATGAACTTTCTCTGTTTATTTACGAAACGTATTATCCTCTAACAGAGGAAGTGGCGGTTTACTCATCTGCGGAGGAAGCTGAATATGCCTATCAGGATGCGTTTGGATTAACAGAGATGGAGGGGTATTATGGTTAAACCCTTTGTTCCGCAGCTCGTCTATGTTGAGCCAAGCGCACTTGAGTACCCGCTTGGCAAAGAATTAATAGCAAAATTTGAGAATATGGGGATTGAAATTAGGGAAACAACATCACATAATCAAATTCGAAATTTACCTGGTGATAATGATTTTCAAAAATATCGGACCGCAAAATCGACGCTGGTGGTAGGAGTTCGTAAAACGTTAAAGTTTGATACGTCTAAACCTTCTGCAGAATACGCAATTCCATTTGTAACCGGCTGTATGGGACATTGTCATTATTGTTACTTACAGACAACCATGGGAAGTAAACCTTATATTCGAACCTATGTGAATTTGGAAGATATCTTCGAAGCTGCTGATAATTATATGAAAGAACGTGCGCCAGAACCAACTAGGTTCGAAGCATCCTGTACATCAGATATTGTTGGTGTAGACCATCTTACTCATACACTAAAAAAAGCGATTGAGTTTTTTGGACAATCGGAATATGGTAAACTTCGTTTTGTAACTAAATTCGCCCATGTAGATCATTTACTTGATGCAAAGCATAATGGGAAAACCCGCTTTCGCTTTAGTGTAAACGATGATTATATCATTAAGAATTTTGAACCGGGTACATCGAGACTGCCAGAACGAATCGAAGCTGCAGGAAAGATTGCCGGAGCCGGGTTTCCGTTAGGCTTCATTATAGCTCCGATTTATCTGCATGAAGGCTGGAAAGAAGGGTATAAAGAAATGTTAGAAAAGCTGGAAGCTGAATTGCCGGAGTCAGCTAAAAAAGATTTAACCTTTGAAATGATTCAGCATCGGTTTACAAAACCAGCGAAGCGTGTCATTCAAAAAAATTATCCGATGACAAAACTAGAACTTGATGAGACAAAGAGGAAATGGAAATGGGGGCGTTACGGTATCGGTAAATTTGTCTATACCAATGAAGAACAAGAAGATATAAAGGATACATTAGGTGGATATATTAACACCTATTTCCCGCAGGCAAAAATAGAATATTTCACATAGAAAAGAGGGATTCCGGGGAATCCCTCTTATTATTATGGATTTTTATGATTCCGTTGGGTCTGGTTTAAACGATGAGATTGATTGTTCACTACCATCTGTTAATTCGTTATCCCTTTTAATCCGACCTTTGCCAACTGCCAATGCTACAAAGACTCCAATTGCTATAAAGACTAGTCCTGTCAAGAAAACCGTAGAAAAAGAATCGGACCAAGCAATTTGAATGCCATGAATTACGCTATTTTGAATGTCTTTTGGCATTTTTAATAGGCTCGGATTGAGCAGCAAACTGAATAATGAATCTGTTTTTTCAGAAAGGGCTGTTAATGCTTTATGTGCAATTGGATTTTCAGCATCATTAGCAACACTTACCATTTCACCTTTAAGTGTATGGTTCATGATTGAATTTAAAATCGTAATTCCAATTGTACCACCTATTGATCGGAAGAAGGTGGAGGCGGATGTTACAGTTCCAAGTTGGGATTTTGGAAATTCATTTTGGATTGCAATCATTAATGTTGGCATAACTAAGCCCATTCCTAAGCCAAGAACTACCATGTAGGCATAGGCAGTGTATTCGTTTGAATCGATACCCATTGTACTCATTAAAAAGAATCCTAAAGCACCAAGAAGCATGCCTGCTGTTAGTACAGAACGGAAGCTAAATCTAAGTAATAATTGCCCGCCAACTATACTTGCCGCAATCATCGCAATCATCATAGGAGTCATGGTGGATCCAGCCTGTGTTGGTGATACACCAAGAATTCCTTGCATGTACATTGGAACGAACATAATCGCTCCAAACATGCCTAAACCCAGCAAAAATCCTAGCGCATTCATCGTTGCAAATGTTCGATTTTTAAAGAATGAAAGATCCAAAATCGGTTCTACTGCTTTTCTCTCAATTAAGCCGAAAACGATAAGAAGCAAAATCGAACCTCCGAAAATAAGGAAAGAAATAGGTGAGGTCCATTCAAATTTATCCCCGCCAAATGTTAAGCCAAGTAATAATAAGACAATGGCAGGAATTAATGTAATAATTCCCCAATAATCAATATTCACTATTCCTTTAACTGCGGTAGTTTCATGCTTTAATCCCATAAAGATTAAAATTGCAGAAAGTAGCCCGAAAGGTACGTTGATCAAGAAAATCCAGTGCCAGCTTATACTATCAACAATTATTCCACCTAAGAAAGGGCCAATGACTGAACTTAACCCAAAGAGTCCGCCAAAAATACCTTGCCATTTAGCTCGTTGCTCAGCTGTAAATATGTCCCCAATAATGGTTTGAGACAGTGGCATAATCATCCCGCCGCCAATCCCTTGAAGCCCTCGATAGATTACTAAGTGTTCCATAGATGTGGCAGTTGCACACAATCCAGAACCAACAATAAAGATGATTGTTCCAAGTAAATAAAGGAATCTTCTCCCATACAAGTCAGACAGTTTTCCAACAATGGGTACAATTGTTGTCGATGTAATCATATAGGCCGTCGTAACCCATGCAAAAATAGTAAAGCCATTTAATTCTGAAATAATCGTCGGCATGGCCGTTCCGACAATTGTTTGTTCTAATGCACTGAAAAACATACCTATAATTAAACCGGTTATAACTAATCTGGTATTAATCCGTTTATCTTCTATCGCCATATTTTTCTCCTATCTAGATGTTATTAAAAAAGTTCCGTCATAAAATATACAATATTACTGTCCGGTCAGTCAATAATTACGTAGAAAAGGAAAGCTACTAAAGATTTCCTTTATAATTCAAATCCATAAAAATCAGCCATTTCCTTAGTGAATGGGTCTAGTGTTTCTATTCCTTTAAAATTGGAAAGCATTCCTTTGATGACTGGAAGACGAGGACTTTTTTTGTTTACTTCCTCTTCAAGAACGTCTAATGAGATTTCTAATACTTCTCTATTTTCCATCAGATTAATTTTTTTTCTTATGTTTTTGATCATATTATTTACATTGGCGGATTCGAAAAATTGTTTCGAATTTTTTATAATATTCCCCATCTTTTCTTCGGTCAAGAAGGGTTCATCACTTGAAATGTCTTTTACGATACTATCCATCCTTTTCATTAAATAATGGGATAGTTTCTCAATCTCAAACTCAGCAGGCTCAAGCATCATTAATCCCACATATGTTTGAAACAATCCTTCTAGAATCAGGGCTAAATCAATCGAATAGGGCTCAATCTTTTGACCATAGATTGAAACTAATCCTTTGCGATGTAATAAATGAGAGTCAAAACGTTTTTTGAATAAAAGTTTTTTGATTTCTTCATTCCTTGGGATTGCTTGTTCTTTGGAGAGCATTATCATAAATTCTTTATGACCAATAAATGTTCTGAAAAATGCAGTGATTTGTTTGATGAATTTTTCTCGCGGGGATATATCCTGGTTTTCAAAAACTAACCTGCTAGATTCTATTGTCTCAAAAATATATTCCAGTATCGAGAGTAATAAATCATCTTTTGACTTAAAATGTAAATAGAAAGCCCCTTTAGAAATATTACTTTCAGTAGCAATCTCTTGGATCGATGTCGATGAAAAACCTTTTTGAGCAAAAAGCTTCATCCCTGATTGAATAATTACTTTCTCCTTTTCTGTCAAAAAAAACCCTCCATTAATAGCTGTTCCTAAGTAGGAACGTATAATTCTTGACTTATGACTGGCCGGTCAGTATGATTAAATTTGTTATGACCGCATAGTCAATCCTATTCGAATCAAATTGAAATGTCAACATGGTATAAGAAGGAGAGAAAAATGAAGAAAATCATTCAGTTTTCATTGAAGAACAAGTTTGCCGTATGGCTATTAACCATTATTATTACAATTGCTGGATTGTATTCAGGAATGAACATGAAACTAGAAACCATTCCAAATATTAATACACCGCTTGTTTCAGTTTTGGCAGTGTATCCTGGGGCGACACCCGAGCAGGTAGCTGAGAAAGTCACGGAACCGATTGAAAAACGAGTCGAAAATTTAGATGGGGTTTCGGTTGTTAGTTCCTCTTCCTTTCAAAACGCTTCGTCTATCCAAATAGAATATAATTTTGATAAGGATATGGAAAAGGCTCAAAATGAAGTAAAGGAAGCCTTAAGCAATCTTGAACTTCCTGAAGGGGTAGAGGAGCCAGAAGTCTCTCGGTTGAGTTTTTCTGCCTTCCCGGTTATGTCATTAAGTATTACAAATACTAAACAATCTTTGGCAGAATTAACTAAAACAGCCGAAGAGGATATTATTCCAGAACTTGAAGGTATTGAAGGAGTATCAACCGTTCAAATTTCAGGGCAGCAGGTTGACGAAGTTCAATTGAAATTTAATGAGTCTAAATTAAAGCAATATAACTTATCAGAAGATACGGTAAAGAATATAATCAAAGCATCGGATGTTACCATTCCACTAGGATTGTACACATTTAAAGATACGCAAAAGTCCGTTGTCATTGATGGGAATGTTTCTACAATAAAAGACTTAAAAGCGATCAAAATTCCCGTTATCTCATCAGCAGGCACAGCGCAGCAAGGTACAGCAGCCAGCCAACAAAACCAGGGCCAACAAACAGGTATTCCTGCTGGCCAAGCAACCCAATCGGCTCAAGCTTCTCCTGCGATACCTAGTGTTGAACTAAAAGATATTGCCACCATTAAGGTAGTAGGGAAGGCAGAATCAATTTCAAGAACAAATGGCAAAGAGTCCATCGGAGTACAGATTACAAGCACACAGGACGCAAATACAGTGGATGTGGTGAACGCTGTTAAAGATAAATTAGGTGATTTTGAAGATAAGATTGATGGGTTAAAGGTTACTACGATTTTTGATCAGGGAAAACCGATCGAAGAATCGGTTGCAACCATGCTGAATAAAGCCATTTTCGGTGCAATATTTGCCATGATTATCATCTTGCTTTTCTTAAGAAATTTCCGGACTACCATCATATCGGTTATTTCTATCCCATTATCCATATTAATTGCGATGTTACTTTTAAAACAAATGAATATTACTCTTAATATGATGACCCTTGGCGCCATGACTGTTGCAATAGGCCGTGTAATTGATGATTCGATTG
Organism: Bacillus sp. AFS073361; assembly: GCF_002567005.1. Lineage (GTDB taxonomy): Bacteria > Bacillota > Bacilli > Bacillales > Cytobacillaceae > Neobacillus. The sequence continues at coordinate 137,873 of NZ_NUZU01000037.1, forward strand.
TTGTCATCGAAAACATCTTTAGAAGGATGTCTCTTAATAATGAAACCTTAAGTGGGAAAGACTTAATTGTTGCTGCCACGAGAGAAATGTTCATGCCGATTTTTTCATCCACGGTGGTAACGATTGCTGTGTTTCTTCCATTAGGTTTAGTTAAAGGACCAGTAGGCGAGATGTTTCTACCATTCGCATTAACCATAGTTTTTGCTTTATTAGCATCTCTTTTAGTAGCGATTACTATTGTTCCAATGATGGCTCACTCTTTATTTAAAAAAGGCGTATCAGTTAAGCAAACACATGTTGAAAATAAACCAGGCAGATTAGCTTCAGGCTATAAAAAGCTTCTTAACTGGTCTTTGAACCATAAAATCATTACCTTTGGATTAGCGATTTTATTATTAGTTGGCAGTTTGTTCCTAGTACCGGTGATTGGGGTAAGTTTCCTTCCATCTGATGAACAAAAAATGGTTGTGGCCACTTATAAACCAGCACCAGGAGAAACCTTGGATGAAGTGGAACGGATTGCAACCGATGCGGAGGAATTTTTTGGGAACAGAGACGGAGTAAAAACGATTCAGTTTTCCGTGGGCGGAGAAAACCCAATGAATCCAGGACAAAGCAATTCGGCCATGTTTTTTGTTGAATATGATAAAGACACCAAAAACTTCTCAAAAGAAACTGAAAATGTAATTAACGATCTAAACCAACGAAATGACAAGGGAGAATGGGCAAGTCAGGACTTTTCAGGTATGGGATCATCAAATGCACTTTCATTTAATGTGTATGGTGACAATATGGATGAAATTGAACCTGTTGTAAATAAGATAGAGAAAATTTTTAAAAGTAAAGACACCCTTAAAAATGTGAAAACTAGTATTGCTGATACCTATGAAGAGTATACCCTTGTCGCTGATCAGAAAAAGTTAAGCCAACTCGGACTTACCGCAGCGCAACTAGGGATGGAACTTACAGGAAATGGTCAGCGTCAAGTACTGACAACTATTGAAAATGATGGCAAAGAATTGAATGTCTATTTAGATGTAGAAAAAGATGATTTTGAAAATATTAATGATTTAACCGATAAAACGATTCAATCTCCGATGGGTATGGCAGTCCCAATAAAGGATGTTATTGATATTAAGAAGGGGCATACATCGGATACGATCACCAGACGTGATCGCCGTATTTATGCAAGTGTAAGTGCTGAAATTACGACAAAAGATGTTTCAAAAGTTTCTGCCGCAGTTCAAAAGAAGGTAGATAAACTAAAACTTCCTTCAACGGTAGATGTTTCGATTGGCGGGGTATCAGAGGATATTGCAGAATCCTTTACACAGTTAGGATTAGCCATGCTTGCAGCGATTGCGATAGTTTATTTAGTACTTGTTATTACATTTGGAGGAGGATTAGCTCCATTAGCGATCCTATTCTCATTACCGTTTACCATCATCGGAGGATTATTAGGTTTGTTGATCTCTGGTGAAACATTAAGTGTATCGGCAATGATCGGTGCGTTGATGTTAATTGGTATTGTTGTAACGAACGCGATTGTATTAATTGACCGTGTCATTCATAAAGAGAATGATGGGTTATCAACAAGAGAAGCGATTCTTGAGGCTGCTGGGACACGCCTCCGTCCGATTCTAATGACAGCCATTGCGACCATTGGTGCACTGATTCCATTAGCTTTCGGAATGGAAGGAAGCGGGCTTATTTCAAAAGGATTAGGTGTGACAGTCATCGGCGGATTAACAAGTTCGACGCTGCTTACCTTAGTTATTGTACCGATTGTTTATGAAACGCTTATGAAAATGAAGCGAAAAGAGAGAGCAGTATAAAGGAACGAAACAGCAGCTGATTTTATGTTAAAATAACATTCAGCTGCTGTTATTTTTTTAGAGTCTTGACATTTTAAAAAAAGAGAGTATAGTAATGTTCTTGTGCTGGTCATTTTGTTTTTTTTATTAAATGTTCATGGATTGTTCATATTTAGCTGTTAACATAGAGATAGATCATATTGAGGGCTGTAGTCTCTCATTAATATAAAAATAATAATTAAAAGTTTATAATCATAGATAACAAGGTAGGTGCTTTATGATTAACTTATTGCAAAGAGGTCAAAGTATTTTTAATAAATATGTTGGCTTTTTCTTTTTGACAGTATTTTTCTTATGGATAAAAACATATATCGTTCAATTAACGCAATTTGACTTAGGAATTGAAAATTCTCTTCAGAAGTTTCTATTATTTATCAATCCGCTCGGATCTGCTTTACTATTCTTGGGCGTATCGTTCTTTTTAAAAGGTAGAAAAAAGTATATAGGGCTAATGGTTATAGATTTTGTTTTATCATTTCTTTTATATGCTAATGTTTTATTTTACCGATTCTTTAGTGATTTTATTACCTTGCCAACCTTAACGCAGACTCAAAACTTTGGCGATGTAAGCGGCAGTGTCACTTCCTTATTGAAGCCATACGATTTATTATTCTTTCTTGATGTCATTGTGTTATTTGGTTTACTTGTTTTCCGATTTGTGAAAATAGAAGTCAAGGATATGAATCGCGGGAAAGTTGCAGCACTATTTTCACTGGCACTTGCGATTTCAAGTGTGAACTTAGCTTTAGCTGAAACGGACCGTCCTCAATTACTTACAAGAGGATTCGATAGAAACTATATCGTAAAATATTTAGGAATGTACAATTACACTATTTATGATGCTGTTCAAAGTACGAAAGCATCTGCTCAAAGAGTTATGGCCAGCAGCGATGATACTACTGAAGTTGTAAACTATACAAAGTCTAATTATGCAGAGCCAAATCCAGCTTACTTTGGGGCTGGAAAAGGAATGAATGTAATTTATTTACATCTTGAATCAACCCAAAATTTCTTGATTAATTATAAGTTGCACGGGGAAGAAGTCACTCCATTTTTAAATTCTTTAACGAAGGATCAAAATACCCTTTACTTTGATAACTTCTTCCATCAAACAGGACAAGGTAAAACATCGGATGCTGAATTTATGTTAGAAAATTCATTATATGGATTATCACAAGGTTCAGCTTATACAACAAAAGGGCTAAATACCTATGAGGCAGCTCCTGCCATTTTAGGTCAGCAAGGTTACACTTCAGCGGTGTTCCATGGGAATTCAGGAAGCTTCTGGAATCGTAATGAAATTTATAAATCATTTGGCTACAACAAATTCTTTGATTCAAATTATTATCAAATCAATTCTAAAGATCTAGCTGAATACGGGCTAATGGATAAACCATTTTATGAACAATCGATTCCACTTTTGGAATCATTGCCAGAGCCATTCTATACAAAATTTATTACTGTATCGAATCATTATCCGTATCCAATTAATCAAGAGGATGCTACAATTGCACCAGGTACAACAGGTGATAAATCTGTCGATGGATATTTTCAAACCGCACGATATGCGGACGAAGCCTTGAAGCAATTCTTTGATTATCTCAAAAAATCAGGTTTATATGATCGTTCGATCATTGTTATGTATGGTGACCATTATGGAATTTCTGAAAATCATAATAAAGCTATGGAGCAGGTAATTGGAAAGGAAATCACCCCATTTGAAAGTGCTGGTTTACAGCGTGTACCATTATTCATTCGTGTCCCTGGAATGGAAGGTGGAGTAAACCACGAATATGGCGGCCAAATCGATCTTCTTCCAACCCTACTTCACTTGCTAGGTACAGACACAAAAGAGTATGTCCAATTTGGAACCGACTTATTATCTAAACAGCATGATGATTTAGTGCCGTTCAGAAATGGTGATTTTGTAAGTTCAACCATCACTTCTATTGATGGAAAGTTCTATGATTCTAAAACTGGTCTGAAATTGGATGAAACAAAAACGGAAGAAGCCAAAAAAGATCAAAAGATCGTCGAATATAAATTAAAGCTTTCAGATAAAGTCGTAAATGGAGATTTATTACGTTTCTACAAACCTGCAAACTTTACTACAGTTGACCGATCACAATATAACTATAATAAAGATGAAAATGTCGTTTCTAAATAGTAAACTGCCTGAGGAAATCCTCAGGCGGTTTTTTTGTTCTTCTCGACAAACACATTCCGCTTGCATCATTATTTTCAAAAGGTGAAAAGATATAGGCAGTAGGAAGTCTGTATAGGGGGGATTATGATCGGGAAGGTTTGGCACATATATAAAACTGATTGGAAAAATATCTTTCGTGTGCCTACTGTAGTGTTGTTAATAGGTGCACTTATGGTTTTGCCGTCGGCCTATGCTTGGGTGAACATAAAGTCAATGTGGGACCCGTATAGTAATACATCTGGGATTCGTGTGGCTGTTAGTAACGAAGATGAAGGAACCGAAATACGCGGAAAAAAATAAATGTCGGTAACGATACCGTCAAGAATCTTAAAAAGAATCATCAACTTGGCTGGGTCTTTGTTAATCGCACTGAAGCAGAAAGGGGAGTGGAGAGGGGACTTTATTATGCCTATCTCATCATTCCTAAGGATTTTTCGAGAAAGTTATCCAGTATTTTAGAGGTAAATCCCCAAAAACCAGAAATCGAGTTTGCGGTAAATGAAAAAATAAATGCTGTAGCTCCGAAAATCGTAAGTTCAGGAGCCTCAAGCGTAACCGCTCAAATCAGCCAAGCTTTTATAAAAATAGTAAGTGAAGCTATTTTCGAGGGGTTTTATAGAGCCGGAATTGAATTGGAGCAAGAATTGCCATCCATACATAATGTGGAAAAGCAGATCTTTGCATTAGAAAAAGCTTTGCCTGAAATAGAAAAGATGGGGAAAGCGGCGATTGAACTTGAAAAGAAGTTACCAGAAATACAAGCAAAGGGACAGAAAGTAATTGAATTGGAGCAGAGGATCCCAGAGATAGAAAAGGCAGCAGACAGTATTTTAAAGATTGAGGACCGGTTACCGCTTATCAAAGAAACAGGAGCTAAAGTGATTACCCTTCAAGAGAAAATTTCTAGTTTACAGAGAGCGAAGGAACTCATTACTGATACTGCAACCAATCTATCAGAAATAGAAAACATGCTTCTACAATCACTTGAACAAATGAAGGGAGCTTCTGTATCGCAGACTGGATCCAAAGGAGAACAAGAAGAGGTTAACAGAATTTACAAAGAACTTCTAAAAATTCATGGAAATATAGTGGAAACACAGGCAGAGCTGCTTGAGAAAGTTGATAAATTGACAAAAGCGACTAATACAGCTGCTAATTTTTTTAAAAGTGATTTTGCGAATAGTGAGCAAAAAATCCATCGCGCTGCTGATTTTGTGCGAACGGATTTACCATCTTTAGAGAATGACATTCGAAAAGCGGCTGATTTATTTAGAACGAGGTTTTATGCCTTTGTGAAGTATGTCCACAAAGCAGCGGATCTAGCACGCAACGATTTACCGGGATTTGAGTCAAGCATAAGGAATGCTGCCGATAAAATTAGAAGCTTTGAAAGCAGTGTAAATATGTATGACTTAATCGAATTTCTAAAGCATGATCCGCAAAAAGAAAGTAATTTCCTTTCGAATCCGATCTTATTAAAAACGAAGCGGCTTTTTCCAATTCCAAACTATGGATCGGCGATGACACCATTTTATACGATGCTAGCTCTTTGGGTTGGTGCGACATTATTAATTGCCTCACTAAAAGTAGATGTTGATAATCCTGGCCCTAGCTTTAAAGGGTACCAGCTTTTTTTAGGAAGGCTTATTACCTTTCTTACTATCGGAATCTTCCAGGCTGTGATTGTGTCCCTTGGTGACTTGTTTTTCATTCATACATATGCGATTGACAAACTCTGGTTTGTGGTATTTTGTATGTTTATCAGCATGGTATTTGTTACAATCACTTATTCCTTATGTTCGGTGTTTGGCAATATTGGAAAAGGATTAGCGATTATTTTCTTGGTTCTGCAAATCTCAAGTTCTGGTGCAACATTTCCTGTGAGCTTGACCTCATCATTTTTTCAAACGATCAACCCTTATATGCCATTTACCTATGCCGTGAGTATGCTTCGTGAAACAGTAGGCGGCATGATTGTCGAGGTCGTGATAAAAGATTTGTTCGCGCTTGTTATCTTTATTGCGTTGAGCTTACTTTTAGCATTGATGTTAAAGAAACCTTTAAGTAAACAGATTCAAAAAACAGCTGAAAAGGCAAGGACATCGAGGATTATTCCATAGGGGGTTTCTAGGAAATAAGTAGGATTTCGCAGACATGTAATCATGTCTGCTTTGTTTATTTATCGAGTAAACAAATGTATCCCTTAGCCTACGTTAATACTTTTTAAAATATTGTAATAAATCAACTTGACAATTCCTATGCGTATGGTAGGATTAAATTTAAATAATAAATACAAGGACATTTTAAGCTCATACTCGATCCATTAAAATATGGATCTATTACTCTAGTAATTCAACAAGGAGGTCCACAGGAATGACAAAAGCAGTGACATATGAAAACTGGAATCAAATTTCGGATACTTTTTCCGTAGAGGACCAGACAAAGGGTGCACGTGCTGTTTTAGAATGGGCATACAGCCAGTATCCTGAAGAAAAAATTGTCTATGCCTCCAGTTTTGGTGCTGAAGCCATTGTATTAATTGATTTAATTTATCAAGTTAAAAAAGATGCGCACATCGTTTTTTTAGATACAGGACTTCACTTTCCAGAGACGTATGAGGTAATCGATAAAATAGAAGAACGTTTTCCAGAGCTTCAAATCGAACGAAAAACTCCTAAATTGAGTTTAGATGAACAAGCAGCGGAATACGGTTCTGCCTTATGGAAAAGGGAACCTAATCAATGCTGCCAAATCAGAAAGGTTATTCCTTTACGTGAGGCGCTAACCCCAAGAGAGGCATGGATTTCAGGTCTGCGCAGGGAGCAGTCTCCAACAAGAAAGGACACTCAATTCTTAAATAAGGATGAAAAATTCCAAAATATTAAAATTTGCCCGCTCATTCATTGGACCTGGGATGAGGTTTGGGAGTACATCAAGGAAAAGGATCTCCCTTATAACCAATTGCATGACCAAAACTATCCAAGTATTGGCTGCTTCCCTTGCACCCAAGCGGTCGGAACCAATGGTGATTCTCGTGCTGGACGTTGGTCAGGCAGCAGTAAAACTGAGTGTGGATTGCACTCGTAGTAAAGAGGATCATTTCCCATTACTTACGATCATTGGGTATGAAAGGAAAAACACCTTCAAGTTAATCGATACTAACATGATTCTAAAACTTTAATGAAAGGTTGATTAAAAATGTCATACTTACCAAAACCTCATGGAGGAAAACTTATTCAAGCGTTTGACCCTAATTACGATCTAACTTCTGTAGTAAAAGAACTGGAAATTGATGCGATTGCCTTAAGTGACCTTGAATTAATCGGAATTGGTTTATTTAGTCCATTAAAAGGTTTTCTTGGCAAAGCGGATTATGAATCTGTTGTTAACAATATGCGCTTAGCAGACAATACCATTTGGTCTATCCCAGTTACACTTCCAGTTTCCTACGAGGTAGCTGGATCACTCGTTGTAGGTGAGGAATTCAAACTTACTTATAATAACGAGGTTTATGGAGTGATTAAGGTTTCAGAATGGTATGAACCTGACCTAGATAAAGAAGCAGTTGAAGTATATAAAACGGGAGAAACTGCCCACCCAGGTGTGAAACGCCTTTATGAAAGAGGTCCAGTCTATGTGGCAGGTGAAATCGTCTTAGTTAAGAAATCAGAAAAAGGTGTTTTCGGTGACGTATGGTTTGAACCGAAGGAAACACGTGCTATTTTCGAAGAAAAAGGCTGGAAGACAGTTGTAGGATTCCAAACTAGAAATCCGATTCATCGCGCCCATGAATACATTCAAAAAGCGGCTCTTGAGACTGTTGATGGATTGTTTGTAAACCCTCTAGTTGGCGAAACGAAGTCAGATGACGTCCCAGCAGATGTTCGTCTGAAAAGCTACCGCGTGTTACTAGATAATTATTATCCAAAGGAGCGCGCACAGTTAGGTGTGTACCCAGCAGCAATGAGATATGCAGGTCCAAGGGAAGCTATTTTCCATGCACTTGCTCGTAAGAATTTTGGCTGCACTCACTTTATTGTTGGCCGTGACCATGCTGGTGTTGGTAACTATTACGGAACATACGATGCCCAACACATTTTTAGTAATTTTACAGAAGAAGAGCTTGGTATTAAGCCATTGTTCTTTGAGCATAGCTTCTATTGCAACAAATGTGAAGGAATGGCTTCTGATAAAACTTGCCCGCATAGCAAGGAGGACAGAGTAATTCTTTCCGGAACAAAAGTAAGAGAGATGCTTCGCGCAGGCGTATTGCCACCATCAACCTTTAGCCGTAAAGAGGTTGTTGAAGTACTGATTGAAGGAATGAAAGAAACAGCTACCGTGTAAGGAGGAATTAAATCTATGGCTAAACCAACAAATATTACATGGCATGAAACATCTATTTCAAAAGAAAATCGACGTGAAAGAAATGGGCATGGAAGCTGTGCTCTTTGGTTTACTGGACTCTCAGGATCTGGAAAATCAACAATCGCTAATGCGGTATCTAACGAATTATTCCGCCAGGGAATCAGTGAATATGTTCTAGATGGGGATAATATTCGCCACGGATTAAATAAAGATCTTGGCTTTTCCGATTATGATCGTACTGAAAATATAAGAAGAATTGGCGAAGTGGCCAAATTGTTTGTCGACAGTGGCAAAGTAGTGACGACCGCTTTTATTTCTCCATTCCGTTCTGATCGTGACCAAGTCCGTGCTTTGTTCGAAGCCGGTGAATTTATTGAAGTCTTTGTGCAATGCCCGATTGAAGAATGTGAACGTAGAGATCCAAAGCAGCTGTATGCGAAAGCGCGCCGCGGGGAGATTAAGGATTTCACTGGAATTGACTCGCCGTACGAAGCACCAGAACAACCAGAGATTACGCTTCATTCAGATCAAGTAACAGTTGAAGAAGCGGTGGAACAAGTATTTGCTTATCTAAAAGAGAAGAACATTCTCTAAAAGATTCGGTGGTTCCTTCTCTCGTTTAAGAGGAAAGTATGGTAATGTCTTAAATGGTAAAGGATAGTAAGTGAAGCAAGGAAGGAGCAGTGAGTGTGAAAGCAATTCTATACATTGGCCATGGTACACGTTCAAAAGAGGGAGCTGAAGAAGCTAAATCTTTTATTCATAGAGTGATGGAACGAATAAATGTTGAAATTCAGGAAGTCTGTTTTCTCGAGTTGACCAAGCCAGGTATTGAAGAGGGCTTTCTGCACTGTGTAGAAAGGGGAGCGACAGAGATAACTGTCGTTCCCTTATTTTTATTGGCTGCTGGTCATATTAAAGAAGATATTCCACAAGCTCTTTCTTCTCTTAGCGAGCGCTATCCTACCATCGATGTAAAGATAAGAGATCCATTTGGGGTTCAAGGAAAAATTCTCGATGGGATTGCTGAGATGGTTAAGGAAACGGTCACCGATCTAACACCTAAAGATTCGATTCTAATTGTCGGTAGGGGAAGTAGTGACAAGAGTATTCACACAGCCTTTGCCGACATTGCTAGAGGGATTAGTAAACGACTTGGAATAGAGAATATTCAAGTTTGTTATTTAGCAGCAACTGAGCCGAGACTTCCAGAAGGTCTTGAGACCATTTCAAAAAATGCGACTGGAAAAATCATTGTGATTCCTTATTTATTATTTTCCGGCCTTCTTTTAAAGGAAGTGGACCAAATGGTATCGATGAAACGTAAATTAGGTCAGCAGATCATTCACACCGGTCAACTAAGTAAACATCGTGTCATTGAAGATATTATCACTGAACGTGCAACAGAAGGGTCGTAAATTTATTTACTTTGCTAAAATCTTAGGATTTTAGCTATTTTTTTGGAAAAAAAGGGTAGATTAACAAAGTAAATTATTAAAAGATGAACCCGAGTTCATCTTTTTGTGAAAAAGTGATATAATTAACCAATAGATATAGATTTTTCACATATTATTGAAATAATTAATGGAAAATTTTTATGAAAAGATGTGATGATGTGACAGAACTTATACAAGAAAAAGTTCAACACCGAAAGTTACCTTTAAGGAAAATCGTACTCCGAGCAATCGCCATCACCATAGGAGCAATATTAATGGCAACAGGGTTAGAAATATTTCTAGTTCCAAATCATGTTATTGATGGTGGAATTACAGGTATTTCAATTATGCTTGCGCATATCACAGGATGGAAATTAGGGATTTTCCTCCTCATCTTAAACCTGCCATTTGTTTATATGGGATATAAGCAGATGGGAAAAACCTTCGCTATATCAACCGTGTATGGAATTATTGTTTTATCAATTTTCACTTCATTTTTTCATCCCATTCCGGCATTTACAGATGATATTCTCCTCGCCACGGTTTTTGGCGGTATGATTCTTGGGACAGGGGTAGGTGTCGTCATCCGCAATGGTGGTGCCTTAGATGGAACAGAAATACTGGCACTTTTGATTACCAAAAAAGTTCCATTTTCTGTTGGGCAAATTATTATGTTTATTAATATTTTTATATTAGGTGCAGCAGGTTTTGTGTTTAGTTGGGACCGTGCCATGTATTCCTTGCTAGCTTATGTAATTGCGTCCAAGGCTATTGATACCGTTGTAGCCGGTCTGGAAGAATCCAAATCAGTGTGGATTATCAGTGACGATGCAGAAGAAATTGGAAATGCAATAAATGCAAGACTTGGAAGGGGAGTAACCTATATTAATGGGCAAGGTGCTTTCACTGGTGATAGTAAGAAGGTCATCTTCAGTATTATTACGAGGTTGGAAGAGTCAAAATTAAATACGATTGTTCAGGATATTGACCCGAACGCATTTTTAGCGATTGGTGACATTTCAGAAGTTCGTGGAGGCCGATTTAAGAAAAAAGATATTCACTAATGAAAATAAGGATCTGCGATTCTTTCACAGATCCTTTTATATATTAATGGCCAATTCCGATATTATCTACATGATTAATATGTTTTTTATTAGCCCAAATAAATAGGACTGAAACGACCACAAACCCGCCTCCAACTAGAAATGGTACACTTGGGTTATAGATTTCGGAAAGTTTACCTGCCGTAAATGGGGCTACCGCGCCTCCAATAAATCGAAGGAAGCTATAGGCAGCAGAAGCTGTTGATCGTTCAACTGGGGCTGCATTCATCACGGCTATTGTAATTAGTGTATTGTTATTACCTAATAAGGCGCCCGCTAAAATAACAGCTGCAATGATGACCCATTGAGTAGATGTCCATATTCCCATTACCACCAAAAGCAGGGCGAATAATATTAACATCAAACACATTGATTTGATGGTTCCAAACCATTCAGTCATTTTTGGAGCCATAAAAACTGAGGTAATAGCTAGTAAAACTCCCCAGCCAAGGAAGACAAATCCTAATCCATGTTCATCCAAGCCCATAACAAATGGTGCATATGCAAGCAAAGTGAAGAAGCCGAAGTTATAAAGTGCCGCTGCAATACCGAAGACTAAAAGTGAACGATGTTTTAAGGCGCGGAATGGATCCATTAACGAAGAACGTGATTTTACGCCAGTTGGTGTGGTAGACTTTGGCATTAAAATAAAGAGACCAAAAAAGGCAATAATCATTAATGCGGCTACTCCAAGAAATGGGCCTCGCCAAGACATTCCGCCAAGCCATCCGCCAAGTAAGGGGCCAACAGAAATACCAAGACCGATTGCTGCTTCATATAAGATAATCGCTTTTGCAGTTCCACTATTTGATAGTGAAACAATGGCTGATAAAGCTGTTGCTACAAAAAGTGCATTTCCGAGTCCCCATCCACCTCGAAGTCCAACCAGGGTCCAAATCCCGTTTGAAAATCCTCCGAGTGCTGAAAAAACTGCAATGATCACAATTCCTGACAATAACGTCCATTTGATGCCAAGCCTTGTAGAAATCACCCCAGTAATAAGCATGGCAACCGCCATAACTGCATTATAACTAGTGAACAGCAAGGTAACTTCACTATGTGAGGCATGAAGTTGTTCGGCAATTGCCGGCAAAATAGGATCAACCAAACCCAACCCCATGAACGCTATAATGCTTGCAAAAAAAACGGCCCAAACTGCTTTTGGCTGGCTAAGTAAACCTGCCTTTTCATTGGGTTTCAACTGTCCCTGTTGAGGTGGTGCGGTATTAGTTTTTGGTGCTGATGCCATTAAATTTCCCCCTATGTGATTATTTCCATCTTCTTGAATTAGTTGTATGATGAAAGTATATGATTGTATTATACAATCAATTTCCACTACGTCAATAGTGCTTTTGCCATATCAGTCAAATAGTGTTTCCTTACAAATGAGATTGTGAGTATGTTATCATAATTTATATGAGGAAATAACAGTGAGGTAGAAAAGTAAATGCATGGACATTCTTTAGAATTAATCGAGCTTGAATTAGCCATTCTGATCCGCCGAACCACGTCAATTTCAAGTAATAAGAAATTGGGGAATCTTGATCGATCGGCCTATTTAATCCTACGAAGAATTAATGAAAAGGGTGCTGTCGGAGTAAAAGTATTAGCAGATGAATTTAATCTGGATATTTCTACAGTCAGTAGACAGGCAGCCGCTCTAGAACATAAAGAATATTTATATCGAATTCCCGATCCATTGGATGGTCGAGCTTATTCTCTTCAATTAACTGAACTGGGTGCAACGGAATTATTTGATTATCAACAGGCACGCTTGAAGAGAGTTGCTGAATTACTAGAAGATTGGTCGGATGAGGAACGTGAATTATTCGGGGTACTTTTGGAAAAATTCAATCGGTCTTTTAAATAATAGTTATTTCGAGTTAATTGAAAAAAGAGGTTGATCTCAAAAGTTATGATAGACTTTTTTTGATCAACCTCTTTTTTTTTACGGATATTTTTATATTAACAGAGTAATTACAGTGAAAAGAGAGACAAAGGTTGTTTTAACTGTTATTATTTTGGTGTGAGTAACACTTACACATCAAGAGTTTTTTATTAAGGGTGGGAGAGGTAATCATGGAAACTACAAGAACCGAAAAAGACTTCTTAGGAGAAAAGGAAATACCAGTAAATGCTTACTACGGTATTCAGACACTAAGGGCAGTTGAAAATTTTCCAATCACAGGTTATCGAATTCATGAAGAATTAATTATTGCTCTTGCGATGATTAAAAAAGCTGCAGCGATTGCAAACACGAGAACGAAGCGTTTGTATAGTGGACTTGGGGATGTAATTTGCCAAGCAGCAGATGAAATTATTGCAGGGAAATGGAACAATCAGTTCATTGTAGACCCAATCCAAGGTGGGGCTGGGACCTCCATGAATATGAATGCAAACGAAGTGATTGCCAACCGTGGACTTGAGTTGCTTGGATATGAAAAAGGTGCTTATTTACATTTAAGTCCCAATACACATGTCAATATGTCGCAATCCACAAATGATGTTTTTCCAACTGCCATTCATATTGCCACACTAAGAGTATTAGAAAAGTTAATTATGACGATGAAAGATATGCATAAGGTATTTAAAGAAAAAGCAAAGCAATTTGAAACGGTAATTAAAATGGGTCGTACCCATCTCCAAGATGCTGTTCCTATTCGCCTTGGCCAAGAGTTTGAAGCATATTCCCGTGTGCTAGAACGGGATATAAAGCGAATTAACCAATCCCGTGAAAATTTGTATGAAGTGAACATGGGAGCTACTGCGGTTGGAACAGGTTTAAATGCAGACCCTCAATATATCGAAGATGTTGTTAAAGAACTGGCGGACATTAGTGGGCTTCCATTGGTCAATGCTGAACATTTAGTTGACGCCACGCAGAATACGGATGCATATACTGAAGTTTCAGCTGCCCTTAAAGTATGTATGATGAATATGTCAAAAATCGCCAATGACCTCCGGTTAATGGCTTCGGGTCCCCGTGCTGGCTTAGGTGAGATCTCACTGCCCGCACGTCAGCCAGGTTCATCGATTATGCCAGGAAAAGTGAATCCTGTCATGCCAGAGTTAATTAATCAGATTGCCTTCCAAGTGATTGGGAATGACCATACCATTTGTCTTGCGTCAGAAGCAGGGCAACTTGAATTGAACGTAATGGAACCGGTATTGGTATTTAATTTACTTCAATCAATTAGCATTATGAACAACGGCTTTCGTTCATTTACCGACCATTGTTTAGTAGGTATCGAGGCTAATGAGGCACGCTTAAGAGAGAATGTCGAAAAGAGTGTCGGCATAATAACGGCAGTAAACCCGCATCTCGGCTATGAAGTTGCAGCAAGAATCGCCAGAGAGGCAACTGTAACTGGGAAATCGGTTCGTGAACTATGCTTAAAATATGATGTCCTTACTGAAGAAGAATTAGATCTGATTTTAAACATATATGAAATGACCAAGCCTGGAATATCTGGGGCAGCCCTCCTAGATAGAGATTAATATTTAGATTTAAATCTATTTGGTGCCTGACACCCATTGGGGTGTCAGGCACCATTTTTTATTTTAATAGAACGCTTAACGGGACGAGTTGGTAGCCTTGGGCCTTTAGCCATGGAATGACTTGGTCGACGGCTTCCGGTGTATTTATTCCTCCGATATGCATAAGGACGATATCACCGTTGCTTGCTCCACTTTTTATACGGGAAATGATGACTTCAGTGGCTGGCTGTTTCCAATCAATTGTATCAAGTGACCACTGGATGCTAAAGGGATATCCCGCTGCACCAACAGTTTTGAGAGCGGTAGAATTGTACGACCCGAAAGGAAAACGAAAATAGGGCTGTGGAGATTTTCCTGTTGCCTCCATAATAGCTTCCTCTGCTTTGATGATATCCTGTTTTAACGCATTGGCAGTTGTTTTTACGGCATCAGGATGAGAGTAGGAATGGTTACCAATTTCATGTCCTTCTTCGACAATTTTCTTGGCAAGGCTAGGATACTTCTCAACCCACTTACCTGTAAGGAAGAACGTAGCTTTGACCTTATGCTTTTTAAGGACATCCAATATTCTTATCCCTGCGGCATCACTCCCAGCATCAAAGGTAAATGCGATCTGTTTTTGCTGAGGGCTTCCCTCTGAAATAATAACAGAGGAAGCTGTTGTCGGTGGAGGGTCCTGCTTAGGTGGAGCCTGCTCCACATTCTTTCCATAAAGCTTTAAGATTTGATCTACAAAGATGGCATCGGAGGATAGATTATTCCATTGCTTTATTTTTTCCACCGTCACTTCGGCCCTAGTGGCAATGGAAAATAAAGTATCTCCCTTAACCACTTTGTATTCAACTATTTCATTATCACCCAGAATAATTTGTTCAGGAGTAGTGGGTTGAGGGTCATTTGGTTCTTCTTCCTCAGGCTCCACGGATGGGGAGTGTTCCTCATCAGCAGGGTCCTTACCATCATTATTTTGTCCAGGCCATATAGGTGACTCCGTTTTAGGGGGATCGACAGGTTCACCACTCCAAAGGCCAGCAATGTTCCAGTTTTGAAAAAACAATAAGAAAAAAACGCATACTAGATAGATTGTGGCTAGAGAATAATAAATTCCTTTTCCGCTTTTTCGATGGACCTGAGATACTAAGCCTAAAACTAGAGATACAGCAAATAATAAAATGCTAACTAAAATTAAGATTTCTCTCATGGTATGTCCCCCTTAATTTCCATTATGGCTAGGGAGCAGAATCATTTTGTTTGCAAGGAATCATTTGATGGAGTAAATTGAGGACTAAAGGAGTATTGATATTAAATTAATTTCTGCTTTAATAATACCATATGAGAATTTGGGCTTAGTTGCTACGTACCTTTTAAAAAAAGCTTAACAAATCCCGAACATCAATTTAATCTCCTTTTTTATATAAGGATTTCCAATTTTTTAGCAGGACATTGGCATAAAAAATGGAATAGAATAGGAGAGTCATATGAAACATATCCCCTTGAATATCGTCTAACAATATAAAAGGGCATAAGGCTATACAAAAAGGAGTAAAGTGGGAGAAAATGGCGAAGCGTAATTGGGTAATATCACTATTGGCAGCGGTGTGTTTAATTGGCGCTGGGTGTTCTGGAGAAACCGCAAAAGTAAAAGAGGCAAAGGCAGCGGAAAAGCAACAACAAATTGAAAAAGAGAAGAAGTTACAAGAAGAAAAGAAGCTGGCTGAAGCAAAGAAACGGGAAGAAGAACGAAAAAGGGAAGAAGCAAGACCTGTATATGTAAATATTGTGGATCCAAACACAAAAGACATCGTAAAAACTTTTAATACAAAGGATTTAGGATACATAACGAATCCTGACAATTATAAAGTCGAAATATCAAAATTGACAAGAGAACTAGCTCGAGGAACCCAATCAAAGCCTGGCTACGACAAACGAATGATTCTTGATAAACTTGATGAAGAAGGGAATATCATCAAAGGGACCCCTCAACAAATTCTTGATGAAGAAGAATTGGCGGATAAGATCATGTTGGTTTCAGAAAAAGGCGGCAATGTGGAATTGCCATTATATGTGAATGCAAGCGGGTATCAGGCTGATGAGGCTTCCCAATTAGATGACGTAGTAGTCGCCTCATATACGACCCATTTTAATAGTGGGACGGTGGGACGAACTAAAAATATTAAACTCTCAGCAGAGGCAATAAATAACGTCATCCTTGGGACTAATGATTCTTTTTCATATAATACAACAGTTGGCCCGAGTGATGCTGAACACGGTTACCAAAAAGCACCGGAAATAAATTACGGTAAGTTGGTTGAAGGGTATGGCGGGGGCATATGTCAAACTTCTTCTACTTTATATAATGCGATCGATCAATTAGCCGTCCAGTACATCGAAAAACACCACCATTCTTTAACGGTAGGTTACGTGCCAAAAGGAAGAGATGCGACAGTTTCATATGGGGGTAAAGATTTTAGATTTAAAAATACTACGGGTGTGCCTTTAATTTTAAAAGCGACCGTAAATGGAGGTTCACTAACTGTTGAAGTTAGGACGTCAAAAACGTATCAAAGTCAACTTAAGAAACGAATCTAAGTAGCCAAATGATAAAGGTATGAAATCAAAAAAATCCCTTCATTAATCCATACGGAATTAATGGAGGGATTTGTATTTATTCTCAATTTACTGCATTTCTTCCCAATCAGTATATTGACCTGTACCTTGGCAGCCTGGGCATTCAAATGAATTAAAGTAAGCAAATTCATTATAAGGATATACGGTATAGCCACGGCCGTGACAGTCAGGACATTTGCCTTGCTCTTTCATATTTGAGACATGATTTTGATATTTAGTCTCTTTCCATTGGTTAAACGAGTTGAGTAGTCCCATTTTATTCACCTCATCTTTTCTTCTTAGTATGGAGAATAAATGGAATATTTATGCTTGTATTAGTTTATTGCCTATAGGGAATTCAGTGGAATAAAGATTCCATTTATCAAACTAATTTACTTTTCTATAATAATTTTATGTGAAAAAAGGTAGTTTTGTGCTAGATTCAGCATTAAAAAAGCGGAAAGCATCATAGCTTTCCGACTTTACTAATAATATTTCATTTGCCTTGAATATTTAATTTCTTCATCCGATACTGCAGGCTTTGACGGCTTAGTCCGAGAAGGTTAGCAGTCCGGGATATATTAAAATCATTTTTGGATAATACATGATCAATATAAGATTTTTCAAATAGCTCCATTTGATATTTTAGTGGTACTGCTGCATCTGAATGTTCCTTAATAAAGGTGTCCACCGTGGAAAGGGGAATCATTCTCTCTTTCATCTGCATTTTGCTTCGATATTGGTAGGGTAAATGAGAGTAGGAAATCCATTCCTCATCAATCATTATGTTCATCGCAGCTTCAATGATATGCTCAAGTTCGCGGACATTCCCCAGCCAGTCATACTCGAAAAATGACTGTTTAACTTCCTCTGATAAACCTTTTACATTCATCTGAAACAGTTCATTGTATTTTTGAATAAAACTCTCCACTAATAATGGAATATCCTCTTTACGCTCCTTTAACGCAGGGATAAAAATAGTGACAACTCCAAGACGATAATATAAGTCTTTGCGCATCCGATTATTAGCAATCGCATCAATCGGATCTTCATTCATATTGGCAATGACTCGAACATCCACAGGCGTATCCTTCGTATCCCCAATTCGTCTTATCGTTTTTTCCTGTAAAACACGTAGTAATTTTGCCTGCAAATTTAGATTCAATGAGTTAATCTCATCGAGAAGCAGGGTACCTCCATTGGCTTGTTCGAATAACCCAGGGGTGTCGACCGCCCCCGTAAAGGCACCGCGTTTTGTTCCAAACAGAAGACTTTCGATTAGATTATCAGGCAGGGCAGCGCAGTTTTGTGAAATGAACGGGCCAGAAAGCCGAGTGCTCCCATTGTGGATGCTCTGAGCAAAAAGTTCTTTCCCTGTACCAGTATCTCCAACAATTAAAACATAGGAAGAGGTCCTAGTTGCACGTTTGGCAGATTCAATAACTTCTTTAATAGCTGGACTGTTTCCGATGATTTTATCGAAAGTGTATCTGGTCTGCCCCTTATTCAGGTTGCCTTTAATGAGACGTTCCAACTTTGTTACATCCTTGGCGATTTCGACAGCACCCTGTAGTTTTTCGTTGTTAAAAATAGGAATGGTATTGTTAATGGTCGTAATTTCGCTACCTTTATTATTAAAATAAGTTTGTTTGACGTTTCTTGTTTCTTTGCCCTCCTGGAGCGCTTTTACTAGTGTACTAGATTGGTCGTCTTTAAACATAAATACATCAAGCAGGTTTTTGTCTATAACATCTTGAAGGTCCATGGACTCCATTTGCATCATTTTTTTATTATAAATAATTGTTTTCCCCGTTTCATCTACTGCATGGACACCCACATCTACCTCGTCTAAGATCCGTTTATAAATCCGATTTAGGTAATGCAAATAATTGACGGTATGATTATTTTTCTCCATTTAGATTCATTCCCTTTGATTAATCCTTTATGCAACTATTTAATCAAATAAAACTTAATAATGCAAAATAGTTTTGCAGTTTTATTGAAAAAGTGTTAAATTTGCAAAGAATATTGGCATTAGTTAGGTATTTCCTTTATTTTTCGCTATTTGTAGATAAATGGTTTTCCTTTTTAATGGAAAAATTATTTTTGCGGCATAAGTGCAAAATTTTTATTGAGATGCAAAAATATTTTGCTTGTCTGTTCAAAGAATATACACATTTTAGATGATTTTAATTTTGGCACAAAATTTGCATTCTACATTTATAAAAATATAGTGATAATTTAGAAATTATTATCTGTTGTTAATAGACTACTATTTCTCTATAATTTCTTATGGTAAAGGTTTAATTATTGCCTTTAGCAAAAAATTATCCTACTTTTTTGGATATTGAGAGTTGGAAGCGTATTCTTTAGTTTGGGGAGAAGGGGGAAATTTAATGAATTTGCAGGAAAACAATTCGAATCATGAATTAAAACGGACGATGAAGACGAGACATTTATTTATGATCTCTTTGGGTGGGGTAATCGGTTCAGGTTTATTCTTGGGTTCTGGCTACACAATCAGTCAGGCTGGCCCAATAGGTGCCATCCTCGCCTATATAGTTGGCGGTTTTATCATGTTTCTAACCATGCTTTGTCTCGGAGAATTGTCTGTAGCCATGCCTGTTTCAGGCTCGTTTCAAACGTACACGACAAAATTTATTGGACCAGGAACAGGATTTGCACTCGGCTGGCTATACTGGTTAGGCTGGTCCGTTACAGTTGCCTTAGAGTTTTTATCTGCTGGTCAACTTATGCAAAGATGGTTTCCTGATGTTCAAGTATGGATTTGGAGTGGCATTTTTGCTGTCATTTTATTCTTACTGAATGCTCTATCTGCAAGAGCATTTGGTGAAGCAGAATTTTGGTTTTCAAGTATAAAAATTTTAGCAATTATTCTTTTTATCGCATTAGGCGGCGCTGCCATGTTTGGATTAATTGACATGAATGGCGGTCAAGCTGCACCATATTTATCTAATTTTACTGCACACGGTCTTTTACCCAACGGATTTTCAGCACTAATTGTTACCATGATCGCGGTTAATTTTTCTTTCCAAGGAACAGAATTGATTGGGATAGCTGCAGGGGAAAGCGAAAATCCAGAAAAGACCATCCCAAAATCAATTAAACAAACTGTATGGCGTACCCTTGTGTTCTTTGTATTAGCTATATTTGTTGTATCTAGTTTAATTCCAATGGACAAAGCAGGGGTTGTTGAAAGTCCATTTGTTGTCGTATTTGATAGTATTGGTATTCCTTACGCTGCAGATATAATGAATTTTGTTATCCTTACAGCACTGCTTTCTGTTGGAAACTCTGGATTATATGCGGGAACCCGGATGTTGTATGCGATGTCAAAAGAAAAAATGGCGAGTCCTATTCTCACAAAAGTAAATAAACGAGGCGTACCGATTAACGCACTACTTTTCACAATTGGTATTGCTTTATTATCATTACTTTCAGGTTTCTTTGCAGAAGAAACGGTATTTATGTGGCTTCTTTCCGTCGCTGGTTTGGGTGCTCAAGTTGGCTGGATTTCCATTACTGCTTCACAAATTGCCTTCCGCAGAAGATTTATCCGCGAAGGTGGAAAAGTCGCAGACCTTAAGTTCAAAACACCACTTTACCCGGTTTTACCACTAATCGCCTTAGTATTAAACGTTTCGGTTTTAGTAAGTTTAGCATTTGACCCAGCACAACGCTTAGCTCTATATTTAGGAGTTCCATTTGTGGGTGCATGTTACTTGATTTACCATTTTAGAATTAAAAAGCTTCGTGAACAGGATATGATTGATGAACACGAAATTGAACTGATCGAAAATAAAAAAATGGTGATCTAATTACTTTGAAAAACGCTTGGAAAAATCCAAGCGTTTTGTTTTTTGAATAGGATAAACCCAAACTTTAAATACTATGTATCGAGGTGATAGTAATGGGAGATTGGAATGAACAAGCGGCGCCAAATAATAATTTGCCACCAAGGACTATCAAGCATGGTGAAGTAGTTGGAGCTGAAGCGAAACACGAGTTTTCAGAGGAATTATCTGATGGAGGCGAGCGTGACCAAAACATTAAGGTGCTTAGAAATAACGGAAGAGTAAAATGAGCAAAGTGAAGTGGCGATGAAAGCATCGTCACTTTTTTTTAAGCTATTTACATTTAGAAGGATTCAATATAGAATATCTATGTACCTAAAATATCTAGGTAGGTGAGAAGATGTTTAACCGCGAATTAGTAAAGGGCAGTACGTCCTTAATCCTGCTTCAGCTATTAAACGAACGAGATATGTATGGCTATGAACTCGTGAAAGAGCTGGAACAACGAAGTGATAATGACCTGAGTGTAAAAGAGGGAACCTTGTATCCTGCACTACATAAACTTGAGAAGCAAGAGTACATTGAATGTTACTGGCAGGAACAGGAAAAGGGGCCGGCACGGAAGTACTACAAGATCACAAAAGCAGGAAAAGAATTATTGGGTGAAAAAACACGTGAATGGCAGGACTTTGTTAAAGTGATGAACAAGGTGATAGGGAGATCGAAGCATGGAACGGCCGAAGAATAGGTTTTTGAATGAATTGGCAAAGGGATTAGGAGACCATTTAGATAAAGAAGAAATTCTCCGTGAATATGAGTCACATATCGATGAAATTCTGTTTGAATTAGGAGTTCAGGATGTGGATATAGTTTATGATTCAATTGTATCCCGCTTAGGCACTTCAGAGGAAATTATCCAAATTTGGAGAGATGAGTTTTCTGTTACTCCCAGCAATATGAAGTGGCTGTTTATCCTTTTAAATGTACTTTTTTTCGGAGGGGGGAGTTTACTTACCCTTGCTCACAATGTCTATCAATGGAAATGGCTCACAGCTGCTTGGAACCACCTGACGGCGATTCCCACCTTGATTGCTATTTTGTATCTATTTTTTTGGGCCTTATTAGGATACGAAATAGGAAAGGGGTTTGGCCATAACGGAAGGGTGCTTCTAAATAAAACGTTTTTACTTTCTCTTATTCCAAATTTAATTCTAATGATCCTTACTGTGTTTCAAATTATTCCGCATTCATGGTTTGCCCCATTGTTAACGAAAACGTTTATTTTTGCTTGTATCCTTTTTACCATCATCTTATATCCAATCAGTTGGATTGGATATCAATGGGGAAGAAAAGCTTCGGTATAAGCATTTTTTTTGGATACATACCTAGTAAAACTATATATATAGAAAATCTATACAAAATGAGGGATGAAGATGGAAACGAAAATAGAAACAAAAATAGGTAAGCCTGCTTGGATCTTCTTATTATTATGTTTATTGCTTGGTATTTTAGCAGAAGAAGCATTTTTTCGTAGTGAGATAGGGATATCCTATTTCGTGTTTATTTCCGCATTTTATTCAGTGTTTCTTTGGCGGTACCGACGCTATCAATTTTCCCATCAACGGTTAGGATACTTAATTCTTTGTTGTGTTTGGCTGATGTCGGCCAACTACTTCCTAACTAATAACTTTCTCTTTTATGGCTTAAATATCTTGGTGATCCCTGGGCTGGTAATCTTTCATTTGGTGTTAATAACTAGTCCGAAAAATTTTCAATGGAATAAACCTGCTTTTATTACGTTGATATTTATACGCTTAATCCAATCAGTAAAATTTAATATCGGTTTTGTATCATTGATTGGGAAGATCTTAAAACAAAGCGGTCATGATGACAAACTGATAGTATGGAAAAAGGTATTTCTCGGGATTGCGATCTCACTGCCAATCTTATTTGTTGTATTGAACTTACTAATATCGGCAGATTCACAATTCGAACAATTAATTGGCGGCATCCCCCAATGGTTTCAAGTCATCAATGGGGAACGAATCTTTAGACTTATAGTGATTTTAATTTGCACGTTTGCCTTCTTTGGTTTCATGCAAATCCTTTATACCCGACGTATTAATGTAATGAGACAGCCAACAAATGAGAACCCCCTTAAACTAGATGGGATAATCACCATTACAGTTCTTGTGATCATTAATTTAGTGTATCTTTTGTTTATACTCGTTCAATTTCGGTATTTCTTCAGCGGGTCTTTATCGGAAGACTTTACCTATGCAGAATACGCTCGAAAGGGTTTTTTTGAGCTCCTGTTTGTTACACTGATCAATTTATCAATAACAGTCATCGTAGTAACGTACGTAAAGAGGGCAGCAGGGTTTTTGCAAAGAGCCACACAAATAATGTTAACCATCCTTGTCCTCGCGAGCTCTGTTATGCTTACTTCTGCTTATATGCGGTTAAGTATGTATGAAGATGCGTATGGATTTACGTTCACAAGGGTTCTTGTCCATTCGTTTATGATTTATCTTGTTATTATTTTTACATATACACTTGTGAAAATATGGGTGGATAAGCTATCATTATTTCATTTTTACTTTATTTCATCATTAATCTATTACACGGCTATTACAATAATTGATTTAGATAAAATTGTAGTGAGTGAGAATCTGAATCGGTACGAGTTCAGCGGGAAAATTGATGTTCGCTACCTCAATAACCTATCCTTTACAGGAGTTTTAGGATTAATCGAACTCTATGAAAAAGACCAGGATTTTCCGGAATTAAAAACAGTTCTCTTAGAACGAAAACAGGATGTCCTTGCTGAAGACCTCCCCTGGCAGTCGTATAATCTAAAACGAGAGCAGCTAGAATCTGAACTTAGGAAGTTAGATATCCAATGAATAAAAAGACGTTTCGGAGGGAGGGCCGAAGCGTCTTTTTATTAAAATAAATTAGGAATATTGCAAAAATACTAATAAAATGGTAAAAAGGAAAGGGACTGTAATTTTTTTACAAAAATAGTAGGGTGGGATAGAATGAAGCGATTTTTTCGGGGACTTGTCAGAATTGTATTAATAATAGGAGGATTTCTTTTTATTTTTAATCTTCCCTCATTATTAGGGATTGGAAAGGATCATATAGAAGTTAACTTCGAAAGTTTTTGGGTAAATCTTAAATCCGATTTTCAATTGTTACTTCAAGCAAATCAAGATAAATACATAGAAATTCTTAAAAAATTACATATTGCTGAGAGCTATCAGTATACGATGACAATTCTATTATGCAGTCTTTTATTTATCATTTTCCTTGCAATGATTACGGCTTTATTGATTTTCCTCTCACCAGAAAAAGTAAAAAATAAATTGAAAAATGGACTTAATTTCTTCGAAGGTATTCCGGATTTACTCATTATTTTATTATTCCAGTTTTTTGTTATCACCCTATATAAATCAACAGGATTAAAATTTTTACAACTGTATGGATTATTTGGTCATAAGCCTTATTTTGTTCCAATTATGACCGTTTCTTTTCTACCATTTTTCTTATTACTACAATTTCTCATTAAGATTATTGATGAGGAACAAGAACAACAATATGTTCTCTATGCGAAGGCAAAGGGAATGGACAGAATTTGGACATTACTTGTCCATATGCTGAGAAACATTTTTCCACTTTTAATATTGCAGTTAAGAACAATCGTATGGATATTACTATCCAATATTTATTTGGTCGAAATTTTATTTAATATTAGCGGGTTTAATCAACAATTGTTTAAAATCATTTTTATGGATGGAGAATTTTTTATCCTTGTTATGTGTTTGCTTATGTTATCTATTCCATTGGTGATAATTGAAACTGCAGGCTGGTTTATTTCTAAGTTAATCAAAGGGAAGGGGGCGGTTAGTATATGAGAAAATACAAAAAGACGATTATTGGATCAACCTTACTGCTTCTTCTATTGATCATGAGTCTTTTATATCCTTATTATGGGCCAAAGGATTTTAATCATCAGGTGCTTGTTAAAAATGAACAGGGTGATATCATCGGAAGGGCGCCATTTCCACCTTCTGAACAACATTTATTAGGAACCAACCGAAATGGTGAAGACATGCATTGGTTATTACTATATGGTGCAAAATTCACCTTAATTTCAGCTTTTGGAGTTGCATTATTAAGAGTTTTTCTCGGGGGGATTTTCGGTATTTTTCTATCCATGTGGGCTCCATTCTTAAAAGGTTATGTGAAAGACTTTTTCCTAACTTTCCGTTACATCCCATCAATTCTCATTGCGATACTGTTGATGATTCCGATTGTGGGCGATTTTAATGATGTTGCTATTTCATCAATCGTAACCTATCAAATTATTATTCTTGTATTTATCGGATTTCCATCAGTCACTATTTTCGCCTCTGATGTAACAGATCAATTATTACAAACTTCATTTGTACAAAGCTCAAAGTTGATGGGGGCTGGGAAATTACATATTGTCAGAAAACAGTTGATGCCATATATCCGTTCTTACGGAATTCTGTTTTCAGTCCAGCAATTTATAAGTACCCTCCATATTACCATGCAGCTTGGTCTGTTTGGAATGTTTCTTGGAGGAAGAAATAGGGCAGGTGTCATGGGGTATGAGGAACCAGAGAAGCCAGCAACCATAACAAATGAATGGGCAGGTTTGATCGGTCAAAATTTTAGTGAATTTGTACGTGCGCCATGGGCCATCTTAACTCCAGTGTTCGGATTTTTTATAGTGATCGTTATCGTAAATATGATGAAGAATGAACTAGAAGGTAATTTATATGGTGTAAAGTTGGTTAAGAGGAAAAAGAAAAAAGATCTAAGTTCAAAAGTTGCCGCTTTTTCTGCTGAACAATTTGAGTTTGTTCAAAAATAGTCATTCGTAAAAATCAAGGATCATGGGATATGATCGGGATTTTAATTAATAGATTTTTCGATGGAAACCGGGCGGATGCTCGGTTTTTGTAGTATAAAAAAAAGCAGGACCCATTTGTCCTGCTCCTTCAAATCAATCACCATTAAACATATCGAAAATGCCCCGTGCAATACTTCCTTCATCCTTTGCACCGCCGCGTGAAGGGGCTGCCGCAAATACCCGGCTTGCCAGACGGCTGAATGGTAATGATTGAATCCATACCGAACCTGGGCCTCTTAGGGTAGCAAAAAACAACCCTTCACCACCAAACAACGCTGTTTTAACGCCTTTTACAAATTCAATATCATAATTAACGCTGCTGGTCATCGCCACTAAACAACCAGTATCTACTCTCAATGACTGGCCAGGCAAAAGGTCTTTTTTAATAATTGTTCCGCCCGCATGGACAAAAGCGAGCCCGTCGCCTTCTAACTTTTGCATGATAAACCCTTCACCGCCAAAGAAGCCAGCCCCGATTTTACGTTGGAATTCAATCCCAACTTGAACTCCTTTAGCTGCAGCAAGGAAAGCATCTTTTTGGCAGATAATTTTCCCTCCCAGTTGGCTTAAGTCCATTGGAATGATCTTTCCAGGGTACGGAGAAGCAAACGAAACGTGCTTTTTGCCCATGCCATTATTGGTAAAGGTTGTCATAAATAAGCTTTCACCAGTAAGGACGCGTTTTCCGGCACTAAATAATTTTCCCATGAGGCCACTGCCACCCCCAGAGGCACTGCCATCACCAAAAATAGTCTCCATATGTATGTCATCATCCATCATCATAAAGCTGCCCGCTTCAGCAACTACAGTCTCTTGTGGATCTAGCTCAACCTCAACAAATTGCATGTCATCTCCAAAGATTTTAAAATCAATTTCGTGGTTATTCATACTATTCCCTCCACTTTTTAAAATGGCAAATCTATTTATATTATAAGGAATTTAGGAATAAAGTGCTAATTTTAGCCAATAAAAAAGGACGCCTGTTTACACAGACGTCCTTCGCATATTGAGGCGAAAAACCACACTCCACATAGTGCGTTCCATAAAGGAATGTTTCTCGACTTACACAACTCAGCTCATCGCTTAGCTATTGTACCATGGCGAAGTCGGTCAAACAAGTAATTTCTTAAAAAATAAATTTTTAACGGAAATACTTGAAACGGGAGATAAATTATCATATATTCAAATAATCAGATATACAAAAATAAGAAGATAAGAAGGGTTAATATGTTAATTGATAAAAGATTCCATAATTATTCCATAAGGAGTGTACCAAAGGATCTCCTGTCTGGATTGATTGTCGGGGTAATCGCGATTCCACTGGGGATGGCGTTTGCTATTGCTTCGGGTGTGAAACCAGAGTATGGAATCTATACGACTATTGTTGCAGGGATTCTTATCTCCTTATGTGGCGGATCGAAATATCAAATAGGCGGCCCTACCGGTGCGTTTATTCCAATTTTATTTGGTATTGTAATGACCTACGGTTATGAAAATCTCCTCATCGCTGGGTTTCTAGCAGGGTTTATTCTCATGTTAATGGGCATTTTTAAACTTGGATCTTTAATAAAGTATATTCCTAGACCTGTAACGATTGGATTCACCACAGGAATCGCCGTGACAATATTTACTGGTCAAGTTGCTAGTTTCCTAGGTTTGGAGGGTATAAAGAAACACGAGGAATTTATTAGAAATGTCCAAGAAATTCTTGTTCATTTAGGCACTATTAATATGTTTAGTCTATTAACGGCTGCAATTTGTTTATCCACGGTCATTCTAACACCAAAAATAGCGCCAAGAGTTCCTGGTCCGCTGATTGGCTTAGTGGTTTCTTCGGTCATTGCAACATTGTTCTACCCAACACAAATTGCGACGATTGGAACTGCCTATGGACAAATTCCAAGTACTTTACCTGAACTCCATATTCCGGATCTGAACATTGAGACGATTGTTAAGATGCTAAAGCCAGCCTTCATCATTGCGATGCTCGGTGGAATAGAATCATTGTTATCAGCCGTTGTAGCAGATGGAATGACGAATAGCAGACACAACAGCAATAAAGAGTTAATCGGACAAGGAATTGCCAATATGATTACCCCTCTATTTGGCGGGATTCCAGCAACAGGGGCAATTGCACGGACTGCAACAAATATAAAGAATGGAGCAATTTCACCGTTTTCTGGAATGATTCATGGGGTAGTTGTCTTGTTGGTCTTATTGTTTTTTGCACCTTATGCATCGTATATCCCGTTAGCGAGTATGGCGCCAATTTTGATGGTCGTGGCTTGGAATATGAGTGAAAGAAAAGTTTTCTCCTATATATTAAAAACAAAATCGACAGATTCACTGGTTTTATTGGTTACTTTTTTATTAACGGTTTTTGTAAATTTAACCACGGCAGTAGAGGTGGGCTTAGTAATGTCTGCCATCCTTTTTGCCAAACGAATGAGCGACGTCATGGTTACGGCGAAAGCATTACCGAACCGGAAACACAAGCATGAAAAAGTCGAATCAGGTATTGTCTCTGATACAAATGATTGTCCGCAAATTAGTATTTTTAATGTGGAAGGGCCATTATTTTTCGGGGCGGCGGAAACTTTTGAGAAAACAATCATGAGCACCATCAATTATCGGCCGAAGATTCTTTTGTTGCGTATGAGTAGGGTTCCATTAATGGATACAACCGGTGAAGCGACTTTATCTAGTATTGTTCGCCATTTTTCAAAAAGTGGTATAATTATGATATCGGGCTTAAATCCGCAGCCGGAAAGTGTTTTGATAAAGACAGGATTATATCAAATCATCGGTGAGGAACATTTCTTTGAACATACTGGAGAAGCCATTCAATATGCCCTTGAGCATATTAACAAAAATAAATGCCTCGGCTGTAAGCATTTTGCATTTAGGGAATGTAAAAAACTATCAGCAGCAGAGGCTGTAGAGGGAAGCAGAACAAAGCTTACTGCTACTTTCTAAAATTGCATGGGAGTGGACGAATTGAATCTTGAAATGCAGCAATTTAAAGCGGAGTTTTTCAAAGCACTAGCACATCCATTGAGAATCCGCATTTTAGAGCTTTTAGCTGAAGGGGATAAGAATGTCAATGAAATTCAAACCCTAGTAGGTAGTGAAGGGTCGGCAGTTTCACAGCAACTAACTGTCCTAAGAGCAAAAAATATTGTTTCTGGAACAAAGGAAGGGAACAAGGTCATCTACACACTTAAGGATCCGATGATTATCGAATTGTTAGCTGTTGCAAGACAAATCTTTAACAACCATCTTGTCGATACAATCACAATTCTAGATAAATTTAAAGATGATGAAGAAGAACCAGCGTTGCCGAAGAACTAAATTCTTCGGTTTTTTCTTTATTGTGAAACATACACTAAAAGGTAAGTAATCCAACTTTGGACTAGGAAGAGCCAGGGAAGTAATAGCGTGTCCGAAGTAGATCCAACTTTGGACAAGTGAGGGTTAAATAATGTGTGCGAGTGTCCGAAGCCGAGGGGACTTCGGACAAGGAAGGGCCAAATAAGTAAGCGAGTGTCCGAAGCCGAGCCAACTTCGGACAAGAGAGCGCCAAATAAGTAAGCGAGTGTCCGAAGAGCGATCCCCAAGACCTGAATTAAGAAAAAAGTCGAAAAAATTTATCGACATCATCACAAAATAACAATAGCTAACTAATCGTTCGTTTTTTATGAAAACACTTTCATTTTCTGAAAGATGGTTTTTGTAAGCGATGTCGAAATGACTCGAATTCTACTAGAAAACAGTTGAGAAATGTAGAAAACTGTAGGTGTATATTGGTTTGTCCTATGTTGACATATAGACTACTAGAATGCTAAAATTTAGTCAGCCGTTGCACGAGATTAGATTTATGTTACACAGCTTGTTCAAAGTTTTAAACGATGTTTGGATGAGGAAATGAAGGTAAAGCTATCACGTTGTAATTTGGTGAATTTACACATGGCTTACGTGTATAAGCCAATAGGAGGATTTTTTTTCATGAAAAACGGTAAAGTAAAATGGTTTAACTCAGAAAAAGGTTTTGGATTCATCGAAGCTGAAGACGGTAACGATGTATTCGTTCATTACTCTGCTATCCAAACAGAAGGTTTCAAAACTTTAGAAGAAGGCCAAGAAGTTTCTTTCGAAGTTGTTGAAGGAGCTCGTGGACCACAAGCTGCTAACGTAACTAAAAAATAATTTGTTATCTACTATAACAGCCCGGACTAGATCCGGGCTGTTTTTTGTATTTCCAAGTTTATAATTGCTGCCTAGTATAAAATACCCAATATTCCAGTAATCTGCTTGCATTTCCAACCTCATTTCCATTTGTATTTTGCTATAATAGTAGTATTGGAAAGATGCAGAATAATAAATTGGGGTGAGTAGATGAAATTTATCCATACAGCTGATTGGCATTTAGGCAAACTCGTTCATGGGGTCTATATGACAGAGAATCAGCGTGAAGTACTTGAGCAATTTGTGGCCATTGTTGCGGAAGAAAAGCCGGATGCTGTTGTTATCGCAGGAGATTTATATGATCGCTCGGTCCCGCCAACTGATGCTGTAGAATTACTCGATGAAATTCTCTTTAAAATTAATGTTGAATTAGAAACACCGGTTGTGGCGATTGCTGGGAACCATGATAGCGCAGAAAGACTTTCATTTGGAAGTTCCTGGTATAAACACAGCCAATTTTATTTATCAGGAAAATTAACAAACAGCTTTACTCCTGTTCGAGTTAACGGTGTGAATTTTTATTTAGTACCCTATGCTGAGCCTGGTGTAGTCCGTCAATTACTCGGGGATGATTCCATCCATTCCCATCAAGAGGCAATGAAAGCCCTGGTAGGAAAAATGGAAGAAAATCTTAATCCGAATGAGCCTAATGTTTTGGTTGGACATGCCTTTGTATTAGGAGGTCAAACATCTGATTCTGAACGAATCTTGTCTGTAGGAGGTTCTGGTTGTGTTGGGGCAGAATTGTTCGAACCCTTTTCCTATACAGCTCTTGGTCACTTGCACAGTCCTGATGCCATTAACCACAATAAAGTGAAATATTCAGGTTCCCTTTTAAAATATTCTTTCTCGGAAGCTAAACAGAAAAAGTCGGTTTCGATTATTGAAATGGATGATAAAGGTAACTTTACACACCGGTACCGCTCGCTGACACCAAAACATGATATGCGGGAAATAGAAGGGCATCTGGAAGAATTACTTGATCCATGTTTTTATGAAAAAGAAGCGATCCATGATTATTTAAAAATCACTCTCCTTGATGAAGGTGCCTTAATCGACCCGATTAATAAATTACGTCAAGTGTACCCCAACGTCCTCCATCTTGAACGAAAATTAGATTTAACTGACTTAAAGAAAAAACAATCATTCACCTCGATTCGAAGTGAAAAAAAATCAGAAATTGAGTTGTTTGAACAATTTTACACAGAAATGACAACCTCCGAATTTTCGCTTGATAAAAAAACGGCGATGATAGAAGTCATTGAAAAAGTGCTAAAGGAGGAGGGATTGAAATGAAGCCATTAAAACTGACGATGCAAGCTTTCGGCCCTTATGCTGGCTTTGAAGAAATTGACTTTACCTCACTAGGTAATCGGACAATGTTTGTTATTTCCGGAAAAACCGGCGCCGGAAAAACAACCATTTTTGATGCCATTAGTTATGCGATCTATGGAAAAGCAAGTGGGGAGGACCGCAATGGTCCTGAACTCCGCAGCCAGTTTGCCAAAGACGAGTTATTAACCGAGGTTTCACTAGATTTTTCTCTTCGTAACAAAGCATATTCGATTACGAGGTCACCTCAGCAATTGAAGAAGAAAGATAAAGGCGACGGCTATACACAAGTAGGTGCTAAAGCAGAGTTATATATATGGACAGAACATGGTGAAAAGAAACTGCTCGCTTCGAAAATTAATGATGTTGAAGAAAAAATTAAGGAAATAATGTTGATTGATGCCAATCAGTTCCGGCAGATTTTAATGATTCCGCAAGGTGAATTCCGTAAACTTCTCACCTCAGACAGTAAGGATAAAGAAGTTATTTTACAGCGGTTGTTCCATACCCAATTATATAAAATGGTGGAAGAGAAACTAAAGGTTGAAGCAACTGAACTAAAAAAGTCGGTTGAGGACCAAGTCCTAGCAAGAAATGAGCAGATTCGACGAATACAAGCTGTAACCAATCAAGAACTCCGTGAATATTTGGATGCAGACAGTGTGAACGATACAATCATCATGCCGCTTTTACTAACAGAAATTGCTGGTATGGCTGAAGTATTAGAAAAATTGAATCTCCAATTAAAAGAAAAAGCCCAGAAACAGGACAATCTGAAGGGGCAGTTGATTGAAGCAGAGGGAGTATTAAAGAAGCTTCAATTAAAAGAGGAGTTAAAGGGGCAAAAGGCAAGACTTGATTCTCAGGAAGAAGTGTATAACGGGAAAGAAAAGCAGGTGCAGCTTGCCCATAAGGCCGCCGTTTTAGCGCAGCAAGAAGAACTATGCCACCGCTTAAAGCGCGAAGTGGATCAACTTGATGGGAATCTGAAATCCATTCAGATGGAAATCGAGAAATTTGAAGGACTTTTAAAACAGCATGAACAACATTTACAAAACGAACTGGAACGAGAAGGAGAACGCCAGGCCGCCCTTGATGAGGTAAATCGATTAGACAATATGAGGGAGGATGTCTATTCGTTTGCAACATTACTTAAAGAAACACAAAACAAGGATGCTGAATTAAAAGCTGCGCAACAAAAGCTTAATCAAACAGAACAATTTCTCGAACAACTAGAAGTGAAACAAGTGAATCTACAACGTCAAAAGGAAGAAATTGAAAAAGGGAAACTTATCTATCTAGAAAATACAGGCAGAATCGATAAACTGAATTTAGAAATTGATCGCTTAGACAAATACGAAATGTTGCTTGCCCGCCATCAAAAAGCTGAGCAAAATTTACGGTCGATCACTGCGAGATATGAAAATACTACTGCTAGATATACAGATTCAAAAGCATTGGTGGAACAACTAGAGAGTAAATGGATGCACGGCCAGGCCGCAATATTAGCAGTAAAACTTCGAACAGGTGAAGCCTGTCCAGTTTGCGGCTCGGAGCACCATCCATCACCAGCGATACAAAATAGTGGTAGTATTCCGACAGAAGAGGGAATGAAGGCAGCCAAGGCTCAAAGTGCCAACTGGGAAAAAGCAAAGTCTGCAGATGAAGCAGCCTTTTACCAAAGTCAGTCAGCTGAGGCAGCGCAAAGGGAAGCTGTAGCAGAAATAATGAACGAAATTCGTTCCATCCGAGCAAATTTTACTGCTGATCTATTAGAGGATGCAAAAATGGAGGCATTGACGGCGATGAACCAGCTGGTTCAGAAGCAAGGAAAGCTTGGGGAACAGATAAAAAATCTTGATAAAGTGAAGAGGGAATTAGAAACCATAGAAGTTGAAAAAGTAGATATGCAAAACAAACTACAGCAGGTTTCAGCTTTAATCAATGAGTTAACCGTTCAATTCACTGAAAAGAAGACTACCCTTTCTCGGATGATGAAAGTCGTTCCAGAGAATCTACGCTCGGAAGTGGAATACGAAAAAGCACTTACGGTTTCTAAAAACCTGCAGCAAAT
Source organism: Bacillus sp. AFS073361 (assembly GCF_002567005.1). GTDB lineage: Bacteria > Bacillota > Bacilli > Bacillales > Cytobacillaceae > Neobacillus. The sequence continues at coordinate 171,373 of NZ_NUZU01000037.1, forward strand.
GTTAGTAAAACAGTTGGAAGAGGCACAGCAGGGCCTGCAGCAAGTGAGAGAAAAACTTTCAAATGAAACAGCAAGATTATTAGATGCTAAAAAGCATCATGAGAGTAAAAAACAGGAGCTGGATTCCGAACGAGAAATCTTTATTAACAAACTCTCAGAGCAGGGCTTTGAAAAATACGGTACTTATGCTGAAGCAAAACGCACGGAAGTAGAAATTCGTAGTCTTGAAACTGAAATCCGCAGTTATCGAGAAGAATTACGTTCAGTTTCTGACCGGTTGAAAGAATTAACCGATGAGTTAATGAATGTAAAAACACCAGATGTCGATGGATTGAAGCACGAAATTGCCAACATCACAAGTGAAATCGAGGCTCTTACTCAGCAGCAAACCAATCTATTTGTTAAAAAGAGGGATAACGAAGAAATACACAACCGTGTGGAAAAATTGAATGAACAAATGAAAGTTCTTGAAGAACGTTATAAGTTAATTGGTCATCTTTTTGAGATTGCTAAAGGCCAGAATAACTTCCGGATTACCTTCGAAAGGTATGTACTGGCTTCATTCTTGGATGATATTTTACGTGAAGCAAATGGCCGCTTACGAAAAATGACTTCCGGGCGTTTTCAATTGCTGAGGAAAACCGACCGTTCCAAAGGGAATGCTCAAAGCGGATTGGAATTGCTTGTGTTTGACCAGTACACGGGTCAGGAACGACATGTCAAAACATTATCGGGCGGGGAAAGTTTTAAAGCTTCCTTATCACTTGCACTCGGTCTGGCAGACGTAGTGCAAAATTATGCCGGCGGGGTTTCTTTAGAAACGATGTTCATTGATGAAGGTTTTGGTACGCTAGATCCTGAATCCCTGGATCAGGCTATCGAAGCATTAATGGATATTCAAAGCAGCGGCCGTTTAGTTGGTATTATCTCGCATGTTCCGGAACTCAAAGAACGAATTGACGTCAGACTCGAAGTTAGGGCCGATCAGACAGGAAGTAGAACGGAGTTTGTGTTTACAAATTAATGTTAATCTAAACTAAAAGCAGTGGATTCAATTAAATCTCACTGCTTTTAGTGTTGGTTAGGATTTATTTAATTCATTAGTACATAACTTATAAAGGCTTAAAATTAGGAAACGGATGCTGAGCTTCAGCAAGCGTGGAAAGACTCGTTAATTCGGATAGTTCACCAATTTTATTCCAAACTGCCATGACTTTAGAAGATTGGTGTGCTTTTTCAATGGCCTCTGTTGACCGCCATTCTGCGATTTCAATGATCGTCCCATCCTCTGCTTGTAGGGTTAATAATTCTCGACTAGTAATCAAATCTTCCTCGCGGAGTGTTGGGATATGTACTTTAAGGAGTTCTTTTAATTCCTCCTCTTTTCCTGGGTTGGGACGATAGAGCGCCATGAACACTAATGAAGACATATTATATTCTCACCTCCTTTAATAACGTCATCATACTTATGATAATTCTTTAGAAATGGCGCGACCAGCTTGCTTCCCTGAAAACAAACAGCCACCGAGAAACGTTCCTTCCAACGAGCGATAACCATGAATGCCGCCTCCGCCAAAACCTGAAACTTCGCCCGCTGCGTATAGACCGGGCACAGGTTTTCCAGTTATATCAAGTACTCTGCCGGATAAATCGGTCTGGAGACCGCCTAGTGTTTTTCGGCTGACAATGTTTAAACGTACTGCAATTAATGGACCCATTTTGGGATCGAGAATTCGATGAGGGGGTGCCACTCTGATCAGTTTGTCCCCAAGATAATTTCTGGCTCCACGCATGGCCGTAATTTGAAGATCTTTGGTAAATTTATTTTCAATCTCCCGGTCTCTAGCAAGAATCTGTCGCTCAATCTCCTCGAGAGACAACAAGTTATCACCGGAAAGTTTATTCATCCCGGCTACAAGTTCAGACAGGGTATTCGCAATCACAAAGTCTTCTCCCTTATCCATAAATGCCTTTACGGGTTCAGTAGGTCCTGGGAGGACCCGAGCTAACACTTTTTTGATACTTTTCTCAGTCAAATCAGGATTTTGCTCAGACCCAGATAGGGCAAACTCTTTTTCTATAATTTTCTGGGTTAAGATGAACCAGGAGTAGTCGTAGCCTGATTTCATAATGGCTTCGAGTGTTCCCAAGGTATCAAAACCGGGAAAGTTCGGCGCAGGGAAACGCTTCCCCTTGGCATCAAGCCAAAGCGAGGATGGACCCGGCAGGATCCGAATGCCATGGTTCGGCCAGACTGGGGCCCAGTTTTGAATTCCTTCGGTATAATGCCACATTCGGTCACGATTGACAATTCGTCCGCCGGCATTTTCCGTAATGCCAAGCATTCTTCCATCCACATGTTCCGGAACGCCTGAGATCATTTTTTGTGGAGCCTTACCGAGCCTTTCGGGCCAATTTTTTCGAATGAGTTCATGGTTACCGCCAATCCCTCCGCTTGTAACCGCAACAAATGAAGAATGAAATTCAAAATCCCCAATTACCTCACGGGAACTAGCCTCCCCGCGAGCAGCATTACTTGGAACCAAAATGTCACCCCTAACACCGGTGATGACACCATTTTCTTTCATTAACTCATTCACACGATGGCGTGGGCGATAATCGACAATTCCGTTCCTCATTGCTTGTCTGACTCGATTCTCAAATGGCTTAACGAGACCCGGACCTGTTCCCCAGACAATGTGGAAGCGTGGGACTGAGTTGCCATGGCCTTCAGCCGTGTATCCACCTCGCTCTGCCCAACCGACAACCGGGAAAAAACGAACCCCCATTCCTGTCAGCCATTCTCTTTTTTCGCTGGCTGCAAAGTCAACATAAGCTTCAGCCCACTTTTTCCCCCAATAATCCTCATCCACTTCTCTGTCAAAACCTGCAGCCCCTAACCAGTCCTGCCAAGCAAGTTCCTTGGAGTCCTTGATCCCCATTCTTCTTTGTTCGGGAGAATCGATAAGAAATAAACCTCCAAATGACCACCAAGCCTGGCCGCCAAGAGAGGCTTCGGGTTCTTGATCCAAAAGCAGTACTCTTTTTCCTGCATCTGCAAGTTCAGCCGTTGCCGCCAAACCTGCTAGGCCTGCACCCACCACAATCACATCAAATTTCAAATAAATCCCCCCGGATATTTTCAACTAGGGCAAACCCTCCGAATTTGTTAATTTCTCATAAAGAAAGTTTGACAAAGTGCTATCATTTTCCTTCATTTAAACTATTTTTTGAAATATTTAATGTGAAAAAATTTCTATTTTTAATTAAATATGGAAATGACTAGGATGTTAGGAATAAAGCTGAATTTTGAAGAGGGGATTTCATGGTATTTACATTTTATTTTGTCTTAAGTTGGATGATGATGGGCTTATTTATCTTTAATCGTCAGGAGAACCGAGGGTCGAGAAAGGAGCTATTATTTCTTGTCCTGCTAACCTGTCTCATTAACACTCATACCTATTTAGGTTTATTTGAAACATTTAAATGGATGAAAACCACAACTACTCCGAAATTATATTTGGCATTTCTTCTATTTCGGAGTGTCTTCAGCCCATTATTTGTTTCCTATCTCATTATGTATATAAATAATAGTACTTTAATAAAACAGTTTTTACTCCTTTTACTATACTGTCTAATAATCCTTGGGATTGATAAAGTAAATTTAAGCAGTGAGTTATATACCTTTAAAAAGTGGAATCATATTTTTACCGTTATTTATTATCTGCTTTATTTGTTTTTTGCCATGTATGCATTTAATTGGTTTAAAGGACTGCAAGAGCAGGAGGTGAAATGCAAGGATGATGTTGGTAGAACATAAATTTGGTCAGAATGATTATTTTGTTATTTGTGCGGTTTTAGTATCCTGGGGCATTTTTTTCTTTTTGCCAAAAGTGTTTTCAAATCAATTAACCATTCTCATCTTCCTTTATAGCTTAACTGCTGCAGGTCTTTTCGATAATTCATTTGGATCTGAGCCGTTTGACTTTTATGATATCATGGATGGTCCTGCATACACAGTTATGGATATAGTAGTTTATTTCCTCTATCCACCATTTTCCTATCTTTTTCTATACATTTATAAAAAATTTCAAATAAAGGATCGCTACTTAGTGTTTTTTATTTTAAGTTTTACTGCGGTCGCTATTGGGGTAGAGTGGGTTTACCATAGCATGGGTGTTTTTCATTATAAAAATGGAAACAGTATTATTTACTCTGTTTGTACTTATTTATTCATTCAATCGCTATTAATTGTCTTTTATCGTTTTCTACGACCAAATGAACAGGTGAAATAAAAAAACCAGATGAATCTGGTTTTTCGTAGTTTAAAGTGTTTTTCTCAAGGATGGACTAGATGAATGTGGAGATTTCTTGAAAAGCGAAGACAAAGATGTCGTAAAATCTACCCTTGAACAATAGAGCCATAATCGATACATTAGAAGGGAAGAACGATAAAGTAGGTGGCATCCTTGGAAAAAAGATATTTTACAATTGGTATGGCAGGGCACATCGACCACGGGAAAACGTCTTTAACCAAAGCGTTAACCAATGTAGATACAGATAGATTAAAAGAAGAAAAGGAACGTCAAATTTCCATTGAGCTTGGCTTTGCACCATTATATGAAGATAATGAAATCCAAATTTCAGTGATTGATGTGCCAGGACACGAACGGTTTATCCGGCAAATGATCGCTGGAGTTGCAGGGATTGATTTGGTCGTGCTCGTTGTTGCAGCAGACGAAGGTGTGATGCCGCAAACGAGAGAGCACTTAGACATCTTGAAATTCTTAGGGGTGAAAAATGGTTTGGTGGCCATATCAAAAATTGATCGAGTGGATGAAGAATTTATCGAACTTGTTAAAGATGATATTTTAGAGGAACTTTCTGGAACTGTATTTGAGGATGCACCGTTTGTTTTGGTAGACAGTCTTTCCAAAAAAGGCATCGATGAGATGAAAGCATTAATTATCCAAAAATTAAAAGAACAAGAAATGCGTGATGCGAAAGGGGCATTCCGTCTCCCGATTGATCAGGTATTTACAATAAAGGGCCAAGGTACTGTAGTTCGAGGAACGGTGTATGAAGGAACAGTAGTCGAAGGACAAATCCTGAAAATTATGCCCAAAGGGCTTGGGGTTAGAGCACGTCAGATTCAAGTCCACCATTCACCGGCTGAAAGGGCGTTCGCAGGACAACGCACGGCTATTAACCTATCAGGTGTCTCTAAGGAAGATGTTGAGAGGGGAGATGTGCTTGTCTCCTCTGAACATTTCCTTGTCACGAAGACACTGGATGTAGCGATTCGTGTCGTTGAAGACCTTGAGCACATGGTCAAACAGCGAATGCCGATTAAGCTTCATATCGGAACCGCGGAGGTAATGGGCCGGATAGTCTTTTTTGATCGCAATGAAATCAAGGAGGAAAATGGCGAAATCCTTTGTCAACTGAGACTTGAGGAGGAAATTTTAACAAAACGCGGGGATCGCTTTATTTTACGTCGTCCGAGTCCGCAAGAAACGATAGGCGGGGGCTGGGTGATTGATCCACGTGGTGACAAATATCGTTTTGGTAACCAGACGATTGAAGAACTGGAAAAGAAAAAGGTTGGTTCACCGAAAGAGCGGATTACTGCTGCTTTAATGGAAGCAAAGTGCCTGCCCCTGGATGAGTTAATCAAACGGACCTCTTTAGACGAATTCACAGTAACTGAAAAATTAAATGAGAAAGAATTTGTCTTTTTTGACGGGAAAGAATATACGCTCCAATTGTTGATTAATTCAATTGAGGAAGATATTTTTGATAGATTACAGGATTATCATCTTCTTTATTCGATGAAAATAGGGATCAATAAAGCTGTGCTGTTGCAAACCCTTCAAAAAAGAGTTCCAAAACATTTGCTGGATTTTGTTATCGAGAATGGAATTACCAATCATATCTTTAATAGAAGAGGGCAGTTTGTTTCGATAGCCAATTTTGTGCCTCATGTGCCCAAAAATTGGGCAAAGCGGACTGAAAATCTGATTGCCGAATTAAAAAAGGATGGGTTAAAAGTTCGTTCTCTAAAAGAGTATTTTACTGATGCCGGAATCCCTGGCACTCTGGAGGCAGATTTAAGACGCTTTTTAGAAGAGGAAGGAGTACTAGTCCTGCTGGATGCCCAGTTTGCATATCATGGAGATGTATTTCAACAAGCAGTGGCTAAATTGCGCAGTCAAACAGAAGCAGAATTTGATGTCGGAGCGGCGAAAGATGTTCTAGAACTTTCACGGAAATATATGATTCCATTTTTAGAAAAACTAGATTCAATGGGTCTAACCAAGCGTTTGGAAAATAAGCGAATTTGGAACAAGTAACAAAAAAGCCTCTATTCCGAGATGGAATGGAGGCTTTCGTCGGTTAAGATAAAAACTCTGCAGGGTTAAGTCCAAGCTCACGGCAGATATCGCTAACCATTTGCTTTTCATTGTTGTCAAAATTTCCATCAGCATAGCCAATGGCGATGCAATACCGGGCGACAAGACGAGCAATTTCGGGTTTGGTTCTAATTTTTCCAAGAGCACGGAAGGCTTCCGCACGACCCATCATCCGGTCATTTTCTATTCTAGAAACAAACAAGTTAAATTTTTGGATGACCTTCGTCGTATCAAAAACACGTAATTCTTCACTTTGATGGACGAACTCAATCATTTTTTGACGTTCAGAAGCATCCAAGTACCCATCTGCCATGGCCACTAAAGCACAGGCAGCAACCACTGCTTCAAGGACATCCTGACTTTTGTAGCGATTAAAAAGTTCCTGTGCCTTTCTCTTCGAATTGTTTGCCCATTCAGCGTAATCAGTTTGCGATGGGGACCAGGAATTTCCACAGCTATTACATGAAAATTTTAATTGATTTTTCCCGATGAATCCACCAAGGAGACCGACAGGACCAAGGATGAGTCCGCCAATGGCTGCTTTACCCAGACCGAATCCTTTCTTTCCTGTCCTCACATTTGACGAGTGGCAGCGCGGACAAATGATCTCATCTCCACCATATGTTTGGTGAGAATTGACTGTCGCAGGATACGACTGTGCCGGAAATCCGTAGGCAGGCTGTTGATAGGATGATTCAGGCTGAAGATGGGTGCGCTGCTGATTTGGATTTGTATAATTTTGCTGGTATGGACTATTCTGCTGGAACAGATTAGGGCTTGATTGGCTTTGTTGGTACGAATTAGGATTTTGTTGGTAACTTGGCGGTGTTGGGACACTCGAAGGTGGATCATCAACAGCAATTCCAAAGTTCCGGCAAAGTGCTGCAAGGCCACCTTGGAAACCACTGGCTATCGCATTAAACTTCCATTCGCCATTATGCCGGTACAATTCAGCAGCGACAATGGCTGTTTCTACCGTGAAGTCTCTGCCCAAGTTAAATCTTAATAATTCCTCATGCGTTTGCTCATTAAAGATGCGCACATAAGAATCTGATATTTGTCCAAAATTTTGCCCTTTTATTTGAGCATCATGGATAGTAATGGTGAAGGCAACCCGATGAATGTGGGAAGGTACCCTAGCTAAATCAATCCTGATTTGCTCATCATCGTGTGCTCCTGCACCAGTACGATTGTCACCGCTGTAGATGATGGATCCGTTTGCACCGTTTGGATTATTATAGAACACAAAATCCTGATCACTGTTCACTTTTCCAGATTCACCTAATAAAAAGGCAGATGCATCTAAATCAAAGTTTGAACCCTGTTGATTAATATTCCATCCTAGCCCGACCACGACATTTTGCAGGCCAGGGTGAGATTTGGTTAAATCCACTTTTTGTCCCTTGCTAAGTGTAACACCCAATTTATTTCACTCCTCAACGATTTTGTTCCTATGTACATTATAATGTATTTTTAAAAAAGGGAAAAATTTCTAGATATTCCAACTTCCTATCCTAGTTATATGTACGAAATAATGATGAAAAAGTTTCAAAATAAATGAAAGAAACAAATTTGCCCGTTTTCTTTAAAAAAGAACGCTGATCCATTGGACCAGCGTAGTTAAATTATTCAATAAGATTGGAATTATCTTTATTTTTTATAAAAGGCCACCAGTTGGCTTCTCCAAATGTTTTTACCATTACAGGGACAAACAATGGAAGTACGACCAGGGAGTACAAGGCCAATCCGATTAATAGTATCGTTGCAATTTCCAACAAGGATAAAACACCCGATGGCATCATTGCGGCAAATGTACCGCCTAAGATAACCGCTGCTGAAATAATAACGGTCCCCATCTTTTTCATAGACAGTAGAATGGCTTTTTCAACGGGCATGTTTCGATATTCGTTGAAGCGATCCATTAAGAAAATACTGTAATCGATTCCTAAGGCTACTAATATAACAAAGGCAAAGAATGGCACCGCCCAACTTATTCCAGAGTAACCCAATAAATTAACAAAGATTTTTTCTGAAATGGCCATCGAAGTATAGTAGGTTAGGACGAGTGAGCCAATCAGATAAAGTGGCATAATGAGTGAACGAAGCAAAATCACTAAGATAATACTAATCCCAACAAGCATGAGAACAACGGTTCTTGAATAATCAGCTTTTGAAATAGAATCAAGGTCATTATGCATACTGGATACACCGCCAATTGCCACTTTAGCATTTTCGAGTTTGGTATCCTTAATCACGCGTTTGACTGCTTGCTTTATTTCTGGAACGCGGTCAATCGCTTCATTAGAATATGGATTTTTACTGAAGATCACATCAATTGTCATTACTTTTCGATCTTTTGACAAGTAAGCGTCGAGTGCTTGCTCAAAGTCTTTACTATCTAGCACGTCCTGAGGAATATAAAATCCATTTTGTTTCTGATTGGATACTTCAGATAAGTAATCTTGAGCAGAATTCAATCCGTCCGACACTTTATTTAAACCATCCGCACTTTGGGTTAAGCCATCTGAAAGCTGTGTGATCTGATTTCCCATATCTTGAAATCCTGTTAGTAGCTGTTTTTGCCCATTATTGATTCCGGAAAGTCCACCGGTAAATTGGGGAAGTCCTGCAATGACTTTGCCTTGTCCTGCAGCCATTTTGTCAAGTCCAGTTTCAAGATCGGAAATCCCTTTTAACAGGCCTTCCATTCCGGTAATTAGGGCTTTCTGTCCAACAGTAATTTCTGTGAATTTACTGTTGGCAAATTCTATACCTTCTTGTGCACCTTTAAGCCCAGTATTTAATTGCAGTAACCCGCCAGCTAATTCTTTTGTTGCGGTTTGCGAGCCCTGAACAGTCATTTTAATAGCTTGATAGTTTTGATTTTGACCGATATCACTGTATTGTTGTTCCAGATTTGAAAAATATTGATTTGTAGCCGTTAGAGTTTTGTTCAAGGAACCTAATCCTGTTGCTACTTTCTCATATTGCCCATGGAGGGCAGTTAATCCTGTACTTGCCTTTTTATAGCCAGCGAGTAATTGTTTGCTTCCGGCTAGAACCTCTTTTGATTTTTCTTTAACCTGGGTTAAACCATCTTTTATCTGTGCAGAGCCGGCGGAACCAGATCTAATTCCTTTCTCAATAACGGTCAGCCCGCTTTGGATGTCGCCCATCCCTGTTTTTAGTTTATTCGTTCCATTTATTAACTCGCTGATTCCGTCGGTGGCTTCCTTCATTTTCGGCTGATTGGCTGCCATCTGGCTGCCAGCTTCCTCCAGGCCATCGCTGATTTTTTTAATTCCATCGTTACCTTGCTCGAGGCCTTCCCCGAGACTCGCCACCTGTTTGGATAGATATAAATCATCAATTGTTTCCCCGGTTGGTCGGGTTGCGGAACGGACGGAATTCACATCGCTGACACGTGCGAGCTCTTGACTTATTTTTTCAGTGATAGCCATATATTCGGAAGTGTTCATTTGGTCATCGTTTTTAATGACGATTTGGGTAGGCATAGACTCGCCTGGTCCAAATGATTCAGAAATAATATTAAAACCCTTTATTGATGGAAAATCATCACTGATTTCCTCAAGTGAATTAAACGATAATTGATCCTTATACGTGAATAAGAAGGGGATAGAGATGACCCCGACGATAATAAAGGCAATCAATGGACGTGCGAGTGCAAACCTGCCCACAAATCCCCAAAATTTACTTTCATTGTGCTCCAGTTTGCCCTTGGATGGCCAAAATAACTTTTTGCCAAGCACAGCCATGAAGAAGGGGACAATTGTAACAAGGGCGATTAATAGGATTGCTACACCTACGGCAACCGCCGCTGCTGATTGATAGAGCTTAAAGGTCGAAAAGCCAATCGAAGCAAACCCAATCATAACGGCAACCCCGCTAAATAGAACTGTTTTTCCTGCGGTACGGTAGGTTTCCACAATCGATTCTGTTACACTATCATTCTTTGCCATTTCTTCTTTAAAACGGCTAAGCAGTAAAATACAATAGTCTGTTCCAATACCAAAAAGGACAGCAACTAAGAAAATCTGTGTAAAGGTTGAGAGTGGAAAGTTAACTTTATCCACTAATAAAGAAACAATCGATTGAGCCGTAAGATAACTGAACCCCACCGTAACCAATGGAATAATTGGTGCTATTGCCGATCGAAACACCAGTAGAAGCACAATTAGAATAAATCCTACAGTAATTCCTTCTGTTTTTTTCAATCCTTCTTGCGAGTTGGTGACAAGGTCATCGCTGATTACCCAGTTACCTGTGTAGTAATGCTCCAGTTTTACATCATCAATTTCTTTATATAGGTCATCTGCAATTTCTTTGGCTTCACGGCCATTTACATCCACCTTTACGGAAACAAGAATGGTTTTTCCATCCTCAGATACCAGTTGGTCTTTTAATTCGGCTTGCTTAAAGTGGGTTAAAATTTCGGAAATCCCTAGGTTTTCCTTGTTTTTTTCAAGCTGATTTACGGCTTTTTCCGCACTTTCGAAATCGGCCTTGGTTAACTTTTTATTACTATGAAAAACCAACGCCGTTTGTAGATTACTGCCACTGTTTTCACTTGATTGAACATCTTTGAGGATTTTTTCGGCAATAGTTGAGGAGTATCCTTCTGGAACAGTAATTTGCCCTTTCTCCCGAACTAACGTTTCCATATTTGGTGCCACCATAAATAGGGCGGTGATAACGAGGATCCACGCGAGTAATATAAACCATTTTCCTTTTATTATCGCTCTCACTATTTATTCCCCCAGTTCTTCGTTTTTCTTGTTGACTAAAATTTTTGCCAATTTTTCATACGTATTTATAAAGGTAGTAATTTCCGATTCTTCAAATTGGGTAATGATGGATTCAACAAGGAATTGAACTTTTTCTTGGCAATCCTCGTAGAGGGTGTAACCTTTCTTTGTTAGGGTTAAGTAAACCACTCTCCGGTCGCTTTCATCACGTGTTCTTTGGATTAGACCGCGATCGACCATTCGATTAATGATGGCGGTAATGGCGCTTTTATTTACTTCAAAAGCATCTGCTAGCTCCGTAGAAGTGCTTTCCTTTGCTTGATGAATATATCTTAGTATGTAATGTTGGTCGTTTGTGAGTTCGTCGCCAATTTGCCCCTTAATTAAATATTCTGCTTTTTTGTGGACTTGAAAGGATACGGACACATACCTGTCGATTAGTTCTTGAATGACATTTTTATCCATGATTGTTTTCACCTCTTTATACGGCTGTGATAAGGTTAATGTTGATTTTGGCACTCTGTTGATTGGAGTGGAAGGTGCGAAGACTCCTGNNTCCTGCGGGAGTACGGGGCAGGGGAGACCCCGCAGGCGCTAAAAGCGCCGAGGAGGCTCCCCGCAACGCCCGCGGAAAGCGAAGCACCTGGAACGGAAATCAACAGACAAGTTTAACACAGCCATTTGTTAAAATAGTTCAACTATTTAACTATTCAATTGTTAAACTATATAATAACCCACTAATTTCTGTCAATCGAAAATAAACCTTTTTCAAATCAATGATTCCCCGCAAATCTTTAGACCTTTTAAGGAAAAGTTAAGGAATAAACATAATACTGAGTGTAAGTTAGAAATTTTGGCATCCTGGGTGGAATTCAGGAACACAAAAAGGAGTAAGTTAAGATGAAAAAATGGATAGTAATTGCAGGTAGCGTCCTAGTTATTGGATTTGTCGGATATCAATGGAAACCATTATCGCTGAGTTCACAAACTGTGTCCGCACAAGTGAGAACGGCAGTGGTTCAAAAAGGTACATTAAACGTCAACATCAGTGGTTCGGGAACCGTTCAAGCGGTAACCAGCGAAGATATTAAATCAAAGTTTGATAATAGTGAAATAGACGAAGTGCTTGTAGAGGTTGGCGAGAAAGTAAACAAAGGTGATGAATTAATTACCTTTTCGGATGGAAGTGACCCTATAACATCATCAGCTACTGGAGTTATTACGAGCCTTGCAGTATCCGCAGGTGAGCGTGTTACGAATGGACAAGTTGTTGCACATGTAACCAATTACAACGAATTACAAACCGTGGTCCAAATCGATGAACAGGATATTTCCAAAATAAAAAAGAAACAGTCAGTTGACTTAACAGTTAATGCGTTTCCTGATCAAACATTTACTGGTAAAGTTTCAGCCATTTCTGAAGAGGGGACATCCTCAAGTGGAGTTTCCACTTTCGCTGTTACCATTCATATTGACAAACCAGATCAACTTAAAGTTGGGATGAGTACAGAAGCACGAATTTTAACAGTAAGTAAGAAAGATGCCCTTTATGTTCCGCTTGATGCTGTATATACATCAAACAAGGATAAATATGTCATTATCAATTCAAAGAGCACTGATCATAATAACTCTGAAACTAAGAAAAAAACCATTCAAACCGGTTTAGCAAATGAAGATTATGTGGAAATAACAAAAGGGTTGTCAGAAGGTGAAACGATTAAGTTACCTCAATTAGCAAAAGCTAGCTCGTCTAAAACTTCAACGACAAATACACAAGGTAGTGTTTTTGGTGGTTTAGGCAATGCGGGAGGGATGAACCGTAGCTTTGGAGGGAGGGGTGGAAATTAAGTGGACGGTAATTTCCTCGTTATTAGTGAATGATGAACAATAATCAGCTAGTATGTGGGGAGTGTTTTTTTTCTATAATTATTTTTATACGATGCTTAGGAGAGAAAGAGAATGCGCTTATTAGTTGTAGAAGATAATCTACCTTTATTAGAATCCATCGTACAGCTTTTATCCGATGAGTTTGAAGTTGATCAAGCTTCGAATGGTGAGGATGCATTGTTTTTGGCAATGCAGAATATTCATGATGTGATTGTATTGGATGTAATGATCCCCGAGATTGATGGGTTTGAAGTGTTACGGACTATTAGGAAGGAAGGCTTAAATATACCAGTCCTTTTCCTAACTGCAAGAGATTCGCTTGAAGATCGTGTTCAGGGACTTGACAGCGGCGGGGATGACTATTTGGTTAAGCCTTTCCAAGCTGCTGAATTAAAGGCGAGAATCCGTGCCTTGTTAAGAAGAAGCGGCAGCTTAACAACCAATCAAACGATTCAGTATCGCGGGATTGAATTGTTAGGAAAGGAAAGGGACATTGTTGTCGATGGGAAACAGATCAAACTAACAGCAAAGCAATACGAACTGTTAGAATATTTAATTCAAAACAAGGGAGCCATTCTCACAAAAGAACAAATCTATGACCGGGTGTGGGGGTTTGATTCAGATACAACCATCGCAATTGTGGAGGTATTTATGCATCATCTCCGTAAAAAATTAGAACCATCAGGCTATCATAGTGATATTAAAACGATTCGCGGCGTTGGCTATATGTTGAATGAAGAATAGGAGTTCACATGTTTCGGCAAACACTTATTAAATTAACCTTTCTAAATTCATTAGTATTTATCGTTCTTATAAGTATACTAGGGACCGTCATTTATTTTTATACAAGTAATAAATTATATAAAGATGTCAACCAATCCCTGCTCGAATCGATAGAACATTTACAACAGCAGCCGGATGGACCAGGTGGAATTCGAGAAGGTAATGGGGGGATTGGAGGGCAATTTCCAAAATTTATTAGGCGGGACCCACGGATATTATCCCTGATCTGGGATGAAGACAACCAGTTGTTGTTGGGACAAAATCGGGATGCGGACATTTTTGAAGGTAATGAGAAGTTAATCAAGCCTACAGAATTTAATACTTTAACAGATGTGGATGTTGAGGATTTTTCATTTAGGTATATTGCCTTTAAGGTGGAACATCCCCAATTAGGAAGAATAACCGTTCAATTCATTCGCAATGTGAATTCTGAACAAGAATTATTGAATAGACTTTTGTTAATAATGTTAATTGGGATGGGGGTTGGAATTATTTGTGCCGTTGCGTCAGGTTATTTTTTAGCGGGAAAGGCATTAGTCCCAATTAAAAAAGCTTGGCAGAAGCAGACAGAATTTGTATCTGATGCCTCGCACGAGCTAAGAACCCCATTAGCGGTTATCCAGGCAAAAACGGAAGTCCTATTTCGGGCTCCAAAAGCAACTATTCAGGATCGGATTCTTGATATATCAACGATTTCCAATGAATCAAGAAGGCTTTCTAAATTAGTGACCAACTTATTAACTCTTGCTAGATCGGACTCTGATCAAATTGAGGTCAAAAAGGAACAATTCCAACTCGATGATTTGTTAAAAGAAATTCTTCAACAATATGAAGAAATTGCATTGTATCAAGAAAAGTCGCTTTATTTACAAGAAACGGAACCTGTGCGATTTTTTGCTGATAAAGCAAGAATTCATCAATTAATCGTCATATTATTAGACAATGCCATGAAATATACAAATGAAGGCGGGGAAATACTGCTTTCATGTTCACAGAATCATTCCTCCATTTTTCTTAAAATAAAGGATACCGGGATTGGTATTCCAGAAAAAGATATTCCGAAAATCTTTGACCGTTTCTATCAAAGTGACAAGGCGAGGACGGCTGCTGAAGGAACAGGACTCGGTTTATCGATTGCAAAATGGATTATTGAGAAACATCATGGTAAGACAAAGGTGCAAAGCACGCCGGGTAAAGGAACGACAATTGAAATCATTTTCCCAAAAACCCAAAAAAATTAATTTTTTGGGTTTTTTTATTAAAAAGATCAAGGTAGATCTATTTCTTAAGAAAAACTTAAGGAACCCCCTTCATAGTGTGTTTGATATTATTCAGGCAAAGATTTTTACATGGAAAACTGAAGGGAGAAGTCTTAACATGAAGAGTACGAGAAAGGCACATCTGTGGATAGCTTAATTGCTTCCATTTTCATCTTTATCGAGTCCTTAACAGGATTGTTAATGAATGAACCTTGGTTAATCGGTCAAACACAGTTTGAAGGTGGAAAGGGGAATTTCCAACCAGGTCAATTTAACCAAGGCGAGCGTCCCCAAGGAATGAATGGCGGTTTTGAACAAGGAAATCAACAAAATTCAGGACCTCAGGGCGGCGGCCCATTTCAAGGACAAGCTAATGGTCAGAATGGAAACGGTCAGTTCCAAGGGCAACGCGAATTTAGGGGAAATGGAAACCTGCCGGAGGGAATTCGTGGACAAAGGCCAGGTCAAGGGTCGATTATGTCAATCATCCGGGGCCTTCATGAAGGTAGAATTGGCAATACAAATGTGAAATGGTTAATAGATTTAACCGCCGTTGCCCTAATGATTCTAACAGGGACAGGAATCTATCTTTCTATGAAAGTTATCGCTGCAGAAAATAAGCGAAAGAAGCGGCAGGCAGAAAGCTTATTTGAATAGTTTAATAATGTAAAAGCACACGATAGAAATTCGTGTGCTTTTTGTCCAGTCTATTCTACAATAATTGTCCCTTTAAACATTTGCATTCCACAGCTAAAGGTGTATGTGCCTGAATGATCAGGAGTAAAGGTTAGTTTTGTAGTACCCGTTTTTAAGTTGACATTGTTAATATTAAATTCAGGAATCATAAAGGTGGAGATACAATTCGTACTATCAAGCGGGTTGTTTATTTCTAGTTCAACCGGAACACCTTTTTTGACACGAATGACATTTGGGGTATACCCCTGGGTGGTGACCTCCATCTTAACAAGCGGCTTGCTTTCCCTTGTTACATCCACTTCCGTTTTGGGAACTTCTTGACTTTCAGCGGCTTGGGCAGTTTCTGTTTGGTTTGATTTACTTTGACCCGGAATTTCTACCAAATCACTGCTATACATAAACAGAAATAACGATACCAGCACAATTCCTCCAGCGATAATCGCAAATGGCGAAAGTTCCTGTGGATCAAGGGATAATTTATTATTGGATTCTACGAAAATATACATAATCACGAATCCAATAATCAGGATATAGAATCCTAACAAGATTCCTAATAGAATTGTTGGATTAATAAATTGAATAAATGCACCAAGGATGGCGCCGATAATTCCGCCTATTAGACCAGAAATAGAGCCCATTAAGATAGCTAAAATCCCGATTGGGTGGCCTGCTAAGAAGCCTATGACAAATCCGATAATCATACTGACTCCGACTACTAGAAAAATCTCACCTGAAATGATGCCAATGATACTGCCGGTCAGTAAACCGGTAATCACTGCAATAACCATACTAATCATTGTTCCAGAGGTAGTAGCTAGTTTATTTTTATGGCGGTAGACAGAATAGATGGAATATCCGGTTCCAGTGGCAACTATAATTGCCGTAATGATCGCAAATATATTCATTTTTGGTCTCCTCTTACGTGTGATTGATTAACAACATAAGAGTATTATAAATGCAAATAAACCGTTTAAATTTGTATATTCAGTGATTAATATGAACGTTTTATGAATATTGTTGAGGGAAGATAAGTCATGTGTAGTTTTTGGGAGATGTATTTATTCCTTTTTTTTCTTTATCAAGGGTATTTTTATAAATCCGTTTCATTGCCTCATTTTGCATCCTGATATATTCTAGCAAAAATTCTTTCTCTTCTTCCTCTTGTCGGAGATCATCTTTTTCTTTATCCATGGAAACCACCACCCCAATTTTTATAATTACTAGCATTTTAACCGATTTATACACATGTTTAAAGTCAATGAGAAGGTAATTTGTTGACATCAGAAAAATATTCCATAAAAAAATTGACTTTTTTCATTTTGAAATATATAATTTTCAAAAATACTATTGAAACTATGACGGGGATTAGTAAAGTGAAATGGTCTTACCAAGAGAGGAAACCATTGGTGTGAGGTTTCTTAAGACGGTCATTTGAACCTGCCACCCGAGTTCTGTATCGAATTTAAAGATACATGCGGATCATGTCCGTTATCAAGGAAAGTGTATAGAGCAATTTTGCTTTATGAATTTAGGGTGGTACCGCCAGGCCTTGGTCCCTTTTTAGGATCAAGGTCTTTTTGTGCAGAAAAGCGGATACGCCCATATCTTTATTTTAAAAAAATAATGAGGTGTCAAACATGGCAAAAGAATTTGTAAAAGATGTTACGGCAATGGACGATGATTTCGCCCAGTGGTATACAGATGTCGTCACTAAGGCTGATTTAATTGATTATTCAAGTGTGCGTGGTTCAATGATTATCCGCCCGTATGGCTATGCTTTATGGGATAATATAAAAAATGAGCTGGATCGACGAATAAAGGAAACAGGGCATGAGAATGTTTATATGCCATTGTTCATTCCTGAAAGCTTGCTTCAAAAAGAAAAAGATCATGTCGAAGGTTTTGCACCTGAAGTGGCATGGGTTACACATGGCGGGTCTGAACCATTAGCAGAACGATTGGTTGTGCGACCAACATCTGAAGTCCTTTTCTGTGAGCATTATAGCAACATTATTCATTCTTACCGGGATCTGCCTAAGCTCTATAACCAATGGGCAAACGTTGTACGTTGGGAAAAAACCACTCGTCCGTTCCTACGGACATTAGAGTTTTTATGGCAGGAAGGTCATACTGCCCATGCGACAGACGAAGATGCAATGGAAGAAACCATTAAAATGCTAAATGTATATGCCGCTGTTTGTGAAGAAATCCTTGCAATTCCGGTTGTAAAAGGACAAAAAACAGAAAAAGAAAAGTTTGCCGGTGCAAAAGCGACTTTTACCATTGAAAGCTTAATGCACGATGGAAAAGCATTACAGTCAGGTACTTCTCACCACTTTGGTACAGGATTTGCAGAGGCTTTTAACATTCAGTACACGGACAAAGAAGGAAAGCTTCAGTACGTGCATCAAACGTCATGGGGCTTTACAACAAGAATTATCGGTGCTCTAATCATGGTTCACGGCGACGACCGTGGTCTCGTAATTCCACCAAAAGCAGCGCCAACTCAAGTGATGATTGTGCCGATTGCGCAGCATAAAGAAGGCGTCCTTGATTTTGCTTATGATTTGAAAACGTCCCTTGGTAAAGTTGCTCGTGTTGATATTGATGCCAGCGATAAAAAACCAGGTTGGAAGTTCAATGAATATGAGATGAAGGGTATTCCAGTCCGCCTAGAAGTTGGACCTAAAGATATCGAAAACAAGCAAGTGGTTTTAGTAAGACGCGATACTTTAGAAAAAGTGTTCGTGCCACTAGATCAATTAGAAGCAAAGCTTGTTGAGTTATTAGATGAAATCCAAACAAATCTTTATAATAAGGCTCTAAATCACCGTGAAGAAAGAACCTCAGTTGCTTTAACACTAGGTGAATTAAAAGAGTCACTTGAAGCTAAACCTGGTTTCATTAAGGCGATGTGGTGCGGCGAATTAGCCTGCGAGGAAAAAATCAAAGAAGATACTGGAGCAACATCAAGATGTATTCCATTTGAGCAAGAACAAGTATCGGAAAAATGTGTCTGCTGTGGAAAAGATGCTGACAAGATGGTTTATTGGGCAAAAGCATACTAAAAACAGCAATTTTGGGCTCTTCCTTGTATGGGAAGAGTCTTTTTTAGTGCCGTATTGAGGCGATATTTGGGTAATGAGTGAATTTTTAGAATCGATGAGCGAATTTTTCAATTCGATGAGCGAATATGATGGTCTTATGAGCGAATTTCACAGTTAAATGAGCGAATTTTTTTCTGCTGTTAATCAGCGGATTTTCCTATCAGCGAATTTAATGATTCTATCAGCGAATCTTCCTAATTAATCAGCGATTTTTCTCATCCAATCAGCGAATCCATTCCAAGGTCATTTTTTTTGAAAAAGGAATTACAAAATCACGCAACGAATATTTTAAATTCACAAGGAGGGCAAAATTATGAAACCAATACTATTAGATTTTTCAGAAGAGTTTTACACAGAGAGATTACTAATACGCAATCCTTTACCCGGAGATGGTAAAGCTGTTTACCAAGCCATGCAGGCATCCTTAACCGAACTAAAAGACTGGATGCCTTGGGCCTATCAAGAGCAAACAGAGGACGATGTTGAAATTAATATTCGTGATGCACATGCCAAGTTTCTAACCCGTGAGGATTTGAGGTTACATATTTTTAATCGGGAAACAGGGGAATTCATAGGTTCATCAGGTTTGCACAGAATCAACTGGAGTATACCAAAGTTTGAGATTGGCTACTGGATTGATTCTCGCTATAGCGGGAAAGGGTATATTACCGAAGCAACCGAAGCAATTACTAAATTTGCCTTTACCGAACTTAAAGCAAATCGGGTGGAAATCCGCTGCGACTCCCAAAATATCAAGAGCAGGGCCATTCCTGAACGCCTAGGATTTAACTTAGAGGGGATTTTACAAAATGATGGACTTTCTGCCGATGGTAAAGGATTACGAGATACATGTATTTATTCAAAAACAACCAAAGATTAATAACAAAAGAGTACTGAATCACAGTACTCTTTTGTTTATAAAATTAGTCAAGGATATATCTCTTTAAATAAAATTTTGTAATGGCTAAATATTCACGTGAATAGGATTTTGGCACGGCAATCCATGGAGTTTCTGCTGGAAGTCCCTGCACCTCTAGTCCGTAGTCTCGAGCAATGGAGACGGCACGGTAGATATGAAAATTATTTGTCACCACCAGACCAAGCCTTTCACCCTTAGGAATAAGCCTTTTAGAAAACTTAATATTTTCATACGTATCAGTCGATTGATCTTCTAAAATAATCCGAGCCTCGCTTATGCCCTGCTCGACCAGTTCTCTTCTAATCGATTCCGCTTCAGAGATATCTTCACTAGTTCCCTTTCCACCAGATGCGATGACAATTGTATTTTTATTTTTCTTTAAATAATCTGCTGCCGCATTAATTCTACTCGCAAATGCAAGAGAAGGGACGGTGCCTTTCACCCTTGCCCCGAGAACAATCAAATAGTCTGCATTTTTAGGAACGTCTTTATGACTATATTGACTAATTTTAAATTGTAAAAATCCAATATAAATCAAACCTAAAGTAACAAGAACACCTAACAATACAAACACTCTTTTCTTATTTTTCATCATTTCAAACCCATTTCATGTTATTTTTAAACTTCTTATATAAATAATAGATTAAAGTGGAGGAAAACTCTAACATATTTTTGAAATAGAGTATAATAATAGAAGAATTAATTGCATTTAGTGCCTACACATTTAATAATGGGAGGGGAACGACTTGAGTCCAATTGTTCCCGTAATCATCTCTTTTTCGATGTAACGGGCACAAATAACTTCTAACGTTACAACATGTAGAATCTCTTGCAACCGAATAATAGAAAAAAGGACTGAATTCATCAGTCCTTTTTCGATTATTCGCAAACCCACGAAAGTCCTAGAGTTCCAACCCCCGTATGCACTCCGGCAACAGTAATTAGCATCATTATTTCCGTTTCAATTTCCGGAAATGTTTCGTTGACTAATTTCTCTAACGCAGTTGCCCGTTCGATATCGTTAGCATGGACAATAGCTGCTTTCCTAACAGTTTTTGTTTCCAAATCGGTTTTTAAATTATTAATTAACCATGCAATGGATTTTTTTTCCGTTCTAACTTTATCTTTTATCTTAGCGCCTCCATCTTCAATTGCTAAAATAGGCTTGATATTAAATAGGGAGGCTAGGATGGCTTGGCCTCCGGATACTCTGCCGCTTTTTTTGAGTTGGTCCAAATTTGATGGGACTAAATATAAACGAGTGTGCTCGCGTAATCCATTAAGTTTGGCCTCCACTTCACTGATTTCATAGCCTTGTTCTACTAGTTCAATCCCTTTTTTTATTAAAAATGAGAGTG
Organism: Bacillus sp. AFS073361; assembly: GCF_002567005.1. Lineage (GTDB taxonomy): Bacteria > Bacillota > Bacilli > Bacillales > Cytobacillaceae > Neobacillus. The sequence continues at coordinate 192,561 of NZ_NUZU01000037.1, forward strand.
GGTAGGAGCCGGTCATGGAATCGATAGGTACCAATTTAAAATCAGCCATTTCCGCTGCCATCACAGAGGTTTGAAATGTTCCGGATAGTAAGCTGGAGGCATGGATAGCGATTCCAAAATCATAGTTTTCCTTTAACTTTGTATAAAGTTCCACAAAATCACCAAGTCCTGGCTGAGAGGTTTGAAATTTCGAGTCTTCCTTTTTCATTCGCTCGTAAAACTCTTTTTGAGTGATATCTATTGTTTCCTTGTAGGACTCTTGGTTAATGACAATATTTAGTGGAACCACATGAATATTATTTTGCTCAATAAATTCTTTGCTGAGAGAAGCCGTGGTGTCAGTGATCCACGCAATTTTTGCTTTGTTCATCTTAATCCTCTTCCTCGGGTAAATATCCCTAACTTAAGTATCTAAACCGCAAAAGTGCGGCCGAAAGTTTGTGTATTTTTGATATATTATGATAACTAGAATCAACATTACAAGAATACATATTTTACGACAAGTTATATTTGTCATATTCAAAAGTGAACATTTTGTGACTAATGTACCTAGTTCGAATTATTCAAAAATAGCGATGTGTGATTTGAATCACTTAATACGCGTATGAAATTTCATATAATCACTATGAGAATAGTAATTACAAAATTACATAGGGAGTGTTATTCATGTTAGATCAAAAAACAATTGGAATTATTAAATCTACTGTACCTGTATTAGAAAAACATGGTGAAGCCATTACCACTCGGTTTTACCAATTGATGTTTGCTAACCATCCTGAATTATTAAATATCTTTAATCATGCCAATCAAAAACAAGGTAGACAACAAAAGGCATTGGCTGGAACGGTCTATGCCGCTGCCATGTATATTGATAATCTGGAGGCAATTCTTCCGGTTGTTAAACAAATAGCGGAAAAGCATAGAAGTCTTGGAATTTTGCCAGAGCATTATCCGATTGTTGGCAAACATCTTTTACTAGCCATTAAGGATGTACTAGGTGATGCAGCAACAGATGAAATTATTGATGCATGGGCGGCAGCATATAATGTCATTGCCGATGTTTTTATTAGTGTTGAGGCAGAATTATATGATGAAACAGTAAATAAACAAGGAGGCTGGAGTGGATTCCGCAATTTCATTGTTGATCGAAAAGTAGTGGAAAGTGAAGTGATTACCTCGTTTTACTTAACACCTGAAGATCATAAGGCAATTGCAGATTTTACCCCTGGACAATATATTAGTATCAAATTAGAAATAGCTGGTGAAAAATTTACTCATATTCGTCAATACAGCCTATCAGATGCTCCGGGTAAGGGTTATTACAGAATCAGCGTGAAACGTGAGGCGGGAACTGAAAATCCAGATGGTATGGTGTCCAACTATTTACATGATGGTGTGAATCAAGGTGATATTTTAAAAGTTAGTGCTCCAGCAGGCGACTTTGTTTTAAATACTGAAAAAAATACTCCTGTCGTGTTACTTAGTGGGGGGGTTGGTTTAACACCAATGATGAGTATGTTAAAGACAGTTGTAGAGGTTCAGCCAGAACGGAAAGTCACTTTTGTTCATGCCGCTGCCAATGGAAATGTCCATGCTTTAAGAGCTGAAGTAGAGGAATTATCGAAATTAGACAATGTCAATTCATATTTCTTCTATGATTCACCAACTGAAGAAGACCGCAAAAATAATCGATTTGATGTGGAAGGATATGTAACTCGCGATTGGCTGCAAGAAAAAGTCAATTCAAAGGATGCGGATTTTTATTTCTGTGGACCGGTACCATTTATGAAAGCAATTAATCGATCATTAAAGGAAATTGGTGTAACTGAAGATCGAATTCACTTTGAATTTTTTGGACCAATGGGGAATCTAGAAGAATAGTAAAAAAGCCGATTTCTGCTGGAAATCGGCTTTTTTAATGCTTTTGCAAACACTATTTTTAAAATACCAATAAATTGATGGAAAGCGATACTATATTAGAGAAGAATGGATAAAATACCAATATTGATTAATGAAAATTAATTGATATAAATCCAAAAAGAGAAAGGAGCTTTCCATCATTGCAATATTTAACCACAATTATGAACGAGTATGGATATCTTGTTCTTTTTCTTTCGATTGCGCTAGGAATATTGGCGCTTCCAATCCCGATGGAAGCAGTGCTGGCATATGCAGGTTTTCTATCCTTTCTTGAACAACTCAATTGGTTCGGTAGTATTCTCTCATCAGCATTAGGATGTACCTTAGGTATGCTGTTCTCCTATTGGGTGGGATTTAAACTCGGTATGCAATTTTTTGAAAAGCATGGCAAACGGATTCATATAGAGTCAGAGCGTTTAGAGGCCATTTCAAATTGGATAAGAAAATATGGAAATAAACTGTTACTCATATCATTATTCATCCCCGTATTTAGACATTTCATTGGTTACTTTTCTGGGATTACTCGTGTTCCAATTAAGGTTTATACTTTATATACGGGAATTGGATCGACCCTTTGGGTTTCGAGTTTTATTTTTATTGGAAAAAGCCTTGGACCACAATGGGATATATTTTTTGAAGCCATTAAGAAATACGTGTTTCTAACAATTATCGTCCTTTTTATTCTAATTGGCGCCATATATTTGTTTAAGAAAATTAGGAATGTTGTTATGGAAACAGGAACCAAATAAATGAACAAAACAAAGGAATTCTCTTTGAGGTTCCTTTATTTTTATTGTGTAAGTAATGATTAATGATAATGAACATCGCCACCATGGAATTTTTCAGTAATTACAAGTATTGAAAGTTTGATTCATATCGCAACTATGATTAAATGAAAGAAAGAAATGGCCAGAAAGGATGTTATTTGCATTGAATAAGAATGTCATTCGTTCGATTACAGGCATAGCTGTGTTGTTTTGCCTCCTCTGGCTGGTCGGGCTTGGCTGGGCAGTAGGCGAGTATTATGCGGGAAAACCGGAGAAGGTTCCGGAAGTAAAGCGTGTTTCCAAGGTAGAAAATAAAAAAGAATTAAACATCGTGGCCCTAGGTGACTCCTTAACTCGAGGAACGGGAGATGAGACTGGAAAGGGGTATGTCGGTGTTTTGGCAGATGAAATCAAGGAAAAAACAAAACGTCCCGTTCAACTTACCAATCTCGGCATTAATGGACAAAGGTCTGATTCACTAAGGAAACAAGTCCAAGAAACCGAAGTAGGCCGCCAAATCGGGAAAGCTGATATGGTGCTGGTCACGATTGGCGGGAACGACTTGTTCCGAGGGGGCCAAGCATTAATGGACTTTGAAACAGAAGATATTGCTTCCATTGAAAAGAAGTACTTGGACAATTTAAAATTTGTTTTAAAACAAATACGCAATAACAATCCAAATGCCAATGTGTTTTTCATTGGATTGTATAATCCGTTTATTGATTTAGATCAAGGAAAAGAAATGTCAAAGGTGGTACGCCATTGGAATTATGACAGTGCTGAAGTTAGTGCTTCTTTTCCGAAAATTGTATTTGTTCCAACCTTCGACTTGTTTGAGTTAAAGGTAAATGATTATCTATATTCAGATAAGTTTCATCCAAACTCAAAAGGGTATCGTTTAATTGCCGAACGAGTTGCCTCACTGCTCACCTGGTAAGGAGGGGAAATCGATGGAGAAAAAAATTACATTATCCGTTAAAGATTTAAAAAAAGTGATTGGAAAAAAAGAAATTATTAAGGGACTTACTTTTGATCTTTGTGAAGGAGAGGTATTTGGATTTTTAGGACCAAATGGAGCAGGTAAGACAACTACTATCCGCATGCTTGTCGGATTAATCAAACCAACATCAGGCAGTATTCTTATTTGTGGTTCTAATATTGAGGGAAATTTCCAAAAAGCAATGACAAACCTAGGCTGTATTGTGGAAAATCCAGAATTATATCCCTATTTGTCAGGCTATAATAACCTTCTTCATTTTGCCAGAATGATCGAAGGAATCGGTGAAGAACGGATTAAAGAAGTGACTGAACTTGTCGGTCTAACAGAAAGAATTCATGATAAGGTAAAAACTTATTCCTTAGGGATGAGACAGCGTCTTGGGATTGCTCAAGCATTATTGGGAAACCCAAAAGTGTTAATCCTTGATGAGCCAACCAACGGCTTGGATCCGGCAGGGATTCGGGAAATGCGCCAATTTATTCGTTATCTTTCAGAGGAAGAAGGTTTAAGTGTTCTAGTTTCAAGCCATCTTTTAAGTGAGATCCAGCTTTTATGTGATCGAGTCGCGATCATATCCAAAGGGACAATCATCCGAACCGATACGGTCCAACAATTGCTTTCCAATCGAGAACGAGTGGTTTGGCATATACAACCACTTGATCGAGGAAGGGAAGTATTACGTTCTCTAACAAACATTGAAGAAACAGATGAAGGTACTATTTTGACGGAATTTAATGAAAAAAAGATTCCTCTATGGAATAAGCAATTGGTTGAAGCCGGTGTTTCCGTGATGGAAATGAATCGAAAAATGCCAGTCCTGGAAGATTTATTCCTCGAGCTAACCGGGGGTGACATGATTGAATAAGTTAATTCAGAATGAAATGATGAAACTGATTGCTAAGAAACGGCTCATTGTTATTGCTATCATTATTGGCGTTCTTGTCATGCTATTTACATATGCACAATTTAAACAAGTACAAACACAACGTGAAAAACTAGGAACCAGTGATTGGCGAACAATATTACAACAGCAGATTGTTGATACGACGAATCGTTTAAGCAGCAGTCGAATAACAGATGAATGGAAAAAACAGCTGCAAATCTCTCTCCAGCAGCAACAATATTATCTCGATCATGATATCAATCCATCTGTGCCGGGTGCCCCAACGTTTATGAGAATTTTTCTAGAAAACTCGATTGATCTGTTTATTCCCTTAATGGTTATGGTGATAGCCAGTGATCTGGTCTCTTCTGAACATAGCTTAGGATCGATCAAGCTGCTGTTGACCAGGCCTGTCAAGAGGTGGAAGGTGCTCTTGAGTAAATATTTTACCCTGTGTTTAGCGATTTCCTTAATCATTGCGATTGCAGGGGTTCTTTCCTATTTAATTTCCGGTCTGGTCTTTGGTTACAAGGGGTGGGGTGCGCCAATATTGACAGGATTTAATGTGACTGAGACTGGATTAAATACGTCTGAAGTCAAGTTGATGGGTCAGTGGAAATTTTTGTTAATGGACTTTGGACTAGTCTGGTTTGTATCCATTGTTGTTGGTACCCTTTCCTTTATGCTGTCAGTATTGATTCGAAGTACAGCAGCTGGTATGGGTGTAATGCTTGCCTCATTAATCTCAGGAGCCATTTTAACAAACATGGTATCCTCATGGGAATCCGCCAAGTACCTTTTTATGGTCAATTTGCGGTTAACTGATTATATGAAAGGAACAGCACCACCGATCGAAGGAATGAACCTTTCATTCTCAATCCTAGTACTCTTCGTTTGGTGGGCAGGAGCCATCTTTGTTTCATTCTTTGTCTTTACTAAAAGAGATGTATATTAAACCAAAGAAATTTTGAACTTGAAAGAAAATTATAAAATTATTAAAATATAAGAGAGGAGAATTGACAAATGGAGGAGTGTTTATGTCATTTGCTATAAAAAAGATCGATCATATCCAACTTGCTGCCCCTAAGGGATGTGAAGAAGCCGCGAGGGAATTTTTTGGTGGAATCCTCGGATTAATCGAAGTAGAGAAACCTGCAGAATTAAAGAAACGAGGCGGTGTTTGGTTCGAATTTGGGACCTTTCAACTTCACATCGGTGTAGAAGAACCGTTTTCACCAGCAAAAAAAGCACATCCTGCCTTAGTTGTTGAGAAGATCGAAGAATTAAAAGTTCATCTACGTGAAAAGAGAGTGGCATTTACAGAAGATGAACTTCTTCCAGGAGCAAATAGAATTCACCTCCATGACCCCTTCGGCAATCGTCTTGAGATTTTAGAATGGGAATAGGAAAATGCCTTTAATAAATAAAAAACAGCCCCATTCCTATTGGAATGGGGATTTGCCTTTAATTGGGGGATTGAAGGCCATATTAGAATGAGAAATCTTTTGTATTGTGAAATGCTTCACATATCTTCTATTCATAGAATACTCCACTTCAAATAATTCCACAAGAGTATTTTTACTAAAAATTTGTCAAATTGGTAAATTTTTTTTCAATTACTGGGAATGATAATTTCGTACCAGAGATGAAATTTACTAAATACGTTTGTGGAAGGAGATACTTATGAAGTTTAAATTGTTACTTTTATCATTAGGCATATTAATGTCAGTGCCTGGAATGGCAGCCGCCGCCCCAGCCACACCAGATACCTCCAATGGTGAACAGAGGGAAAAAGCCCCTTGTAATTGTGAAGAAAAAGGGCATCGCAACATGATGCATAAAGATTGGCAAGCAAAGATGGAAGAAAGACAGAAAATGCTTCTTTCCTGGGTAGATCAGTATACACCAGAGAAAAAAGCAGAATGGACGACAGTCCTGGCCGAGAAGAAAACCCTAATGAACAAATGGATGAGTCCTGAAAATGCTGCTAAACGTGAAAAATGGAAAAAGGAAAAAATGGCGAAAATTGTAGAATTAAAAAAACAATTGGATGCTGGAAAGATAACAAAAGAAGAGTTTTTCAAACAAGCACACGGTGGAAAAGAAATGTCCCATTGGAAAACATTCCATGAACTAAAGATGTCAGTTGAAAAGAAGGATAACAAACAAGCAACATTACTATTAAATCAATTGTTAGAACAAAGTAAACAACATAATCAAAAAATTAAGGAATTACTTAAAAAATAATAAGTTTTAGCCAAAAAAACTAATTCAAACAGGAGAATTAGTTTTTTTATTTTCTAATAGTAAATAATTACATGTTAAAAGGACGTGATTAAGGGAACATTTAAGAGTGACAAACATAGAGGAGGCTTCAAAATGAAGAGAAAAAATCTAATGATGACAACTGTTGCTCTAGGTGCGGCATATTTACTCCGTAATCCAAAATCCCGGAAAAAATTAATGAATCAAGTTCAATCGTTTACGAGAAAATAGTATCCAGAAAACATCCCCTTCAAGTGATTGAAGGGGATGTTTATTGGAGTTGAGAATTACTTCTTTAAATTAATTGTACCTTGTTGTGTTTCTTTGATATCTTCTTTTATTTCTTCCCTTATATCTTCCGCAATTCCATCAGTGGCTTTTTTAAATTCACGAATCGAACGGCCAAAGGCACGGCCAATTTCAGGGAGTTTGTTTGGACCAAAGATGACTAAAGCTACGATTAAAATCAAAATTAATCCTGGTACACCAATATTTGAAAACATATTTTCATCTCCTACTGGATTAAATCCGCCTGCACGTAATGATACAGTAGTTTTGCAGTATTTTCAATGGAAGTTTCATGTGTTCGCTCGAATGCATGGGATGAATCGATACCAGGACCGATTAAGCCATGGACGATATCATGACCTGAGCGGATTGCAGCTGACGCATCTGAACCGTAGAAAGGATATATATCTAATTTATAATCGATGTTATTCTCTTCCGCAAGTCGCACTAAGTTCTTTCTCAATTCAAAATGATACGGTCCACTTGCATCCTTCACACAGATGGAAACAGTATATTCATCAGTTGATTGTCCGTCGCCCATTGCCCCCATATCTACTGCTAAATATTCGACAGTTTCGGGAGTAATATTTGAGTTTCCACCGTATCCGATTTCTTCATTATTGGAAATTAAGAAATGCGTTGTATGGGGCAGGGGAATATTTTCCGACTTAATTTGTTTTATTAATTGTAGAAGAATTCCCACACTTGCTTTATCATCCAAATGACGCGATTTTATATAACCACTTGGTGTGATTTCTACGCGGGGGTCAAATGAAACAAAATCACCCACTTCAATTCCAAGTGCACGAACTTCTTCAGCATTATGTACCTTTTCATCAATTCTGATCTCAATATTGTCCTGATTGCGCTCCGCTTTTCCTGCATCTTTATAGACATGGACAGAAGTTTGGTGCATTAATATGGTGCCCGTAATTCTTTTTCCGCTGTTTGTTTCAATTTGACAATATTCGCCTTCAATGGAGTTGTACTTAAACCCGCCAATTAGATCGATCTTTAAGCGTCCATTAGATTTCACTTCTTTTACCATTGCCCCAAGTGTATCCACATGTGCTGTCAGCATCCGATGTTTACTTGAATCCTTTCCTGCAATTGTTGCGATTAGCCCTCCTTTACGGTTTCGATAGGTTTGAATTTGTAATTCAGCTAGGAATTTTTCAACATAGGTAATCACTTCATTCGTATTGCCGGATGGACTTGGAATGGTTACTAAATCAGCTATTAATTTCATTGTTTCTTTGGTATTTGTGTTTACCACAGCAACTGCTCCTTTCTAAATACTCTTACATACTATTATACATAATTATGACTTTCATGTGTTTATTCGCAATTGTGGTTAACTATTACAATGACAATGCATAACTTACCAAGTGTTAATTTTTTTCAAATGGATTAAAAAAATTTGGTTTGGGCATTAATGAAGTATTCGAACTATTTGGAAAAAAATATATTGCGTCAGACACAATTGGAGGATAAAAAATTGACCAGAACTGAACTATACCATCCCAAACCGAAACATTCCTTCATAAAAAGTTTATTTATTTTAATAATCATGTGCTTTGTAGTAACTGTCGGATTCTTTGTATTTCGGCACTATTATCAAAACACAATTAAAATTGAAGCTCCGATTGAAAACCCAGGACCAAAGGTGGTAATTCATCTGCCAAATGGGCAAAAGGTATATACCTATGAAAATTTACTTTTCGAAAAAGATGGAAAAACCTATTATAAAGGCGAGCGGAATACGATTGATTTAACAGGTGGTATTGTTGACTATGAAGAGTGGAAATAAACAGCGACTTGGGAAAAGAAAGGACTAGCGGCAGGAGCTAGTCCTTATTTCATGCCTGTCGCACCTGATCAGATGCATTTGCTTTTATTATTTAAACCATCCTTTTTTCTTAAACCAAAGAGACATGCCCATCGCAACTAAAATCATTAGAATCAGCGTAGAAATAAAACCAAATTTCGACGATAGCCCAGGCATATAGCGAAAATTCATTCCGTACAATCCAGCGATGAAAGTGAGGGGCATGAAAATCGTGGTGATCACGGTTAAAACCTTCATGACATGATTGGTTTGATGTGAGTTAAGTGAAATATAGCTGTCACGGATATCTGTGGTAAGTTCACGGTTTGCCTCAATCATTTCTGTTAACTTCAGTAAATGGTCATGAATATCAGAATAGTATTCCCTTTTTCCATGGATGAATGTAAGTCGCTGTGAATTTAGGACTCTGTATATAAGATCGCGCATCGGTGAAATGGTGTGCCTCAATGATAGTAGATGGTGCCTTGTATCAAATAAATCCTCCAGCAATGCCTCCATGGATCTTCCTCTAGGATTCTCGTCAATCTCAGTTAATCGTTCTTCGATTTTAAAGACTTGTGGGAAATAACTATCAACCATTTTATCAAGTACAAGGTATAGTACATGTGTTGGCCCCCACTTTTCAATGTTAGTGGACTCAGTAAATCGTTTCCATACCGCCTCAATTTCAGTTGAAGGGCTAAGGTGAAAGGAAACGATAAAGTTTTCACCTAAGAAAAAATCAATCTCGTCTCTTTTAAGTGTTTGGTGATTTAGGGATTGTGTAATAAAAAAAGTGTGGTCCTCGTAATAATCCAACTTAGGTCTTTGTAAATGATTAATACAATCTTCGATCGCCAATGGATGGAAATGAAAAGGATCTCGTAGATATTCGATTTCCTCATCAGTTGGCAGATGAAAATCAACCCAATACCATTTATATTCCCCTTTAAGCAAATCATCGATTGCGATATCGTTAACCAATTCATAATTTTTATTTACAGCAATTGTCTTAATCATAATAACTCCTTATCCTGATTGAACATCCTCTTTTATAGGATGGTATAATTTAGGAGAAAAATACCTTCTAATGAGGAGTATATTAAGAAAGAAGTTGTTAAGAGGTAAAAAAATATACATTGTAGATAAGGGGCAAATGAATAAAAAAGAAGCATTCTAAAAGTAGAATACCTCTTAATTTTATCTTTAAATATTACACACTAGGTGAAGTTTCTTTATTCCTCATCGCTTGTGGTATGTAAACACAGAAGGGTTCACTTTCCATATAGTCCCCAGTAACTGCATAGGTACGCGAACGAGAGCCGCCGCACATTTTGTTATATTCACAGATGCCGCATTTTCCTTTGTAGTGATCTGGCTTGCGTAGTTCTTTAAATACTTTGGCCTCTCGGTAAATTTCAGCGAGCGGGGTATCACGGATGTTTCCACCAACGATTGGAAGTAATCCACTTGGCATGACATCACCAATATGAGAGACAAATGCAAAGCCGTTGCCATCATTTACACCTTTAGGTGCACGCTTTAAACCATCATGCATAGAAGCAAAATCAGTTGTAATGGAATCTTCGTAATGAATTTCGCCTTTTTCAATCAATTGTTCTCGTGTTTTTTGTTGCAATACAACTCTACGGTAATGCTGGGCTGCCGTTGTTTTGATATCATAGGGAGCCGTTTTGCTCAATTCATATAACCAACGGAACACTTTTTCATGTTCAGCAGGAGAGATACAAGCGTCCATTTGTCCTCTGCCTGTAGGAACTAGCAAAAAGATATACCACATGACTGCGCCAAGTTCGCCGACAAGCTTAGCCATCTGTTCAAGCGAATCATAATTATAACGAGAAATGACGGTATTGATTTGCAGCGGCATATCTAATTCGTTTAAGTACTTAATTTTTTCAACGGTTAGATCAAATGACCCTGGAGTCCCACGGAAGTGGTCATGTATTCCTGGGGTTGGACCATCTAAGCTAAAGCCCCAGCGAGAAAGTCCGACATCCTTGAACATTTTCATTTTTTCTTTGGTAACATTAGCAGTAGCACTTGGTGTCATCGAAACACGCATGCCTTTTTTGATCGCATAATCAGCAAGCGCATAAAGGTCTTCTCTTATCATACAATCCCCGCCTGTAAATACGAGCATTGGATTGTCCATTTCATAGATTTGATCGATTAAATTAATTCCTTCATCATGTGTTAGTTCGCGTGGGTCTGGAGTAAGCTGCGCATCAGCACGGCAATGAACACACTTAAGTTGACAAGCTCTTGTGACTTCCCAAATAACAATAAATGGATTCTTGTCATAATCAATTACATTTCGCATTCCATGAGGATGCCCCATAGCATGAGGATGTCCTTTCCCTAATCCTTGCATCATCATCACCCAAATCATTATGATTTATAAAACTATATAGATTGTTTCTATAGGTTTATTATAGGTTTAACAGACTAGAGTGCATGGTAGGATTGTTACAATATTTCTACATTACTCGTATGAATAATCAGATTTCTATTAATCCCTTAATCATCTTTTTTATTACATTTATGTTACAAAAATATTATTAAAAATAAAATTCTTATGCAAATCGTTACATAAATAGGATTGAGGAACAGTCTGTTTGTAATATTAAAGGTCTTCCTTTCCAATACTATTATTTTTTACCAAGTAAGCCATATCTTTGGGGATTCAAACAACCCTTAAAATTCGTTTATGATGGTATTACAAAAACGAAATGAAGGGGTTCAACGATGAAAAAACATCTATTATCTATCGCAGCAACGGCGGGGATCCTGTTTTCTACATATGCTGGAACGGCAAGTGCACACGAAAACATTTATACCGTACAGTCAGGAGACACACTTTGGAAAATTTCACAAGCTAATAAGGTCACTGTAGCAGATTTGAAAATTTGGAATCACCTAACATCTGATTCTCTTAATGTAAATCAAAAGCTGACCTTATTAGCACCACACAGCCATGAAACGGCAACGATATCCTATACCGTTCAAAAAGGGGATACATTATACCTAATCGCTTCTCGTAATAAATTATCCGTTGCACAGCTTAAATCACTGAATAATCTTACAACTGATACGATTTATGTTGGACAAGTCTTGAAACTTACTACAAGTGGGATTTCAACACCAGTGCCTGCTCCAACGGTATCAAAGGCGCAAATGGTAATGGATGAAGCCAAAAAATACATTGGGACACCGTATTTATGGGGCGGAAATACACCTGCTGGTTTTGATTGCAGTGGATTAACGAGTTACGTGTTTAATAAGGTAGGAGTATCAATTCCTCGGACAGCGGCCACTCAATGGTCAGGAATGAAGTCTGTCAGCACCCCAAAACCCGGAGATTTAGTATTCTTTGAAACATATGCTCCAGGTCCTACCCATGTAGGGATTTATTTAGGCAACAACCAATTCATTCAAGCGGGTTCAAAAGGTGTATCCATCGCAGATATGACAAATTCCTATTGGAAACCAAAATACCTTGGTGCGAGAACAGCATTTTAATAGATAAGCAGGAGAGGGCCTTTTCAACACGAAGGGCTCTTTTATTTTTCCAAAATTAAAAATATAGTATGATAGGATTAATCAAAAAATGAAGTGAATGGAGTTGTCGGATGTTTAAAAGAGTATTAAGTATAGGGATTCTACTGTTAATCATAGCAATAGGTTTATTTCAAAAAGATGAATTACTTCAGCTTTTGAAACAAGGGGGAGCCCTATCTATTTTGATTAGTATGTTATTAGTAGCAATTTGTGTTTTTTTTCCTGTCATTCCATTTCCAGTTCTAGCAGGAACAATTGGTGCGGTATTTGGAACTTCTCAAGGGGTGATTGTATCCTTAACAGGAGCCATGGTAGGAACAATGGCATTCTTTTTCCTATCTAGGTATGGTTTTCGTGATTATGCTCAGCAAAAACTAATGAAATATCCGAAGGTTCAAGAATACGATGAGTTTTTAAACAAGAATTCCTTTGTGGCAATCTTAACCTGTCGATTAATTCCAATCATACCGGCACCGGTTGTAAATATCGTTTGTGGTTTAAGTCATGTCAAATGGCTAACTTTTTTTACGGCATCATTCATTGGGAAAATACCAAATATTCTTCTATTATCGTATGCTGGTGCATTATTTAGTAACAACAAGCTCTATTCTTTTGGAATATATGGAGTATATTTGATTATTATTTTTATCATTAACTTTATAATTATTTATCGAAAACAAGCAAATAAATCAATGGATTAAACGACTTCTCGAATGTTTAAATCATTTTGTTTTTCAACTGAGATGACTTTCTTGAAAAAGCTTTTTAAGATAAGCCATTTAGCTGGATAACTGTAAATGAAATCTTCCATCACCTGTGAGGAATAGTATAAAAAACAATCGATGCTTACTTTTTCCTTTTTTAAGTCGTAAAGAAGCGCATGTGGAATGGTGTAATAGTCATTCAATTGATAAGGATTGAATTTTACGACTTGAATTTTTTGCTCATTGATAAAATTTTTTAAAGATTGTTCTTGAATGGCTATACTTTCTTCCTTGATAAGTCCATCCAAACAAATACGATCATTGATAAAATAAATACCCTGCATCACATAACACCCCGATTTTTTTTTCTTAATTGGTATTGTTATTGACAGGGTTTAGAGGAAGTATACTTCCTTTTGAAAATACATATGGAGAGATAAAAAATGATAAGTGCTGCAATACATGGATTTATTCTAGCTTTTGGGCTCATTCTGCCACTTGGAGTCCAAAATGTGTTTATTTTTAATCAAGGGGCGATGCAGTCGCGTTGGATTTATGTCCTACCAGTCGTTTTGACGGCTTCCATTTGTGATACACTACTTATTTCATTAGCTGTTTTTGGTGTCTCGGCAGTTGTTTTAGGGATTACATGGATTAAAATGACGTTAGTGCTTGGGGGAATTCTTTTCTTACTATACATGGGGTATTCTACGTGGAAAAGTAAACCTAAAGACGAGAAAATAACAGGTGATACATTTTCACCCCGAAAACAGATTATGTTTGCTGCTTCAGTTTCTTTATTAAACCCTCATGCAATCATGGATACCATTGGAGTAATTGGTACTAGTTCTTTATCCTATTCGGGCTCAGCCAAAATTACCTTCATGGTGGTATGTATTTTGGTTTCCTGGCTTTGGTTCATTGGCCTGTCGATCGTAGGGAGATTGGTAGGTAGGATAGATTCTTCAGGGAGATTTATTCTTATTTTAAATAAAATTTCCGCCCTAATTATGTGGGGAACGGCGATTTATCTTATGATTTCTTTTTAACGAAATAGGTATTCTTATTATTATTTGGAAGATATATTTGCGAATGCTATCGATGGTTTATGTAGAATCTATTCTTGGGTTGAAAATTCAATCCTAATTTTCCACGATAAATGGTTTTCACATCCAAAATATTGGAGGTAACGCACACATGCAAACCATTCAACATTCGATTACACACATTAATCAATGCCGTCAACTCGCTCAGCAATTAATCCAACAGACACAACAAGCAAATCATCAATACCAACAAATGCTTCAAAATGAACAACAAAATACACAGATGCTAGAGCAAATGATGCAAAAGGAAAGAATGGCAGTTCAAACCATTCAGCAAAGCCTTCAAGGGCATGAGTTAGCAATCCAAAGATGCCAAGAGGTAATTGCGCAGTGTAATCAAATGGAGAGAGAACTATCTGGACAAGCGGGATCAGTTGGATTTCAAACCCAAACGTATATGAACCCTGTTTTCCAAGCACAGCCGTTTCAAAACTATCAGAACCCTTCTTTCCGTCAATAACGAAAGTCTAAACAGCAACAAAAGCACGCATTTAAGAATGAATGCGTGCTTTTTCCATAAGAAAAAAATTACCCAGCTATTGGCTGGGTATGCAAAACTAATCTATATTTTAAGGGGGCGGAGGTTTAAGGTTCTTCCGTGAACCTATTTATAGGATAAGGGATAAATATTAATAAATTATGAACGAAAGATTAATAGTATAAGAAAAGGTGATAAAATGAGAGATTTTCATTGTTGCGCGACATGCAGGCATTTTAAAGCAGAGAAAAGGGCAGAGGGAATGCACTATTTTTGTAGTCGTTTAGGCTTTGAAACAAAAACGACCTACAAATTTAATTGCTGGAATCCGAAAGAAAACATTAAGAAAATAATTGATAATAATAGGAAGGATATTGATACTCAAGGATGAGTTACACTTTTTTCTATATTTAATGACAAATATACATTGTCCTCCTGTCATTATCATGTTACTTTCATCAATATTAATTAAGGGGTAGGGAGAGAATTCTAATGGCTGCAACACATGTTTTTTCAAAGAAAGAAGAACTAGCGAATTCAATCACACACGGAATAGGAGTAATGCTTAGTATTGCTGCCTTAGTTATATTGATTATATATGCTTCCCTGTACGGGAACGTCTGGCATATCGTAAGTTTTACAATCTTTGGTGTAACAATGTTTATTCTTTATATGTCTTCAACATTGCTCCATAGCTTCCCGGAAGGAAAGGTAAAGGATCTTTTTGAGATTTTTGATCATTCCTCTATTTACTTCTTTATTGCCGGTACCTATACACCATTTCTATTAATTGTAATTAAAGGAGCCCTGGGCTGGACACTGTTTGGAGTTGTTTGGGGACTGGCGATTGCTGGCACCGTCTTTAAATGCTTTTTTGTGAAAAAGTACCTTTTTACCTCTACGCTTCTCTATGTAGTCATGGGGTGGTTAATTGTTTTTGCATGGAAACCTTTAGTAAATAATCTCTCTCCACAGGGTATGACCTATTTAATTATTGGCGGTGCCCTTTATACACTAGGTGCCATATTCTATGTTTGGAGAGGGTTTAAGTATCACCACGCGGTTTGGCACGTGTTTGTGTTGGCCGCAAGTGCAGCCCACTTTTTTTGTGTGTTATTTTATGTTTTGCCAATAAATTAAAAGAAACAGCTCTGACACGAGGCTGTTTCTTTTTACATATATTTTTGCTATTATACATGCCGCATTTTTCTAAAATTCAACGTCTCTCGTGAAAACCATAAGCTCATTAAAAAGCTGATGATTCCAATAACCAGTAAAACCTCCCCGATGATTTTCATACTTTCCGCAGTAATGTGTTCTCCAAAAATTAACCCTAAAATGATTGATGCCAAAATTGAACCTAAATATCGGCAAGTTTGAAATAGGCCGGAGGTTGTCCCAATGATCGCATTTGGACTTTCCTTAACCATCGCTACTTGAAGTACAACATTTCCAATACCATAACTTAAGCCCATGATTGATAATATAATCCCGATACCAAGATAAGAGGATTGAACAAAAAACAACCTAAAAGACAGCGCACCTAAGATTGATAGAGATGCCCCTACCATAATCGGCTGGTTTACACCTGAACGATCGATCCATTTTCCAGTGACAGATGAAATAATTATGCTAACACCGGACATAAATAACATTAACATACCGCTCAATTCAACACTTAAACCCAAACCTTCTTGAAAATAACTAGGCAAACCGAAAAATAAACAATAGAAAAAAATATTCAAAAAGATAAACTGGATATACACCATTGAAAGCTTAGGATGTTTTCTGAAAATGCGAATGTCGATAAATGGTTCTGTAACCCTTAATTCTCTCCGAACAAATAATCCGAAAAAGATGATTCCAACAATTCCGGAAAGATAATGTATATTCGCATCAAAAGATAACAAGAACCATAAAAAGAAGACCATACCTGCAGAAAAATAACCTATTCCAAGAAAATCAAGATGAGAAAGTAATCTCTTGATATGAGACTTATCCTGTTTCATATCTTTAGGAAACATAAACCAACCTAATATTAAACTGAGGAGAATAAATGGAAAATTGACCCAAAAGATAGCTGGCCAATTCCCTAACACAATTAAGAAACCACCGATCGTCGGCCCAAGTGCGACCATCGCAGAGGCAAATATTGATAAAACGGCAAGGGCTGAAGCTTGCCTTTCTTTAATATGGTCGCGAATTAACGCCATTCCGGACGGGTAAATGGCACTAGATCCAATTGATTGAAGCAGCCTCATTGCAAGTAACATTAGAAAGGAGGATGCAAGCGGGGCACCGAGCGCGGACATGGCAACTACAATAAGTCCTGTTAAGAAGGTTTTTTTTCGGCCAAAGATATCACCGAGCTTTCCCGTTACTGGCTGTGCTACTGCACTAGCTAAATAGAAACTGGATATTAGCCAGGAAACCGTTGAAAAGGAAAGGTGAAAATCTTTCTGAATGCTGTGTAATGCTAATGCAATCATAGATGAGTTAAGCGGATTTAACATCGTTCCTGTGGCAACCGCTGTTAGAAATAATGTTCGATTTTTCTTCATGACGTCTTCCTTTACTAAAAATAGAATTAATATACTTTTTGCAATATCTGTAACATCATACCAATTAATAGTATATTTCAATAGAATAAAAAAAGAAATTGTTTGAATTTGATGAATGTACATTAAATATGATTGATGTTAGGTTTTACACAAACTGGATATTTACTCATTCTAGGAATAGCCCCCAATAAATATAAATAGGATAGATATCCACATATATGTGGGGGGAGGGATGGAATTGGAGGTTATTGGGAAAAGCGTCATTCGCAAAGAGGCTCTTGATAAGGTGTCAGGGCGGGCAAAATATACACATGATTATCATTTCCATCCGATGTTATCTGGCAAAATGGTCATTAGTCCTTATGGCCACGCGAAGATAGTGGAGATTGATACATCCGAAGCTTGGAAGATTAATGGGGTTAGGGCCATCCTTGCTGGAAAGGAATACCCATTAACAGGGGAAGCCATCCGGGACCGGCCCCCTATTGCATATGATAAGGTTCGCTACCATGGTGAAACGGTTGCACTTGTTGTAGCTGATTCACCAACACAGGCTAAAATGGCTGCTGACCTGATTAAAGTCCAATACGAATTGTTGCCAGTCGTAAACTCGCCGTCTCAAGCATTTGAAAAAGGAGCCCCCTTAGTCCATGAAGACTTAAGTAAATATAAAAAAGAGGATGACTCGCATCCGGTGCCTGACACCAACATTGCTTCCCATATAAAAATTCGTAAAGGTAATATGGAAAAAGGGTGGGCGGAGACTAACACAGTGGTAGAAGCAAGTTATTCTTTTTCTCCTTCTGACCATGCGGCAATGGAAACAAGGTGTGCCACTGCCGAGATATTGCCTGATGGAAATATTATGATTACTACTTCTTCTCAAGCTCCATTTATGGTGAAAAGACTGATTGCTGATTATTTTGGTGAGGATATGGGGAAGATTATTGTCCACACACCGCTTGTAGGTGGTGCCTATGGGGGGAAAGCTGCCGTTCAGCTGGAAGTTCTGGCCTATCTAGCCTCAAAAGCTGTTGGCGGTAAACCTGTAGAGATCTTCAATTCGAGAGAAGAAGATATCTTAACTTCTCCTTGTCACATTGGTTTAGATGCAAGGATTAAGCTTGGAGCAGACAGCAGCGGTAAAATTAGAGCAGCAGAAATACGTTTTTTATGGGATGGAGGAGCCTATTCCGATAAAGCGGTAGATCTTACAAGGGCAGGTGCTGCCGATTGTACCGGACCATATAACATACCAAATGTCTGGTGTGATTCCTATTGCATGTATACAAACCACCCATATGCAGCACCCTTTAGAGGCTTTAGCCATTCCGAACTTTCCTTTGCCATTGAACGAACCTTGGATTTACTTGCACAAAAATTAAAAATGGATCCGCTTGAACTTCGGTATATAAATGCGATTAAACCTGGACACACCACCCCGACAAGGGTGCGATTAAATAAAAGTAATGTCGGTAACTTACAACAGTGTATTGAGAGAGTAAGAGATTTAATCAAATGGGATGAAGGTACGGTTAAAGATGTAAACGAGCGATTTGTGAGAGTAAAGGGCGTCAGCTGCAGCTGGAAAACATCAACGATTGATCCCAATGCTCCTTCAGGAGTGATATTAACATTTAACCGAGATGGAAGTATCAATTTACTTTCTGGTGTAATTGAAATTGGAACCGGAACGAAGACTGTCCTTGCTCAGATGCTTGCAGAAAGGCTGAAGATGAGTGTGGATAAGATACATGTTCGGATGGAAGTGGATACGCAAACAACACCAGAGCATTGGAAAACTGTCGCTAGCAGAGGAACATTTATGGCGGGAAGGGCACTTCTCGAAGCTGCGGATGATGTGATCAAGCAATTAAAGGGAATTGCTTCGACCGTATTAAGAGCACCGACAGAAGATCTTGTGGTAGCTAACAGTCGAGTCTTTTTGAGAGATGATCCATCCATCGGAATTCCGATTAAAGACATCTGCTATGGTTATCAATATCCAAATGGAAATTCAATCGGCGGACAAATTATTGGCAGAGGGAATTATATCCTGCGTCATCTTACCCCTTTGGATCCTGAGACTGGAGCTGGTAAGCCGGGACCTGAGTGGACAGTTGCGGCCTATGGTATAGAAATTGAATTTGATAAAAGAGATAATACCTATCGGCTATTGAAAGCTTGTACCGTGGTCGACATTGGGAAAGTTTTAAATGAAAAAGCCGCATTGGGCCAGGTAATGGGTGCGATGAGCATGGGATTGGCTTTTGCTGGCAGGGAAACATTTTATTTTGACGAACTCGGCAGGGTTCTTAATCCCCAGCTCCGAACGTATCGCCCACTTCGCTATGGTGAAAATCCAGAATATTTAGTGGGATTTGTAGAAACACCCCAATTAGATGGTCCGTATGGGGCTCGAGGTGTGGGAGAGCATGGATTAATGGGCATGCCTGCTGCACTCGGCAATGCTTTGTCTACAGCTGCCGGGGTTTCACTACATCATCTGCCGCTTATTCCTGAATTAATTTGGAAGGCAAAGGAGGCGCAGAAAAATGCTTCCCTTTGAGTTTGATTATTTTAAACCTGCAACATTAAAAGAGGCAGTCGATTTATATCAGTATTTAGATAAAGGTGGAAAGAAACCAATGTTTTTTTCAGGAGGGACGGAATTAATCACTCTTGGAAGAATCGAACTAGCGTATACCGAGGCGGTTATTGACATAAAGGATATCCCTGAATCCAAGGTTATGCGGGTAAGCGCTGATCATTTGCTGCTAGGCAGTACTCTTTCACTAACCGAGATCGAAGAGGCAAATCTTTTTCCATTATTAACGAAAACATCAAGTGAAGTTGCGGACCATACAGCACGGGGGAAAATTACTTTAGGTGGGAATATATGTGCACGAATTTTTTACCGAGAAGCTGTTTTACCATTTTTACTAGCGGACAGCAAAGTATTAATTATTGGGCCCGAAGGAAAAAAAGTGGTGCCAATTAATGACATCTTTCAAGAGCAGCTTCAATTAAAAAAAGGAGAACTTCTTGTCCAATTAGCAACAGAATCCCAGTTTATTGCTGCGCCATTTATTAGTATCAAACGCCGACAACAATGGGATACTGGCTATCCATTAATTACAGTAGCCGCATTAAAATTGGGGCAGGAGATACGGGTCGCAATCAGCGGCTTGTGCCCATTTCCGTTTCGGTCAAAGGAGTTGGAATCTTCTTTAAATAATAAAGAACTTCCGTTGAGTCAAAGAATTACTGATGCCCTTGCTAAGTTACCGAAGCCAATTTTAGATGATGTTGAAGGGTCAGCTGAATACAGACTTTTTGTATTACGGAATGTTTTGTCAGATGTTTGTTCTGCATTGGCTCCTGTTGGTTCTTGAGAATGATAGATTAATTGCAGAAAGGAGGGGGAGCAGTGAAATCACACACGATTATATTGGACATAAACGGAGAAAAGCGCAGCATCATGGTACGGTCTGCCGACACACTTTTATTTGCAATTCGAGGTAAACTTGGACTTACAGGCGCAAAGCCTGGGTGTTTGAACGGGGATTGCGGTGCTTGTACAGTCAATATTGATGGATGGCCGATGAAATCATGTTTAATGTTAGCTGTTGAAGCGGAAGGTAAGAAGATAACAACGATTGAGGGGTTAGAAAATACACCCATTCAGCAGGCATTTGTCGATAATTTTGCCTTCCAATGCGGCTACTGCACTCCGGGATTTATTATGAACTGTCATTCGTTAATCAAGCAGCATCCCGATGCAGATGATAACATGATTAAGGAATGGCTGGAGTCAAATATCTGTCGCTGCACAGGTTATGCAGAAATTGAAAGGGCAGTGAAATCAGTTCTAAGGAAAAATATGTAAGTGGATAAATGGAACAAAAAAGGATGCCATTCATTGGCACCCTAAGAATGATTATCTTTTTTCATCTGAAAATAAGTGTCTAAAACACGGCGTCCAATTTTCAGATTCGCCCGATTGTCTTTTTTGCCTTGGTAAGCCCATGGTACAATAACTGCCATTGCAATTTCTGGATTCGAACTAGGAGCATAACTTACCAAGCTAAGGTTCATCACTGGGGGTGGTTCTTTCCCAAATCGGTACCGTTCAGGTCCGTCGTAAAACGCTTCTGCTGTTCCTGTTTTACCGGCAGGAGAGTAGGGGGCATTGCCGAAAAATTTATAAGCTGTTCCGCCCCTTTCTTGCATAACCTTCTTAAAACCTAATTTGACGCGATACAGCCAATTTGATTTCATATCAATTGTATTTAGGACCGTAGGGGTGATTTCTTTTACAACATGACCAAGTTCTCGTGTTCCCTCCTTTGGTTCGAGCATTTGTTTGGCGACATGGGGCTGCATTCGGTAACCGCCATTTGCGATGGTGGAAACATACTGTGCTAACTGCATGGCTGAATAGGTATCATATTGTCCAATCACAAGGTCTAGCAAATATCCTGGGAGATAACTCTGACCCTTAAATCCAGATTGCTCATTCGGTAAATCAATCCCGGTTCTTGTTCCGAGACCGAACGAAGCAAATGAGTCTCGAATGGAATCGAAAGCCTTTGAACTTATATTTAAAGGTTGATCGTACTCATAATGTCCTTTTCCAATTCGTATTGCTGTATGGAACATATAAACGTTGGAAGATAATTTTAGGGCATTAATTTCATTTAATCTTCCTAAGTAGGCATAGGATTTTTTT
Organism: Bacillus sp. AFS073361; assembly: GCF_002567005.1. Classification (GTDB taxonomy): domain Bacteria; phylum Bacillota; class Bacilli; order Bacillales; family Cytobacillaceae; genus Neobacillus. The sequence continues at coordinate 214,675 of NZ_NUZU01000037.1, forward strand.
AAAGGAGTGGCCCGGATTTTTAAACCAGCATCATCAAACACTGTACCTGGTGCAATAGCCCCTGTTTTATAGCCAGTCAAAATAGTAGCTCCTTTGACAGTAGAACCAACGTTATAGGTGGTAGTAAATGTACCGAGAGCGTCATCTTCCATTTCCACTCTACCTGTTTGATTATTTCTAACTATTTTTTTGCCAGACATGGCTAAGACTTCGCCAGTTTTTGGGTTCATTAAAACCACGTATGCTCGGTCAGTTAGATAGGTTCCCGGATATCTTTTCGCCGCCCAAAGTTCTTCTTCAATGATGCGATCAATCTTCCTTTGCAAATCCATATCAATACTTAAGACAAGGTCTTTTCCTTTCTTACCATTTGATACGGGGTGGTTTTCAATCACATTTCCTGTTTTATCGGTTACATTTTTTATTTTTGATTTGTATCCATGTAAAACATTTTCATATTGCCACTCAAGTTGACTTTTTCCCACTCTGTCATTTCGACTGTAATCTCTTGCTAAAAAATACTCCAATTGCTCTGCAGGCAATCCTTCATCAGATTTAGTAACTTTTCCTAACACAGACTTTAAGGTTCCATTGAAAGCATAGCATCTTTCCCAGTCCGTGGTTGTATCCACACCAGGAAGTGATTGCAGATTCTCGCTAACAACGGCCAATTCTTGCGCAGTAACATCCTCATTTTTTATGATTTGGGTTGTAAACTTATAGCCGCTGTTAAACTCTTTAAATAGTGCAATAACCTCAAGTTTTTCTTTAGTCAATTCCTTTAATTCATCAGTTGTGATGCGCTCTAATTTATATTTATAAATATCATTATCTGTTAATTTCTTTGCATAATATAGGTCCATTTCTTTTTTCGAGATTTTAGCATTCGCGCGTTCTGGATTCGTCATAATCCAGAAATCACGTTTATCCCTTTCTGTCACCTTGTTTGTTTTTTTCGAAATCAGTTTTGCTAATTTTTCAGCTGTTTCGAGCATAACTTCTTGGCTAAATCCTTCATTGGTGTAGGAAATGGCACTTTTAGGGACATTATCAACGATTATTCTGTAATCTCGGTCAAGGATTCGTCCTCTTGGAACAGGACTACTAATTGTGATATCTTCTTTTCTGGCTAAATCTCTTTTGAAATTTTCGCCATAAACAATTTGCACAAAACCAAGCCGGAGGATTAGTACGGAAAATAAGAAAAAAACACTGAAAAATAGTATATTCAAACGAATAGGGAAGTGGGACTTATTTTTTTTCTGCTTTTCCAATTTCCTGCACATCCTTTTTACATAACCAATATAAATTACATATATATACTGCCCATTTGTATATAGCAGTATGATAATTATTCCAATTCATTCTGAAGTGTAAATAAAATACGACATGATTCTGGAATAGTGAATTTTTTGTCAATAAATAATATTCTAATTTTTGCCCAAATTTTTAATTTTACTTTATAATCAAAAAGGGATGTTGTTGATTCTTAAACAAACATCTTTAGAAACGAGAGATTGATAGGAGGTCTAGTTTATGGAACAGAAAGTCATTGATCCAGTTGTACTTAGGGCATTAGGGCAATTTAAGGCTTTGGATGAAAAAATTACTCATTTTTCAAGTATCATTGGTTTAGCAGACTGGGATCAAAAAGTCATGGCACCAAAAAAAGGGAGAAGTATGTTTGCCAAGGCGACGGGGACCCTTCGGACCGAAATTTTTAAGCTTTCTGTTTCTGAGGAAATGGGAGAACTGCTAGCGGAGCTAACACTTCCTGATAACTTGGCATTTTTAGATGAAGTGACAAGAGCGAAAGTTAGAGAATATAAAGAGTACTACCAAAAATCAAAGAGCATTCCTGCCGACCTATTTCAGGAATATAGCATCTTAACGGCTCAAGCAAATGATGCTTGGGAAGAGGCAAGGGAAAATAACGATTTTGCCCGCTTCCTTCCGTACTTAGAAAAAATAGTTGATTATAAGCGAAAATTCGCGGATATCTATGGGTATGAGGACCATCCATACGATGCTCTCTTGGATGAGTTTGAACCTGGTTTAACGGTGAAAAAACTCGATCCGCTGTTCGCAAAATTAAGAGATACTAGTGTTAAACTACTGGAACGCATTCAACAAAATGGAAAGCGGACACAGGCAGAAATTTTTGAACAGTCGTTTTCCATTGAAAAGCAAAAAGAATTTAACCGCTATATTTTGCCTATAATAGGCTTTGACCTTGAAGCGGGTAGATTGGATGAAACGGTCCATCCTTTTGCACAAACCGTTAATACAGGTGACGTACGATTAACAACTCGTTACCTAGAAGGAAATGTCCGTTCTGCATTATTTGGTACCATCCATGAGGCAGGACATGGGATCTATGAGCAGCACGTCAATCCACAGTTTGAGGAATCAGTTCTTCAAAGTGGAGCATCCTTCGGGATCCATGAATCTCAATCAAGATTTTTAGAAAATATGGTCGGCCGCAGTAAGCAGTTCTGGAAGTATTTTTACCCGAAACTTCAAGAGTATTTTCCAAAGCAGCTCGAAAATATAACTGTTGAGGAATTTTATCGTGCTGTAAATACGGTGCAGCCATCATTTATCCGTGTTGAGGCCGATGAATTAACCTATAATTTGCATATCATGCTTCGGTATGAAATTGAAAAAGCCTTAATTAGCGGAGAGGTTGAAGCTAAGGATCTACCTGTAGTCTGGAATCAAAAAATGCAAGATTATCTCGGTGTAACACCTAGTTCCGACACGGTTGGTGTATTACAGGATGTTCATTGGTCATTTGGAGGAATCGGTTATTTTCCGTCCTATTCATTAGGGAATCTCTATGCAGCTCAAATTCTCCGTACGATTCAAAAAGACCTTCCAGATTTTTATAAACATATTGAAAATGGACGTTTTGATCTTATCCAAGAATGGTTAAAAGGAAAGATCCATCAATACGGGAAGCTGTATAGACCGAACGAATTGATTGTAAAGGTTACTGGGGAAGAATTAAACGCGGAATATCTTGTTGAATATCTTGAAAAAAAATACACTGAAGTTTACGGATTGTAAACTGTAAAGCTGTGTGATATTTAGCTATTAAACTCTAAAACATTGACATTTTCCTTGCATTATAATAAACTATTAGTAATTAAATATTTCCTTTTTAAAGGGGAGTAGCTGCTACAATAGAGTCGTCATTCCGAGTATTTATTACTCCGGCTTTATTGGCAACATTTACGTTGTTAGCAAGACCTTTACTTTACTGTAAAGGTCTTTTTGTGTTCTTTTAGGCCTTTACTGTAATCGGTAAAGGCCTATTTTTATGGCGTAAGGGAGTATTTTTTGAAAAAAATCAACTTTAAGGAGGAAATATTCATGGATTTAGCTCTTTTACTGGAATACGGCTGGGTGTTAATAATCTTGGTGGCATTAGAAGGTCTCTTAGCCGCAGATAACGCGCTAGTGCTCGCGATTATGGTGAAACAATTACCTGAAGATAAACGTAAGAAGGCATTATTTTACGGTTTGGCAGGTGCCTTTGTGTTCCGCTTTGCTTCCTTATTTGTGATTTCGTTTCTTGTGGATGTGTGGCAAGTTCAAGCCATTGGTGCTCTTTATTTGCTGTTCATGGCAGGTAATCATATTTTCCGCAAGGTGGTCATTAAAGGGAAGGAAGAAGATAAAGAGGAGAGGGCAGGGGCAAAAAAGAGCAACTTTTGGGTGACTGTATTAAAAGTTGAAGTGGCCGACATTGCGTTTGCCGTTGATTCGATCCTTGCTGCTGTCGCAATGGCCGTTGCCCTGCCAAACACACCGCTTCCAAATATCGGTGGTCTGGATGGTGGTAAATTTTTAGTAATCTTTGCTGGAGGGGTAATTGGTTTAATTATTATGCGCTTTGCAGCGAATCAGTTTGTGAATTTATTGGAAAAAAGACCAGGTTTAGAAATTGCTGCATTTACAATTGTGGGCTGGGTTGGAGTGAAGCTTGCCGTCTACACGTTATCACATCCTATGTTAGCGATTTTAAGTGAAGATTTTGCGCATTCAACAGTTTGGAAAGTAACCTTTTATGTTGTATTAGTAGGTATCGCCGCAGCCGGCTGGTTTTTCTCAAAAGATAAAAGCGTAGAACCAGTGCGAGAAGAACCCAAGACACTATAATTATTTTTCACCTTCATAGGAAAGGCGGACTCAACCAAAGCTGCCTTTCTTATGGCTTTTTTACATACCATTGTAAGGTTAAAAGTTGTAGAAGTTGAAACAATGAGCAACCTATAAAGTATAATCAAAAATCCAATTTTCTAGAGAGGTTTGTATTGATGAAATTAAAAACATATCTTATAATCGCCTTTAGCCTGAGTGTTGTTTCCATTATTGGCTTTAGTCTGATATCCTTATTAATAAGTGACCAAAAAATCATTCATTTTGATCGTATCGTAATCGACGCTGTTCAAGATATGGAAACACCGTTTCTTACATCTGTAATGAAATTCTTTACGTTTATTGGTTCGGCTCCATTTGTCATTGTTCTTAGCCTTTTTCTTTTACTTTTTCTCTATAAAGTGCTCCATCATCGCTTAGAATTAATCTTATTTGTAGCGGCCATTGTGGGTTCAGCGATATTAAATGGAATTTTAAAGAATTTTTTTCAACGCGTACGCCCTGAGTTTCATCGCTTAATTGAAATTGAAGGTTTTAGTTTCCCAAGCGGTCATGCAATGAATGCTTTTACGGTCTATGGAATTATTACCTTCTTATTATGGCGGCATATTACAAGTGCGTTAGGAAGATGGGCACTAATCTTTGTAAGCATGGTGATGATTTTAGCCATTGGCATCAGTCGAATCTATTTAGGTGTCCATTATCCCAGTGATATCATGGGTGGATATTTCGCAAGCGCCTTTTGGATTACAACAGCTATTATATTTTTCCAGTATTATCAGGTTAAGCGTTATAATAAAAGACAACGACGTGAAAAGAATATTACCTAAATTTCCTATCTAGTATGGAGTGATACATATTATCAGAAACAGTATTCCTAATTTATTTACCATTTCTAATTTGTTTTTCGGATATTTATCCATCATGTATTCCGCCCAGGGGGATTACAAAAATGCTGCCATTTTAATATTAATAGGGATGATGCTCGACAGTATGGATGGCAGGATTGCACGAATGTTACGAGTGGATAGTGAGTTGGGGAAAGAGTTAGATTCGTTAGCAGATGTGGTAACTTTTGGTGTTGCACCGGCAATGATGGCTTATTATTCCTATTTCTCAGAGTTTGGTGTGGCAGGGATGGCCATTTCAGGATTATTTCCTTTATTCGGAGCCTACCGATTAGCCCGGTTTAATATTAATGCTGTTAAATCTTCAAATCATTATTTTACCGGTGTTCCCATCACTGCAGGGGGAGGATTACTAACACTACTTACCTTATTCCAAGGTAAAATGCCAGAGTTCATTTTGCCCATTGCCTTTTTTATCATCTGTTATTTAATGGTGAGCACGATAAAAATTCCAAGCTTGAAAGATGTCCCATTACCCAAATACGGAATTATCGTCACGCTTTTCCTAGGGTATGCGATATACCTCGTCTTCAAAAAAGAGCAGCATCGCTTTCCGTATTTCATCTATGTGGCAATCCCGCTGTACATAGCTTTTATCATTTTCCAATTAGTAAGAAGAAAGAGAAAAAGTAATGGTGGAATAAAAAAATAAGAACAAAAAAAGGGTGTCAGATACCATGTGAATTCTTCACATGGTGCCTGACACCTTTTTATTTACATTCCGAAAGACATAACCCAGATTGAACCAGCAACGGTTACGAAGGCGATGAAGAATCCGTAAGCGACGTTGATGATTTGGGATTTGCCGTCTTCTCCTTCGTTCATATGCATGAACATATATAGCTGAAGGGCAGCCTGGATTACAGCTAAAGAGCCGATAATCCAGAGTATTGTTTTAAATGGAAGATTGGTTTTCAGTGCTACGCCAAGTGCGGCGAAGGTTAGTACTAATGACATAATAAAACCTAACACATGCGTAAGTGGAAATCCTTTTGTATTTTTAGCCATTTATGCCACCATCCTTGCTAAATACACAAATGTGAAAATGAAAATCCAGACAACATCTAAAAAGTGCCAATATAGACCGATGATAAAAGTTTTACGAGCAGTAACAGGTGTTAACCCTCGTTTTAGTATTTGGATAATAACCATAGTCGCCCAGCCAATACCCATACTCACGTGCAGACCGTGTGTTCCAAGTAATACAAAGAAGCTAGAGAGGAAAGCACTTGTTTGCATGGTAGCTCCTTCATGAACATAATGGATAAATTCTGTGATCTCCATGAACACGAACCCAGCACCAAGGAGAAGGGTAATGATAAACCATAACAATAATCCATTCCGGTTATGACGGCGCATCTCATAAATGGCAAGACCGCAAGTAAAACTACTAGTTAATAAAAGGATCGTTTCGACCATAACATCTTTTATTTCAAAAAGGTCCTTTGGAGTTGGACCTCCAGCATATCTCGCACTAAGGACAGAAAATACCGCAAAGAGAGTCCCAAAGAGAATAATCTCCGCTCCTAGGAAAATCCAGAAACCGAGAATATTCATTCGGTTCTGTTCTGTTTGATATTCGAGTGGTAAGGCAGTGTTTACATTAGCTGACATGGCTGTTCCCCCCTTTATCGACGTTACGCCATGCTTTTTCCGTTTCCTTTATTTCGTCAACATGAACATGGAAACCATCGTTGTAATCGAATGAACGAATGATTAACCCAATAAGTATTCCAACAGTGGCTACAAGAGCCGCAATTTTCCATTCAAAGACTAGGAAGAAACCAGCAATGCCAAAGATTACGCCCATATAGATTGGTAAGCCGGAATTACTTGGCATATGGATTTCTTCAATTTCTTCGTCTTTCAACGTCAATCCTTCGTTATTCTTTTTCATATACCAGAAGCTATCAACAGATTTCACTTCAGGCAATTTCGCAAAATTATAGAATGGAGGAGGTGAAGCAGTTGCCCACTCTAGCGTTCTTGCATCCCATGGATCGTTTGAAATATTACGGTCTGCATAGCGTGCACTCCAATAAATGTTATAGCAAAGTGCGCCAAAGCCGATTGCTAAGATAACTGCACCAATAGTAGATAATAGGAATAATGGTGCATAGCCAGATTCAGCAGAATAAGTGTACGAACGACGCACCGCACCATCTAATCCTAGGAAGAACATTGGCATAAACGTTAAGTTAAATCCAATGGTAAAGAACCAAAAATGTATTTTACCAATTTTCTCATTGAGCATATGGCCGAACATTTTTGGCCACCAGTAATAAAGTCCAGCAAATACCGCAAACACAACACCAGGAATTAACACATAGTGAAAGTGAGCGACAAGGAATAGGGTGTTGTGGTATTGGTAATCGGCCGCGCCCATTGCGAGCATAACGCCAGTTACACCACCGATGATAAAGCATGGAATGAATGCAAGTGCCCAAAGCATCGCAGTGGAAAACTCAATTCGACCTTTTCTCATCGTGAATAACCAGTTAAACATTTTGACACCCGTTGGAATAGCAATCATCATCGTCGTAATGGAGAAAACGGAGTTAACTCCTGGTCCAGCTCCCATTGTAAAGAAGTGGTGGACCCAAACGAGCATACTTAAAAACGCAATACCAACAATCGAGAAAACCATAGATTTATAGCCAAAAAGCATTTTTCTTGAAAATGTTGAAATAACTTCAGAAAACATTCCAAATGCGGGTAGGACAACGATATATACCTCAGGGTGACCCCATAACCAGAAAAGGTTAGCCCACATCATATCCATACCGCCACCCGCTAAGGTGAAGAAATGGGTTCCAAAGATCCGGTCAAACGTCATTAATGCAAGTGCAACCGTGAAAATTGGGAATGAAGCAACAATAATCACCGAAGCAATGAATGAAGTCCAAGTAAACATTGGCATTCTCATCAGTGTCATGCCTTTTGTTCTCATTTTTAAGATAGTGACAATAAAATTTATACCCGTCATCAGGGTACCAATCCCAGCAATTTGCAGGGCAATCGCATAATAGTTATTCCCGATTCCAGGAGTAAATTCTTTACCTGCAAGAGGGAAGTATGCAGTCCAACCAGCATCTGGAGAACCACCGACAACAAACGAAATATTAAACAGCATCGCACCACTAAAGAACAGCCAGAAGCTTAACGCGTTAAGTTGTGGGAATGCGACGTCACGAGCACCGATTTGCAGTGGGATTACCACGTTCATTAAGCCAATTAATAATGGCATTGCTGCAAACAAAATCATAATGACACCGTGTGTAGTGAAAATTTCATTGTAATGTTGCGCATCTAAAAATTTCATTTCTGGACGTGAGGTTTGAGCCTTCATTAAGAGGCCGTCCACACCGCCACGGAAAAACATTAATACACCAGAGAGGATATACATAATCCCAATTCGTTTATGATCAACGGTTGTTAACCATTCTCTCCAGAGCCATTTCCATTTTTTTAAATAGGTAACCCCAGCCACAATTCCGATCATTGTTAAGAGAATAGCAATCTGAGAACCTAGTATTAATGGGTTGCCAACAATAAAAAAGTCATGCCAATTAATGTTCATTGTGCTCACCTCCATCTGATTTTTCACTCTTGTCCATGCTTTCCATACCTTCCATGTCCATAGAATGACTATTTGTTTCTTTTTCTTTGAAAATCTTTCCTTTTACGCCATGTACTTCGTACAATTCAGGATTTGTATAAGTTTTAGAATTCATATCCGCATGGTTTACCCAGGCAAGATGTGTTCCAATAAATGTTTCACGTCCTAAGTGTGTAGGCTTAAGAAGTTGATTGTATTTCTTTTCTGTTAACTTAGGAGCAGTTTCTTTAACTTCTTTTACCCATTTTTCAAAGGCTTGGGGGGATTTTGCTTCAACCGTAAATTCCATTTCAGCATAGCCCTTACCGTTAAAGTTTGTATTTCTTCCTAAAAATTCACCAGGCTTGTCAGCTGTAAGGTACAGCTCTGTCTCCATCTTGTTCATGGTATACTTTTGACCGCCTAAAGCAGGAACCCAGAATGACTGCATTGTACCTGCAGAAGTTAACTTAAACTGCACAGGTGTGCCAGCAGGAATATTCACGTAGTTCACAGTTTCAATCCCTTGTTCAGGGTAGCTAAAAATCCACTTCCAATCGGCAGAAGTCACATTAATGGTAATTGGTTTTTTATTTTCATATCCAGCAGGTACTTTTTCTAACTTATAGATTGTATTAACAGTAGGAATCGTTAAAGCAATTACAATAAGAATAGGAATGACAGTCCAAATTATTTCTAATTTTGTGCTTCCATGTTCTTCAGGTGGTTCGTAATCTGCATTTTCAGGCTTAGCCCGATATTTCCAGATAATATATCCAAATAAACCAAAAACAACGACAACCACTAGCAACATAAAAATAAGTGACCAGTTAATTAAATCTAGAATGTCACGTGCGGCAGGTCCTTTTGGATCAAAGACGACCATATTCGTACATCCGCTTAAAAGCATAGTTGGTACTAAAGCTAACAGTGGAATTAAGTAGCTTTTTTTAAACATGAATTTTTCTCCCTTCCAAATGTTCACTTTTACGATTATAATCGTGAAACCTTTCACAAACAAGACTGAATTACTTCTTTTTTTGCTTCCATGTACTGATTAAGCCTAATTTAAATTAGTTATTATTTAATAGTAATTAGTCCGTTAGTCTTTTCTAAAACCTATATTAACAATAATGCTGTGATGTTTATACACGTTTTTCGATTAATTTGTGACAAATTTGTTAAGGTTTTAAAATTCCTATCGAGGAAAAGAATGTATGTAAATTTTTACCTGGTAAATTAAGTATTTTTAGTTCAAAACTAATCATTGTCTATTTTTGCAAAAAAGTGGGATAATACGTAGGAATACATAGATGAGGAGAGCCAAAAATGAAGGTAAAAGTGAATCGTAATGCAGCAAAAGCTTTGAAAAAAATGTTAGAACAAGAAGAAGCACAAGGAAAACTTTTTCGTGTGTATGTCACAAGTATTCATGGTGACCATGCCCATTATGATTTAAAGCTTGATACACCAACAGAAAATGATGTTGTCGTCACAAGCGATAAAGAAATTGATTTCATTATTGATAAAAATGACCCAAACCTAAATAGTATTTGGATTCAATATTTCCAATTACCGAAAGAAGAGTGGCTGATTACTAACCCAACCATGGGTGTCCATCACCATCATTAATAGCACCACATTAAAACGCTTGTTTTTGACAGGCGTTTTTTTATTATTGTTATTTTCTTAAAACTTGAAATAATTAGTAATTGTTTCATATAATCAATTACCATGAACAATCGTAAGTAATTTCATACTAATAAAAGGAGTGTGCATATGATTTAATCACAAAACAAGTTTACCCTTCTACAATCATAGAAGGGAAATCTTTTGCAATAAGTCTTTATGATATTGGAGATAAACACTCTAGTCACTTCTTATTTCGAGGGTAAGATAAATGAAGTAGTCCATTATTAATTTGTGAATGTATTAAATGAGCCTGTGTTGGTTCAGGTAGGTCAATTACTCGTTCAAAATCACCATATTCGCGTTCTCTCTTCATTTCCATTTCTAATGGTAAAACAGGTTTTATTCTGCCATTAATTTTTAAATGATTATTTGAAATTAAGCTAAGCGAAACATCTTCTGGATTTACCCCAGGTATTTCAAAAATAATAAAGTTATAATAATCATTTTGGTATAAGTCAAATTTTGGATTAAGCGATACTTCTCTAAAAAATTCATCTGGTTGTTTTTGCTTTAGTACGCTAGACCAAAAATTGCTCTCTCTATACTCGTTAGTAATCTCTAGCCATCTTCTCATTTTTTCTATATCCATATTGCTGCTCCTTTAAATTTGATTAGCTATAGGCATAGATGGGTTAGCTATTTGATCCTGATCACTAATATCTGTATCTATATTGCCTGAGGACATTAAAGAAGTGGCTGGTGATAAATCACCTAAAGTGAAATTTGCTCCCACAAATTTACTATTTGCAGTATGGCTGTTATGCACAGTAGGACCGATATCAACATTCCCGTTTTGGGTGGCTCCATTTATCTTGAAATTTAAAATATTTATTTGATATGGCATATCAGATAACTCCTATAATTTTAGATTGGTGGTACAGGTTGAATTGGTGTATTGACATTAGTAGAATCAGTAGTTCCAATAGAGGTTTGATCATTAACGTCTGGATCATTTAACAGGTTTTCCATCATTGCCTCAGTTGGTGAAGTATCTCCATATGAAGCATTAATTCCTTGTAATTTACTATTGGCTGTGGGACTGTTATGAGATGCTTCCCCTATAGTTATGGAGCCATTGCCCGAAATACTGTTTATTTTTAGATAATATAAATTGATAACAACCGATGGCATCATTAAACACCTTTCTATTCTTGGCTTATGGGTACTATATGCAATAGAGCGCCTATAGGTTACTTATTAAAGGATTATAAGAAAATTGCAAGATACTTGTCAGAGTATTTATTATAACTATATTATGTAAACTTAATGTTTGATTAGTTTTTAGAAATGATGTTATCTTATTATAGGAAAAGTATGGAAGGGAGCTTGATATACATATGGATAATTTTAATAATGACATTGAAGTCAAACTAGTTGCACTCGATATGGATGGTACGCTTTTAAATAATAAAGGACAGGTATCGGAAGCAAATCGTGAAGCCATCAAAGCTGCTAAGGAAAAAGGAATCTATGTGGTTCTTAGTACAGGCCGTTCACTTTTGACGAGCAGAGAGCATGCTGATTCATTAGAGCTTGATTCTTATTTAGTCACTGTTAATGGTAGTGAAATATGGGATGATCAACGTCAATTAGTAGAGAGGAACTTGGTAAAGTCTGAACTTGTTGAGTGGATGTGGAGGTTATCGCTGCAACATAAGACTAAGTTTTGGGCGATTAGCACGGAACGCAATTGGCATAATGAAATGCCGGAGGACTTGCATACTTTAGAATGGATGAAATTTGGCTTTAATATCGATGATGATGAAACCAGAGAGATAATCATGAAAGAATTACAGGCAAAAGGTGAATTTGAACTTAGTAATTCTACGTTGAAAAATATTGAAGTGAATACGGCCGGTATTAATAAAGCGAAGGGTCTGGAGATTGTTTGTAACAGGCTGGGATTGGATATGAAAAATGTAATGGCCGTAGGTGATAGTCTTAATGATTTGGCGATGATCAAGGCAGCTGGCATGGGAGTTGCAATGGGAAATGCACAAGATCTTGTGAAAGAAGCAGCGGATTGGGTAACTACCACAAATGAGGAAGACGGAGTTGCAAAAGCAATCCACAAATGGGTTTTATAAAGATTTTATATCCAATTAAAATTTTTAAAATTGTTATGGTATAGGTAAAAAGGAAATGGGTAAAAATAATTATGCAATCAATTTGCAATTTACATGTAATAGTTACATGCTAGGAGGCTACAAAGAATGGAATCAGGTAAAGTAAAATGGTTTAACAGTGAAAAAGGTTTTGGATTCATTGAGCGTGAAGGTGGAGAAGATGTATTTGTTCACTTTTCTGCTATTCAAGGCGAAGGATACAAAACATTAGACGAAGGTCAAGAGGTAACGTTTGAAATTGAAAGTGGCCAACGTGGACCACAAGCAGTAAACGTCCGTAAATCATAATGACCCGCCAATAAACAGACCCAAGCCTTTTGGGTCTGTTTTTTACTTCCATTAAAAAAGCCCACTTTGCATCATTGTGCAAAGAGGACTTTCTAAACTAATTATTTATTTCCTTAACTCTGCCAACTTGTCCATCCGTAAGCCTGACCTTTATGCCGTGAGGATGAAAACTGGACTTTGTTAATATATCCTTGACGGTCCCCTCTGTTAGTTTCCCGCTTCGTTGATCTACTTTTAGGACAATTTTGACAAGTGCACCTGGGGAAATATCTACTCGATTCTGACCACTAGACACCCATTTTTCTCCGCGAATTACTTACTTTTTTCGTTTGCTGGCTTTGCAGCTTTTTAGTTGCCATCGAGTTGTTTGAACTTGAAGTTCCTCCGGCAGATTTGTTCTTCTTATTTTGCAGTTGTTGTTTCATCGCTTCTTGTAGACTTATTTTCTTCTTGGGTTCTTCCTGTGGATTTGTTTGATTTTCATTACTCATAAAAAATCCTCCTATTAATGTGCTAAGTCCATTATATGCTATTTTCATCCAAATAATAAAATTTACGACATCATTTAAAAAAAGATAGTTAAAAAAATTTGGACGTTATTTCTCATTTTTGGAATAACGTCCGTTAATTTTAATACCTATACATGTGTGGACGATTTGGAATGAATTTAGTCGAATTATTTTTGCAGGAGTTTAAGAGTGACGGTGAGAATTATATTAATATGATAATTCAAAAGGGGGATTAGCATGAGTATCCAAGTAATAGAAAAAGAAGAAATGAAGGTTGTTGGAATTTCATGGAACGGAACTTATTCACAAATCAGTACACTCCCAGGTCTATTTAAAAAGATGATAGATCGGCTAGAAGAAGTATCATATCAAACCAAAGACCCTGTTTTGATCGCACCTTTTCACAGCAGAGAAACAGAATTTACTTATTATGTTACAACTCCAGTTGAAAAAATTGAGGAAATCCCAGATGGTATGGTTGGTTTTACGATTCCAAGTAAAAATTATGTATTTGCTACACATCAAGGAAGTCATGAAAAAGTGGAAAGTACATATAAACAAATCTATGCCTGGATGGAAGAATATGGATATGAACATGATCACAATGCCCTAAGTTTGGAAGTGTATAAAGAAGAGCATAAACATCAAAATGAGACTGGTGAATTACATTTTGATATTTATTTACCTGTAAAGACTTATAAACAATAAATAAGTTGGTAAAATTATGACGGTAAGCTAAGTTCTGGTTATTAATTGTGTTTTTAGTGCAATATAGTTAAGCTAATAGCTTTACTATTAGAATGAAATGTCATAACATATAAGTATATATTTAAATAATTTCCTTCGGGGTCAGGTGAAATTCCTAACCGGCGGTGATGAAGCTATGCTTCTTAGTCCGTGACCCGGTTAACATTAATATGTTAAGCGGTGGATCTGGTGAAACTCCAGGGCCGACAGTTAAAGTCTGGATGGGAGAAGGAAAAGACAGGATTAACAATAGGGTGAAGTGTACCTATTTTTAAGCCTTTATTTTCTATTGTCTTTTTTTCAAGACCCTGATGACAAACTGTCTTTAGGGTCTTTTTTAATTTTTTGGGCAGAATCAAAGGGAAACATAGTAAGGAGTTTGGACAATATGTTTACTGGAATTATTGAAGAAATTGGCGTAGTCGCAAACATCCAGCGGACTGGCGAGTCGTTTGTATTGAACATAGAAGCGAATAAAATACTAAACGATGTCCATCTTGGGGACAGTATTGCGGTTAATGGGGTTTGTCTGACGGTTACATCCTTTACGGGTAAACTGTTCACAGTAGATGTGATGCCGGAAACGGTCAGAGCTAGCAGTTTAAGTATGGTAAAACGAGGGTCCAAAGTAAATCTTGAGCGGGCTATGGCAGCGGGTGGAAGGTTTGGCGGTCATTTCGTTTCAGGACATATTGACGGAACAGGTGTAATAAAAAGTAAACAATCACTTGAAAATGCGATTTACTATGAGATTGAAGCCGAAGAGGAATTATTGCGATATGTAATCTTAAGAGGGTCGATAGCGGTGGATGGGACAAGCTTAACCGTATTTGCTGTTTCGGAGAATAGTTTTACATTATCCATTATCCCGCATACATTGTCAGAATCGATTCTTGGACAGAAGGGTTCAGGGGATATTGTAAACTTAGAATGCGATATGATAGGAAAATATGTTGGTCATTTTATAACTAATTTTTCTAATCAACCTCCGCAAAAAAGCAGCAAGGGGATAACCGCTAATTTTTTAGAAGAGCATGGATTTTTTTAAATAAAATTGAAAGGGGAGGTAACTGTGTTTAATACAATTGATGAAGCATTATCGGACCTAAAGGAAGGTAAGGTTATCATTGTCTGTGATGACGAGGACAGGGAAAATGAAGGGGACTTTATTTCCCTTGCTGAAAAAGCTACACCTGAGGTCATAAATCTTATGGCCACTCACGGCCGAGGCCTAATTTGTGTGCCTATTGACGAGGATTTAGCTAATAAGCTTGACTTACATCCAATGGTTACCAACAACACAGATCCGAAACGAACTGCCTTTACTGTCAGTATCGATCATAAATTCTCTACCACTGGCATTTCTGCTTTTGAAAGATCCGCAACAGTTTTGAGTATGGTTGACCCCGAATCAGAAGCCGGTGATTTCTTAAGACCAGGACATATTTTTCCACTCGTTGCTAAACAAGGTGGAGTTCTGAATAGAAAAGGGCATACAGAAGCAGCTGTTGATCTTGCCAAATTATGCGGTGCGAAGCCTGCAGGGGTTATTTGTGAAATTATGAATGAGGATGGAACGATGGCCCGCGTTCCTGATCTTTTTAAAATTGCAGAGAGAATGAACCTTAAAATGATTACGATTAAAGATCTAGTTGAATATAGAATGAAAAATGAACGAATGGTTAAGCGGGAAGCATAGATTACCGCTCTAAAGCTCAACTACACAAAACAATTGATGGAGGCATACACATGGGAAATATTTTTGAAGGAAATTTAGTTGGTTCTGGGTTAAAAATTGGAATAGTTGTTGGACGTTTCAATGAATTTATTACTAGTAAATTATTAAGCGGTGCACAGGATGCACTTAAAAGACATGGAGTTAGCGAGTCAGATGTGGACCTTGCGTGGGTTCCGGGGGCATTTGAGATTTCATTAATCGCTCAAAAAATGGCCAATAGTAATAAATACGATGCGGTTATTACACTTGGAACGGTCATTCGCGGTTCAACTCCACATTTTGACTATGTTTGTAATGAAGTAGCAAAGGGTGTTTCTGCGATCAATTTGAAAAGTGGCATTCCTGTTATTTTTGGAGTGTTAACAACGGATTCAATCGAACAAGCCATTGAACGAGCTGGTACAAAGGCAGGAAATAAAGGTTGGGATGCAGCAACGGTTGCGATTGAAATGGCAAATTTATGCAGAAATATTGAGCAATAACTTGTTGTAAAAAATCATATACAAATCTTTTCTCATTTTCTATAATAAAAATAACAAAAAAATATTATTTTAAATTTAGGTGCTAAAATCTTCTCAGATGATTTTAAGCTTAAAAGGGAAGTTGGTATAAGCCAACGCGGTCCCGCCACTGTAAATGGGAGCAACCTATATTGTGTCACTGTCGTATACGATGGGAAGGCATAGGAAGCGATGATCATGAGCCAGGAAACCTGCCTAATTCTTGTGCGCCAATAACCTACGAGGATAGGAAGGTGTTGAAGGCTAGACTCTCTTTACTTATGCTAGTAACCTGAATCTATCAAACCAACATCTCCATTTCATTTTGGAGATGTTTTTTGTTGTTATCCACGTATTTTGTTTAGCACAAGAAAAAATTTATTTTTTGTTACATACATGATACTTTACAAAGAAAGCAGGGAGAAAAATGAAGAAGTTGTATTCATTGCTGTTAGTAGTATTATTGACAGTAGGAGTGTTAGCGGGTTGTGCTGAAAAGAAAGACCAGGTAAAGGAAGATTCAAATACTAGTGTAGAGAAGAAAACAGCGGAAGTTACCTATCCACTTACGATTACAGATGCAACCAAAGCGGAAGTTACTATTGAAAAGAAACCAGAAAGCATTGTTTCTCTGATCCCAAGTAATACTGAAATTGTTTTTGCCTTAGGTCTTGATAAGGAAGTAGTGGGAGTAACCGATTTCGACAATTATCCAGAAGCGGCAGCCAAAAAGGAGAAAGTTGGCGGCCAAGAAATAAACTTAGAAAAAATTATTTCCTTAAAGCCAGATTTAGTGTTAGCACATGCCTCTTGGGCTTCTAGTTCTGAAGCTGGGCTTCAGCAGTTAAAAGATGCAGGGATTCCTGTTTTAGTTGTTAATGACGCGCAAAACTTTGATCAAGTCTTTGATTCTATAGATTTGATTGGGAAAGCCACTGGTGAAACAGCAAAAGCTGATGAAATCATCACTGGGATGAAAGATAAATTAGCAGAAATTAAAGCAAAGGCTGGAGAGATAAAAGAAAAGAAAAAGGTATTGGTTGAGGTTTCACCAGCTCCAGAAATTTATACATCTGGAAAGAATACGTTTATGGATCAAATGCTAAGTGTAATAAATGCTGAAAATATTGCTAACGATCAAGAAGGCTGGATTAAAATTGACCAAGAAGCCATGATTAAACGAAATCCTGATGTTATCGTCACTACCTATGGATTCTATGTCAAGAATCCTGTCGATCAAGTATTAACAAGGAAGGGCTGGGAAACGGTCAACGCTGTAAAGAATCAGCATGTAGTTGATGTGGATTCTGATCGTGTGACTCGATCAGGCCCAAGGATTGTTGAAGGAGTAGAAGATCTTGCGAAGGCTGTCTATCCTGAAGTTTTTAAATAATAAGTATTTAGCCTATTGTATAGCTGGAGTTTTCCTGATTCTTTCTATATTAATAGGTATTTCGATAGGAACGGTTTCGGTTCCAATCTTAACTATTATAAAGATTATTAGTGCAAAGTTATTCGGGCTCATTTCCTTGGAGAAATTTGACCCAATGTATACGAGTATTGTCTTAAATATTCGGTTGCCTAGAGTAATCTTATCAGGTCTTGTTGGAGCTTCCCTTGCTATTGCAGGGGCAGCCTTTCAAGGGCTGCTTAGAAATCCGTTAGCAGATCCTTATACATTAGGTGTATCCTCTGGAGCGTCTGTGGGGGCGGTGTTGACCCTGTTTTTTCAGCTTTCCATTCCCTTCATAGGATCCTTTACATTACCATTGTTAAGTATCTTATTCTCTTTTTTTACAATCTTCCTAGTTCTCATGTTTGCAAGTAAAATCGAACAATCGATGCGAGTGGAAACCATTATATTAACAGGTATTATTTTCAGTTCCTTTTTAGGAGCCATAATTTCGCTTATGATTGCACTAACTGGGGATGAACTCCGGCAGATTATAGGCTGGCTTTTGGGAAGTGTTTCAATGAGAGGCTGGGATTACATAAAAATTATTTTACCCTTTTTCATCATTGGCTCATGTTTATTGCTTTTTAATGCCAAGGAGCTAAATGCGATGTCATTTGGGGAAGAACGGGCACAACATATTGGTGTTAATGTACATAAAAGAAAGCTCTTAATCTTGACTGCAGGCTCGATATTAACAGGGGCAGCCGTTGCGGTGTCAGGCACCATTGGTTTTGTTGGTCTGGTCATTCCACATTTGTCGAGATTATTATGGGGTCCTGATCATCGTCAGCTTCTTCCTTTGTCTATCATATCGGGGGCAGGTTTTTTAATTTTAGCCGACTTGATTTCAAGAATGATCATTTCTCCAACAGAATTACCCATTGGTGTTATCACTGCTTTAATTGGGGCTCCGGTATTTGCAATAATCCTGCTACAAAGAAAAAGGAGAGAAAGAAGTGGTTAATGGATGCTAAGCGTTCAACAGGTTTCTGGCGGATACACGAGCGAAGCAGTACTGGAGGAGATTTCTTTTGAAGTGGAAAAGGGAGAACTTTTTGGAATCCTCGGACCGAATGGAAGTGGGAAGACAACCCTTTTAAAAATGCTAAGCGGTATTTTACCAATCCAAAAAGGTGAAATCCTTATCAACGGAAAACGGCTCCAGCATTACAAGGCAAAACAATTGGCCAAAATAATTGCTGTTCTGTCCCAACATTCCTCACAATCTTTCTCTTATACGGTGAAAGAGACCGTTTCACTCGGGCGTTATGCCCATCAAAAGGGTTTGTTTCAATCATGGGGTTCCGTCGATGAAGAAGTTGTTCAAAGAGTAATGAAGCAAATTGGTGTTTCAAGATTCCAAAATAAAAATATTCAGGAGTTATCAGGAGGGGAAAAACAAAGAGTTTTTCTTGCACAAGCTTTAGCCCAGGAGCCTGAAATTCTTTTATTAGATGAACCAACAAATCATTTAGATTTATCCTATCAAAAGGAATTGTTAGATTTCTTAAAACAATGGACATCAGAAAATCGTTTAACGGTCATCTCTATTTTTCATGATTTAAACCTTGCGGGGCTTTATTGTGACCGGCTGCTCCTCCTTGAAAACGGACGGATTAATATCAATCACATTCCGAATGAGGTCCTTCGTGAAGAACGAATCAGAGACGTCTACCATACCGACATTCAAAAACACCCTCATCCTAGAGTCGCTGCGCCACAGATGGCATTATTGCCAAAAGTAAATCACAACAATATCATGTTTACAATTGATGAGTCGAGGTTACAGATGTCAGAAGAATGGATTGAATTAACTTCTCCCATGCCGTTAAGAACCATGTCCTCAGGAGTAATTGGTTCGGGGACTGGATGGCATCAGTCGTTTGTGAATCGACATGTCAATAAGGATTACGAATGTAGTGACCATCGCAGAGAGATGGCCTTATTTCTAAAATCAAAAGGGTTTGAACCGTCGGAAACAGTGGGCATGATGACAGCAGTAATTTTGGAAGATGTTGTTTACAAAAGATATACGGGTACTGGCTTCTCGATATTTGTAGTGGTAACAGCAGGGGTTGGAAATGCGATTGATGCTTCCAAGAGTGAACTACATTCATTTGATATGGTACCTGGAACCATTAATACATGGATATTTATCGAAGGGGAGTTAACTGAAGAAGCCTTTATTCAAAGCATCATGACTGCCACTGAAACAAAGGTTAAGGCAATGAATGATCTAAAAGTAATGGATGAAGTGACCGGAACCTTCGCGACTGGAACCTCGACCGATAGTATATTAATTGCTGCTACCCAATCTGGCGAGGTGCTGGAATATGCAGGAACGATAACCCCATTAGGAAAGCTCATTAGCAAAGCTGTTTATCAATGCACGACAGAAGCGATTCAAAAATCAAGCAAAAGGAAACGAACATGTTAGTTTATCATTTAGCCGCGATAACCATTGCGTACATTATCGATATGTTTATTGGCGATCCACCCCACTGGCCTCATCCTGTTAAATGGATTGGTACAATGATTTCATTTCTTGAAAAACGATTAAATAAGGGAAAGTTTAAAAAATGGAAAGGGGTGGGAATGCTCCTTTTTATTTTACTCTTTGTTTATTCACTTGTATTCGTTGTAATTTTGGCAAGTTATCGTGTTCAGCCATTTGTTGGGATATTAATAGAAAGTATCATTATATCAACAACTATTGCTCAAAAGAGTTTAAAGGGAGCGGCACTAGAAGTCTATCGACCATTAAGTGCAGGGGAACTTTCTGAAGCGAGGAAAAAACTTTCTTATATTGTTGGCCGTGATACAGAAAACCTTGATGAGGGTGAAATTGCTCGGGGGGCAATTGAGACGGTGGCTGAAAATACAAGTGATGGGGTGACTGCCCCCATGTTTTGGGCACTCATTGGCGGGGCACCACTGGCGATGGTTTATCGAGCCACAAATACATGTGATTCAATGGTGGGCCACATGAACGATAGATATAAAGAATTTGGCTGGGCTTCTGCAAAATGGGATGATGTGATGAATTGGATTCCCAGTCGATTAACAGGCATGACCATGCTGATTGGAAGTCGACCAGAAAAGACAGGTTTTAGGCAGGCATGGATGATTTTGTTCCGTGATGCGAAAAAGCACCCAAGCCCAAACAGCGGCTGGGGAGAGGCGGCTGTTGCAGCTATTTTAGGGATCCAGCTAGGTGGTATCAACTATTACAAAGGAAACTTATCTAACCGCGCAAAAATGGGTGACCCGTTTCAAATAATCCAAGCATCACAGATCCTTGGCGCCAATTCTATTCTTAGCAGGACGGTTTTTCTGTTTTTACTACTATTATGGATAGGGGGAATACTCATTGAGTTGGCCATCACATGGATCGAATCCGCAATATTTATATAAAGCTATGGGGTTAGCGCTCCCAAAGGAGTTTATCGATTTTAGCGCAAATATAAATCCACTTGGTCCACCACCTTCACTAAAGGAAAAGTGGGTGGATTTTTTTCGAGAAATTCATGTGTACCCAGATCCGTTTGCCATAAAGCTTACGAACATGATTTCAAAAGCAGAACAAACCGAGAGGGATACTATTTTAATTGGCAATGGTGGAGCAGAATTGATTACGCTGCTTGGTCGAATGCTTGCTCGCAAAAGAGTCCTTCTCGTCGAGCCGACTTTTTCAGAATATGAAGAAGTATGTCGGGTCAATCAATGTGAAATTGTCTACCATCAATTAATTGAGCCAGACTTTACATTGAATCTTAGTGATTTACGCTCTAGTCTAGTAGATGTGGATGCTTTGTTTTTGTGCAATCCTAATAACCCAACCGGTATTCACTATCCGCCGTCAACAATGATCTCGATTATAGAAGAGTGTGAAAAACGAGATTGCCTTGTCATCTTAGATGAAGCATTTTTTGATTTTTTAATCGAATATGAATCAGTTGTTCCATACATAAACAAGTTTTCAAATTTAATCATTATTCGCTCATTGACAAAGATGTTTGCGATACCAGGTATCCGCTTGGGATACTTAGTCGCACAACCAGCAATAGTTTCAGAACTGAGCAAGCTCCAATCTCATTGGAGCACTAATACCATTGCGTTATTAGCTGGGGAGCTTTGTCTTCAAAACGAAGCTTTTATTAAAGAAACACAGGAATATATTGATTGTGAGAGAAAGAGGCTTTTTTCTTTTTTTTATCACAATAACTATATTGCTTCGTCATCTGATGTAAATTTTTACTTACTACAGGACCCGCATTTACAGGATCAGTTCACATTATTTGAGTTTCTTCTTCATCAGGGCATCATTCCCCGCCATACTTTTAATTTTCCAGGCTTGGATGGAAGATGGCTGCGTTTTGCTATAAAAGGTCATGAAGAAAATAATCAATTAATGGAGGTGTTAGCTAAATGGCGGAATCAACATTCATCTTCATAACGGGTGGTGTGAGGAGCGGGAAGAGCAGTTTTGCAGAGAAGCAAGCAATAAAATTGGCAAGTAAAACTGGTGGTCGACTTTGTTATCTTGCTACGGGTGTTGCTTCTGATCCAGAAATGCAGGAACGAATTGGAAAACACCAACGGGATCGCTTAACAGGGGGCTATCAGTGGAAAACATATGAACAGTCCGTTCAAATAGGAAAGATAGCAAATGATTTTAAAGCCGAGGATGTGGTTTTACTAGATTGTCTTACCACACTATTAAATAATGAACTTTTTTCTTCGGAGCAAAAGTGGGATGAACGATTTTTAACCACGGTTAAAGATACGATCCTCACCGGGATTACTTCTATAAAAGAACGTGTGGGAACGATGTTAATCGTGAGTAATGAGGTTTTAAATGAGTCCCCCTTTGGCAATGAGATGGTGTTCACTTATGGGCGCTTACTTGGACAAGTCCATCAGTACTTAGTCAAGGAGGCGGACCAAGTGTTTTTAGTTGAAGCTGGAATTCCGATCGTTATCAAGGGGGCTATATCATGAAAGGACTCATGATTCAGGGGACAGCTTCAGATGTGGGCAAAAGTTTAATCGTCACTGCCCTGTGCCGAATCCTATCTAACGAGGGGGTAAGTGTTACCCCATTTAAATCGCAGAACATGTCTAATAACTCATATGTAACGAGAGAAGGTAAGGAGATTGGAAGAGCTCAAGGAATTCAAGCAGAGGCTGCTAGAACAGAGCCATCGGTATGGATGAATCCGATTCTATTAAAGCCCCGTTCCGCACAGGATGCTGAAATTGTTTACCTGGGGAAAGCGATTGAGACCCTTTCAGGGCGCGGGTATCGGGATCACTTTTATGAAAAGGGATTAGCAGTGATTAAGGAATCCCTACAGCATCTTGCTGATAAATATGATGTAGTGGTAATCGAAGGAGCCGGCAGTCCAGTTGAAATTAATTTAAAGGACCGCGAACTTGTTAATATGAAGGTGGCCGAATTGGCGGATATACCAGTTGTCCTTGTTGCTGATATTGATCGGGGCGGAGTGTTTGCAAGTATTGTTGGCACGCTTGAATTACTGGAACCTAATGAAAGGGAAAGAATCGTCGGTGTGATTATTAATAAATTTCGCGGTGATCTCAGCTTATTTGAGGACGGAGTTCAGTGGATTGAAGAGAAAACAGGTGTGCCTGTATTAGGTGTATTGCCGTTTGTGGAAAATCATATGATTGATGGCGAGGACTCATTATCGATCAGGACCCAATTTGCCTATCCGAAAAAAGGGACACTAGATATTGCTGTCATCCACCTCCCGTTTATTTCAAATTATAGTGACTTGGAGCCATTCTTATTTGAAGAAGATGTAACAATCCGCTGGGTCAAGCATGCAAGTGAATTCGGACAACCTGATGCAATTATTATACCTGGTACAAAAAGTACCATCCGTGATCTGCAAAATTTACAAGATAAACAGTTAGATATTTTAATCAAAAAACATGTGGCAAATGGTGGTTTTATTTTAGGGATCTGTGGTGGGTATCAAATCCTTGGCGAAGAATTGATTGATAAATCTGGCAGCGACACAAATATTCCTAACTTTCATGCTAAAGGATTAAGTTTGATCCCAGCGACGACTACTTTTTATCAAGATAAAGAAACTAATCCTGTCAATGCCCAGTATCATCAAGCTACTGGATTGCCTGCACATCAACGGTTAGAGGGCTATGAAATCCATTTAGGAAAGACTACCTTTTCTAATGAGGCTAAACCATTTTTAACCTTAGCCAACGGGGATGATGAGGGGTATTTCGGAAATGACGGTCAAATTATTGGTACATATCTTCACCATCTTTTTCATAATGATGAGTGGAGAAATCAATGGTTAAACATGATCCGGAAAAAGAAAGCACTGCCAGTCCAAGGGGTCAAATCTATTAGCGTGTATAAAGATAAACGATTTGATATTTTGGCAGATGAGATGAAAAGTCACTTTAGATGGGATCTGATGAAAAAGCTCATCCATCAATGGGGTACAAAATGATGAAGTTCTGGAAAGGTTTTTTAATCGATATTCAATTTTTTACGGCAATCCCGATCAAATTAGAATTGCCAATGGATCAGGAACATCTTAAAAAGGCAGTGCAGGCATTTCCGCTGGTAGGATTACTACAAGGGATCATTTATTCAGCAATCTTCTATTTTTGTTCGGAATTCACTCCATTTAGCCATCTTGCTGCAGCCCTCTTACTATGGCTGGCAACAATTTTCTTGACGGGAGGAATCCATCTCGATGGCTGGATGGATGCGAGTGATGCTTTTTTTTCCTATCAAGATCAAGAGAAAAGGCTTGAAATCATGAAGGATCCTAGGACAGGTGCATTCGGAGTTCTATCCATTTTAGTTTTATTAAGTTGTCGGTTTCTTTTTATTTATGAAAGTACAGTGAATGTTGAAAACGTACTTTTTATCATTATTGCAATGATTCCGTTTTTAAGTAAAAGTGTTATGGGAGTACTGTTGTTAACCGTGAGGGCAGCCAAAAATGAAGGTCTCGGAGCGTTGTTCCAAAAAGCAGCGAAACCGCAGTCACTTTGGCCGTATCCTTTTTACCTAATCTGTCTACTGATTTTAGTTAGTTTTTTTAGTAAAGAATTCTTCATTATAGGTATATTAATTCTGATTGCAGCCTGCTGTACATTTCTTTTTCGCCGAAAAGCTATGAAATGGTTTGGCGGTATTACCGGGGATGTTTTAGGCGCTGCGGTGGAAGGGATTGAGTTACTATTATGGATGACCGTGTGGTTATTGCACTATTTCGTCATGGAGTAACCGAAGAAAATAAACGAAAAGCCTATTTGGGCTGGAGTGATTCCCCCTTATCACCTGAAACAAAGGATCGCGTCAGTTCAAAAAATTATGAGCATTATTATTCTAGTGATTTGCAAAGATGTGTTAAGACAGGAGAAAGATTATTTTCAAATGCTAGTATAAAACTTATCAAAGAATTACGAGAAATGAATTTCGGTCAATGGGAAGGGAAAACGTACGAAGAATTAAAAGAAAATGTTCACTATCGCAACTGGCTGAAAGCTCCTAATTTACATATAACGCCAAAAGGTGAAGGGTATCAGGAATTTACCCAGAGGGTAGACTCTGGCTGGACAAAAATTACCGACGAGGTTCTTAGATCAGACCTAAAGAGCTGTGCGGTAATTACTCATGGTGGAGTTATTCGTTATCTGTTATCTAGGTTTGCACCGGACCGAAAAGAATTTTGGGCCTGGCAAGTAAATCATGATCAAGGGTACGAACTCATTTTTGAAAGAGAAGCACTAAGGAGAGGTGAACGATGCATTTTATTATTGGAGGTGCCTTTAACGGCAAAAGGGCATGGGTAAAGAACACCTATAGCTGTTATGAGAATAAACATTGGGTTTCAGCTTATGATGGCCGCTCTATCCCGAAAAATCTAATTGATTTCGACCAAAGAGTGATCATACTTGAAGGAGTAGAAATTTGGCTAAAAGATTTAACTGCGAGATTCGATACCGATAAGTGTCGGGAATTCTGGGCAAATTGTTTGGAGGAATGGGACACTTGGGAAAATACAGCCGAGCAGCGTAAGTTAATTGTGATTGGAACTGATATATCCAAAGGAATTGTTCCAATGGAGGCAGAAAATAGACGATGGCGGGATGTAACTGGTTGGGCTTATCAAGATATCGCCTCCAAAGCAGAAAAAGTTGACGTCATTTGGTATGGATTAAACCAAACAATAAAGTAAAGGGGAATGGAAAAGATGAGAATTTACACAAGAACAGGTGATAAAGGAAAAACGAGCATCATCGGTGGAAGAGTAGATAAAGATGATACCCGCGTTGAAGCATACGGTACAGTGGACGAAGTGAATTGCTTTGTCGGTCAGGCTATTCAAGAGCTAGACACCCATTTATTTAAGGACGTGCTGGCCGATCTTGAAAAAATTCAACATGAATTATTTGATTGTGGCGGGGACCTTGCAAATGTGACGGCGAAGCGAGAATTAAAACTTCACCAAGAATCTATTGATTACCTTGAAAAGAAAATCGATGAGTTCATTGAAGAAGCGCCTGAGTTAGAGCGATTTATTTTACCAGGAGGAACCAAACCATCAGCAACCATTCATATTGCTAGAACAGTGACTAGACGTGCAGAACGATTAGTAGTTAAGTTAGTAAAAGCTGATCCGAAAACATCTGAACTTGCGTTGATGTATCTAAACCGTCTATCAGATTATTTCTTTGCGCTGGCAAGAGTAATCAACTTCCGATTAAAGGTCAGTGATGTGGAATATGTTCGCAGTGCCAATGTGTTTAGAGATGGAAAGCGGAAGGAGGAAAAGTAAATGAAAGGAAAATGGGTTAGCGGTCTGGCCATGTTAACAGCATTGTCTGTGGTCGGAGCTATGATTAAGATTCCAGCGATAGTCGGGAGCGTCGCACTGGATGCATTTCCTGCACTTTTGGCATCAGTTTTGTTTGGAGCAGGGGCAGGTGCAATAGTGGGGGCATTTGGGCATCTAATATCGGCGTTAATCGGTGGGTTCCCATTAGGGCCCTTGCACTTTTTAATTGCTGGTGAAATGGCCCTGTTGGTTTGGGTTTTTGGGGTCATGTATAAAAATAATAAATTTTTAGCATGTGTTGTTTTCATCATTGGAAATTCCTTGGTTGCTCCGTTACCATTTATTTATTTAATGAATGTAGGATTTTATTTGGGGATTATTCCTTCCTTGCTCATTGGCTCCGTCATTAATACGGTCATCGCAATGGTTGCAATTCCCCGTCTCAATTCACTTGTATCTCATAGATTGCACAATCAGGATGTTAAACAATGAGGGATATCGTAACCATTCCTTTTAGTGAGGGGGACTCCCTTATTATTGCATGTGATAATAGCGGAGCCATTGGAATGAAGGAGCAGGACCATGTTCATATCTCCTATGATACGGTCGCTTATTACGCATTCAGAGTTTCCGTAATGGAATGTATTGCAGCAGGAGGGGAACCTGTTTCAGTGCTGCTCCATAATTTTTGCGGTAATGAACCATGGGATCAGTTAGTTAGTGGAATAGAAAAGGGACTGTCTGAACTAAAGTTCTCAGATGTAAGGATAACTGGAAGTACAGAAAGTAACTTTCAACTTCTGCAATCTGCGATAGGGTTAATGGTCTTGGGAAAGAAGTCGTCTGCTAAAATAACTGATCTTGCTTTCACTAAACACTTGAAAATAGCTGTTATTGGTTTGCCGCTAGTTGGCAACGAAGTAATCGAACTAAACGACCAGGTTGCACCGCTAGCTATTTTTCATGAGGTGAGTTTGATTAAGGGAGCAATGCTGTGGCCGGTAGGTTCTAAAGGGATCCTGTATGAACTCAATCAAATGTTCCCAAATGAAATGATAACACAAGAACGGGTGGTTACTACTGTTGATATCATTAAATCAGCTGGCCCATCCACCTGTTTCATTGTGTGTTTTCAACCCGATCAAGAAGAAATTATCCGAAAAATCACAGGGGAATTGTTATATACCATAGAAATAAGAAAATAGCACCGTCAGGGGTGCTATTTTCTATTACTGCTGAATTCTTTCAATGAGAGAATTAACTCCCTTGCCAACCTTATATAAAACTTGATCCAATTTTTCTTTCCAACCTGGAGCATTTTCTTTGATCTTTTGCCCGATTTTTTGAGCATTTTCATTTAATTCTTTGCTTATTTTCTTTGCCTGTTCATTGATACTCTCCATTGAAGTGCTTTTTCCTGCGAGTTGATCATTGATTGAAACAACATCAAAACGCTCTTTAGGAAGATGTTGAACGGATTTCTTCATAATCTCCTTAAAGATAGGCACCACATTAGCCGAGCTAGGGCTTGGCAAGTAATGTTCCCGATCGGTTTGGTCAAACCCTATCCAGATGGCGCCAACCAGATTTGGCGTATATCCCACCATCCATTGGTCCTTCGTTCCACTAATATTATTAAAAGGCAGCTGGGTTGACCCCGTCTTTCCGGCTATTTGGACATCAGGGATACGAGCTCGCCTTGCAGTTCCTGTTTCTACTACATTTAGGAGCATCGATGTCATTTCATCTGTGACTTCTTTTGATGTTACTTTTGTGGTTTTTGCTTCATGCTCCGCAATCACATTTCCAGTTGGACCAACTATCTTAGTAATTAAATGACTGTCTTCTCGTTTTCCGCCATTTGGGAAAGTTGAAAAGGCGTTAGCCATTTGTAAGGGGGAGACCCCGGTACTCATTCCGCCCAGTGCAATGGCGAGGTTCTTATCTGCTTTTTCGACAGGGATACCGAACTTTTTCAATGAATCGATTCCCTTATTTAAACCAATCTTATTTAAAAGCCAAACTGCAGGGATATTCAGTGACTTTTCAAGCGCCTTGTACATTTCAACCTTTCCTTCGTAGGTTTTTGAAAAATTCTCTGGTTTATAATTTCCGAACTTGATGGGTTTGTCGACGAGCTCGGATGAGTACTTGTAGCCTTCTTCAAGGGCAGGTGTATATACTGCCAGTGGTTTGATTGATGATCCAGGCTGTGCTCGTAATTGTGTTGCCCTATTAAAGCCTCGGAAAATATGCTCACCACGTCCTCCAACTAGGGCACTCACTCCGCCTGTTGCAGGGTCCATTAGAACAGAGCCACTTTGAACAAGTTTTCCCCCTCTACTGCGCGGGAACAAATAGTCTTCACTATACACTTTTTCAAGATCAGTTTGAAGATTTTGATCCATCGCGGTGTAAATTCGATAGCCTCTAGTTAGGATTTCTTCTTGGGTTAAACCATATTTATTGATTGCTTCATTCAGGACTGCATCCACATAATATGGATATTTCCTTTCCACATTGCTTCCGCCGCCATCCTTAAGACGGATTTTTTCTTTTTTCGCTGTGTTATATTGTGAACTAGTTATCATCCCTTGTTCTTTCATTTTACTTAATACAGTATTTCTTCTTTTCATAGCTAAATCGTAGTTGTTATATGGATCTAGGTAATTCGGTGAATGCAGCAATCCGGCTAGCATTGCGGCCTCACTGACAGAAACGTCTTTAATATTTTTATCAAAATATTTTTTTGAAGCGTTACTGATACCCCAGGATCCGCTCCCGAAATAAACCTGATTAAGGTACATCTGTAATATCTCGTTTTTTGTATAAACTTTTTCAATTTTTACGGCTAAAAATAATTCCTCTGCTTTTCGCTTATAGGTTCGTTCAGGAGATAGCAGGGCATTTTTTGTTAACTGCTGGGTTAACGTACTGCCGCCCCCAGTGATCCTGCCCGCAAACAAGTTACTGAAAAAGGCACGAGCAATACCCTTAATATCAAAGCCGCCATGCTCATAGAATCGTTCATCTTCGATTGCCACCACGGCATTTGGGACATACTTAGGCAGCTCCTCGATTTTTACTCCTTTGGTTCGATTGGTGGCAACATTACTAGCGATTTTCCCTTTTTTATCATAGATAACGGTCGGTTGACTGAGCCCTTGCTTTAGTGATTCTACATTTGCTCTCATTGCAATCCAACCGAAGTAAAGAATGGTTGATAAAACAACGACTAGGATTAGTAATAATGATATTTGTGTTAAATGTTTGTTCTTCCAGAAACGAACAATCTTTTCCCAATATGGATGCAATTTCTCCATGTGATCTCCTTACTTTCAAAATGTAATTTTCATTCATTATAAATATTATCAATCAAAAAGACTAGTAAAAGCCCATATAGCAAGTAATATTCCCATATGTAACCAAAAAAACTTAAGAGAATCCAACCAGTTATAAAAAAATTTATTAACTTTGTAGGGGTTAAGTGAGTAGGCTTCGTCTATTAGTGTGAAGTGATTGGGAAACAGGAGGAAATTATGATAACAATAAAAAATCTAAGCCATGACTTTGTGATTGGAAAAAAAGGACGACAAACGATTATTCCAGTACTGAGAGATATTTCTTTTAGTGTAGAAAAGGGTGAAATCGTCACTATTGTCGGGAGAAGCGGTTCTGGAAAATCCACGCTCCTTAACTTGGTTAGTGGTTTTATTCATCCGAAAGAGGGTGAAATTTGGATTAGCGGGGAAAAAGTTTCGGAATTAAATGAATCAAGATTCGCGGACTTCCGAATTAATCATCTAGGATTTATTTTTCAAAGCTTTCAATTAATACCGAGCATGACCGCTTTTCAAAACGTAGAATTGCCGTTGATTTTAAAAGGTGTAAATGAAAAGGAAAGAAAAGTGCAAACCGAAAGTATGCTGCAAAAAGTGGGATTACTAGATTACCAGGATCATTATCCTGGAGAGCTGTCAGGCGGGCAGCAGCAGCGGGTAAGTATCGCTCGTGCCTTAATTGTCAATCCCCCGATTATTCTTGCCGATGAACCAACAGGCAGCCTTGATAGTGAAACAGAGGAAGAGTTATTGAAATTCATTAAAGAATTAAACAGAGATTTGGGAATCACCTTTTTGATTATCACTCATGATGACAAAGTGGCTGAGATCGGGAACCGCAAGATTGAGTTAATAGATGGCCGCATGGCTGAGGAGGTGCTGGTATGAAACTAAGAGATCAATTTCGCTTCGTCCGCCAGAATATGAAGAAAAATAGAACAAGAGTATTTATGACGATTCTTGCCACAGCGATGGGTTGTGCCTTCTTAATTGTACTCGCCTCAGTAGGGTTTGGATTACAGAAATCGGTGGTAAAGGAAATCACCGAACGAAGGGTCATAACCCAAATTGATGTTCATGGTAAGGAAACAAAAGATGAAGGGGTGTATCGCGCATTAAATGATAAAGATGTCCAATTGTTTGAAAAGATAAACGATGTAAAAGCGGTGACAAGAAGGAAAATGTTACAGCAGGAGGGTGTTTTTTCAATTGGAAAATATCAAGAATCGGCACCAACTTTTGTGGCGAATTTTCCAGCTGAATTAAAAGCTGGTTTTGAATTATCGGAAGGGCATTTGCCAAAAGGGAAAAATGAAGTGGTCATTGGCTATAATTTCTTAACTAATCTTGCTGACAAGGATGCGGGCGAAGATTTGTATAATGAAAAAGGACAGATTAAAGGTGAGTATCTCTATAAAGGAGAGTTACTTGGAAAAGACATTGTATTAACTGTCCAACAGTTTAAAGAGGGAAAACAAATAGAAAAAAAGATCCCATTAAAAATAGTGGGTATCTCTAAAAAGCCAACAAAAGAATGGGCACAGGATAGTAGTGTCTTTATTTCTGATGAGATGTTAACTGAAATTGAGAGGTTTACGGGGACACCCAAAGGATACATGTTGGATATTAATACAAAAGAGATACCGGAAGATCTTGTAAACAATAAAAATATGTATGATGAAGTAAAGATTTATGCAAAAAACATGGAAGCAGTCCAAAGTATCTCTGACCAATTAAAAGAAAAGAATTATGCAACATATTCTGTTGTCAATGAATTAAAAGAGGTCAATATGGTGTTTATGATTGCAAAGGCTGGCCTTATATTTATTGGTACAATTGCTATTCTCATTGCTTCCATTGGTATTTACAATACGATGACGATGGCGGTGACTGAGCGGGCCCCTGATATTGGCATCATGAAAGCAATCGGTGCCAACCCGAAAACCATTAAACGAATCTTTCTGCTTGAAAGCAGTTATATTGGGCTAATCGGTGCTCTTATTGGGACGATCGTTTCGTATGGAATTAGCTATACGGTTAATTTTGCCATTCCATTAATTATCAAACAGGCGTTTGGCCAAGAAACAGAATTAGACCTAATTTTTAGTGATATTCCGCTTGTTTTACCGATTATCTGTGTGGTAATTTGTTACGCTGTAACTATCATTTCAGGATTACGCCCAGCACAGCGCGCAACAAAGGTTGATGTCTTAAAAGCTATGAGAAGAGAAGTGTAATGTAATGAATAAAGATTAAAACCTTTGATACTTGCGGACAACCATTTCCTCATCCAAGCATATGTTAATAGAAAGATTGTTAACTATAAAGGGAGAGGATGGGGAAGATGATTAACTGGAAAGTCCGATTAAGAAACAAGAACTGGGTAATCGCATTTGTATCCCAAATTATGATTGTGGCTCAGATGCTGCTAGAGTGTTTAAATTCCTTTGGAATCATTGATTTTCAGCTGACTGATTCGATACAGAATAGTGTGTTAACTTTTGTTAATGCCGTCTTTGTTGTGTTGTCGTTGTTAGGAATAGTACAGGATCCAACCACAAAGGGATATAAGGATAGTGAACGAGCGTTAACATACAAGGATCCAAACTAGTGTAATATAGTCAGTTCCATAATCGGGACTGGCTTTTTTGTTCTTAGAACAGTGAGAAAATTCTTTACATTAGTCATACAAATTGATTTACTAGATATTGACTAAAAAAAATTCTGAGAGGCAGTACATATATATGGTAAAAGTAAAAAACTATATCAGGCAATTTCATCCAATCGTCTGGGTGTTATTAATAGGAACCGTTTTATCACGAGGCGCTTCTTTTATGACTCTTCCTTTCCTATCTATCTACTTATCCAGGCATATGGATCTGTCGCCAATCGTCATCGGCTTAACCGTAGGGATGAGTCCATTAATGGCAACAGTTGGTGGTTTTATTGGCGGTCATTTATCAGATCGGTTTGGACGTAAACCTGTCATGCTCATCTCATTATTTACGGTCGCCCTTGTTTATTATGGATTTACGGTTGCAAATAGTGAGGGCTGGTTTATCCTTTTAAACGCATTAAACGGACTGTCCAACTCATTTTTTGAGCCAACCGCTCAAGCCCTAATGGCGGATTTAACCGATAAAGAAAAGCGGATGAAGGTATATTCATTACGATATACAGCCATGAATATTGGAGCATCGGTAGGTCCGTTAGTTGGAGCATACTTAGCCAGTACATCCGCAAAGCTATCCTTTGCAATAACTGGAACCACTTATTTAATGTATGCAATGGTGCTAGTGTACCTGATGAAGAGACTAGTCCTAACTCAGCCTGGACAAAACAAGAAGGGTGTCTCTTTCGGTGATGCATTTAAAATTATTAGAACGGATAAAGCATTAAGGTATCTAATCATTGGTATTATTTTGGTCAATATGGGCTATGTACAAATTGATTCCAACTTGCCGCAAATACTTGAAGGTACAGTCGAAAATGGCATTGTCATTTTTTCAACACTGATTACAATAAATGCGGTAATGGTTGTTTTCCTGCAAATGCCCATTAGTCACATTGCTGAGAAGTTCCGGTTAATGCAGGTAATGGTTGTTGGTGCTGTATTTATGGCAGCAGGATTAGTTGTCTTTAGTTTTGTGAACGGCTGGGTATCTGCCATCCTAGCCATTGTGTTCCTAACCATAGGTGAAATTTTAATTTTCCCTTCCAACAGCATGATGATTGATCAATTGGCACCCGAACATTTGCGTGGAACTTATTTCGGGGCAGCACAATTTCGGAAGATTGGAAATTTTTTAGGGCCAATTATTGGCGGCTTTCTACTTAGTCAGTTTCAAGGCCAAATCATGTTTTGGGTTCTCACGATCACAACTCTGGGTAGTGTGGTTTTCTTCTTAGCAGGAAATAAATTTTACAGAATTAACGAAAAAACTCCAAACCTTGAGAAAACAATTTGAGTAAAAAATGCCTCTGGAAAGGAAACCAGAGGCATCATCTTTATCTATCTAAGGATATCTTCAATTCTTGCCAGAGTTTCATCGTTAAGCTTAACACCCGACGCTTTAACATTTTCCTCCAATTGCTCAGGACGGCTTGCACCGACAAGTGCACTGGCTACATTCTCTTGCCGCAAGATCCAAGCAAGGGCAAGATTAGCGAGGGAAAGTTCATTGTCTTGGGCTACCTCTTTTAAAAGTTCTACTTTATCAAGGTTCTCATCCATTAATAAGCCAAAAAGATTGCTGTATTTTTCCTGTGAAGCCCTGCTCCCGGTTGGAGCTTGTTGGCCTTTTTTATACTTGCCAGTCAGGACACCCTGGGCGAGCGGGGACCAGACAACCTGCCCAATTCCATGCTTTTCACTTACAGGCAGGACTTCTTTTTCAATATAACGTTGTAGCATGCTGTATTGCGGCTGATTGACTACTATACGATCAAGCAGCTTTTTGTCGGCAAGATGAACAGCTTCGGTAATTTGTTCAGCCGTCCACTCACTTACTCCAACATACAAGACTTTTCCTTGACGGACTAAATCATCAAGTGCACGTAAAGTTTCGTCGAGCGGTGTATGAGGGTCATAACGATGGCAATAATATACGTCTACATAATCAGTGTTAAGACGTTTAAGACTAGCATGGCATTGTTCAATTACATGCTTACGAGATAATCCTTTATCATTCGGACCATCACCCATTGGCCAGAATACTTTAGTAGCCAATACAAAAGAATCACGTACATATTTTTTTAGGGCCTTTCCTACTACGATTTCAGCTTCCCCACGCATATAAACATTGGCCGTATCAAAAAAGTTGATCCCTAATTCGTAGGCTTTATCAATCGAAGCGGCTGCATTTTGTTCCTCTACATAGCCTCCGTATGTAAGCCAGCTTCCTAAGCTTATTTCACTTACCTTTAAGCCAGTGTTTCCTAAGCGACGATATTCCATTTTATTAATTCCCTCCTAAAAAATTTCGTTACTCAAAATAAAAATACAACAAAATTTACCTAAAAGTCCACAATTTAGTGAGTTTTTGCTAAAATAAGAATATACAGATATTTACAAAGTAAATTATACGAAAATTTGTGATAGCTTTTCTATTAGGTTTTTTCGAATAAGATTTATTATCTATTTGAAAAGGAGTTCTTACAATGTGGTTTTGGATCATTATTTCATCACTATTGTTTGTCCTATTGCTGATAGTTGAGGAATTTACCTATTATTTTTGGAATCGGTATGTGTATGGGCCAAATATAAAAGGTAAAAGGAGATGGTTAAGTAGACTAGTACTAGGTACGGTTGTATTAATTAAAAGGTTGTTCCGCAGAAGAGAAAAAGAATTACCAAAAACGAAGACAGATAAGGGCCTTCCATTATAAGGGAGGCTCTTATTTATTTTAATTCGTGGGATTTTGTTTTTTCTTTTTCTTATTTAAATAACCGCCAAAGGTATCGATGATGAAAAACAATAGAAATAAAAAAATTATTACATATTCAGCGGGTTCCATTACTTTAAAAGGGTTTACCGCCTTCCAAATAATTCCTGAAATACTTATACCCATTAAAAGATCTAGTGAAACAATTAGGATTACACTAAACGTCGCCAATAAGCAAGTTACAAAAAATATTTTCAACACCATCACACCTTTTGGTATCATATTGTCTTTATTCTTTAATTATTAGTAGTTCCTTATTCCAGTTTAAAAATGTTTATCATGCTTGTTTTAACCTTTTTCAATGGGATAAAGTGGCAGCCTTTGGGCAATATATCCAATAATGGATGAAAAGTAAATAAATAATCGTAAGCGAGGCGGGTATTGTGTCGATTTTGTCTAAAATGCTCAAAAATAAACAAAAAAAGAGACAGGACGATAATTATAAGCAAAAACAAGATCCGCAAAAACCAGAGGATTTGCCTATTTTAAGAGATTATCAAGAGAATATCTCTCGTTTAAAAGAGGAGACTGGCAATGGCAGCGATATAAACGTCCGCGAGTTTAAGATCGGTTCCCATAAAGGCGGACTTGTTTTTATTGATGGATTGGCTAGTGATCAAGCTATAGCCGACTTTATTCTAGAATCAGTGATAGAAAAAGAAGTACCCGAAGGACCGATAGATATTTTTCAATTCATGATGGATGAAACAATGGCACTGGGAAATGTAAAGACAATTGAAAATTGGAATCAAGTATTTGATTCATTATTTTCTGGAAATACAGTCATCTTTTTGCAAGGATGCAACAAAGCAATTAGCGGCGAAACCAAAGGCTGGGAAAAGCGGGCCATTTCAGAACCCTCAACCCAATTATCGATTCGAGGTCCAAAAGATTCATTTACAGAGACACTCCGGACGAACACGGCTTTAATACGCCGTCGTGTAAAAAGCCCTAACTTACGGGTAGATTCCATGAAAATAGGTACTGTTTCCCAATCTGATATCGCAATCTTATATATTGATGGAATTGCCAATGAAAAAATTGTTGGTGAAGTTAAAGAAAGGCTTCAACGAATCAATATCGATTCCGTCCTCGGTTCTGGTTATATAGAGCAATTAATTGAGGATCAAACTTGGACAACATTCCCAACAACGTACCATTCAGAAAGACCGGATGTCGTTACATCCCATTTATTAGAGGGGAGAATTGCGATCATTTGTGATGGCACTCCATTTGTTGTGACAGTTCCAGCTATCTTTATTCAATTTTTCCAAGCACCAGATGATTATTATTCACGATTTGACATTTCAACTGGTATACGAATATTAAGAATTCTAGCCTTCCTTATTGCCGTAATTGGACCATCCGTTTATATTGCCGCGACTACCTTTCATCAAGAAATGATTCCGACAACCATGGCAATCGCTATTGCGGCCCAACGTGAAAGTGTTCCATTTCCAGCCTTTGTTGAGGCATTAATTATGGAAGTAACGTTTGAAATATTAAGGGAAGCGGGATTAAGACTTCCAAGGGCTGTTGGCCAAGCCGTTTCGATAGTAGGGGCCCTGGTTATTGGGCAGGCCGCAGTACAGGCTGGGTTCGTTTCGCCAGTAATGGTTATTGTGGTTTCGATTACCGCCATCGCAAATTTTTCCACTCCCGTTTTTGCTATGGCGATTGCAGCAAGATTAGTTCGCTTTGTTTTAATGGGATTAGCGACAGTATTGGGATTTTATGGAATCATGTTAGGGCTAATGTTCATGACGATCCATTTATGTTCACTTCGTTCATTTGGAATTCCGTACATGATGCCGCTCGCACCTTTTAACCTTCATAATCAACAAGATGCATTTGTTCGTTTTCCTGTCTGGGCTATCAAAAATAGACCAATGTTTATTAGTAAAGGCAACATGAAAAGGACCGGGGAAAACCAAAAGCCTGGACCTCCAAAGCAATCGGAAAATCAATCTAAAAATGGTGAAGAATAATGAAAAAATTCTTGCTTGTGATGTTGGTATTAATAATGTTTATACCAATCCTCAGTGCATGTTGGAATCAGAAAGAACTCACAGACTTGGCCTTTGTGATGGCACTGGGTATTGATCGGGGAGACGATAATTTGTACCATGTCTCCTTTCAGCTTGTTAATCCTGCGAATGTTTCAGCAGGACAAACTGGAGGAGGTCAAGGTCTGCCGATTGCCGTTTATAAAAGCAAGGGGAGGACGATTACAGAAGCAGCGAGAAATGCAACGAAAAAAGTTTCCCGACGGCTATATTATGCACATACCAATTTAGTGGTTATAAGTGAAGAGGTAGCTAGGGATAGAACTTTAATGCTTAAAATGCTGGATGCCTTTGCAAGGGACCCAGAGTTCAGAACTACTACAGAGATCGTTATTGCAAGAGGTTCTAGCGCAGAGCAAATCGTAACTACGCTGACTATTCTTGATAAACTGCCTGTTACCAAAATTACTAAAGAGTTAAAATTTACAGAATCAATGAAAGGGGAGAACATGAGTATAAGTATTGATGATTTGATTGACGGAATCGTCGGAAACGGGAAAGAACCGATATTAAATGGTTATAAACTAATTGGAATAAAAGAAGAAGCCAATAAAGCAACCAATCTGCAAAAAACAACCACGGATGCTTTTCTCTCAGCGGATGGACTCGCAGTCATTAAAGATGGGGCATTGATTGATTGGATAGAAAGTAAAAAGTCTCGCGGGGTCATATGGATTTTAAATAAAGCCAAGAGTACTGATATTACCCTTAAATGGAATGGGAAGAAAAATGCCCTTAGTATCGTCCCTATTCGGTCAAAAACCAAGGTTTCACCTGTATTTAAAAACGGAAAACCCGTTATTAATATAAAGATTGAGAACGAGGGCTGGGTGAGTGAAGCAAATACAGCTATTGACTTGATGGATCCAAAAACGATAGGAAAAATTGAAAAGTTAACGGAGAAAGCAATTAAGAAGGAAGTACAGACGACTGTGAAGGAAGTGAAAAGGCTAAAGTGCGATATTTTTGGGTTTGGTGATGTTGTTCATAAAGCCAATCCTGTCCTATGGAAAAAACTAAAGGGAGATTGGAACAATTATTTTGCAGACATTGAGGTGAATGTTAAGGTGGATACTTACGTCCGGCGTGAAGGGGTTCGGACGAATCCGTTTTGGTCTGATATTAATAAATAACGCTTTTTTTAAAAGGTGGGAGAATGGTAATACATGGAAAAGGCGAAAGTTAGTTCCTTCCAAATGTTCGTTCTGATTGTTATGTTTGAGATGGGGAGTGCCATTCTTCTTGGACTTGGATCACAAGTGAAACAGGACTCCTGGATCGCTATTTTGTTCGGATTAGCTGGCGGAATCATTGTCTTTTTCATTTATTACCGCTTATATATGTACTTTCCTGACCTGCCTTTAACTAGTTATCTTCAAAAAATAGTTGGTAAATGGCTTGGACGGATAATTGGCTTTTTATATATTATTTATTTTATTTATATTGCTTCAAGGGTATTGAGAGATTTCGGGGAGTTATTAACTACGACGATTTACAATAGCACCCCTTTGTTTGTAATCAATACATTGATGATTATTACTATTATCTATGGGCTCCATAAAGGGTTTGAAGTAATAGCCCGAGTAGGCGAAATATTTTTTGGAGTGGTCTATTTTGCAGCTATTTTAGGCATGCTGTTAATCGTTTTTTCTGGTTTGATTCATTTAGGAAACTTAAAACCAATTTTAGAAAATGGTTGGAAACCCATAATAAAAACATTACTAAGAGAAACCATCGTCTTTCCCTTTGGTGAAATGGTTGTCTTTACGATGCTTCTCCCGTTTTTAAATGAGAAAAGTAAGGCTAAAATTGTTTGTATTGGCGGGATGATCTTGGCTGGAATAAATATTACTATTACATCGATTGTTAATATTACTGTATTAGGAGTGAGCCTCTATTATCGTTCCACCTTCCCCTTATTAACCACGATAGGAAAAATCCAGATTGCCGATTTTATCGAACGTTTAGATGTATTATTTATGCTCTATTTAATCATTGGTGGTTTTTTTAAAATTTCCATTTTTTATTATGCAGCGGTAGCAGGGGCTGCTGATATCTTTCAAATTAAAAATCAACGAAAGCTTGGATTCCCTATTGGACTTATCGTTTTGTTTTCATCAATAACGATTGCATCTAATTTTGCAGAATTTATTAAGGAGGGGGTAGATATTGTTACACTGTATTTATCTTGGCCCTTTCAAATTATAATCCCATCCATCTTACTAATCATTGCGTTTTTTCGTGATCGAAAGAAAAGAACAAGTTCAGCTTAAGGCGAAATGGATTTTGGAATAGATGTACTAAATAACCCTTCTAAAGGGGGGAAAATACTTAAATGGAAAAAGTAAAAATAAGTACAACCCAATTATTTGTCCTAGTTGTATTGTTTGAAATGGGCAGTGCAATTCTGGTGGGGATTGCAGCAGGTGCCAAACAGGATGCATGGATTGCTGTATTGATGGGTTTAATCGGTGGATTAATGGTCTTCTATGTGTATTATCGATTATTTGTGTACTATCCTGACCTGCCCTTAACTAGTTATCTTCAAGAAATAATTGGGAAATGGTTTGGCCGGTTAATTGGAGTATTATATGTTGTTTATTTTTTATATTGTGCATCAAGAGTTTTACGGGATTTTGGAGAGTTATTATC
The DNA here is from genome assembly GCF_002567005.1 of Bacillus sp. AFS073361. Taxonomy (GTDB): domain Bacteria; phylum Bacillota; class Bacilli; order Bacillales; family Cytobacillaceae; genus Neobacillus. Next base: position 254,751 of record NZ_NUZU01000037.1, read on the forward strand.
TTCGACCATTTATAACAGTACTCCTTTATTTGTAATCAATTCCTTAATGATTCTTACGATAATTTATGCTATCCATAAAGGATTTGAAGTAATATCAAGGGTTGGAGAAATTTTCTTTGCAGTTGTCTATGTGACAGCAATATTAGGAATGCTCTTAATTGTATTTTCTGGTTTGATCCATTTAGAAAACTTAAAACCAATTTTAGAAAACGGGATGAAACCTGTCATAAAAACATTTCTAACGCAAACCATTACCTTTCCCTTTGGAGAAATGGTCGTTTTTACGATGCTGCTTCCATTCTTAAGGGATAAAAAGAAGGCTAAGATTGTTTGTTTGAGTGGGATGATCTTAAGTGGGATAAATATTACCATAACAGTAATCGTAAATATTTCTGTATTAGGAGTGGCTCTTTTTCATCGATCTACTTTCCCACTTTTAACCACTGTTGGCCGAATTCAAATTGCTGATTTTATTGAACGTTTAGACGTATTATTTATGCTCTATCTAATTATTGGCGGTTTTTTCAAAATTGCAATTTACTTTTATGCAGCAGTAGCTGGTGCAGCGGATATCTTTCGAATTCCTAATCAACGCAAAATTGGCTTCCCTTTAGGTCTAATAGTTTTATTTGCATCAGTTACCATTGCTTCCAATTATGCAGAACATATAAAGGAAGGGTTGATTTTGGTCCCACTTTATTTGCATTGGCCATTTCAAATAATCATCCCGTCTTCCTTACTAATTATTGCCTTTTTCCGGAATAAGAAGAAAAAGAAAAGCCCGGCATGATAGCTCGGGCTTAAATTATTTATTATATTTTTTCATTGGCCAATCGGTGAGTATATTGCTTAACAGGCAGGGATATCTGGACAGATGTCCCTTGATACTTTTGACTGTTGAAATGTATCGTGCCTTGGTGTGATTCAACAATCTTGAAACTTACCGTTAATCCGAGCCCTGTTCCTTTTTCTTTTGAAGAATAAAATGGTTCGCCAATTTTCTCTAATCTTTCTTTTGAAATTCCACAGCCAGTGTCATTAATATTGATTACTACTTTATTTTCTTCTAACTGTTCTAAATGAATTGAAACAGTTCCACCCTTTGGTGAAGCCTCAATCGAATTCTTAATAAGATTGATAAATAATTGCTTGAGTTGGTTGGGTTCACACTCAATCAAAATTTCATTCTCTGGAAAGGAGGATTCGATTTGGACATTGTATAAACTGGCTTCGGTGCTCAACAATGAAATGACATCCTTCAATATCTTTTGAAGGACTGCTTGGGTATATTTTAATATTTGCGGTTTGGCTAATAATAAAAGTTCTCCAACAATATGATTGATTCGGTTTAATTCGTCTAACATAATTTGATAATAGTAATCGTGCTTACTATCTTCTATTTGTAAAAGCTGAACAAACCCTTTTAAAGATGTTAGTGGATTCCTAATTTCATGAGCAACACTTGCAGATAATTCACCTACAATCGATAACTTTTCCGTCCTTCTAAGACGTTCTTCAGTTTCTCTTAATTTGGTGACATCACTGCCATAGCCAATAATTCCAGCAATCTTCCCATTTATAATGATTGGGAGGGAGGTACATTGTAAGATGATCCGATTCCCGTTTGCATGTGGAATGTTGATCTCATACAAGACTGGTTTAATTTCTTCAACAACCGTGGATATAAATTCAGGCAGATATCTGATATACCTTTTCGGTAATAAATTTATTATATTTTTTCCAATCATTTCTTCTCGTTTAAAACCGGTAATGACATCATATTGTGAATTTAAATTGGTGACAGTCCCACTCAAATCCATCATATAAACAATATCTGGACTGTATTCAAACAATGATTTATATTGTTGCTGACTTTCTGCCAATTTTAACGCCATTTCCTTTTTCTCGGTAATATCACGTCCGATGATTACCAAGCCTTGCCTGGTGCCATCACTATTAAATAAAGGCACTTTAATCGTGTCAAAGATTTTTACTGACCCGTCTGGGACAGGAAGGACTTCTTCAATTCGAGTAATGGCCCGATTATTCCATGCTTCTTCATCAGAAATTTCACAATATCTGAGAGCATCACCATAAAAGTCAGTATAATTGGCTAATTCAGAGTCCTTTTTCCCTCGATAATCCACATTCTCAAGTTGAAACAAATGTAACCCAAATTCATTGGCTTCAATCCAACGTCCTTGTCCATCCTTAAAGTTAACAAAATCAACCATTGAATTAATTAATGTAGATAACCGTTTTTGATCCTCCTTGGTAGCAGATAATTCCTCTTTTTTACTGATAAAAAAATAAAGAAATCCTCCGGTAACCAATATATATAAAATCTCTTTTATCCTTTCAACCGCATTAACTATTGAAGAGGGTATAAACTTTTCAATTAAATAATTGGACCCAAAGATCCAAATAATACTTGTAATTAAGTAAAACAGGATCAGCCTTTTTTTATTCATGGAAATCTCCAGTTCTGTTCAATAAATATGGTACATAGTCTATAGTACTAGAAAAACCATTATATTGGAATAATACAATGGTAGAAATTGTAGAATCCCTTTAATTATTGGATTCTTTTCCCAAGAATAAGTAAATCTCTCTCAACGCCATCTAGTTCAGCTATATTTGGAAGATGGGCCCATTTCTCAAAACCAAATCCTTTAAAAAGCTTGATACTAGGTTCGTTATGACCAAAAATAAAGCCAAGCAGGGTTTTGATGTTTAAGCCTGGACAAGCATCTATTGCCTTTTGAATTAAAAATTTACCTAGTTTTCTCCCTCGAAAGTCTGGATGAATATAAATACTGATTTCCGCCGTTGCATTATAAGCTTTGCGCCCGTAAAAGGATTGGAAGCTTACCCATGCGCAAATTACACCTTTGTCTTCCACAACCCATAATGGCCGAAAAGCAGGTGAATGTTCATGAAACCATTGTAACCGATTCTCCACTGAAATTGGTTCTAAATCGGCTGTAACCATCCTGCTTGCTATGGTTGTATTGTAAATATCAATAATGGCTGCCAAATCACTCAAATTTGCATCTCTAATCGTAAAGTCATCAAACATGTCAATTACCACTCCAGTTTTTTATGGTCTAATAGATTTTATATTAACTTTTGGAACTAACATTATCAATAACGACGTACGATGATTATTGAAAAAAAAAAACCTTTTCTCGAAATTGTTCTCCGAGAAAAGGCCTTTTCATTTTATGACAATTTATTTCTAAACTGCCATAACTCGTTTCTTGGCCAAACCCTTACCAGCGATGGGCTTTGGCATTACTCCTTAGAATGATCTGGTTTTGAGACATTTTTGTTTGTCCATTAACCTGTGCTTTGGTATGCTTCGCTCTCGTTGTACCATAATGAAAAAGCTCAGAGTGCGGATCTAATTGATCTTTATAGCTCATCAAATCACCTCATTAAAGGATTTGAAACGAAGATATTCTATTGAATATCATATTTATCATTTGTAAAAAAACAGGAAAATAGTCATTGAAACTGAAATTATTAAATGTAAATAAACACTTGTATTATCTGAAAGTTCAGAATAAAATAAAGTTACATACCAACCGGTAGGTATGCTTTAGCGTGGTTAAGCATACGATAGTTTAATGGAATTAACTAGTAATTTTCGAATAAGAATGATACCGGAGGAGAATAAAAATGACAGGAAGATTTGCTGGAAAAGTAGCTTTTGTAACGGGTGGAAGCCGTGGAATTGGAAAAGGAATCGTTGAGCTTTTTGCCAAAGAAGGGGCTAAGGTTGCATTAATTGATTTAAATGAAGAGGCGTTAAGTGAAACAACCATTGCATTGAAAGAAAAAGGTGTTGATGTGTATTCGAAAGTTGCAAATGTCGTGGATGCGGAGCAAGTTGAAACCGTGATGAAAGAGGTTTATGAAGCTTTCGGATCCATTGATATCTTAGTTAATAATGCGGGTGTAATCCGTGACAATCTATTATTTAAAATGACAGATTCAGACTGGCAAATGGTCATGGATGTGCACTTAAAAGGGTCATTCAATGCAGCCCGTGCTGCACAAAAATATATGGTCGAAAATAAATATGGCCGTATAATCAATATTTCATCAACTTCTGCACTTGGAAATCGCGGTCAGGCCAATTATGCTGCCGCCAAGGCGGGGTTGCAGGGCTTTACAAAAACACTCGCAATCGAGTTAGGGAAATACGGGATTACTGCCAACTCGGTAGCCCCTGGATTTATTGAAACAGAGATGACCAAAGAAACTGCTGCTAGAATCGGGATTCCATTTGAACAGCTCATTCAAGCGAGTGTGGCAAGTATCCCAGTTGGCAGAAGTGGAAAGCCAGCAGATATTGCCAATGCAGTTGCCTTTTTTGCGGATGAAAATTCATCGTTCGTTAATGGTCAAGTGATTTATGTTGCTGGCGGACCAAAATGCTAAATAGATGAGGTGAGGGTGAATTGTTTAAAGAACAGATAGGTAAACAATCGAACAAGGTTAAAAATGTCGTTGAAAGAGGAGCTGTTAAGAGATTTGCAGAAGCAATTGGGGACCTCCATCCAATTTATTTTGATGAGGAAACGGGAAGAAAGTCTAGATATCAAACCAATATTGCCCCGCCAACCTTTCCAATGACATTTGATTATGGTGACATTGCAGGATTAAACCTGCCAAATGAAGGCTTAATCCATGGTGAACAAACCTTTCACTATGAACGTCCCCTAAGGGTTGGTGAGGAGATCTTTTGCTATTCCAGAGTGAAGAATTATTTTGAGAAAAAAGGGAACTTCGGAGAAATGGGATTTCTGATTCTTGAAAGCTTTGGGGAGGATACAGAAGGTGGATTAATATTTAGTTCAACCTCTACGGTGGTCATATCAGAAGCTGTGAGGAAGGTGTTGGTTAAATGAGTACACTCACACAGTTACAGGTCGGAGAGTCTCTTAAAGAAATTCAACTGGAGCCTGTTTCAAGGATGGACCTTATTAAATATTCAGGTGCATCTGGAGACTTTAACCCAATCCATACCATTGATGATGAGGCAAAAAAGGCCGGATTACCAGGAATCATTGCTCACGGAATGTGGACGATGGGGAATCTTGCCAAGCTTTTTACTGCGTATTATGATGAAGGCTTTATGAAGGATTACTCTATTCGCTTCAAAGGGATGGTATTTTTAAATGACGTAATCACGTTAAAGGCAACATTGAAAGAAAAGCAGGATAGAATCCTGAGCTTTACGGTGCAGGCTGTGAATCAACATGGGAATGAAGTGTTAAAAGGGAAAGTTTTGTATCAACAATATGAAGCATGAATGAATTCTGACCCAGCACCAAGAGATCTCTTTTGGGTGCTGGGTTTATTGTTATCTAATGAAACGGAATAGGGGGAACGATGGATGAATGTGAAAGCGTTATTTGATTTAACAGGAAAAGTAGCTATTGTTACTGGCGGAGGAAGAGGATTGGGACAGAAGATCGCTGAAGGCTTTGCTGAAGCTGGCGCAAATGTAGTGGTTTGTTCAAGAAAATTGGAAGCTTGTGTGGAAATTAGTGAAGGGTTAAAAAGAGTGGGTGTAGAGAGTTTGGCTTTAAAATGTGATGTCACAAATCCAGAGGATATTAAGAATGTCGTCGACAAAACAGTAGAGCGATTTGGGCGAATTGATATTCTCGTTAACAATAGTGGGGCAACCTGGGGTGCACCTGTCGAAGAAATGCCGCTCGAAGCATGGAAAAAGGTAATGGATATTAATGTTACAGGTACTTTCTTAATGTCTCAAGCGGTTGGTAAGGTCATGCTTCAACAAAAATCCGGAAAAATAATTAATATTGCATCAGTAGCGGGTTTAAAGGGCAGTAATCCCAAATATATGAATGCCATTGGCTATAACTCTAGCAAAGGGGCAGTGATTACTTTTACGAAGGATTTGGCAGTTAAATGGGGGCCAAGTGGTATTTATGTAAATGCGATCGCCCCAGGATTTTTCCCGACGAAAATGTCTAAGGGGTTGCTTGATCATGGGGGAGAGGCAATTCTTGAAGGTACACCATTAAGAAAGTTTGGTTCTGAAAATGATCTTAAAGGTGTTGCCCTATTCCTAGCTGCACCAGCATCCGATTTTGTAACAGGTGATGTCCTGGTGGTCGATGGGGGCGCACATGCGATGTAAAGGATTCACTCATTGAAGTGGAGGATTCTCTCATAATACTGCGTGCAGGAAAATTCGCTCATTAAATTGAGGGAATTCCCCAGTGAACGGGGATAGTCTAATATTTTTTAGCAATTCGCTGATATAACCGGAGAATTCGCCGATAGAATAGAGAAATTCGCTGATAGAGTCAAGAAATTCGCCGATAGAATAGAGCTGCTAGCTAAATACATAGAAATTGTCATCAAACCGTAAAGGAAAAAAAGAGGAGAAATTAGGTGGAAAAAAGAACCATATTAACAGCTAGCAATCGAGGTTTGCTTTAAGGAGATTTATAGATTTTCAGAAGTTAGTTGGGAGTACTTTAAGGCGAAATAGGAGGAATTACGATGACGGTAAAGGTAGATGTCCAAACATTTCCCCACTTTATTAACGGAAAATGGGTACCTGCAAGCAGTCATGAAACGTTTGATGTGTTTAACCCGGCAAATGATGAACTAGTTGCAAGGGTGGCGAAAGGGACGAAGGAAGATGTCGACCTCGCTGTAAATGCAGCACGCGCAGCGTTTGACCAGGGTGACTGGAGAAACATGAAGCCTAAAGACCGTGCCAAGGTTTTGTATGCCATATCCTATCAAATTGCTGAACATGCTGAAGAACTAGCATACTTGGAAGCTATTAGTTCAGGTGGGACGGTACGCCGAATCGGCAGCAGCGATATTTTACAAATGGTGGACCTGTTCCAAACTTTAGCCAACTTTACGGTAGACTATCCATTCTCGGAAACACTTCCTGTTCAGCCATTCCCGGGACCTGCCCACAATTTTATTTGGCGTGAGCCAATCGGAGTATGTGCTGCCATCACTCCATGGAACCTTCCGATGGTGATTGCGACCTGGAAGATTGCTCCCGCACTAGCGATGGGGAATACAATTGTCATCAAGCCTGCCAGCTATACACCTCTATCGACTCTTAAACTAGCAGAAATTATTTCAGCCGTGCTCCCTCCAGGTGTAATCAATGTGGTTTCAGGTCCGGGTGTGGAAATCGGTGAATCCTTAGTTAACCATCCAAAGGTTGATAAAGTGGCCTTTACTGGTTCGACAGAGGTTGGCAGACGTATTATGGGACTTGCAGCTGGCACAATTAAGAAAACCACATTGGAATTAGGTGGTAAATCACCAAATATCCTTCTAGATGATGCCGATCTTAATATTGCTCTGCCTGGAAGTCTGTTTGGAGTATTTCTCCATTCCGGACAGCTTTGTGAATCAGGGACACGGCTTTTTGTCCCGGATAAGCTTTATGACCAAGTCGTTGCAGGGTTAGTCTCCCTCACTAGGAGATTAAAACTCGGCAATCCACTTGATGCTGCCACCGATGTTGGTCCAGTAATCTCAAAAAAGCAAAAGGAAATGATCCTTTCTTATATTGAAACAGGTAAACAAGAAGGGGCTACCCTTCTTTGTGGAGGCAAGGAAATAAAGGTAGCTGGCTGTGAACAAGGTCATTTTATCGAACCAACGATTTTTACGAATGTCACCAATGATATGAAAATTGCCCAAGAAGAAATTTTCGGACCAGTCCTCTGTGTGATTCGCTATTCTGACCTGGATGATGCGATTCGAATGGCGAATGACACCATTTATGGTTTAGCCGCAGGAGTCTGGACACGCGATGTTAATAAAGCGTACGCAGCCGCTAGAAAATTGCAAGCGGGTGTCGTCTGGATAAATGATTGGCATATGCTCCGTAGTGATGCCCCGTTTGGCGGGTACAAACAAAGCGGAATTGGCCGTGAAATGGGACAGCAATCACTCGATGCCTATACCCAGGTAAAGCATGTACACTCATCGATGTCACCGGAGTTAGAGCGACGTAATTGGTATGGAATTCTGTTTGGACAAAACTAATGAAGAGGTGATGATGAATTTGAAAACAACCTTATCACAGTTTATGTTACGTACGGGAATATATAGCGGTTCAAATTCAAGAGCGATGGTCCCAAGTCTTTTTGCAGGCCTGGGCGCTAAACGCATACTTCTCTTAAGTGACAGAGGCTTAGAGGCAGCAGGCATTGTTGAAAAAGTAGCCGAAATTTTTACGCTGACAGGTCATGGCTCTGGACCTGAATTGGTGGGGCAATTTTTAGATATTAAGCAGGATGCCGAAAGCCAATGTATCAATGAAGCCGTCCGCTACGCACGAGAAATCGGAGCGGATTCCCTACTAGCCGTTGGCGGGGGCAGTGTTCTTGATACTGTAAAAGGGGTAAAATACGCTCTCCACAAAGGATTGACAGATATAAAAGAGGCGATTCCAGGCGGCTTATTGTATGAGTCCTTTCCAAAAGCCAACTACATGCCAATTCCACATATAGCTATCCCGACAACAGCGGGTACCGGATCAGAAGTTTCACCGATTGCCGTTATTTTTAATGAAGATATCCAAATGAAAACGAATATCATCAATCCATTTATTAATGCCGATATGGCGATCTTGGATCCGGATTTAACCGTCGGACTTCCACCAATGATTACAGCATTTACAGGATTTGATGCCTTAACACATGCCATTGAGGCCCTCGCATCGCCAACAGCAACGGGCCTAACTGACGCCTATGCTCTCCACACCATTCGCCTGATTGAAAAAAATCTGCCTATTGCCGTTGCAGATGGTTCGAACCTTGATGCCCGAATGGATTTATTACAAGCAAGCTTGATGGGGATTACCGCTTTTAGTTTTGCCTTAAACGCAATTCCTGTCCATAATATGGCACACGCCTATGGGGCCTTATTCCGGATACCGCATGGACTCGCAAATGCCGTCTTTTTACCGGTGGTCATGGAGCTGGTTCCTGATTTATATCTTTCTAAGGCAGCTGAACTAGCCCAGGCCTTGAATGTAGACGTAAAGGGGGACACCCCACAAACAGCATTAGCCAAAGTGATTGGAAAAATTAAATTACTTCAGTATAAGGTAGGATTACCGGCAGATTTCAAGCAATTCAATATCACCGAAGAGGCGCTACGACTTGCGATTCCAGCTGTCATGAAGGATCCAGCCGCATTGAGCTTTCCTATTTCAAAAGAATTAATTGCAGTAATTGGACAAAAGGTGGTTCCGTTGACAGTAAAATAGGATAACAGTAAAAACCATTATGGATGTGTTGTAAATCATAATGGTTTTTCAATGACAATTTAAAATATTTTACATAGTAATTAACCATACCAATGGGAGTGAAATCAGTGGAGGATACTAGAAAATTGAACGACTGTATGAATATCACAATTAAAAGACTTACAGAATGTACCATCCAAGATACAATAACGGCTTGGAATCGAGGGTTTGAAGGCTATTTTGTGCAATTAGAAATGACACCTGAATTATTCTTTAACCGGTTTGTTAATGAAGGCTTATCGTTAGAACATTCATTGGTAGCTTTTGACGAAAAAAAACCAGTAGCGATTGTTTTAAATGGTTTTCGCGTCATCGACGGACAAAAAACAGCCTGGAATGGGGGAACAGGAATTGCTACTGAATACCGGGGGAAGGGTGTTTCCAAGTTGTTAATGGAGGCAGCCTTAAACGTGTATGCAAAAGAGGAAGTCAAAGTTGCCACACTTGAAGCCATAAAGGAAAATGAAAGGGCCATACGATTATATCAACGATTTGGCTATGAGATTACTGATTCCCTTGTTTATCTTAGTGGTACAGTAGACTTGAAGGCCGCATCGATTTCACACGAATCGATTCGGCCCGAACAGCTCCAAACTTACCATTTTTACAAAGAAAATCTTCCTTGGCAGTGTCAGTGGCAGAGTGTTAAGTCAGGGGAAGCGCAGATTTATTATGACGAGAATCAGAATCCAATAGGCTACTCTTTATTCAAAAGGGTTTGGAATCAAGAAGGGCAGTTGGAGAAGGTAGTGCTCTATCAGCTTGAAATATTCGCTGAGTTGAAAGAGGAATCCATTAAGTCAATATTGAGTACGATAACAAGAGAAAATAAAAATCCCATTAATTTCATGACCATAAATGCGTCATTATCTAATCCTGTCATTTTAATAGTGCAAGATTTAGGCTTTGTAAAAACAACAGAGCAAGTCCAAATGGTCAAAAAAATGAATCAATAAAAATTTTTTGAATCCTTAATCATATTATTATATAATTTTCGTTAGGGCCAATCTCAGGTCGATTGGGCTTGACCTACATAAAATAATAGGACTAGGAGAAATACAAATGGAAAAAGTACTTATTTTCGGTCACAAAAATCCTGACACCGATACAATTTGTTCTGCGATTGCCTATGCAGACTTAAAAAAACAATTAGGGATGGATGTTGAACCTGTCCGTTTAGGACAAATTAACGGGGAAACACAATTTGCGCTTAACCAATTCAATGCAGAGGTTCCACGTTTGGTTGAAGCGGTAGCTAGTGAAGTGAATTCAGTTATTTTAGTCGATCACAACGAGCGCCAGCAAAGTGCCAATGATATCGCGGATGTTCGTGTCCTAGAAGTTATTGACCACCACCGTATTGCGAACTTCGAAACGAGCGATCCATTGTATTACCGCTGCGAGCCTGTAGGCTGTACTGCAACGATCTTAAATAAAATGTATAAAGAAAACAACAAAGAAATCAGTAAGCCAATTGCAGGTTTGATGCTTTCTGCGATTATTTCTGACTCTTTATTATTTAAGTCTCCAACTTGTACGCCAGAGGATGTGGCAGCAGCACGCGAGTTAGCTGAAATTGCTGGAGTAGACGCTGATACTTATGGACTTGAAATGCTCAAAGCTGGGGCAGATGTTCGCGATAAATCCATTTCCGAACTCTTAAGTCTAGACGCAAAAGGATTTGAAATGGGTTCAAGTAAAGTAGAAATTGCTCAAGTGAATGTCGTTGATACTGCCGATGTTCTTGCTCGCCAAGAGGAATTAGAAGCAGCGATCACTACCATTATCGAAGAAAAGAACTTAGACTTATTCTTGTTCGTGGTAACAGATATTTTAACAAATGATTCAGTTGGTTTAGCGTTAGGAAGTAAAACAGCTGCCGTTGAAAAAGCCTATAATGTAACACTAGCGGATAACACGGCTACATTAAAAGGTGTTGTTTCTCGTAAAAAGCAAATTGTACCAGTTTTAACTGATATTTTTACTAAAGGTGAATAGTAAAATAGACCGTTCATGGAGATTTCCATGGACGGTTTTTTCAGTTAGAAGACTAGACAAATAAATTCCTTCTTTCCTTCGACAATCTTTTGTTGTAATCTATTAAATATTTAGAAAACCGAAATTATCTTAAAATTCAACAAGAGGAAGGAAAATTCGCATGCTGTTTTTGTCATTAATCAGTTCTTTTTTTAATGCACTAAATGCGCTTTATGCCAAGAAGATTGTTGGAGAAATGAAGGATAATAATAGTTTCATTGTTACTTCATTTGCCTACATTGGTGTGTTTCTTGGTTTAACATTGCCATGGCTTTATTTATTCAAAGCAAACGCGATCTCGATTTCGTTATTAATTTTGGTTGTCCTGCTGGATATGCTCGGAAATTTGCTTTTCTTTAAAGCAATGAACAAAATCGAGGTATCTGTCCTTTCAGTTTACATGGCTTTAACTCCATTGTTCACGTTTATACCAAACTCTATTCTGTATGGTTTCCATCCATTTGTGCTCGTGTCTGTTTTGTTTATTATGGTGGGCGTCTATTTCTTAAATTTAAAAGGCCGCAACCCGCTGACCCCATTTCTTGAGCTTCGGAAACCAGGGAATTTATTAGGGATTGCTTCAGCGATTGTTTTTGGTGTGAGTATGGTGCCTTCTCAGCAATTACTTGTTCATGGCTGGGTTAATCCAGTGACACTTTATTTTTACCGGGCTTGTGGGATTGCTTTGATTACTTATCTGATTTATCGTCCAAAAGTATGGTTTCCGAGCCTGCATAAACATCTAAGTTTACGCGGACTCACCGTCATCATCCAATGGGTCTGCCTGTTTACAGCCTTAAAGTTTGCTGATGGAACACTGGTTGTCTCCTTGGCTTTCACTTCACCATTATTTGCTGTATTCTTGGCGTGGTATTATTTTAAGGAACGGATCACTCCTGCGAAGCTAACGGCATGTGTGATTACTATTTTAGGAATTATTATTACGGTGGTTTAAGGGGAGTAATATATAAAGGAGGAATGTGCAGTTGAGCCGAAAGCACTCGACCACCATGTTCATGGCTGGTCTACAATGGTTATTTTTCATGTTTGCAAATACTGTGGTCATCCCGTTAACGATTGGAGATGCCTTTAATTTATTAGCAGGGGAAGTAGCAAGTTCGATGCAAAGAGCATTTATTTATACAGGGACAGCTTGTATCTTGCAAGCATTGTTTGGGCATAAGTATCCCTTGATGGAGGGGCAATCAGGCTTGTGGTGGGGGGCCATCTTAAGTCTTTGTGCATCGGCTTCTTCCGCTGGCATTAGTTTGGAAGAATTAGGAGGTGGACTTGCGCTCGGGATTATTGGTTCAGGAGTTCTAGTTATGATCCTTGGTGTGTTAGGGATGGGAACAGTATTAAAGCGTTTATTCACACCCGTTGTGATGAGTACGGTCCTTTTTCTCCTCGCGAGCCAACTGATTGTCATTTTTACCAAAGGAATGCTTGGCTTAGGTAATGGCGAACAGATTGATATTCCAACCGCAGGATTATCAATCCTGTTAATCATCCTCGTTGTCTGGATTAATTTGAAGGGGCCTGGTGTGATTCGGAACTTTTCCATCCTCATTGGGATTGTAACAGGGTGGGTAATTCACGCTTTATTTTTCCCAACAACAACTGAGAATGTGAGTACGTCTACGGAATTTTTTCATTTATTTCCTTGGGGAAAACCTAGTTTTAGCTTGGGTCTCATTATTATGACGGTGATCACTGGTTTAGTTAATACAACGAATACCATGGCGTCGATAAGAGGGGTTGAGCCCATCTTAAAGACTTCAACAACAGATAACCAATACCGACGCTCATTTGTGCTAACCGGGATAAATTCGATTGTTTCGGGGCTGTTTGGGATGGTCCCATATGCGCCATATATTTCTTCGCTCGGATTTTTACAGTCTACGCTTATATTTGAGCGGGCACCTATCATCATTGGTGGAGCTTTGTTTATTGTCCTTGGCTTGGTCCCTGCATTAAGCAACCTGTTTTCAACATTACCAATTAGTGTAGGCGATGCAGTTTTATTTGTCGCTTATTTACAACTTTTCAGCGGTGCACTTACCAATCTGAATGGCATTCTTTTTAACCAGAGAACGATCTATCGCATTGCGGCTCCAGTGCTGCTGGGAATTGCCATCATGAATATTCCGTCTGAAATGTTTTCCTCGCTGCCAATGTTGGTTCAACCACTGCTATCTAGCGGATTACTCGTAGGAATTTTGCTAGCGATTGTCCTAGAAAATACTATAGATTGGACTAAACTAGAGAACCCTGTGCAAAGTTCAGAAAGAAAAATTAGTTAAAGAGTAGTGAAAGGCGCCCCTAAAAAAATAGGGGCGCCTAGTTATTTGATATCAATATTAAATCTGTTGTGTCAGCTTATCTTTTAAAAAAGGATAGAGACTGACGGCGAGATGAATATTTAAAAATTGTTGACTATCAGATAAATCAGTAGAAAGAATCTCTTCAATCCGTTTTAAGCGATACATCAGAGTGTTAGTATGAACATGGATGGATTCTGCTGCTTCCTTCGCATTTTGATTGTGTTCAAGATAGGCGAATAACGAAGGGAGGAGTTCTCCTTTTCTAGATTGATCGTATTCAAATAGCGGTCCTAGCACTTCGATAATAAAATCGATGAGTTCCTCCTCAGTATTTTGGAGGAGAAGTCGTTGAACCCCAAGTTCCTTATAACTGATGACCTGATTTCTTCCTCCGAAGCTTTGGAGGAATTGTAAGCATTTCGCTGCTTCCTGCATGGATTTCGTAACCTTTAATAAACTGGAATGGATTCTGCCGATCCCGATAGAAACCGTTGTTCCCCAATTTTTTATCTGGATTTCTTGCTGAAATTTTGAAACAAGTTCCTTCACGCGTTGATGTGTATAGGCGGATGGAGCTTTTTGTTGAAAAGTTAGCAAAACAACAATTTGATCGTGATTCCGTACGGCCATTCCTTTTAACGGATTTTTTAAAAATACCCGGTTGGCCATTTGGACAAGATGGCGGATGATACTGTTCTTTTTAGGAGTATTGTCCATTTCATCAAGTCGAATCATCACAGCTAAATAATCCCCTAATGGGTCGAAATCCAGCTGTTTTACTTTTTGAAGGATGTTGCCATCCATTTTACCGGAAAATAGAACATCAATGAGTTCTCCATTGATTGTTTCCTGTGCCTCAAAAATAGCTTGCTCCTTTACTAATTCAAGTGAGATGACCGTACAAGCATGCTCTAAGGCAGCAATTTCTACATCACGCATCTTTTCAGGGGAAACGATAATAAGTGAACCAAAAAGAGTCGGCTTTGCTCCAATGGGAAGAATGGTAATACAATGCCTTTCCTCATCCATGTTTGTTTCAAGCAATGAACGGACGTTACCAGGTGTTCGAATCGAGTCCTGTGCTAAATCTCGAATGACAAATAATTCATCGTCGGTCAGTTTGCTTTTAAAAGCGGAAGAGATCAACTCACCAAGGTCATCAAATAATAAGACCGTGTTCCCGGATGTATCGTGCAGATAGGTGATTATTGAATCGAGACCTTCGCCATGCAATACGAGTGCAGCTAATCGATTATGGATATCAACGGAGCGGGATAACATCTCGTTTTGTTTTGAAATCGTATTATTTAAATCTTCCAACTGTCTTACGGCTTTTTCTTGCTCACTATAAAGGTTTGCTTTCTCAAGGGCTACAGCTGCTTGATGGGCAATCGCTGTTAGAAGGTGTATATCTTCTGGAATAAAGTGAAGCGACGAATCAAAGGAGTCAAGCGTAATCACACCAATACATGCTCCTTTTGATAAGATTGGAGCACAAATGGTTGAATAAGGCAGCGTGGGAATCGATTGATCCATGAGTGCATGATTCCTCTCCGATAATGTGGCAGTTGCCTTTTCAACTTCTGTCCGGTTGTGAAATATTAAGCATTTTTGCGCGGAAAAAGCTAAGCCTGTCATCGATTCACCTGGTTTCAACCTTACCCTTGTAATTTCAGATGTAAAGTTGCTGTCTGACTTTGGAATGAGCAGATCTTGACCAGGGTCATATAGGAATAGAACCCCCCCGTGCGCTGCATCGATAACTGACACTGTTTGAACCATAATGGAATCAATAATCGTATCAATATCTAGTGATGAATTTAACACATTGGAAACATGGATTAATGATTGCAACTGACGATGGCTAAGTGTTTTTTTCATCATGCACCTCACAATTTAATGATCTTAGAATAATATGAAAAATTTAATATCTTTTGTTTATTGTAACAAACTCTATAATAAAATGTGTGGTTTTTGTTAGGAATTATAAGGAGTTAGGATGGTATTTGTTATTTATTTGTGTTTTTACACAAATTGTTTGTTAAGAATTTTGTGAAAAATAACATAACAAATATTCTGATAAGTTCTATAATTATAAATACATTAATAATATACGCCATTCTATTAAAGCATTAAACAAGTAGAAATGTGGCAGAAAGGATGGAAGCAGTGATTAACGAAGAGAGATTATGGGGTCGTTTGCAACTTCTCAGTGAAATTGGAAAAACTGAATCTGATGGTGTCACTCGTTTGTCTTTCACTCCAGAAGAACGAGCAGCTAAAGATCTTGTAGCTGCATTTATGCGAGAAGCTGGTTTGCAAGTACGTGAGGATGAAGTTGGAAACCTAATAGGCAGGAAGGAAGGGGTAAACCCTGACGCGCCAGTGGTATTAACAGGTTCACATATCGATTCAGTATTTAATGGCGGGAATTTTGATGGACCGCTTGGTGTTCTATCGGCTGTTGAAGCCCTTCAAGTCATGAATGAGCAAGGAATTGAGACAGAACATCCAATTGAAGTCATTGCTTTTACCGATGAAGAAGGGGCAAGATTCAGTTTTGGAATGATTGGCAGCAGGGGGATCGCTGGGACACTTACACAAGAAGAATTACTTAATAAAGATAAACAGGGGATCTCAATTGCTGATGCATTCGTCGCAAATGGTCTCGAGCCGGAAGCGATCGGTAAAGCAGCCCGCAAGCCTGAAGAAGTGAAGGCGTATGTCGAACTTCACATTGAACAAGGGAAAGTACTTGAAGGACAAAATCTCTCAGCCGGGATTGTTTCAGGATTAGCTGGTCCATTATGGCTTAAGTTTATTTTAGAAGGGGAAGTTGGTCATGCAGGAGCCACACCGATGTCGATCAGACATGATGCATTGACAACTGCAGCAAGAATTATGCTCGTGATTGAGGAAGAAGCGGCAAAGACTGGAACCACCGTTGGCACTGTTGGACAAGTTCAGGTGCAGCCAGGTGGAATCAACATTATTCCAGGTCGGGTTGAATTCTCTTTAGATCTTCGTGATATTAGTGAAGTCGTTCGCGATGAGGTAGAGGCAAAGATTAGAGTACAGGCCGAGCAAATTTGTGAGAATCAAGGTGTTAAGTTAACGATTGAAGATCTACAGCGGGTTGCACCGGCTCCATGTTCTGATATCGTAAAGAATGCAGCAAAAGACGCCTTTGATACATTAGGCTTAGAAAGTAATTATCTTCCAAGCGGCGCAGGTCATGACGGGATGCAATTAATGGACCTATGTCCAATGGGGATGATCTTCATCCGTTCCAAGAATGGAATTAGTCATGACCCAGCAGAATGGAGTTCAAAAGAAGACTGCAGAGACGGAGCAAATATTCTATATCATACAGTTCTAAGTCTAGCGGTCCAAAAAGTGAATATAACAACAAACTAATAGGAGATGTCGAGCATGAGTATCACTACAACAGTCAATCTTAATCAACTAGCAGAAGAAACAAAAGAACAAGTCATTGCCTGGAGAAGGCATTTACATCAAAATCCTGAATTATCATTCCAAGAGGAAAAAACCTCGCAATTCATCTATGATACTTTACAATCGTTTGGAAACTTGGAGATTTCCCGCCCGACTAAAACAAGTGTGGTGGCTCGCTTAATCGGTGCTGAACCAGGTAAAACACTTGCAATTCGTGCGGATATGGACGCCCTGCCAATTCAAGAGGAGAACACTTTTGAATTTGCTTCCCAAACTCCAGGTGTAATGCATGCATGCGGCCATGACGGTCATACCGCGATGCTGCTTGGTACCGCAAAAATTCTTTCAGGATTAAAGGATCATATTAAAGGTGAAGTTCGTTTCTTGTTCCAGCATGCGGAAGAGTTATTCCCAGGTGGAGCGGAAGAAATGGTTCAAGCAGGAGTCATGGACGGAGTGGACCTAGTAATTGGGACACATTTATGGTCACCAATTGAAAAAGGCAAAGTTGGAGTTGTGTACGGTCCGATGATGGCTTCACCCGATACGTTCTGGATTACAGTGAATGGTAAAGGCGGGCATGCCGCACTTCCACATCAAACAATTGATTCCATTGCTGTCGCAGCGCAAGTAGTGACGAACCTTCAGCATATAGTCTCAAGGAATACGGATCCACTAGATAGTTTAGTTATTTCAGTAACCCAATTTCTTGCAGGAACAACTCATAATGTTATTCCCGGCTCTGTAAAACTTTGGGGTACTGTACGAAGCTTTGATTCAACACTTCGCGAATCGATTCCAGCTAAAATGGAACGCGTGGTCAAGGGTATTACTGAAGCACATGAAGCATCTTACGAATTCAAATATGAGTTTGGCTATCGCCCTGTCATCAATGATAACGAAGTGACTGCAGTCATTGAAGAAACCGTACGAGAAGTATTTGGTGAAGAGGCGCTTGATATGATGAGGCCAAATATGGGTGGAGAAGATTTCTCTGCATTTATGGAAAAAGCTCCAGGCTGTTACTTTTATGTTGGAGCAGGTAATGAGGAGAAAGGTATTACTTATCCACATCACCACGAACGTTTTACAATCGATGAAGACGCACTAGAAATTGGAGTAAAAACGTTCCTGCATGCGACCTTTAAATTTTTAGCTTAAAAAATACGCAATTTAGTTCCTTCGTGGAATTTATATAAAAAAAAGGTTCCACGAAGGTCCGCCTATATAAATAGAAAGAAGGCATCAATATAAACTAATATTGGGGGTTTATCTATGAAATTACATCAACTTCTTGCAATCATACCATTTATTGGATTACTTGGCGGAGTTCCTTTCGTTAATAAGGTCACTCCCTACGTGTTCGGAATGCCTTTTGTTCTCTTTTACATTGTTCTTTGGGTAGTTATTACTTCAGGAATTATGGCGCTTGTGTTTAAAATGGACCCAGCAAATAAGGAGGAGGAGATCTAATGAATACGGCATTAATTATCATTTTCGGATTTTTAGCGTTATCCATCTTCCTCGGAGTTCAAGCTCAAAAAGGGAAGGATATGAGTCTTGAACAATGGTCTGTTGGGGGCCGCGGCTTCGGCACCATCTTTGTCTTCTTGTTAATGGCAGGGGAAATTTACACTACGTTTACTTTCTTAGGCGGAAGCGGCTGGGCTTATGGTAAAGGAGGCCCAACTTATTATATTCTAGGATACGGCTGTTTAGCTTATATTATGTCCTATTGGTTGCTTCCAGCAATTTGGAAATATGCAAAAGATAACAATTTAATGTCTCAATCTGATTTTTTTGTTAGTAAATACAAAAGCCCGTTACTTGGTGTTTTTGTCTCGCTAGTTGGCGTAGTCGCGCTTATTCCATATCTTGTCCTTCAATTAAAAGGTTTAGGGATTATCGTTGCTGAAGCTTCAGGTGGTTCGATCTCATCCACTGCAGCGATTTGGATTGGTGTTATTGCTGTAACGGTTTACGTAATGATCTCAGGAATCCATGGTTCTGCATGGACAGCCGTTATTAAGGATATCATGATTTTGGGGATTGTTTTATTCTTAGGGATTTATCTGCCAATTCATTACTATGGCGGATTCCAACCAATGTTCGAAGCAATTGAAGCTGCAAAACCAGGATTCCTTGCAATGCCTGAAACTGGTTTAAGTGTTTCCTGGTTCATATCAACTGTATTATTAACGGCACTTGGTTTCTATATGTGGCCGCACACTTTCGGTTCCATTTATTCTGCACAAAGTTCAAAGGTTTTCCGTAAGAATGCGATTATCATGCCGTTATATCAGTTAGTGTTATTATTTGTATTCTTCGTTGGTTTTGCTGCCATCCTACAGGTGAAAGGGTTAGAAGGGGCAGACGGTGACCTTGCCTTATTAAAACTTTCAATGCAGACGTTTGATCCTTGGGTAGTTGGGTTAATCGGTGCAGCTGGTCTATTAACAGCAATTGTTCCAGGTTCGATGATTATGATGTCCGCATCTACTCTATTAGCGAAAAACGTCTATAAGGTCTTTGTACCAAAAGCGACAGACCTTCAAGTTTCTAAATTAGCTAAGAACTTAGTACCAGTTGTTGCAATTATCGCTTTATACTTTACATTTAAGGGCGGGGACACTTTAGTAACCTTGTTATTAATGGGTTACAGTCTTGTTACACAATTGTTCCCAGCATTGGTTTTCAGCTTAGCGAAAAACAACGTAGTTACAAAAGCAGGTGCTTTCGCAGGTATCGCAGTAGGGGTCTTTACGGTTGCCTACATTACAATTAGTGCTTCAACTGTTGGGACTCTTTTCCCTGCACTACCGCAATTTGTTAAGGATCTAAATGTGGGTGTTATCGCATTAATTATCAATTTAGTAGTTACATTTGCTGTTAGTTTCGTAACAAAATCTGCAACCTCTAATAACACGAATGAGCGTGTGGCTTAATTAAAAATCAATATAAACACCTCCAATGTCGATGTGATTTGACTACTGGAGGTGTTTTATTTTGGAACATGGTTAATTGTAAAGTTAAGTGGATTCAGTCTGTTTGTGTGTGATTTTCTTCTTTCTTTTGATTCATCAACAAAAATGTTAATGGCTGCTCTGTTCCTGTCATTAATTTGTACACATAGGAAGAGGTAATTTTATAGCCATCGTCTATTTTCGCGGCTAAATAATTCGTTCGTTCAAACAAAATCGAACGAATATGATTGATTTGCCGGGAGATTTTGTCCATAAGTGCTTCTTGGTTGTCCAGGCGCAGTAAAACTCCCCCTTGAAACTCCTCTTGTTTCGTCATTTTTTCTGAAACCTCTTTTTGTATTTCCAATTGTTCATTCATTTGTTTGACAAGTTGATGATTCATAGCCTCGCTTCGTTCCAAACGATTACGTAAATCATTCAGCTGTGATTCAATATGGTTCCATTGAGTGAATTGTGTTTCTTCTTGTAACTGTGTTTGTAAGCCAATTTCAGATAACGCTTTTTTAAGTGCTGTATTCGCTTTTTGCTGTTCCTGTACGAGTTCTGACAGAAAATCCTGTCTTGAAATCATCTGATTTTTTGTTTGCAGTTGTCCTTTATTTTTGTAGACCTCCGGATGATGATTTTTGTTGATGAATAATCCCATACCTCTCTCCGCCTTTTATGTTTTTGAATGTGATATTTTATGCTTAATATTCATAAGAGGGGACATGATTGGGCTAGGTCAGAGGCAATTGGTGTATTGTTTACAAAAAAACGCATGTGGTTTTGTTATAAACCTCATGCGTTTGATGTATGAATATTGATTTACACTAGCTGTACTGATTTCAACACAAACTTTTCAACGACCTTTGCCACACCATCGTTCATATTGGTGTCGGTCACATAATTAGCTTTTTCCTTAATATCGGCTGGTGCATTGCCCATGGCTACACCTAGTCCTGCAAACTCTATCATTGCTAAATCATTGTAGCTGTCTCCTATAGCAATAACTTCTTCGCGTTTAATTCCAAGTTGTCCAATCAAGTGGTTGAGACTCGTACCTTTTGTTACACCTGCTTCGGTGAATTCCAAAAAGAAAGGTTTTGAACGCATTACACTTAGTTGACCAGCTAATTCCTGTTGAAGTTTTTTCTCCACTTTGGCAAGCTCCATTTCATCTTCAAGCATTAACACCTTAACAACAGGTTCTTTCACAGAATCTACTAAGCTGTCAACCTCAAAGATTTCTAAACCAGTAATTTCACTCTCAATATCGGTATATTGATTCCCAGCTTCGGTTACAATGGTGTCGCCGACATAGGTATGCATCCAAACATTCTCACGACGACTTAATTCGTAGAGATGATGTACTGTTTCTGGGGACAATGTGCTGCTAAAAAGCTCTTCACCGGTTAGACAGTTTGTTATTTTTGCCCCATTAAAAGAAAGAATAAAACTTCCGTACTTCTTTAAATTCAATTCTTCAGCAATACCATACATGGCATAGGTTGGTCGCCCTGATGCTAATACGACCTTAACTCCCACTTCCTGGGCATCCATTAACGCCTTCTTTGTCCGTGGGGAAATTGTATGGTCGTCCTGTAGTAACGTATCATCGAGATCTAAAACAATCATTTTATAATTCATTCTTAGCTGAGTCCTTTCTTTACTATATATACTCTTATCTTACTATAAAAATAGGATAAAAACTTTTAATAATTGAATCTAATTATGAGATTGGTAAATAAAATAGAGAAAAACCAACATGCTAAAGGTGAATATTTATGTCCATTTTTGATATTTTTAGAAGTAAATTTCATATGTTTTAGCCTCCTTTTTGCTGAGGGAGGTTTTTCTATTTGAAAAAATATGTAATACTAAAGAAACAATCAAGGGAGTATGGGAGGAATCTTGATAATGAATCGCTGTGGTTGGGTAAATCAGGATCCATTATATATTGACTATCATGATCATGAATGGGGAGTTCCGGTCTATGATGACCGGCTGTTATTTGAATACTTAAATCTTGAAGGGGCACAGGCAGGTCTTAGCTGGTATACGATCTTAAAGAAGCGAGAGAACTATCGACAGTCCTTTGATAACTTTGAAGCTGAAAAAATTATTCAGTTTGATGAAAAGAAAATCGAAGAGTTGATTCAAAATGAAGGGATTGTCAGAAATAAACTCAAAATCAATGCTGTTATTACCAATGCACATGCGTTTTTGAAGGTCGTCGACGAATTTGGCTCATTTAGTAAGTACATATGGTCCTTTGTTGGTGGTAAAACAATTCAAAATCACTTTAAAGAAATGAAAGATGTTCCTGCAGTCACGGAAATAAGTGATAAATTAAGTAAGGATTTAAAGAAGCGCGGGTTTAAGTTTGTTGGCTCGACTATCTGTTATGCATTTATGCAAGCGACTGGAATGGTGAATGACCATATCGAGTCCTGTGTTTGTTACCAGAAATTAAGTACTCCATGAGAAAAGCCCATCACAACCGTGGTGGGCTTCCTTACTGTACAAATTACTTTATAGTTTTATCGATTGCGAATTCAGAGGCAGGCAATGTAATAACCTTACCACCAATTTGAACATGAATCGTATCGTTGAAAATGGCTTTTACAATTCCTTTTAAGGAGATGGTTGAATTAACAGAGATTTTTTTGGATTCAGATTGGTTTGCCACAATATCAACGCCTTTCGAAAAGTTAGAAGCACAATTAATATTACATTAAATTATTCGGAAAAATATAATAAATTCCTGCATAGATAAGGGATTATTTTATAAAAAATCGGTCATGTTACGATCCAACTATTTTGTAAAGGGGTGTTTATACATTAATAGCAGTTTAACATGAACCGTAGTTCAAGTATCGCATGGAGAGAAGGGTATGTCAACGAAAACATGAACTGTGGTTCAAATTTTAAAAAAGTGGTATGATATAAATGAGGTGATAAAATGCCGGACAATGATGACCTATTAATTGGTGAATTCCCTTTTCTCCCAAAGCAGGAGCGGGCGCAGCAAAAAAGGAATGCATTGCTCGAAAGTGGTTTGCATCTATTTATTTCTTGTGGGTACGAGCAAACGACGGCTAAGGAAATTGCAGCCCATGCCGGGGTGGCGACCGGAACCTTTTATCGGTATTTCTCTGATAAACGCCAGCTATTAATGTCGTTATTAGAAGATAAAATTGACAAACTTCTCCCACCTGAACCGAGCTGGGTTTCAAGGGATCCGCAATCATTGTTAGCATCAGTATTAGAAGCTCATAACAAACGACTTAGTGAGTTAGGTCTGCAGCGTGTACTGCCTGAATTGGTGTTGAAAGACCCAGGACTGGCTGAATTTTTAGGTGAAGCACGAAAGAAAATTTATTCAAAAATTCTGTTCGGTTTAAAGCAAGCCGATGAAAATGGATTAACGTGGAAGGATTTGGATTTAGAAGCTGTCGCTTGGGCAATATTAGTTTTAGTGGAGAATAGTCACGGAACCGAAATCCTTGGTGGGAAAAGTACAGATTTTCAAGAGATTTCAAAAGTTATTTGCCGGATGGTATTTCCACCAGATGTATTAGAGCAATTGCGTGTTTCCAATGAGGAATAGATCATAAATGATTGGAAATATTTTTTGCTTATTTAACAGCCCTTCACAAAAGATGTGAAGGGCTTTTCTTTAGTAAAATACTAATTTACTGCTATTGCTTGGATTTACAAGATAAATGAACTATTGGACTGGCTTTTCAATCAGCAATTCAGATGCTGGAAGTGTGATAATTTTACCGCCAATCTGCACATGAACGGTATCGTTGAAAATGGCTTTGACAATTCCTTTTAATGAAATTGTTGAGTTAACAGAGATTTTTTTTACATCAGCTTTGTTTGCCAAATTAACCAACACCCTTCAAAATAGTTATGAAAATATTATATATGAAGATAAGGAAATAAAGCTAGAATAAATAATCAGAAAAGTTAAAAAATATTTCTGTGGATTGCAACACATTTTTTTATATATCATTCATATGTGAAATTAAAATAAATGGTGTATGATATAATCATCCCAAAAAGGAGGCGGAGCAATGTCAAATGAAGTCGGAAAGATAAATGAGCTTATTGATGATCCATGCTGCTCACTTGATGAAAGTGATCGTAAAAGTCATCATTCCGATAAAGTGAAAAATAATCTTGTCACAAGATTAAACCGTATTGAAGGTCAAATTCGCGGCATTAAAGGCTTAATTGAAAAAGATACATATTGTGATGATGTCATTAACCAGATATCGGCCACTCAGTCCGCCTTAAATAGTGTTGCCAAAATCCTGCTTGAAGGACATCTAAAGAGCTGTGTTGTTGAAAGAATACAGGAAGGTGATTTGGAAGTCTTGGATGAGGTTTTAATTACTATTCAAAAATTAATGAAAAAATAATTTTTTCGACGAAGAATGTGCCTTTGGTATGTTCTTTTTTTATTCCCAGCAATTATCGGGTTCAATTGGCGAATTTTTGAGTTTAATCAGCGAATCGCAGAAATCAACTTTTAAAAAAAATAGACCTCAAAATTGAGGTCTTAGTCATTTTTATTGAGAAAGTGAATTCGATTTTGTGATGGTTGTTGATTCCGGCACGCGCAGTAGAATGGTGCCTCCGATAATGAAGAGAAGAATTAAGCTAAACACACCGCTGTTTGTATTTCCAGTAATCTGAGCCGTGAATCCAACCAGGAATGGCCCTAATATCGCTGCAAATTTATAAAAAATACTATAAAAACCAAAGAACTCATTGGCATTTTCCTTTGGAACGAGTTTGGCAAAATAGGAACGGCTTAGGGCCTGGATCCCCCCTTGTGAAGATGCCACGAGCATCGCTAAGATCCAAAAATCTAATGTGGTCTTTAAGAAATAGGCATACGTACATATGACAATATAAACAAAGATTCCCACGAGCAGCATTGTTTTGCCTTTGAATTTATCGGCAAGTTTTCCATATAAAATGGCAAATGGTGCAGCCACTACTTGTGTCGCAAATAATATTATTAAGAGGTTAGTAGATGTAATGCCTAGGTCAGAACCATAGGCTGTCGACATGGTAATAATTGTATTTACACCATCAATATAAAAGAAATAAGCTACTAAGAACAGAAACAATGGTCTGTACAATTTGATTTTTTTGAAGGTGTCAAACAATTGTTTAAAGCCATTGGAAATCGGGTTTGGCACTGGTTCTTTATAATAAACCTGCTGAACATTTTTAAGCATTGGTATCGTGAACAATCCCCACCATAAGGCAGTAATCGCAAAGGCCGCTTGACTTGCGACAGTCACAGATAGGGGGATGAAACTTTGCTGGGATAATATAATAAGTGCAATACTAATGATAAAAGGGATGGTGCTGCCGATATAACCCATCGCATAGCCTCGTGAGGATACTTGATTCATCCGATCCTCAGTCGTTACATCGACTAGAAAGGCATCATAGAATATATTTGTCCCCCCAAACCCAATAACGGTTACCATATAGCAAATTAATAAAAAAAGCCATTGATTACTTGGGACCACTGCGAGCAGCAGGGTAAAAACAATTCCTAATGTAAAGAAAAAGGTAAACAGGCGTTTTTTTAATCCTTTGAAATCGGCTATACTTCCCAATATTGGGGCACAAAGCGAAATAAGGAGGGTAGCAAATGAATTAGCATAGCCCCAATAAGCTGTGGAAGTCGAAGCTGCAAGTCCTGCCTCTTTCGCCGCTGCTTTAAAATACAATGGAAATATGGCTGTGGTTATGAGGATGGAATAAGCAGAGTTTGCCCAATCATATAAAACCCAGCTCTTTTCTTGCTTTGACATCCGGCTCATAGATTTTCCCCCTTTTAAAATTTCAAAAGCTCTTCGATAACCCTTCCATCTGTCTGGCCTAAATCTAATCCAAGAAGACGGGCAAATGTGGGGCCTTCATCAATGAGACGGATTGAAGGCAGGGTGCCTGCTTGAATTCCTTTTCCAGCTGCCATAAAAATAGTTCCATATTCTTCTTTTTCTGGTGAATAGCCGTGACATGCTAATGTGTACTTATGATCCTTGCTGACATCCTCCTTCGTAATGGTTTTGATAAATTCCCCCTCGTAGTCTTCTAAAAAGAAATATCCTCTTTGTGCTTCAAGCATAAACGCACAAGCTCCATCTGCTCCTTTTTCTGAAGCTTGTGCACCGGTTAAAGCGGATTCAATACCGTTTTCTGGATTCTGAACCAAGGAATCTACTAATCGTTTTACTTCACTTAATGTTGCAGTATCGTGAATGTCTTTAATGTAAATATATGCAGAGCCATCACAACTTTTACAATACGCCTTCCAATTAATTATTTTCCCTTTTCCGTTCGAGGTGATCAAACCTTGCTCATGGAATAAAACATTGAGGTTTATCGCTTTATTTTCATCTAAGGCACTATGGTCACCTAATGCCACCACCGTAGAATTCTCATAAATGCTACTTTCTTTTAAGGCACTGATAATCCTGCCAAGCCTGGAATTATGACGTTCGATTGCCGCCAGAGCTTCCTTGGATGAGAACCCATGATAATGACGCTGTGTATCTAAATCGGTAAAGTGAACCATTAATAGATTTGGTTTCTTAGTTTTAATCGTATCGACAGTTGACTCTAGGACAAAGTCATCCAATTCCGGTTGATTTAGCCCTTTACGGATATGTCCGTATTTTCGATTAAGGTCCCATTGAAAACGGGGACTGCCGCTCATCAGCGAAACAAGAATTTGGTTATGCCAAGGGCGGTTCGCAAAAATTTCTGGCATATTGTAGTCAATATTTGCTTTCGCCGTAACGGGCCACAATAGGGCAGCCGTCTTCAGATTGGCTTTCTTCGCCTCATCATACAACGTGGTCCCTTGTATACAATCCCTGTACCAATTCCAATCGGGAGAAAGTCTTCCAGGCTGTAAAAGGGTATTACTAATGACCCCATGCCGATTTGGATAATTACCCGTCACAATTGTTGAGTGACAAGGATAGGTGACCGATGGGTAAATTGATTTGACATTTTTGACCAAGGCACCATTTTTTAAAATGGAATGAAAGTGTGGGAGTTCGGTTAATAGTGGAAAATCTAAAGCTGAAAGGCAATCAAATGAAATGATAATTAAATGGTCGGTCAATCGATTCATAAAATGAAAAACCTCCGAAAAAGTCTAACAGATACTTCCATTGTACTACAGGCAGGAGGAAATGGAAGAATTCGTACGAATTTTTACAAAATTTTCGAAAAACAATAAAATCCTTACTATTTTATTGGAAGGTTTTTCTAGTATAATGATATTAGCAAAATTTGGGTTTAAAGGAGGTTGGGAGATGGCAAGTTTTCGAAGTTTTTTGATTGAGAAAGGAATTAAACTTTCGGTCGAACGAGCGTTAAGGAAGGGTATTTCAGAAAGGGGAATGCAGGAAAAAAGGCAAATGCTGGACACGGTTGCTAGAAAGCTAGCTAAACTGCCGAAAGACTGTAAGGTTCAGAAATTGGAAATTGAAGGATTGTACGCTGAATGGATTTCCTCCGAAAACAGTTCGGAAGAAAAAGTAATCCTTTATTTACATGGCGGAGGATATGCATTTTGCTCAGCTAATACCCATCGACCACTTGCAGCTAGTATCGGGAAGGCAGCTGGTATGAAGGTTCTTTTTCCAGAATATCGTCTCGCACCGGAACATCCTTTTCCTGCTGCCATTGAAGATGCCGTCATTGTGTACCGCTGGCTCTTGCGTCAAGGGTATGATCCAGCCAATATTATTTTTGCAGGTGATTCAGCAGGCGGGGGCTTAAGTGTAGCAGCCACCTTAGTCTTAAGAGATCAGAATGAGCCGCTGCCACGGGCAATAGTTTGTTTATCACCATGGGTCGACTTAACCAGCAGCGGGGAAAGTTATCGGAAAAATAAAGTGGTGGATCCTTATCTAACGATTCAAGGTGTTAAAGATGCCGCGCTAATGTATTCAGGGCATAAGACTCCCCTCGATCATCCGCTTATTTCACCTGTCTTTGCAGACCTTACTGGTTTCCCGCCCTTATTTATCCAAGCAGGGAATCATGAAATTTTGCAAAGTGACGCGGAGCTGCTGGCAAAAAAAGCACGGCAGACAGGCGTAAAGGTCACCTTTAAAATATGGGACAAAATGTGGCATGTTTGGCAGATTAGTGGTGATCGATTACCAGAGGCGAAGAAGGCTTTAGGTGAAATAGGAGACTTTATAAAAAAAGTATTCTATTCATAAAAAAACAGTACTCCTGCACCGTAATTGCAGGAGTTTTTCACGTGTTGATCATTCAATATTTACACCATGAACTTTATGAACAAAATGGTAATTAAGTTTTTAATGCCGTTTAAATGAATAATCTATGAAATCTTAAAAATTTTTGTAAAATTAAGAAAACGTTTACAAAGGGGGAAATGAAATGTTTTCGATGAAAAGAATTTCAGCAGTTATGTGTGCAGGAGCTTTGGCACTAAGTTTGGGGGCTTGCAGCAGTAAAGAAACTGCGAGCTCAGGGAAAAAAGAGGCAGGAACTGGTTATCCAACTAAAGCGATTAGTGTTGTCGCACCTTCTGGAGCAGGTGGAGGCTGGGATTTAACCGCTCGATCGTTCACAAAAGTGCTAAGCGAAACAAAGCTAGTAAAACAACCATTAACTGTTGAGAACAAGCCTGGCGGTGGTGGAGCCGTATTTATGGCAGAATATGCCACCCAGCAGGCAGAAAATAACGATATGTTGTTTGTCAATTCACCGCCAATTATTATCAACAATTTAAAGAAAGAAGGAAACAGCCCGTACGGTTATATAAATACCACTCCATTAGCACAGTTAACGAAAGACTATGGCGCGATTGTTGTCAAAACTGATTCCAAATTTAAAGATCTAAAGTCAGTTTTGGAAGAGGTTAAAAAGGATCCTGCAAAGTTAACATTTGCAGGAGGTTCCGCACCGGGCTCAATGGACCATTTAGTTTCGATTCTACCAGCCTATAAATACGGGGTGGACCCAACTAAAATTAAATATGTTTCCTATGATGGCGGTGGAGAAGCCATTACAGCATTACTTGGAGGAAACGCAGATGTCATTGGAACAGATGCCTCTAGTGTGAAAGAATTCCTTAAAGCTGGTAAAGTTCGCGTGCTTGCAATTACTTCATCTGAACGTTTAGCTGGTGATTTTAAAGATGTTCCAACTGCGAAGGAACAAGGTGTTGATGCAGAATTTACAATTTGGCGTGGAGTTTTTGGACCTGAAAAAATGTCAGCGGAAGCAAAATCATATTGGGAAAAAACAATCGATAAATTAGTCCAATCACCTGAATGGAAGAAGGAAGTTGAGACACAAGGCTGGGAATTAGAATATAAAAACGGTGCAGATTTTAAAAAGTTCTTAGAAGACCAAGAAACACAAGTTCAACAATTATTAGAAGCATTAGGAATGCAGAAGTAATTAAAGAGGGAAGGATGGACTTTCTCCTTCCCTTTCATATTTTAATGTAAACGGATTGGAGGGATTTAAATGGACATTAAATTTGATCGTATAGCTGCTATATTGTTTCTAACTGTAGGAACCTTATTTATTATCGGAAGCAGGAATATTGCCAGCTCCTCATATGGGAGTGTAGTGGGTCCGGATATCTTTCCATTATTTCTCGGGGGAATGTTAGTGATCTTAAGTATTCGCTTATTTTATGAAACCTTTAGTGGAAAAAAGCAGGAGAAGGAAAAAGAAAAATTGCAGTACAAGCCTTTTATCATCATTTTTATTGCCACTCTCGTTTATATTTTGACGCTAGAATCCGTGGGCTACGTGATCACAACCTTCCTATTTCTTTTTGTCTGCTTTCAAACAATGGAACGAGGAAAATGGCTTACCTCACTATTCATTTCTGGAGGTTTCTCTGCCTTTGTTTATTTCATATTTGTCGAAGTCCTAAAAGGAACACTTCCAGGGTGGCCAATTTGGTTTAATTGATTAGATAATGGTGTCAGGCACCATATTATTTAGGATGAAAGGAGGAGATAGAATGAATACTCTGGATTATTTGTTGCACGGATTTGGTTCTGCACTTATTTGGTATAATTTGATTTTTGCTTTTGTTGGGGTATTAATTGGGACAGCTGTCGGGGTGTTACCGGGGATTGGCCCAATGAGCGGTGTTGCCTTACTTATTCCTGTTACTGCTTCCATTACAGGAGGTCTTCCTCCTGAGCAAGCGGCTACGAGCGCTATTATTCTCCTTGCTGGTGTATACTACGGGGCTATGTATGGAGGATCGACTACTTCTATTCTATTAAATACTCCTGGAGAGTCATCGTCCGTAGTGACCACATTAGATGGTTACCAAATGGCTAAGAAAGGAAGGGCAGGGAGTGCCTTGTCAATTGCCGCGATTGGGTCGTTTGTGGCGGGAATCGTGACATTAATTGCCCTAATTGTTTTGGCGAAACCATTGTCAAATCTAGCCCTTAAATTCGGACCCGCTGAATATTTCTCGCTTATGCTATTAGGCCTTGGGGCTGTTAGTGGGTTGGCAGGTAAGTCCGTTACGAAAGCATTGATTATGACGGTAAGTGGGCTGCTGCTTGCTACAATCGGAATTGACAATGTTTCAGGGATTGGTCGGTTTACCTTTAATATCCCTTGGTTATATCAAGGCATTGAATTCTTAACGATTGCGGTAGGCTTGTTTGCCCTAGGAGAGGTATTCAAAACGATCTTAGAAAAAGAAGAAGAAGATACACAAATGGCAAAGATTAATAATTTAATCCCTTCTAAAGAAGAGTTGAAAGAATCGGCCGCACCAATCGCTAGAGGTTCCATCTTAGGTTTCTTTATCGGGATTTTACCCGGAGCGGGCGCGACTCTAGCATCTTTTTTTTCGTACATTTTAGAAAAGAAGATAGCTAAAGACCCATCTAAATTTGGAACGGGTGCCATTGCTGGTGTGGCAGCGCCGGAATCGGCAAACAATGCGGCCTCAGGCGGAGCAATGATTCCATTATTAACCTTAGGAATTCCAGGCTCGGGTACAACCGCCATCCTGATGGGGGCACTGATGATGTATAATGTTCAGCCAGGTCCGTTATTATTTGAAGATCATCCCCAAGTTGCGTGGGGGTTGATTGCTAGTATGTTTATTGGAAATATCATGTTGCTCATACTTAACCTGCCGCTCGTAAAGGTTTTTGCAAAAATTATTCAGACCCCAAAGCGGTATTTAATTCCTCTTATTATTGCAATCTCTATTTTCGGCGTTTATGCAGTACAAGTCTCAGTTTATGACCTGTTACTATTATTAGGCTGCGGTGTCATTGGCTATTTCTTAAATAAACATGATTACCCGATTGCCCCATTAGTGTTAGGACTTGTTTTAGGGCCAATGGTTGAGAATAATCTGCGTCGGGCTTTAACGATTTTCAATGGAGATTTTGGACCATTTTTCACTCGTCCGATTTCATTAGGATTCTTAATTATGACGCTTCTTTGGTTGGTGATTCCGGTATTAATGAAGATGAGAGGAAAAAATGTGGTCATAAATGAAGAAGGATGACATTCAAAAAGTTCTGATTATTTCAAAAAACTCCTTTTTTTAAGGAGTTTTTTTCTATATGATAGAAGTAGAGGTGCATGTATGCGATTACATACGAAATTAATGCTAGGCATTTTTATAGTAATTATCTTCATCGGCGGGATTTTCGAACTAACCTTTAAAAATATTATGGAATCCAATCTTAAGCATGAAAAAGGAACGAAGGCCTTATCTGTGGCTCAGTCCATTTCAAATATGCCTGAGATACAAAAAGCTTTTTCTAATAAAAACCCTTCTGTCATTATTCAACCAATCGCCGAAAAAATTCGCAAACAGGTTGGTGCGGAATTTATTGTTATCGGTAATCGCCAGGAAATTCGCTATTCTCATCCCGATCCTAACCGTTTAGGGAAAAAAATGGTGGGTGGAGATAATCAGCGAGTCTTTAAAGGAGAATCGGTTATCTCTGATTCAATCGGAACTCTCGGTCCTTCTCTAAGAGGGAAAGCGCCTATTTTTAGTGAGGGCAAAGTAATTGGTGTTGTTTCAGTAGGTTATCTTCAAACAGATATTGAAAAAGAAGTAGGAAAGATACGAAGGAAAATTTTTATCACCACCATGATTATTTTACTAGGAGGATTACTAGCCGCATTATTAATCTCGTTAAATATAAAAAGAGCTATTTTTGGACTTGAACCGAAAGAAATCGCCTGGATGTACCAGGAAAAACATGCCATATTAGAATCCATCCATGAGGGAATTATCGCCATCGATACGAATGGACGAATAACCGTCGTCAATGAAACTGCACATAAAATTCTCAATGTTCCATTAAACGTTCTCCTCCGTGGAAAGAAGATTGATGATATTATTGAAAATACTCATCTATATGAAGTAGTTCGGACAGGGTTGGCAGAGTATGATCGGGAATTTACGATTTGGGGTGAGATATTTTTGGTGAATCGTATCCCTATTTTTAATAAAAAAGACGAGGTAATTGGAGCTGTTGCCAGCTTCAGAAACAAGTCAGAGTTATCTAATTTGATTCAGGAATTGTCTCATGTTAGAGCATATGCCGAAGGCCTGCGGGCTCAGACACATGAGTATTCCAACCGGCTCTATACACTGCTAGGTTTGATCCAGCTTGGTTCCTATAAGGAAGCGATTGATTTCATTTCAAGAGAAGTGGATGTTGCGCAAGGATTTATTAGTTTCTTAATGAAGGAAATTCCCGATCCAATTATAGCTGGATTTATTTTAGGAAAGGTTAGTTTAGCCAGTGAATTGAAGATTCTTCTTACAATCGAACGTGACAGCAGTTTTAGAGATTTACCTGAAGAAATCAGCCGGGATACCTTGGTGACGATTATCGGTAACCTTGTTAATAATGCTTTTGATGCTGTAAGAGAAAATGGGAAGGTAGAAAAAAGAGTTTCTCTGTTTCTTACCGACTTAGGAAAAGATCTGATTATCGAAATTGAAGATAACGGGAAAGGCATAAACAACAGCATTGGTGAAAAAATTTTCCAAAATGGCTTTTCTACAAAAAATCGTCAAAGCAATTCCGGAATCGGGTTAATCCTTGTAAAAGAAGCAATTGCAGGTTTAGGGGGATATATAACCTTTTCCTCGCATGAAGGCGAAGGGACGATTTTCACAGTTGTGATTCCAAAACACAGGGGGTGTTTAAATGAATCTGAAACCCAATATAGAAGTGTTAATAGTTGAGGATGATTTACGGATTGCAGAAATTCAAAAACGGTTTATCGAACAGATTCAAGGATTCCAAACAGTAGGAATTGCGGCAAGCTATTTAGAGGCAAAGACGTATATTGATTTATTACAGCCAGACTTACTTTTGTTAGATGTCTATTTTCCGGATATGAATGGAATTGATTTGCTTAAAGAAACAAAGCAGCAAAGGAAGCAAATGGACGTGATCATGATCACTGCCACAAAAGAAATTCATAAAGTGCAAGAGGCAATTAGTATTGGTGTTTTTGATTATATTATTAAACCTGTAGTGTTTGAGAGGTTTAAACAATCGTTGCTGAGGTATCAAGAATATTCTACAAAGCTAGCAGAATTGAAGAATGAAAATCTCCATGTAACACAGCAACAGGTGGACAAGCTGCTGCGAAAAGAAATAGAGGGATCCAAAAAAGATAAACCTTATCTGCCTAAGGGAATTGATCCACTGACGCTGGAAAAGGTACTCGAGGTTCTATCTAAGGTTGCTGATGGCTTAACGGCCGAGATAGTTGCTAAAGAAATAGGTGTAAGTAGAACGACCGCTAGAAGGTATCTTGAGCATCTCATGTCAGAGGAAAAAATTGAGGCAGATTTAGCCTACGGAACGGTCGGGCGCCCAGAACGTGTTTATTTGGTTAAGGAGGCAATCAAACAGCATAGCCACATCTAAAGAAGAAGGCTCAAATGGAGTCTTCTTCTTTTTGCAGCAGAGTATTGGAAATTTTCTAGGGTAAAATCGAGAGTAGCCCTAAATTGTTTTTACTTAAATAAGTTTCCCTTTTGGGTATGACACAAGTGCGTGTCTTTAAAGAAAAATTTGTGGTAAACTAGTCTAGCATTGAAAAAGAAATATAAGGTGTTTGATTATAATTGGAAATTAAACAGTTGCAATTTTTTATTGAAATTACGCGTACTGGTAGTTTTACCAGTGCAGCAGAAAATCTTTTCATTACCCAGCCTGCCCTTAGCCGAACTATCAAATCATTGGAAGACCAACTTGGTACAAAGCTTTTTGTTCGAACTAGGAAAAAGTTGATCTTAACTGATGCAGGACGTGTCCTAAAAAAACATGCATTAAAAATTGAAGAACAGCTGCAGCAATTGGATGAGGAAATGGATAAGATGTTAATGCCAAAAAAAGGACACATCCGTATCGGGCTCCCTACAGTAACCAATTCTACTTTTTTCTCAAAACTTCTTGCTTCTTTTCATCAAGAATATCCAGAAGTTACGTTCCAATTGGAAGAGGACGGATCAAAGACAATTGAACAGAAGATTGTCAATGGTTTACTTGATTTTGGTATTGTCTTTCTCCCTGACAAAAATGAAAGTATTGACTATTATACGTTTATTAATGAGAAACTAAAACTGGTTATACCCGCCTCCCACCGTTTTATCGGCAAACAGGAAGTGTCATTGCAAGAGCTGAAAGAAGAAAATTTTATTATGTTTAACCGAGATTTTGAATTAAGGAGTCTGGTTATTGCTGCATGCAGAGAAATTGGTTTTCAACCGACCATTATTTCGGAAACATCACAATTAGATTTTATCCAAGAAATGGTTGCTTCTAATTTGGGTATTACCTTGCTGCCTGAGAGTATATGTATGGATTTAACACATGATATTCAAACAATCTCAATAACCAACCCGACAATCCGATGGAGTTTAGCCTTGATCTGGAAAACGAATGCATACATGTCACAGGTTGAGAAAGAATTTATCCGGTTTGCAAAAGTGAAGCTGTCGGAAGCATCCTTACCGTGATTCATAATCTATTATTGAAGATTTCAGCAATGGATTTTTATGCCGTGTCTACAAACAAAACGAGGCTTGGAGGGGAATTTCCTCACAGCCTCGTTTTATTAATGAATCACAGTTGGACCGGCTAGTTCCCTTGGCGGGTTTCCTAATGCTAACTTGCTTATATTAGCATAACTCACTTGTTCATACTCTTTTAGCAACTGTTTTAGTTCAGAAAATTTTTGGTCCCTTTTTAACTTTTCGATTTCCTTTTGATAAACGGACAAAACATAATCATCTTGTCCTACCGGCTTAAATTCGCTTGGGTCTTCATCCATGAGTAATGCTCCCATATATTGGTATCCAAAATTAAGTTTACGAGTTAGTTCAATGATATTTAAGAACATATGATAAATTGATGGTTTTGTTTCACCTAAGTGTTCAATGGCCATTTTTGCGTCAATCAAATCTTCATAATTTGCTGAGACTAACATGTTTCAACCCCCTAAGTACATGCTTTTTTCGGTGAGAGTCTGGATACCAGTTCTTTATTTTGCTCCCTTTTGAGTTTGCGGATTTTTTCGCGTTCTTTTCCGGTTTCGTAAAGAAATTTTTCTTCGTCTGTCTCTGGAATAACTTTTGGCACTTCCAATGGTCTTTTATTTTCATCTAGAGGGACGAAAGTAAAGAAAGCTGTAGCGGCAATTTTCCGTTCCCCTGTTTCGAGATCTTCAGCAATTATTTTACAGAAAATCTCCATCGACCTTTTACCTGTATAGCAAACAAATGATTCGATACCAACCGAATCGCTTTGCTGAATGGGGTGTAGAAAATTAACGGAGTCTGTCGATGCCGTAACACATTGCTTTACTCGTGAATGCCGGCGAGCCGAAAGTGTCGCACATGCATCCATCTTCTTCATAAGAACCCCGCCAAATAATGTATCATAATTATTCAAATCATTAAGCAACACCTGATCGGTATGAATTACACGCGTTTCACTAATTTTTTTCGCTTCCATTTTATCACCCTATATTGAGCAATTTCTTCATACTTCTCTTCCGCTTTTCTTAGTGTTGGGAGATGTTATCTTAATTAAACCAGTTAGATATTTCCTGAAATAATGAACAAATGAGGATCAGTTAATTTTCTATTTTCATGTTTTTCTTATAAATTCTAGTACTGGACCTAGAATTAAATTGGAATATGATGGGAATGGTTTACTTGTCTTTTAATGTTCCTGCCAAAAACGCTTCCATACAGTTTTGTTATGAATTCCATATATTATTGGCATTGTACCTTTCCACTGTGGTTATATTATAATCACCTATGTGATGTATGAGAAGCGAACGCTTCAAAAACATTATATATATATAGGGAGAAAATAAATGGAAGCAAAAAAAATTAAAAACACACGTGTTGTTCAAACCGATCAAGTGCTCATTAACGATTTGAACAATTATTCTACATTATTTGGTGGAGTTCTAATGAAGAAGATGGATGCTTGCGCGACTCTTTCCGCCCGTAGGCATTCACGGGTAAAGGAATGTGTTACTGCATCGACAGACTCCGTTAATTTCATTAAACCAATCCGACGAAGTGATTCAGTTTGTATCGAGTCATTTGTCAGCTATACAGGTACAAAATCAATGGAAATTTTCTGTAAAGTGATTGCAGAGAATCTTGAAACCGGGGAACGAAGAATTGCTGCTACTGCATTTTTTACTTTTGTCCCTCTAGATGAAAATAAAAGACCGTTGGAAGTGCCTGAAGTCATTCCAGAAACAGAGGAAGAGAAATTTCTTTATGAAACGGGAAAAGAGCGCGAAGAAATTCGTAAGTTAAAAAGAACACAAAATAAAGAACTTGTGGCCAGACTTACACTAGATAAACCATGGGATTAATAGTGAAACAAAGGGGAAGATCTTATGATCAGACAATCAAATTACACTGAATTGAGAAATGCACAACTTGCTATCGAAAACTTACATGCAACAAAACCTTCTATTTATAAAAAATTTATCAATATCGTAAAACTAACACGTCAATTGCATTGTGGATATCAGTATATGGGAACAGTCATTATGGATGAAAACACAAGTGATTTCTACCCTAAGTCCCTGGATGACTACGTAATGTCCATCTACCATCGTGAAATTGAAAAATTAAAAACAGACGAAAAATTCTCTGAATTAAAACAGGTTCTAAAAAAGTATAAACAAGTAACCTATGTCAACATTAGCAAGTTGGCATTAGGCGAAAATCCAAAAGAATTAGTTGGTCCAATTTTGATTCATTAATAGTTCGAAGGAAACAAATGGGTCACTTATATTTTTCAGTCTTTCATTGATATCTTATATTAATAACCTAAAACATATTAGTTGGGTGAATCGAAAATTTAGTTCGATTCACCCAATTTGCTTTTAAGACTCCATTGCCAGTGGGATATTTACGGAAAACTGCAAATGTGGAGATTCTTCAATAATTTTGTGGTTATTATAGAGTAAGATGAGTTTTTTTAAAATAAAAAGTACCGGACCGAATATAAAATAAGGTCAACCAGTAATATTTTCTTATCTGGCTGACCTTATAATTCCAACGGGTGCGTTAGTCGAACTACCAGTACACATATTTTAATTATACAAAAGTGAATATTTCTCCCTTATGTGATACAATTTCAAAGAATAAAATTACGTGCTAATATGAAGGAGCCTGTCACCATGGGATTATTATGCCTATTTGGTAACAAGCTCCTTTTGTGTTTTCATGACAAATGAATAATTTTTTACTCATGTTTAATTGAATTTTTATATACGATCTAACAAGCTATGTCTTGAAAAAAACACATATTCTCTGTGATTTTTAAAATATATAAATATAAGGGGTAAAGCTTTATGAATACAAGTGAAGAAAAAAAGAAAATAAATCATAAAAAATTATCTGTAAGAAATGTTGTCAAAAGGTCTTTTTTTATTACAATTGGTGCCAGTATTATGGCTTACGGGTTAGAAGCTGTTTTAATTCCGAATAATATAATTGACGGTGGAGTGACGGGCTTATCCATGATTTTAAGTCACGTTACTTCAATCAGCCTTAGTATATTTTTAGTCATTTTAAACTTACCTTTCTTCTTCTTAGGTTATAAGCAAATCGGTAAAACATTTGCTTTTAGTATGCTCTATGGAATCATAGCTCTTTCTGTGATTACTTCATTCATGCATCATATAGACCCAATGGTACATGATCAGCTTCTGTCAGTTGTTTTTGGCGGTGTCATATGTGGAATTGGGGTAGGTTTAGCAATCAGAAATGGAGGAGTTTTAGATGGTACTGAAACATTATCTATTTTAATTGAAAAAAGGGTGCCATTTTCAGTCGGGGAGATCATCATGGCTGTGAATGTGATTATCTTCTCATTGGCTGCCTTTGTATTTTCTATAGAAAATGCTTTGTTTTCAATGCTTACCTATTTTATTGCGTTTAAAACCATTGATATCGTGGTAAAAGGATTAGGTGATATGAAATGCAAATATATCATTAGTGATAACACCGATGAGATAGCAGATGCCATTACAGAACGATTAGGGCGTGGCGTCACTTTTCTCCATGGAGAAGGTTCTTACAGCGGTGAAGATAAACGTGTTATTCTATGTGCTTTTACAAGGCTAGAGGATACAAAGCTAAAAGATATTATTAAGGAGATAGATCCTGAAGCATTTACCATTACTTCAGATGTTTCTGCAGTTTATGGTGGTCGGTTTAAGAAAAAGGACATTCATTAATCCGTAATCGAATAGGTAGTGGATATAAAAATTAAATAGCTGCTGCTAAAGCTCAATTTTTAACGGGTATATTATAAAATTTAAGATAATCAAACTAGACAAAAGAAAGCTAGACAAAACACATTATTAAAAAATGTCTTATCTAGCTTTTTTATAATCTTATTTATTATTCTTAATCGTCGTTACGAGGGCGAATTAAGCGATTGTTTTCATACTGTTCCAAAATATGAGCGATCCAGCCTGACGTGTGGCTCATCGCAAAAATAGGTGTGAAAAGGTTTTGTTTTATCCCTAAGCAGTGATAAACCGACCTCAGAATAGAAATCAACGTTTGGCCTTTACGCTAGCTTTTTCATCTGGTAGATTACAAGTTTACCGAAAACAAGATAAAAAATATTTTTATATTATAAAATTCTATACAACCAGTAAACTTTCACGAATACCTAAACGAGACGTATCCCTTGCAATCATGATTTCTTCATTAGTCGGAATGACCATCACTTTGACCGGTGAATGCTGATAACTAATGAACGTTTCTCTGCCGCTTACTTTATTAAGGCTAGGATCCCAATACACGCCCATAAATTCTAGACCTTCCAATACACGAGCGCGGATAAGGTCACTGTTTTCTCCAATACCAGCAGTAAAGATAATCGCATCAAGACCTTTCATCCTTACCGCGTACATCCCGATATATTCCTGAATTCTTTTTGCAAACACTTGCAGCGCAAGCTCTGCCCGTTTGTGTCCCTTCTCTGCTGCCACCTGAATATCTCGGAGATCACTTGAATAACCAGATATCCCCAGCAAGCCACTTTCCTTATTTAAAATGCTCACCACTTTCTCAGCGCTCTGACCTGTTTTCTCCATGATATAGGTGATCAGTGCTGGATCAATATTACCTGAACGTGTTCCCATGGTCACCCCTGCCAACGGCGTAAATCCCATCGACGTGTCAATTGATTTACCTCCATCTATCGCTGTAAGGCTTGCTCCATTTCCGAGATGGCAGGAAATTAGACGAAGCTCTCTTATTGGACGTTTTAACAACTCTGCGGAACGTTGTGATACATATTGATGGCTTGTCCCGTGGAATCCATATTTACGAATGCCATATTGTTGATAATACTCGTATGGCAAACTGTAAAGAAAAGATTGTTCTGGCATCGTTTGATGAAAAGCAGTATCAAATACTGCTACTGAAGGTACATCAGGCAATATTTCACGAAACGCATTTATCACGATAAGGTTGGCAGGATTGTGAAGCGGCGCGAGCTCCGATACATCCTCAATTTCTCTTAATATATCATCGTTGATCAGTACCGATTCACTAAATTTTTCGCCCCCATGAACAACTCGATGACCAATCCCATCGATCTCATCAAGCGATGAAATAATTTCTAAATTGATCAGCTTATGCAATAGGATTTTAACTGCCTCCAGATGGTCATTGATCGTTTGAACTAATTTCATTTTCTTGTTGTGGACTTCAATAGTAAACATTGAATCTTTTAAACCGATCCGATCCACCATACCTTTTGTTATTATAAATTCTTCTGGCATGTGCAATAGTTGATATTTCAATGAGGAACTTCCAGCATTAACTACAAGAATTTTGGACATTCAATTCATCTCCTTTAGTTGAATTTATTAAATGTACTAACCTTTCTCTAAGGAAAAATCTCTATAGTTTTGTTAAATCAAGCGCTTTCAAAACAAGTAAGTGTTTTTCCTTTATCTACTCTTCTCCTTACTTAAACAATTTTGGCACTTCGTCATGGACGATTCATGTTCATCTTCTATAATGGAACCACAATAGAAGCAAACACTTGGCGGAAATAGTTTTTGATAGTTTTTATGATTAGAAGCTTTCAGTTCCTTCATTTCTTGTTCGCTCATAATAAGTCTTCCTCATCTTTTTTATTGTTACGGTTACTTCAAAAGATACTTTTCTATTTGCAGTAAACTATCCAAAATCACTAAGGGTTCAACTTAAATCGAACTAGAAATCTTTTGATATGACTTGATCCTAATCAATATCCGCCTTTCTGAACTATTGTCTTATAACAGACTGATTATTTGAGATTATTTTACAGTATATTTGTTGCACTTGTCTGAATTTTTGGATATAACATTCTATTTGAGGATGAAAGAGAATAATAGATGGATAAAACAGAATTTTTATGAATAATTAATTTAAAAATCAAATAATTTAAATGATTGACATAATATCCCTATAGGTGTAAATTACATATATAGAAGAATTAAGGAGAAAATCCAAATGCAAAAGATAGCGCCAATAAAACCATTCAACCATCAAAGAATTTTGTTCTGCCTTTATATTATTAATTCTTAGTAGAATGTCACTTCAAGGAAAACCTTTTTTCATCTGAATAGGATACTAGGGGAAATGGTCCGGCAAAGAGGTGTTACAAAATCACAGAGGTAGGAGTTACATACTTAAAGGGATATGCAAATCAATTAGAAACCTACCAATCAATGTTAGATCAATTCCTCAAAACGTATTCTAATTTACTAAAGCTCTTTATCCCTTCATTTAAAAGGAAGGATCCAATAGAGAAAGGCACCATTGACAAGAGGAGGAATGAAAATGAGTACAACGTCAAAAAAAAGTGAGCAAGTAAAGAAAGCTGTAGTTAAGGAAGAGGGTTATCAAGTCATGCCATTTGTAGACACAATATGGAATCAATTCGCGCTATCGTTAGATTGGACAAAGAAACTACAAGAAAGTGGAGAAGAAGTTTATCTAAAGACTGTAAAAGAAACGATTAAGTTTAATAAAGACTTTAGAAATTCTTTTTTAAATCTATATCAAGAATCAAAAAGGACCAACAGTGAAATCGTTGATAGTGTAAGCGCCCTTTATGAAAAAAATGATGCCTTACAGATTGATTTTCCAGAGCTTACAGACCAATTTCGAGATGTATCTGATCGTGTAGAAAATCTAGCATTAACCCCAATTAAATTATCTTTCGATCTAATGGATCGATTTGATAATAACCTTGTGGAAAATAGTGAGAATTATGTACTCTTTGTAAGAGAGCGTCGTAACGACTTGCTAAAAGTTACAAGTAATTATGTAGAAATTGCAAAAAACAACCATAAAAACATCTATTCCATGATCGAGAAAATTGTAAAAGTGCATGTAAATAATTAATAATGATAAATCATTAAGATTCATACCTTAAAAATAGTAAAGAGACAATCGTTCGGGCGATTGTCTCTTTTTTAAATTCAAAATCTATTTTGTAAAAGTATTTATTTACGTCGCATTGCAGAACATTTTTTTTGCGTTTATACAGAATATAGGTGTTGTTTTTCGAAGAATTGCAGTAGGAAATGAATTTTTTGTAAAATTTTGCTTATAAAAAATGTCGAGAAGGACAATAATGAGTGAGGTCTTATTACAACAAGAAAGAGGATTGAAATGAAGATTTGGTTTAACAGATGGTTTACAACGGTTTCCCATTTCATCGACATGATTCGGGATAACGAAGAAAAGCGAAAATTTATTATTTATGGAACCAGTCCGAACAAGGATGCCCTGTATTTACAAAATTGTGATTATGCCTTCGTCGAGCCGGATATATCTGGGGAAGAATATATTGATTTTTGTCTTGATTTTTGTCAACGGCACGAGATTGATATTTTTATCCCGCGGAAGGAAAATGTCCTCATCTCCAAACGACTGAGTCAATTTGAGAAGTTGGGAGTGAAGGTGTTAGTTTGCCCAGATGCTAGTCTCATGGAGAGCATGGATAATAAAGCTGAGACATATCAAATGTTTACGCGTGGACCGGCAAACTCGTTGATCCCTGATTATCACGTCGTTAATAATCTTGAAGCGTTTAAAATAGCGTATGAACAATTAAAGGAAAAAGGTCATACTGTGTGTTTTAAACCAGTGATTGGTGAAGGTGCGAACGGATTTCGTGTCATTAAAGACCAGATTGATTCAATTACCCAGCTTTTCAATCATGGAACGAGCTACCGTATTCCTTACCACTATGCCTGCGAAATTTTAGGTCAGCAAGAAACATTCCCTGACTTAATGGTGTTGGAATTTTTAGAAGGCAGAGAATATAGTATCGATTGCCTATCCTCCCAAGATAAATTGTATGCCGCCATACCTCGAATGAAGGGGGATGGAAGGATAAGGGAGATTGTGGAGCAGACTGAACTTATAAAATTGGCTCACGATTTTCACCAAGAATTTAAGGTGCCATATGTATTTAATATTCAAGTCAAATACAACAACAATGGTGAACCCAAGCTGTTGGAAGTCAATCCGCGTATGAGCGGCGGCATGCACTTTAGCTGCTTATCGGGGATCAACATCCCGTATTTGGCTGTTAAAATCTTGCTAGGTGAAGAGGTAAATTTGATTAAACCGAGGTTTGGCATTCGGGCAAGTCATATTGAAAAAGAAATGATTTTGAAATACGGAGAAATTAGTTAAAAAAAAGAGCAGGTTTCGTAAGTGAACCCGCTCTTTCAACTATTTATAGAACACTTTATCAATGTTGTATTTAGCATGTAACGTATTGATGAGGTAAGTTTCGTAAATTTCTCTTTCCATTGGATCTTCCACAACGCATACTGCAATTTTATAAACTTCATCACGGTGCAATTTGATCGGTGAGACAGAATCTTCGAAATGTCTTTTTACGCGGGGGCGTAATTTCCTAGCTTTGCCGACAAACAGTAATTCATCATTTGCGTTTGAAAAAAGGATAATCCCGCCTTTGTCTCTTGGAATTTTATTATAATCTGTAAAACCATAAACGCTGCTAAGCGGCGCCTCTACTTTTTCACCAACTTGATTTTTTTTCGTAATCACTATATCAGGATTAGGGATTTCAATTTTAATCATTTAGAAAATCTCTCCTTGCCTTACTTAAAATAAACGGGTTTCCCGTTTTGCTAGCAGTTCATTATAGCATAAACAATTAATAATAGTTATCTTAACCATTTTTTGATGCTCAAAACCAGTGAATCTTGTATTTATTAAGAAGAAGGTCATTAAAAAGTAGAAAAATATTCCTTGTTTTTGTAAACTTAAAGTGAAACATTGATAATATTAAGATTGAAAGGGTGTTTGTATGGCTATTTCCTTATCTAAAGGTCAAAAAATTGATTTAACAAAAACAAATCCTGGTTTATCGAAGGTCATTGTTGGTCTTGGCTGGGATACCAATCGTTATGATGGCGGAAATGA
The DNA here is from genome assembly GCF_002567005.1 of Bacillus sp. AFS073361. Lineage (GTDB taxonomy): Bacteria > Bacillota > Bacilli > Bacillales > Cytobacillaceae > Neobacillus. Next base: position 298,956 of record NZ_NUZU01000037.1, read on the forward strand.
TTTTGATTTAGATGCAAGTATCTTCTTGTTAGCATCTAACGGAAAAGTTACGTCTGAAAAGGATTTCGTTTTCTACAATCAACTTGAAGGTGGAAATGGATCTGTAGTACATACCGGTGATAACCGCACAGGAGAAGGGGATGGGGATGATGAGCAAGTAAAAGTGAATCTTAGCGCGGTCCCTGCTCAGATTGAAAAAATTTCCTTTGTTATTACCATTCATGATGCAGAAGTTCGTGGTCAGAATTTTGGTCAGGTATCTAATGCATTCTGCCGCATCGTTAACGAAGAAACGAACCAAGAACTCATTCGCTATGATTTAGGAGAAGATTTTTCGATTGAGACTGCTATCATCGTTGGCGAACTGTACCGTCACAATGGTGAGTGGAAATTCTCGGCCGTAGGTTCAGGCTACCAAGGCGGCCTAGCCCGTATCGCAACAGACTTCGGCCTAAACGTAGGCTAAAAAATAGTATATATAAAGGACAAAAACTGTAGAGTAACTGTTTTTGTCCTTTTTTTGTTTATTAGAAGTGTCTCAATTATTTATTTGTAGAGACGAGGTATTTGCGTTATGGTAGAAATAAAATAACATATTTGATTTGAGGCTGGTGCTGTTACCAATGAAATTTTTGCTGAAAACACAGATTCTTGCTATTATTATTGCGATTTTTTGGATCTTGTATCTTAATGTAGTGGCTATTTTTGATCGGCCTAGTCCGATCCTCCAATATTTGAATTGGTTCGTTTATGGATTTGCTATACTGTTTGCCATCATTTATTTACTATTGACGAAATACATAACTGGTCACAAATGGCTGGCGATTCCTTTGGTGATTCTACCGTATCTGATGATATACAAACTGATACTGGAACAGATCCTATTAAGCCTAGTAAATAAAAGCTATGGTATAACAATCAATTTTTTGTCTTTATCAACTGGCTCCACGCATTTAATGGCGATCTTAATTGGATTAATGTTCGGTGTTATCATTTCTAATCGATATAATAGGGAGCAGTAACACTAATAAACATTATTTACCAAAATGCTTAGAAAATGGCTTAAGCAATCAAAAGTCTATGAATGAAAGAGGGACAAAAGATGGAAGGAAAGTGGCTGATTGCCGATCGCGATTTGAACGAACGTGAAGGATTAAAATGGTTATTGAAAACCTCTTCCATCCCCGTTACCACTATATTGTCAGCTTCTCATTATCAGGAATTCGTCGTATGGTTTGAACAGGAGAAGCCTGATGTTGTCTTAATAGAACTTGATATGATCACGAAGGATGATTGGTCCACCTTTCGTGACCTGATGCAGATTTATGACCCCATTTTACTATTAACATCGGCAGAAGGAACCTTTGAAAAGGCGCGACTGGCCATCGATATGCAAGCGTTAGATTTAATGATTAAACCTTTTTCGGCAACCAAGGTGAAAAGCGCCTTTCAAAAAGCCGCACGTAAGCTTAGGTCCAAAAGTCAGGCGGATGGAATTCACCATGCAAATTCCTATAAAGATATATCATATGAAGCCTTATTACTATCGCAAGACCCAGGAGCAGAAATATACCATGTAGCTGCTTTTCAAACGGAAAGTATCACTGCCAACCGGACTTTGCATTCGTTCTTAGCAGAATATCCATTCAAGGATGTTCACGGAATTTTTGCATTAGACGACATGGTCGTTGTTTTGTTTTCTGAGACGGGTAATGATATCACGGAGCAATGTCAAAAAGCGATGAGAAAGTGGGAGGAGGAATTTTCTGAGCCTCTAGCGGTCGTAGTTCATAAGGGAAATTCATCAGCCGTTACTTTGAATCAAAAATATCTGCAAACGAGGAAAATGCTGGAGTTGACCTATTATAAAGGGTACCGCCAAGTGGTCGAATTTGGACACTCACCCGCATGGGTCCATATCGATCCTTTTTTAGCTCCGCCTGAACAACGAACGTGGGTCGACATGTTAACTAACGTTGATTTAGAGAAAATAAAAAATTGGCTGTATGATGAATTTTTGCAATTGCACGATCCTTACCCTGACCCAGGTTTGGTCCGAATTAGACTAACGAGTATCCTGGCCCAGGTTAGAAGATATATGAAGACGTATCATTTAGACGAGAATCAAAGCTATGAACAGGAATACCGTTATATTTTCAATTCGATTTTATATGATCGTGTCCTTTATCGTACGGTTCAAAATCTCATCTTATTTATTCAAAAATTATTTTTGGGTACTGAGAGCAGTAATAGAAATCAGATACAAGATCCAATTGAACGCGGCATAACCTTTATGGAGGAAAATTTTTCAAACAGCATGCTCAGGCTTGAGGATGTGGCAGCCTATGTGGACCGTAACCCTTCTTATTTCAGCCATTTGTTGATCACGAAAACAGGCTCTAGCTTTACGGAATCACTAACAGCGATTCGAATAAAGGAAGCGAAAAGGTTGCTGATTGAAACAAATAAACCGATTAAAGAAATTTCAATCCTGGTGGGCTATCAAAATGCCAATTATTTTAGCCGGATGTTTAAGGAATTAATAGGTGCTTCGCCTAAAGAATTTCGATTATATAAAACGGACGAGTATGGTTGATTTAATAATTAATTTGAAATATCAAACTGTAGACCGATCATCAAAGTGAGCGGTCTTTTTACATAAATCAAACCTAAAAATAATATACATTTATGAAAGTTTTATTGGTTATTTGAACAAACCACCTAAATAAATTCTATTTAAACCTATAAATATTGCCCTATATCTAATGTTCCTTTCGTATTTTTCAGAAGATTTTATTTTTATAATAAAAATAGATGGATAATGAAAAAAGGAGTGGAATGGATGGAAACAAACACAGCGAAATCAAGAGTGATAAAAAATTATAAAGGTACGGAATTACATGCGAAAGGCTGGATTCAGGAGGCTGCACTTAGGATGTTGATGAACAACCTGGACCAAGAAGTGGCAGAAAGACCAGAGGATCTAGTTGTTTATGGCGGGATTGGTAAGGCCGCTCGGAATTGGGAGTCCTATGATGCCATTGTGAAAACATTGTTAGAATTGGAAAATGACGAAACCTTATTGATTCAATCGGGTAAGCCGGTGGCTGTATGGAAGTCGCATAAGGATGCCCCGCGTGTACTTCTTGCTAACTCCAACTTAGTTCCTGCTTGGGCAAATTGGGAGCATTTCCACGAGCTAGATAAAAAAGGTCTAATGATGTACGGTCAAATGACAGCGGGGAGCTGGATCTATATCGGCAGCCAGGGAATTGTCCAAGGGACGTATGAAACGTTTGCCGAGCTTGCGCGTCAAGCCTTTGGCGGTACATTAAAACACACAATCACATTAACTGCTGGACTTGGCGGCATGGGTGGTGCTCAGCCGTTGGCAGTAACAATGAATGATGGAGTGTGTTTAGCGATTGATGTCGATGAGACTAGAATTGACCGCCGAATTGAAACTGCTTATCTTGATGTGAAAACTAAGGATTTAGATGAAGCTTTGAAATTAGCACACGAGGCAAAAGTGGCTGGAAAGGCACTATCGATTGGATTATTAGGAAATGCCGCAGAAATTTTGCCATTGATGATTGAAAAAGGCTTTAATCCAGATGTATTAACCGATCAAACTTCTGCACACGACCCATTAAATGGTTATGTTCCAGTTGGTTTCACATTAGAAGAAGCGGCTGGATTACGAAAAGAAGATCCAACTAAGTATGTAGAACTTTCCAAGCAAAGCATGGCACTGCATGTGAAGGCCATGCTGACGATGCAGCAAAAAGGTGCGGTTACCTTTGATTATGGTAACAACATTCGTCAAGTTGCGAAGGATGAGGGAGTGGAAAATGCATTTGATTTCCCTGGTTTCGTACCAGCATATATCCGTCCATTATTCTGCGAAGGAAAAGGTCCTTTCCGCTGGGCAGCACTTTCAGGTGATCCGGAGGATATTCGCAAAATTGATGAAGCATTGCTTCGTGAGTTCAAAGATGATGAACATTTATGCAAATGGGTAAAAATGGCCCAAGAAAAAATTAGCTTCCAAGGTCTTCCTGCTCGGATTTGCTGGCTTGGATATGGTGATCGTGCCCGTTTTGGTAAAGTTATCAATGATATGGTTGCTTCGGGAGAAGTATCGGCACCCATCGTTATTGGCCGTGACCACTTAGATGCAGGTTCTGTTGCTTCACCAAATCGTGAAACAGAAGCGATGAGAGACGGAAGCGATGCAGTTTCTGACTGGCCGATTTTAAATGCGATGATCAATGCAGTGGGCGGCGCGAGCTGGGTTTCATTACACCATGGCGGCGGGGTTGGCATGGGATATTCTCAGCATTCCGGAATGGTTATTGTAGCTGATGGCACGAAGGATGCGGAAGTACGATTAGAACGTGTATTAACAACGGACCCTGGCATGGGTGTGGTCCGCCATGCCGATGCGGGTTATGAAATTGCGATTAAGACGGCAAAAGAAAAGGGCATTAAAATGCCTATGCTACAACAAGACTAAGACAGAGGGGATGGAAGATTAATGAGTACACCAATTTTTATTAGAAATGCCTCTCAACTCGTTACATTACAGGGGAGTTCCGAGGCTCCCCGTGTAAAGGGGGCCATGTCTGAGCTTGGCATTATTGAGAATGGCAGTGTTTGGTTGGAAGACGGAGTGATTCAGGCAGTTGGTCCGGATGAGGAACTTGCCCGAAAATATGCGGATCGTTTAGGGGAAGTTGAAGTGGTGGATGCGAGTGGTAAACTCGTAACTCCTGGACTTGTGGACCCACATACGCATGTTGTTTTTGCAGGCAGCAGGGAAAATGAGTTTAACATGCGACTTCAAGGTGCCACCTATATGGAAATTATGAATAGCGGCGGCGGGATTTATGCGACCACTAGAAGGACACAGTCTGCGACACATGAAGAACTTTTTCAGGAAAGCTATGAGCGCTTGAATCAATTCCTGCGTCACGGCGTCACAACGGTTGAAGCAAAAAGCGGCTACGGGATGGAATGGGAAACCGAATTAAAGCAGCTCGAAGTAGCAAAACAGCTCAATGAGAAGCATGTGATTGATGTGGTTTCAACCTTCATGGGCGCTCATGCTGTTCCGAATGAGTACAAACCAAATCCGGATGAGTTCGTTCACTTGTTGATTGAGGAAATGATTCCAAAAGTGGCAGAGCTCGGATTGGCTGAGTTCAATGATGTCTTCTGTGAACACGGTGTGTTTACTCCAGAGCAATCCAGGAAAATTCTTGAGGCCGGTCGTCGCTATGGCTTGATTCCGAAGATTCATGCGGATGAAATTGAGCCCTATGAAGGAGCAGAATTAGCGGCTGAGGTTGGGGCCATTTCGGCTGACCACTTATTAAAGGCATCGGAAAAAGGTATGAAAGCGATGGCTGAAAAAGGGGTAGTCGGTGTGTTGCTCCCGGGGACAGCTTACTTTTTAATGGCGGAGTCGGCAAATGGCCGTAAAATGGTCGATTTGGGTGTACCGGTGGCACTGTCCACAGATTGCAATCCTGGGTCATCACCTACGGTATCCCTGCCATTCATTATGAATCTAGGCTGTTTAAAAATGGGGATGACACCGGCAGAAGTCATTACAGCAACGACCATTAATGCGGCCCATGCCATTAATCGCGGCAAAGAAATTGGCAGTTTGGAAGTGGGTAAAAAAGCAGATATTACGATTTTTAACGTCGAGAATTATATGAAACTGCAATACTCTTATGGCGTGAATCATACCGATACGGTGGTGAAAAATGGTCAGGTGGTTGTCAGGGGAGGTCAGTTAGTTGAAGAGCTTTCTCTATCCTAAGTTAAATCCCCCTAGTTTTACATGGGTAAGACCAGATGAAGGAGTTGGGATGGCGAAGGTGCATGAATGGATCCAACCTCTAACGTCTGAGTCTGGTCCTGAAAAAAGCAAGGAGGCAGACTTTGTTGTGGTTGGAGTTCCGCTGTCCCGATCATCTATCAGCGCTTCGGGTGCCTCGGAATTTCCTGAGGCGTTCCGACGCGCGTGGAAGAGTTTCACTACCTATAACCTTGACGAGGATATCGATTTGTCGGAAATGATAGCACTGGATGCCGGAGATGTCCCTATGCATGTTACCGATATCCGTCGCTGCCATGACAATATCATTGAAGCGTCTGCTGCCCTTCATGAGCATTTTAGGAAATCCAAAGTTTGTGCAATTGGCGGCGATCATTCGATAACTGCGATGATGGTCAAAGGTATGCAGCAAGCAAAACCCGAGGAGAAAATTGGGATTCTCCAGTTCGATACCCACTTCGATTTACGTGACATGTCCGATAACGGCCCATCTAACGGAACACCGATGCGGAATCTTATTGAAAGCGGTGTGGTCGAAGGCAGGAATATGTATAACATCGGTCTGCATGGATTCTTTAACACAAAAGATTTAAAGCAATATGCTGATGCACAAGGGGTCAATTATTTCACGCTCCGGGAAACTAGGAAGAAAGGGATAGAAGAGACGGTTACTGCATGTTTAGACGAGTTGGCTGAAAAGGTGGATACGATTTATTTAACAGTCGATATGGATGTTCTTGATATTGCTTATGCTCCAGGAGTACCGGCTTCAACGCCGGGGGGGATGACAACGGCGGAACTCTTAGAAGGGGTTTTAACCGCAGCTAAGCATCCAAAAGTCAAAGCCATGGACATCGTCTGCCTTGATCCCCAAAAAGACACCCATGTCCAGCCAACAGTCAAACTCGGAACACACGTATTTCTCACCTTCTTAACAGGGGTAATGATGAGATAAAAAACCTTGGTGTCAGGCACCACTAATAAACACTTTGATCATTGTGTCCGTCATTGGCGGACACTTTTTTATTTTGGGTATAAAAAAAGGAGTTGTAGTTCGGCTTTTATTGACTGAATAATCAGATTTTTGTATGTAAGGATTTTCGTGGGAAATAAAATATAGGTGACTTAAACACTATTATTCCTTGGGAAAGCGCGCAATTAGACAATTATCGATACATTTTTTAATAAAGCTTCGCATCTATTTCCCAACTTGCCTTTTATGATTATTGGAAAACGTATTAAATGAAAAGGACATCCTTTTGGGATATAATCTAATAATTAGTAATTAATAGGAGTCGCTGCTATGAAAATTATCGTACTCTCAGATACTCATATGCCAAAAAGGGCTAAATCCTTCCCGCCACGATTAGTGGAAGAACTTAAGGTTGCAGATTTGATTATCCATGCAGGGGATTGGCAAACAATCGATGTTTATAACCATCTTAAAACCTTTGCAAAGGTAGTAGGGGTTTTTGGTAATGTTGACAATGAAGACATCAAGGACATGTTTCCAGAGAAACGAATCGTAGAGGCATGCGGATATAAACTTGGTATTACCCATGGTCATGGCACCGGAAGAACAACTGAAAAAAGAGCCGTTCAGAAATTCGCAGAAGAAAAAGTAGATTGCATCATTTTCGGTCATTCACATATTCCGATTAAAAAGTATGAACAAGGTATCCTTATTTTCAACCCTGGTTCGCCAACAGACAAAAGAAGGCAGGAAAATTATTCATTTGGTATCATTAATATCGGGGAATCATTAGAGGCGGAGCATATCTTTTTTACAAAAGAGTCTTCTGAATATAATACAAAAGGGGAACAGAAACGATGAACAAGCAGGTAATTGTCTATACTACTAAAGACTGTATTGAGTGCACGATGGTCAAAAAAGTCCTTAGTGAGGAAGGAATTCCTTTCGAAACAAGAGATTTATCAGTCAATCCAGAATACCAAAAGGAAGTAGAAAAATATGGCTTTTTGGGTGTTCCAGTGACAGTCGTTGAAAATCGGGCGGTCAAAGGATTTACCAATGAACTGAAAGAGTTGATGGAACTGGCAAAAAGTTAAGAAAGTCCAGAGTATTCGGTACTGTACCAAAAAACAGGGCATTGATTATAAAAAATGAAATGGCTTGGAGGGAAATCCTCCAAGCCATTTTGTTACACCGGATTATGCACTTATTGATTTATCTTCTTTTGCCGTTTGGATCTCACTTGAAGGATGGAACTCATTCTCCATCTTGGAAACAACCACTGTTGCCACACCATTTCCGATTAAGTTAGTAATCGCACGTGCTTCAGACATAAACCGATCAACACCTAGTAATAAGGCAATCCCTTCGACGGGAATGACAGGGAAAGCAGATAGTGTCGCAGCAAGAGTAATAAAACCTGAACCGGTAACACCCGCTGCACCTTTTGAAGTCAGCATTAAAATTCCTAACAAGGTGATTTGATGCCAAAGTGTAATATCTACATTGTAAGCTTGAGCAATAAAGAGCGCGGCCATCGAAAGATAAATCGCAGTCCCGTCCAAGTTAAACGAATAGCCAGTAGGTACAACCAGACCAACCACCGATTTCGAACAGCCGTATTTCTCCAGTCTTTCCATCATTCTTGGCAGCGCAGATTCAGAAGAGGATGTACCTAACACCAAGAGAATTTCTTCTTTAATATAAGCGATAAATTTCAAAATATTAAATCCATAAAGCTTTGCAATTGCCCCGAGGATAAATACGATGAAAATAAACATCGTTGCATAAACGCTTCCCATTAATTTACCTAGTGAGACTAAAGAGCCTAGCCCAAAATTACCGATTGTATAGGCCATTGCACCAGAGGCGGCGATGGGTGAAAATTTCATTACCATATTAACAATCTTAAAAAATATTTCAGTAAATTGTTCAAACAGAGCAACGACTGGTTTCCCTTTTTGTCCTAATGAAGCAAGGGCAATTCCGAACAGGACCGCAAAGAATAAAATGGGGAGCAGATCACCTTTTGCCATCGCCCCAACAAAATTATCAGGAATAATTCCTAAAATAAACTCCATAAATCCATGACTGGACTCCTTTGCCTGCTCAGTAAATTGTGAAATGTCTCCGCCTTTTACGGAGTCTGTGTTAAATCCAGATCCAGGTTTAATGATATTGACGAGTAATAATCCGATTGCAAGCGCAAAGGTAGTAACAATCTCAAAGTAAAGGAGTGCTTTTCCTCCAATCCGTCCAACCTTTTTTAAATCCCCCATGTTACCAATACCGATGACAATCGTTAAAAATACAATCGGAGCAATTACCATCTTAATTAATTTGATAAAGATATCTGCCAAAACTTTTAATTCTGTACCGAATTTTGGAAACAGAAATCCGATCACAATTCCAAGTACAATCCCCAATAATACTTGGACGGTCAAATTCTTAAAATTAATTCTCATTTTCCCGTACACCCCTTTGTTTAATTAGAACTGTTAACGCTTTCAGTCTACCTATTGACAGAATAAATGAAAATTCAGATAATCGTAAGATTTTGGTCATATTGGTCTTATTGTTCCTTTTGTTATAAAAATTACATAATAAAACAACGAAAAAATATCATCGATTAATTTACTATTTTGATAAAATAGGCCATGATAAGAATATAAATGAGAGTTCTTTAAGGGGGAGCAGGGGATGTTTCCGTTAAAGGTAATATTAATAGAAGATGACCCGATGGTTCGGGAAGTACACCGCCAATTTATTGATCGGGTGGAGGGATTTTCGATAATCGGCGTTGCTGCAAACGGTATTGAGGGTCTGAGATTAATCAAAGAGCTCCGGCCCAACCTTGCCATTATCGATATTTATATGCCATATATGGGTGGATTGGAGATGCTAAGAGAACTTCGTTCAGAGCTCTACTCCATTGATGTAATTGCCATAACAGCTGCCAGCGATATGGAAACCATCCATGGAGTTCTTCAACAAGGTGCGTTCGATTATATCATGAAACCATTTACCTTTGAGCGCATAAAAAAATCACTAGATAACTATAAAACTTATCGTATGAAATTAGCGGAAAAGAAGGCCCTTTCCCAAGAGGAACTGGATCACATCTTATTCATTGATCAAAAAGAAGAATGTGAAAGAGACAACCTGCCAAAGGGATTAAATATGAACACTTTAACAAAAATTACCGACTTTCTTTCGCAAGAGAAGGAACCCGTCTCTGCTGAGGAGGTAGCTGAAGGCATTGGTATGGCTCGGGTAACAGCACGAAGATATCTTGATTATTTAGAAAAAGAAGGAAAAGTAAAGATACATATCCATTACGGGGGTGTGGGAAGACCAGTCAACCGATATGGAGTGTAAATATAAAATACGATGTTTGTGAAATGGGAGGGAGCATGTTGGACTGGAACATCAGGATTGGAAAACCAAAACTCCGTTTACAGACGACGATTACCCTGCTAGTTTGCATTGTAGTTGTGATGGCATTGTTTGTTACCGAGATATTAATCACTAACAGAATTTCACAAGAAACAAAGAAAGGGCAAGCTGAGAAAGCCACGGATATTGCGCGGATTGTTGCCCAATCGTCCCTTGTGATAAATGGGTTACAGAATAAAAAAGCTGAGAAGGACATCCAAACATATGCGAATGATATCAAACGGTCCACCCATGTTGAATTCATCGTCGTCATGGACATGAATGGAATAAGAAAATCACATCCTAATCGGAATCTATTAGGCCAGCATTTTGTCGGTGGAGATGAAGGTCCGGTATTAAAAGGGAGAGAGCATATTTCGACTGCCGAAGGAACATTAGGATTATCATTACGCTCGTTCGTCCCTGTATTTGATGAGAAAAATAAACAAATAGGGGCCGTTGCCGTTGGGATCTCGTTAGAAAAAGTAAATCTGGCCATCGAACAGAGTAGAAGAATCATTTTGATTGGGGTCGGTGTGGGTGTTTTAGTTGGCATCCTAGGAGCTCTGTTTTTGGCAAGAAAAATTAAATCGATTCTGTTTGGCATGGAGCCTAGTGAAATAGCCAAACTGTTGGAAGAACGAAGTGCGATGCTGGAATCAACCAAGGAAGGGACGCTGGCGGTTGATCAAGATGGGATAACCACCCTCGTTAATAATGAAGGGGTTAGGCTCCTCCATATGGCCGGTATTGAAGGTCCATTTTTAGGGAAAAGAGTGGACGAATACATGCCAAATACCAAACTTTCCACCGTCCTAGGGACTGGGGAAGCACAATTAGATCAAGAGCAGGAAATCAATCATATTACCATTCTAACCAACCGTGTCCCAGTAATCGTGAAGGGAAAGATTGTTGGAGCAATTGCCACCTTTCGAGAAAAAACTGAAATCAAGGAGTTAGCAGAACAATTGACCGGAGTCAAGTTATATGCAGAGGCACTTAGAACCCAATCACATGAATTCATGAACAAACTGCATGTAATTTCAGGTTTGGTCCATATGAAGGACTATCAAATGGTTTCGACGTACATTACCAAAATTGTGAATCACCAGCAGTCTGAGGTAGAATTTGTCGTCAGTCGTTTTAAAGATCCTGTATTAGCAGGGTTTATTTTAGGAAAACTTAGCTTTGCAAGGGAAAAAGGCTGTGAAATGATCATTGATGGAGAAGGATTGTTACCAGAACCGCACAGGCAGGAAACAACACATGAAGTGGTCACGATTCTTGGAAATTTAATTGATAATGCACTGGATGCGGTCGCGGACCAGCCGCTTAAAAAAGTAACGGTAAGGTTTGATTATTATGAAAATATCCTTGTGTTGGAGGTTCATGATACAGGACAAGGTATCGATGAGGAAATTATAAATAGCTTATGTGTGAAAGGATTTTCAACTAAGGGAGAAAATCGAGGAATTGGTTTATTTTTAGTACAGCGAAGCTTGGAAAAATTAGCAGGACAGTTAGAAATTCATTCTCAAAAAGGGAAAGGGACTGCTTTTATTGTTACGTTCCCATATAACAGTAAACAGTAACAATATTATGTTAACCTGATTATAAAAATGCAAAAAATAATTATATTATGTAAACTACCAATCGTATGTAACTATTTTCTTTACATTCTAGTTTCATAGCGTTATTATGTACTTAATTTAATAAACTAATCGATCTACTAGGGGTGCCCTGTTATCAGGCTGAGAGAAAACGCTATGTTTTTAACCCTTTGGACCTGATCTGGGTAATACCAGCGTAGGAAAGTAGCCAAGTGAATGTTTTTTCTCTGACTTACTAACCAGGTCCATTAATGGACCTGGTTTTTTTATTTTTTGGTTGTGTTTAACTTGTCAGTTGATTTCCGTTCCAGGCACTCCAATCAACAGAGTGCCAAACACAGCCTATTTTATAAAAAGAAATGGAGAGATTACAATGGAAAAAATTAATTTATATGAAACGTTGGAAAAAGTAAGAGAGGTAAACCCGCTTGTACATAATATCACTAATGTCGTGGTAACGAATTTTACCGCGAATGGGCTGCTCGCTTTAGGCGCTTCGCCTGTGATGGCGTATGCTGCTGAAGAAGTGGCGGAAATGGCTAAGATTGCTAGTGCACTGGTTTTGAATATTGGTACCTTAAACCCACAAACGGTGGATTCGATGATTATTGCCGGAAAAGAAGCCAATGAATCCAATGTACCGGTCATCTTTGATCCGGTTGGTGCTGGGGCTACCACGTACCGAACGGAAACTGCGCAACGAATCATGAGGGAAGTCAATGTTTCAGCGATTCGGGGAAACGCGGCTGAAATTGCAAATGTCCTGGGTGAAAAGTGGGAAATTAAAGGTGTTGATGCGGGGTCGTCAGCGAATGAGGATATCGTGAGCCTTGCGATCAAAGCAGCAGAAACTTGGAATTGTGTGGTCATCATCACAGGAAAAGTGGATGTCGTTTCAGATGGCGAGACTAGCTATCTTGTTAACAACGGCCACCCAATCATGACAAAAGTGACCGGTATGGGGTGCTTGTTAACCTCAGTGATTGGGGCGTTTGCAGGAGTGGAGAAGGACCTGCTTAAAGCTTCCGTGGGAGCTTTAACATACTATGAGGTTGCCGCTGAAAAGGCAGCTGCGAAAACAGCTGAAAAGGGAACAGGAAGTTTCCAAATCGAATTCTTAAACCAATTATCACTTGTTTCAAATGAGGATATCAATCTTTATAGTTCTTTCAAAAAAGTTAATTAAGTGGGGTAATTTAAATGAAAAAAGCATTAACAATTGCAGGTTCAGATAGTGGCGGCGGGGCAGGAATACAAGCCGACATAAAGACATTTCAGGAATTAGATGTATTTGGAATGTCGGCGTTAACAGCAGTAACAGCCCAAAATACATTAGGAGTTCACGGAGTTTATCCAATGTCGAGAGAGGCAGTGGTCAAGCAAATCGAAGCTATCGGCTCGGATATTGGTGCCGATGCCGTGAAAACAGGAATGCTTTTCAATGCTGAAATCATCGAGGCGGTTGCCGCTCAAATCAAGATTTTTGGTTGGGAGAATGTAGTGATTGATCCAGTTATGATTGCCAAAGGTGGCGCATCACTGCTGCAAATGGAAGCTATTTCTGCCATGAAAAAATGCTTGTTGCCAGTTTCCAAAGTAATTACACCGAATATCCCGGAAGCAGAAGTCCTAACGGGGGTGACTATTCTGACCTTAGAGGATAAACAGGAGGCCGCTAGAAGACTCCATGATTTAGGTGTGAAACACGTTGTGATTAAAGGCGGTCACGATGAAAATCAATCCGAGTCGACTGATTTATTGTTTGATGGGAAGGAATATTACACCTTTACAAGTCCTCGAATTGATACAAAGAACACACATGGTACAGGTTGTACTTTTTCGGCAGTAATTACCGCAGAACTTGCTAAGGGTGCGACTGTTTATGAAGCCGTTTTGACAGCGAAAGATTTTATTCAAGCTGCGATTGAAGATCAATTGGAAATTGGTCAAGGACATGGACCTACGAACCATTGGGCGTATGGAAAAAGAAACCTTGTAAAGGAGCTACCCGTGTCATGATTGATTTGAGAGAGGCGTTACGTGTTTATTTTATTATGGGCAGCAACAACTGTTTGAAAGAACCCGTTGAAGTATTAAAGGAGGCAATTTCAGGAGGGATTACGCTTTTTCAATTTCGTGAAAAAGGGGAAAGTGCACGAACTGGTTCTGAAAAATATGCACTGGCAAAAGAACTCCAAACTCTTTGCAGAAACCATCAAATTCCTTTCATTGTGAATGATGATATCGACTTGGCTGTGGAGATTGATGCAGATGGTGTTCATATCGGGCAAGAAGATGAATCGGTAAAAATGGTACGAGAGAAAATCGGTGCGAACAAAATTCTTGGGGTATCCGTCCATACGACAGAAGAAGCCATGGCAGCGATCCAAGAAGGAGCAGATTATTTTGGAATTGGCCCTGTGTTTCCGACAAGGACAAAAGCGGATGCCAAGCCATCACGAGGGACGACACTGATTGAAAAGCTAAGAAATGAGGGTTGTGAAATGCCGATTGTTGGCATCGGCGGGATTACAATCCAAAATGCTCGGTCCGTGATTGATGCGGGGGCAGATGGAGTTTCTGTAATTACGGCTATAAGTCAGGCAGAATCCCCTGTGGAAGCTGCGAAAGCATTAAGAAATAGTGTGATGTTTAAAGGGGTGGTCTAATCCGTGAATAAGACTCGCAAATTGACGTTGACAGCCATGATGATTGCGATTGGAACACTTACAAGTAACCTATTCTATATTCCAATCGGTTTTACAAAGGTCTTTCCTATTCAACATTTTATGAATGTCATATCAGCGGTGTTGTTAGGACCTTATTATGCTGTCGCTCAGGCCTTTGGTGTTTCATTGCTTAGAAATTTGTTGGGAACAGGATCGCTATTTGCCTTTCCGGGGAGTATGGTGGGAGCCTTGCTCGCCTCACTATTATTCTGGAAAACTAGAAAACTATATCTAGCTCTTATTGGTGAAGTAATAGGGACAGGAATCCTTGGTGCCATGCTTTCTTACCCTATAGCTACTCTTTTCCTTGGTCAAAAGGCAACATTATTTGGATTTATTCCCTTATTTATTTTCAGCTCGTTTGCAGGGGCGCTGCTAGGGTTCCTTATTTTAACTGTTTTTTTAAGAAAGAAAGTATTGATTGTTAATGAAAATGACACAACCATCAGGAATTAACGATAAGGGCGTGAACAAATGAAAGAGGATCTGCTTGGTAAAATCTCACAAGAAGTAGAAGCGAGAGAAGCGGAATTAATTGAATTGTTGTCGACACTCATTGCTTTCCCAACGGAAAGTCCTCCTGCGCGGAATACGAATGAGGTGCAGGATTTTATAAAAGGATATTTAGAAGATCTGGGATTTCACACTGATAAGTGGGATGTCTATCCGAGAGATCCTAATGTCGTAGGTGTTTTACTAGGGGAATCCCCTGATCAATTTAATAGTTTAATTGTAAATGGTCACGTGGACGTCGCTGAAGTGGGGGATTCTACAGCGTGGAAGGAGTCTCCATTTTCAGCATACTGCAAAGATGGCCATATATATGGACGTGGTGTCGCTGATATGAAGGGCGGACTTGCAGCATCACTGATTGCGATTAAACTTTTAAAAGAACTGGGAATTTCACTTCAAGGCAATCTTCAATTTCAATCTGTTATTGGCGAAGAGGTTGGGGAGGCAGGTACCCTGGCATGCATGGAAAGAGGTTATACCGCTGACTATGCGGTTGTGGTAGATACCAGTGATTTACATATTCAAGGGCAGGGCGGCGTAATTACGGGATGGATTACCATTCAAAGCAACGAGACCTACCATGATGGAATCAGAAGGAAGATGATCCATGCTGGTGGCGGCGTTCAAGGGGCAAGCGCGATTGAGAAAATGATGAAGATAATTGCTGGACTTCAAGAGTTAGAACGTCACTGGGCAATTACCAAAAGCTATGAAGGCTTTCCTCCTGGTACCAATACGATTAATCCCGCGGTGATTGAAGGTGGACGCCATGCAGCATTTGTGGCTGATCACTGTACGCTTTGGGTTACTGTTCATTTTTACCCAGATGAAGACTTTGAAGAGGTCATTAAAGAAATCGAAGAGCATATTGGAGCAGTTGCAGCTGCAGACCCCTGGCTTCGTGACAATCCGCCGCAATTTGTGTGGGGTGGAAAATCGATGATTGTCGACAGAGGCGAAATTTTCCCTTCATTAGAAATAGATACTGAACATCCAGGAACGAAGCTATTAGCGAACTCCTTTGAAAAATTATTATCGGCAAAGCCAGAGGTTGGGATGTCCACCACGGTTACAGATGCAGGTTGGCTGGGACGTGCCGGTATTCCAACCGCCATTTTTGGACCGGGTAAATTAGAAGAGGCACATGCCGTGAATGAGAAAGTTGAAGTTAGCCAATTATTAGCTTTTACAAAAGTGTTAGCCGTTTTCATCGCTGAGTGGTGCAACACGAGAAAGGGGCAGTAGGGGAATGAAATTTACCCAAAGACTTTTTGAAAAAGTAAGTGATATTTGGGGCAAAACCCATCAACATCCATTTGTTGTCGGGATGGGCACAGGGGAGTTGCCGGTTGAGTCATTTATTCGCTATATGAAACAGGATTATGTGTATTTAATTGATTATTCGAAGCTATTTGCTTTGGGGGCTGTTAAAGCAACAGACGTGGAGACGATGGCGGCATTTGCGAAACTATTGGATGAGACCTTGCATGGAGAGATGGATTTACACCGGCAGTATGCAGAGAGGTTTGGGATTACCGCTCAACAGCTGGAGGAAACCACTCCAACGCCAATCAACTTAGCCTATACCAGATATATGCTCAATGTTGCTCAAACTGGATCATTAGCAGAACTAGTATCTGCTCTCTTGCCGTGTATGTGGAGCTATTGGGAGATTAGCAAAGTGCTAGCAAGTAACTATCCTGATGCTATCGATCATCACCTCTATGGAGATTGGGTGAAAATGTACTCTTCTGATGAGTTTGGTTCATTAGCAACTTGGCTTATTGATGTATTAGATCGGTTGGCAGAGGGAAAACCAGAGCGGGAGTTAGCCATCTTAGAAGAACATTTCCTGACAACATCTCGGTTTGAATACATGTTCTGGGATATGGTTTATCAGGGAGGCGAGTGGCCTGTCTAACTCGACGATGTTATCCATTCAAGGCCTCTCTTATTCTTTTGAAAAAGAAAAGCCCATTTTTCAAGGACTTACCCTTGATGTGAGGCGAGGAGAATTTGTTTCCGTTATTGGTACCAGCGGATCAGGTAAAAGCACACTTTTCAAATTGGTAACTGGTTTACTGGAGCCAAATCAGGGGGACATTCTGTTTGATGGTCAAAAGACCGGTAAGAGATTAGGAAGAGTTGGGTACATGCCGCAAAAGGATTTGTTGTTACCATGGAAAACCGTTTTAGAGAACGTGTTATTACCACTTGAGATTACAAAGGAGCGTAAACAAGCGAGATTGCCAGAAATAAAAGAGTGGTTAGCGCGGTTTGGTTTAGCAGAATATGAAAGTTCCTATCCATCCGAGCTATCAGGGGGAATGAAGCAGCGTGTTGCTTTTTTAAGAACGCTGATGACGGGAAAGGAACTTCTATTATTAGACGAACCCTTTGGTGCTCTTGATTCGATGACAAAACGAAAGATGCACAAATGGTTATTAGGACTGTGGGGGGAATTACAAAAGACGGTCTTGTTTATTACTCATGATCTTGAGGAAGCGATTTTATTAAGCGACAGAGTGTATGTGCTGCAAGATACGGGAATCAAAGAACTTAAAGTCAATCTGCCGAGGCCAAGAAGTTCACAGCTAATCTATCAATCTGAGTTTTTAACGATGAGAAAAGAATTGGAGATGCTGATTCACAATGAAAGCTAGTTTGAAAAGATGGACAGAAGAGTACGGTTTGTTTTTGTTGGTGGTCCTCCTGCTTATCAGTGGATGGGAATGGGCAGTTAGGCAGGCCGTGATTCCGTCATTTATTATGCCTGCTCCTTCAGCCATTTGGGGGGCATTGCTAGAAAACAAACAGCTGTTGTTTGAAGAGCATTTGCCCGCAACCCTCAAAGAAGTTTTGATTGGTTTTGGGCTCTCCGTAATCGGTGGATTGATACTTGGAGTTGGAATGCATTTTTCACGTTCAATTGAAAAGGTCCTTTACCCGTTCCTTGTGATCTCACAGACGGTGCCGCTTATTGCTATTTCACCGATTTTTATTATGTGGTTTGGTTATTCGATTTGGAGCAAAATTGCCGTGACCATTTTAACTGCTTTTTTTCCAATCGTCGTGAGTACGTATGATGGCTTGAAAACAGGTGGAAATGAATATCGTGAATTATTGTTAACGATGGGAGCGAGCCGCTGGACCATTTTTAAAAAAATTCAACTGCCAATGGCGTTGCCCGCGATTTTTTCAGGCTTGAAGTTGTCTGTCGTATATTGTGTCGTCGGAGCGACGATTGGTGAATGGCTGGGTGCAAGTGAAGGTTTAGGATATTTTAGCCGGAGAATGTCTGGTAACTTACAAGCAGATTCCGTTTTTGCATCAATATTCCTTTTATCGATGTTGGGAATCTTGTTATTTCTATTAATTGGTTTATTGGAAAAACAGGTATTAAAAAATAAAAATCGTTACAACTAGAGAGGAAGAACGTAAAAATGAAAAAGAGTTTTTTGATTCTGGTAAGTCTATTGTTACTTATATTAAGTGCTTGCGGGAAAGAAACAGCCGAAAAAAGTGGCAGTTCGAAAGATAAGGTTCAAAAAGTAAGCTTAATGCTGGATTGGTATCCAAATGCGGTTCATTCGT
The DNA here is from genome assembly GCF_002567005.1 of Bacillus sp. AFS073361. Taxonomy (GTDB): domain Bacteria; phylum Bacillota; class Bacilli; order Bacillales; family Cytobacillaceae; genus Neobacillus. The sequence continues at coordinate 317,658 of NZ_NUZU01000037.1, forward strand.
TTCTATTTGTTGCTGAGGAGAAGGGCTATTTTAAAGAACAAGGATTAGATGTTGATATCCAAATGCCAGCAGATACCAATGATCCGCTTAAACTAGTAGCAGCTAATCAAATCGACATGGCGATGAGCTATCAACCACAGGTCCTCGTGGCACGCAGTGAGGACATCCCTGTTCAATCATTTGGTGCGATTGTCCGTCACCCGCTAAATCAACTTATGGTGCCTGCGGATGGGCCGGTTCAATCCCCTAAAGATTTAGCGGGGAAAACGATTGGCTATCCATCGATTCCGTTGGATGAAGCGATCGTAGGAACGATGGTGAAAGCCGATGGTGGAGATGATAAAAAGGTAAAAATGGTGGATGTTGGCTGGGATCTTATTCCTGCGATGGCGACGAAAAAAACGGATGCCCTAATCGGCGGCTATATTAACCATGAGAAATTATTGTTAGAAAAAGAAGGCCATCCAATGCGTACCTTAAATCCTGCTGATTACGGTGTGCCAGATTATTATGAATTAGTATTGGTCGCAAGTGAGAAGGGATTAAAAGACAAGCCAGAGTTGTTTAAAAAGTTTATGGCTGCAATCACCAAGGGGCAAAAATACGTTCAAGATCATCCTGAAGACGGTCTAACGACCTTAATGAACCATGAAGATAAAACATCACCACTAGAGAAGGATGTCGAAACAAAAAGTTTAGAAATCCTCCTCCCGCTAATGGACGCCAAAGAAAAACCATTTGGCTACCAAGACCCGCAAACATGGGAGAAAACAGCCCAGTGGCTAAAAGACAACAAAGTCATCAAAGAAACCGTCAATGCAGAGGATGCTTTTGTAAACTATTGATTTGGCATTTTATTAAGCAAAAGACTGACCGCTGCTTTATGGCAGCGGTCTTATTATGATTGATATATGTTAGACAAAACGGGTCTAGTAATAAGGTTCATGAGATAGGCAGGGATCCGAGCGTTGGGCTTTCTTTTTTTATTTAGGAAGGAAATGATGGTATCAGCCTTTTTAATCCCGACTCCATGGCCATAGTATTGGTCTTCAGCCATGAAAATCACATTTTCGGCACGCCAATGGGATTCATTGGGATTGACGTCTGGATTATTAAAATGCACGATATCACCGGGGATGAAATCATCCCCATATTTTTGGGTAAGCCTTAAATCGTTATCAAATTGCCAATCCAATAAGAGAAGGCCGTCAAAAAGGAGGTTAAACCTTCTGCTTCCAATGGTATAAAGGGCAGCAAGATATAAGACAATCGCAATTCCTGTTGAACAATCAAACGCATAAAGCTTTCCATTCTTTAAGACATCAAGAAGGGCTTCCGTGGGGCTTACATTTGGCTTTATGAGGAAACCGCCATTATTTAATCGAGTCCAATACTTTTTATTGCAAAAGGCATATTCAAAGGTCGTAAACTGTACCTTACTATTATTAAGGTCTCGTGCGGCCTTTAGTGTATTTGTTCGAAACAGCAGCACAAATTCCAATTGACTAATTGACTGGTACTGAAAAATTTCTTTGGATTTGTCCATTCTAGTAATGATGTCTTTCTGTTCTTTTGTTGTAAGGATGTTACTGAGATCGTCCACGTGAATCGTTTCCTGATTAATTTTAATCATTTCTATTCACCTCATTCCTTCTACAACAACTCCTTCTTAAAAGTATGAAACTACCACCCTAATGTTTACAACAATTGAAACAATTGATTTAGTTTGGATGCAATTTTTTAAAAATTATTATATGTACGCATCTGTCTTTAATGTTTTTACTTATATTAAAATAATTTTTAGACTGATTTTTCTAGGAAAATTGAACGTTTAATTCAAATCTTTGGCACCACAAGGACAAAAGGTTAGGGCAAATTACCTACAAAATTTTACAATAGAAATAATAATTTCCTTGAATGCATTTGCATTGTGTACAACCTTCTGTTATAGTAAGGGAGAATTATTTTTGTTGGTCGGTAAGGAATAAAAGGCGTAACTGCTTTTTGTCTGGAAGATTTGAACAAGGGTAGTAATTTTATTGTGTGCACAGCACACAGCAGGAGGATACAACAAATGGAACAAGGTAAAGTTAAATGGTTTAATGCAGAAAAAGGTTTTGGATTCATCGAGCGCGAAGCTGGAGACGACGTATTCGTACACTTCTCTGCTATCCAAGGCGAAGGTTTCAAATCTTTAGACGAAGGTCAATCAGTTACGTTTGAAGTAGAACAAGGCCAACGTGGACCACAAGCTACTAACGTACGTAAAGCATAATCTAAACCACATAAATGTACTGAAAAGGCTCTCTTTTAGAGCCTTTTTTTAATTTCTTACGGCTGTGTTAAAGGTTAATGCTGATTATTGACTCCTGTTGATTGGGAGTGGAAGGCACGAAGACTCCNNAGACTAGTTTAACACAGCCTTTCTATAAAAGAATTGGGAAAAGGAGTGGAAAAGCCCTTTTCCCTTTTTTATTGTCATACTTTAAAATATAATGAAACTACCTACATAACGGAAGGAAGTGGCAGGATGATCATCCAGCGGCCTCAATTGGAGCAATCTGAATTAACAAAGTATATTCCACCAAAAGGTGACTATGAATCGTTTCGTGACAACGACCATTATAAAGAGAAATTGAAGGAATGGGGATTATCCTCTGCGCGCGAAGCGAAAAAAGAATTCTGGTACAAGGATCGAAATTATCAGCGCCTGGTGACTATTAAGGGTTACGAAACTTATGGAAATGCAATGGACATTAACACCCTAGTGATTGAGTTCCAAGACGGAAATCTTACATGTATCCACCCCGCTTATTTAAAAGAAATGCAGCAATCAAGCTTTGGAAAAGAAAGCTTATTAACTTTTGATGAAAAAGAAACGCCTGACAAAGATGGTTCACCAGCTGAGGTGAATATACTTGGTGAGGTCATGACAGAAGATACATCTACAGCGGCAGAAAAACCTGTTAAACGGGAAGCGGCACCAAAAGCAGCAAAAGCGAAGGAACCAAAACCGAAGAAAGCAAAGGCTCCTAAACTTGATCTCCCGGTTGATAAGGTGCATTTTACGGCTAGCGTCAAACAGTTCGCACTCGTTTACAATCCATTTAATGAAGAAAATGATGAGGTGGTCGTCCTTGAAAATGTACAGGTCGTCTCAGAAGAAAATCCTCTTGAAGTCGGATTAGCCTGGTGCAGCCATAGCAAGACACTCAAAAAGTTTGAACTGGCTATCGGTGATGAGCTTGAATTTGATGGGAAGGTGGCTGCCAAGAAACTTGGAAAAGGGAAAGATGTGGAAGAAGAATTTTTAGTGGATGTTCCTGTTTTGTATAAAGTCAATAATCCGTCGAAAATCGTAAAGAAATAGGACGCTCTTCCTAGAGGTCCTATTTTTATCAAGTTATTATGGGAAATAAATCTCTAACTGCTCCATATCCTTCCATAACAAGAAGTAATTTTGAAAATGATTGTTTCTAACAATGGTTTCATAATAACTTAATGGGATGGTTAAGAATATCCCATCCTTCTTTAAAAATATTAGCTAGTCATTTCGTATTTGGTGAGAATAAAAGTGAAAGCCATCTCTCTTCCACAAATAATCTTCCTCATCATAGTAGTTTAGAATCACTTGCCGATCGGAGTAGCCCTTAAAAAAATCTATCCTTCGTTTGTATTTCCATTTCTTATCGCCTACTCACTTTAAATTATGAACTAAGACTAGTTTATAAAAATAATTGGTTTAAAGTGATGATAGAAATCACGTAAAGAGAAGTCTATTAAAAAAAAGCAGAAATCTTGTCCTTAATCGAGTTACCAGCGAAGGTAAGATAAGCGGAAATTTTCCGGTTATCTTAAGAATGGAGCTCGTATGGGGGTAAATAAGGGGAGGATTTCCGACTATGCAAAGCAAAATCCCTCATTTTTGAATTTTTCGATTCAATAGGCGGAATCTCTCCGTCTATTTAAGCTTATTTTAAGGATAATTACCATTTAAGCGGAATTTTTCCGTCTATTTACCAGCGGGGGAAGTTCGGGTGTTTAACCTGATCCCCCAACCGATAGGTGCGGACCCTCTGACAAGCCGGGTGGCCTTGGAAAAGTGGTTGGTCATTAAATAAATTGACTTCATTTAATTATTTCTAGGGGTAAGTGTAAAAAGGGAATTGCTGCGGCATTCCCTTTTTTTTTCGATAAAGGATATGTTCTTTTAATCGCGCATTGCTCCTGCCTCACGGGATGTCATGGCACCTTGTCCTTGGCTTACATCTTTTTGAATTTCTTGTTTCACTTTTTGTACATCCGTTCCTGCAAATTCGGGTTGCATAATGGAACCTAAATTCTCTTTTGTTTGTTGATCCTGTTGCATACAAAACCTCCTCAGTTTTTGGTGTAACCTTCTTATTTTTTACATCCACCCTCATTTTATTTAAAAAAATAGGAACATTCTGAATGTGTTTTTATAACATGGTCTCTTTAATGGCTCTCCAAATTAAATGAGGAATATTCATCCAATATAGAGTATAATGAAGGTTCGGATTTTTATTTTTCAAGGAGAATCTATATATGAAGCAAACCTTTACCTTAAAGGAAAAAACAAAGCAAATATGTATCTTGTTAATTCCAATCTTAATTACACAGCTTGGCATGTTTTCGATGGTGTTTTTTAATACAATTATGTCGGGGAAGTACAACTCTACGGCGTTAGCTGGAGTCGCGATTGGCTCCTCCATTTGGAGTCCCATTTTTACTGGGATAAGCGGGATTCTTCTTGCTGTTTCACCCATTGCCGCCCAACGCTTTGGGGAAAAAAAGAGCCATGAAGTTGCATCCGTTGTGAAGCATGGAATTTATCTTTCAATATTGATTGCGCTAGTAGTTATCCTCTTTGGATTTTTTTTGTTAGACCCTATTTTAGACAAAATGAATCTAAATGCTGGTGTTCGAGATACTGCTTTTCATTACCTAATCGGACTTAGCTATGGAATTCTGCCATTATTTATTTTTAATGTACTACGATCATTTATCTATGCCCTTGGCAAAACACGAGTCATCATGATCATCATGCTTTTGTCGCTGCCATTGAATTTCTTTTTAAACTATGTGCTCATTTTTGGAAACTTAGGCTTCCCAGACCTTGGTGGGGCGGGGGCAGGTTATGCAACCTCAATAACGTACTGGGGGATTATGGTAATGACTGTGTTTATCGTCAGAACCAAAGAACCTTTCTCATCGTACCCGATATTTGCCGATTTCAAAGAATTTTCGTGGGATAAATGTAAGGAGATACTAAAGATCGGCGTGCCAATGGGCCTTTCAACGTTCTTTGAAACAAGCATGTTCGCAGTGGTTACGATTCTATTAAGTAAGTTTAATGTCACCACGATTGCTGCCTATCAATCAGCCTTAAATATCGTTTCCTTTTTGTATATGATACCAATTAGTATTTCGACAGCACAAACGGTTCTTGTTGGATATGAGGTAGGGGCTCGTCGCTATAAAGATGCGAAACAATACAGTTGGCTGGGGATTTATTTAGCGATCTTGATTGCGGTTGTCACCGGTTTATTTGTCGTGGTTTTCCGATATCAAGTAGCAGGTTTTTATTCGAATGAAACTGAAGTAATTAATTTAACGGCCAATTTCTTAATCTTTGCGTTGTTTTTTCAAATTTGTGATGCGATTCAGGCTACGGCACAAGCAGCCTTAAGAGGCTATAAAGATGTCAACCTAGCCTTTATTATGACATTAATCGCTTATTGGTTAATCTGTCTTCCGGCAGGATACCTGCTTGCCCATTACACGGGGCTGGGAGCAAGAGGCTACTGGCTCGGGCTAACTTTCGGCCTCCTCGCCGCAGGAATAGCCCTTTCCATTAGACTTATCTACATCCAAAAACGGAAATTTGTCAACAAAGCAGTTAGTAGTAAAGTGTGACCAATTGAAACGAAAAAAATGTAAGGGTGTTCTTGCCATTACATTTTTTTGCTCTACGATATTCTTCTAATCTTAAAAATGATGACGCCATTCTATGAAGAATGACGTCTGTTAAAATATCAATATAGTTTTTTTAGATTAAATAGTTTAGAGAAGAAAGTTTGATTTTTATCAGTAATCTTTAATTCTTCCATAATTAGTTTTTCTTGATTGGTATTAATCCATTTTTGTAATTCTTGCTTGTCTTTACAAAGCGTATAATATGTTTCTCCACCTTTTCCAAGTGCGTTGACAACATATCTACAAGTGTTCGCCATAATGTCCACCTTTAAATAAGATTAGTTTCATATATGGATTATAACAGGCTTCAAAAAATAGTCCATCATTATTTTTTTCCATTTTTTTCAAATTAAAAAGACACTAAAAATAGAAATTAGTGTCTCTTAAGTAATAGAAGGTAGTTAAACGTTTTCTGTAGGCTTTTGTTTAAATGTTATCCGCCATGCTTTTTTATGCATAGTGATGGACAACCAGAACAACGATTGATCCTCCGGAAAGATGAAGATGTTCCAGTTCGTACTAGGTAAAGAACGCTGACAGTATTTTTATGAGCTTCCTATTTACCGAATCAACGTAAAAAGACGACTAACGGTTAATGGAAGAGTCTCCATTTACCGCTACAGCGAAAAAAGATCCATAACGGTAAATGAAAGAAGTCTCCATTTACCGCTACAGCGAAAAAAGATCCATAACGGTAAATGAAAGAGGTCTCCATTTACCGCTACTGCGAAAATGTCGCTCCAACGGTCAATAAAGCCATCGGTAATAAGGCACTCAAGCAAAAGTAGAGACTTACTCACCAGACTTAACACATTAGGATTTAGATAATGATGGTGAATGATTTTCTTTTGCTTTCTAAAATGGTCAAGTTTATATTAGAAAGCACAAACATAAAGTAACTTTAAATAAAAACTTTTTACCCCCGTATCTTTTCATCCAACTTAAAACGTTTATAGGGTAGAGAGTGCAAAAGGAGTGAAATCAATGTCACACGAGCTAGAAATTGACTGCATAGATGGAGAGCAAGAAATGGGGTTTGCGGAGGAATTTTGGATGGAGAATTATCCAAAACTTCTACGCTATTGTTACTTTCTCACCCGAAATCAATGGGATGGAGACGAAATCGCACAGGAGGCGTTTATAAAGGCTCTAAAATATGAAGGCCGCCAGCAAAAGGTGACGAAAGCTTTACTAAACAAGATTGCCTATAATCATTGGATTGATCTGCTTCGAAAAAGAAAAAATGAAACCATAGAGGCGGATCCTGTTTTGGCGAATGAAGCTATACTTCATCAATTGGATGCGACAACAGAAACAGTTGAAATACTCCTCAGAAATTTCACACCCAACCAAGCAATCATCTTTTTGTTAAAAGAAGGGTTTCAATACCAACTGAAGGAAATTGCAGCGATAGTAGATTCTACAGAAATGGCAGTGAAGGCCAATCTTCATCGCGCCAAAAAGCGGCTTGAAAAGGCAAACGAAGAGAGGCAGTTTCATTCAGTGGATATATTTTGGAATGAGGAAGAAAGGGAGTGGCTATCAGATCTATTTTATGAAGCATTGAAAAATCAAGATCCCACCATCCTCATTCAATCGATTCGTTCGCGATTAATTACCAGTGAAGCCCCTAAACTTGTTTCGGGTAATATATGTACCAAACCTACTTTCACTCCTTCAAGCACTCTCTGTATGGCTGCTTAGCCAAATCGCTTTCAAGGAGGGATTGGAATGAGTACCATTCCATACGTAATTGAACAATCGAATCGCGGGGAACGTTCATATGACATATACTCCAGACTGTTAAAGGATCGAATTATCATAATTGGTGATGAAATAAATGAACAAACGGCCAATAGTGTCGTGGCCCAATTATTATTTTTAGCAGCAGATGCACCGGATAAAGAAATTTCACTGTATATCAATAGCCCAGGTGGTTTAACCACTGCGGGTTTCGCCATCTTTGACACGATGCAATACATTAAGCCTGATGTGAGGACGATTTGTACAGGAATGGCTGCTTCTTTCGGGGCGATGCTACTTCTAGCAGGTAAGAAAGGAAAACGTTATGCCTTGCCAAATAGTGAAATTATGATCCATCAGCCATTAGGAGGGGCAAAAGGGCAGGCAACGGAAATTGAAATTTCTGCACGAAGAATCTTAAAGCTCAGAGAGCACATCAACCAAATTATTTCAGAACGGACCGGCCAACCACTTGAAAAAGTAGCAAAGGATACAGATCGAGATTATTTTATGAGTGCCGAGGAAGCGAAAGAATATGGGATTATTGATGAGATTCTCTATCCGAAATGAATTTGAAGTTAGTTTTAAAATTCCGCTAAATTCGGATCTATTACTAGCAAAAACCCAGGTAATAGGTTAATATTTTCCAATAAAAGGTCCTAAGGGGGATGTTGTTTGGAAATAAAAATCGATGATTTAACCGGAACAGATATTGCAAAATTGATAGGTGAGCATCTTCACAATATGAAACAGAATTCACCGCCGGAAAGTATCCATGCCCTAAATCTTGATCAATTGCAAAAACCGGAGATTACTTTTTGGAGTGCATGGGAAGGGAAGGAATTACTTGGGTGTGGGGCTTTAAAAGAACTTGATACCCAACATGGGGAAATCAAATCAATGCGAACCTCATCCTTGCACCTAAGAAAAGGAGTAGCTAAACAGATGCTCCAACATATTGTTGAAGAAGCAAAAAAGCGCGGATACAACAGACTAAGTTTAGAAACGGGTTCAATGGATGCTTTTGAGCCCGCCAGGAGGCTCTATGCCAGCTTCGGGTTCCATCATTGTCAACCGTTTTCGGATTATACCGAGGACCCCAATAGCGTATATATGACAATGGAATTATGAGGATGTTGGCAGGAACCGATTATGGATCAGGAATTGAAAGAAGTTATTAAAAAATAAATAGAAAAAGGAGTTGATTTCCTGCCATTAGCAGGTTCTCAACTCCTTTTTTATCAACTAGCATAATTGGGCCCAAAATGTCGAGCGATCTTCCACGTTATTTTCAATGATGGCGTAGGCAGCATTCGTAATGGCTTGTGAAAGGGTTTTACCGGTGGCATGAATATCATTGAAGCTAGCCTCAGATTCTCCATTAGATGTAAATGAATAGCCATAATCCTTTAATCTGTCAACAATGAGCATGGCATGGTCTAGGTTATGCTCAGGTTGAAAATCAGATTCATGAATGAACATAGCTTTATCATAATCATACCAACGATCCCATCGATTTAACTTCCATCCCAGAATTCTACGTGCAATTGAATCAGTTTTGTTCATATCAGTTACCCCTTCTCTCCCATGTTTAAATTTGGTTTTTCTGTTATGTAACAGATTTTGAATTGTAATTATATTGTATAACACAACAATTGATTTTACTACTATTTATTTGAATTTTTAAAAAAAATTTTACTTTGAGGATTGCTTATTTGGGCATTATATTTGATGATTAATGTTATAATTTGGATAGTAGAGGGGGTATTTAATAATCTATCAACTAATCGATTTTTTTAGCGCGATTACCTCTTAGAAACAAATTCTTACACAATAAAATAAAAAAGAGGTGATCAGTTCACCTCTCCAAGGATTCGGTCCTTTATTACTTTTCTCGATGCGGGTACATTTGGTGCCATTGCTGCCATGTACCATGTGGATGTTGATGATGCCACTGCTGCCAAGGTACCCAAGGATGTTGTTGGTGCCATTGATGGTGAGTACCATGAGGATATTGGTGATGCCACTGTTGCCAAGGCATATATGGATGTTGTTGGTGCCATTGTTGCCAAGTTCCATGAGGATGTTGGTGCTGCCACTGCTCCCAAGGCATAAATTGAGATTGTGATTGACCATGACCGTGACCGTGAGTCATTCATTTCACCTACTTTATAATAAATTCTATATAGCTTATGCAAAGCATTTTTTTAAGGGTATATTTCTAATGAATTTAGGCAGGATTTCCGAATATTACAACTTGTGTGATATAAAACACGACTGACCATACTAAGAATATGTGTTCATAAAAAGAACGCACATATTAGATATTAAATCTAACATGTACGTTCTATATTCATCTTTATCGTTTTTTCTTTTTTGAATTATCGACTACAAATTTACTTTTTTTAACGACCTCTAAGGTAACTTGAACATGAACATGTAGTTCATCTACATTTTTAACACTGGATACCGTTGCTTTCCGCCCTTTAATTTTTAACTCTTCACCTTCGGTTGGAACACGTTGAAGCAGCTGAGTTAATAAAACATTATTGTTATCAATAAAATGAACAGCGTACATGTTGGTCTCACCTATTTCTTTTGGTATGTGATTCATAAAAAATGCTCATATAAAATATATGAGTTAGATAATGAGCACATTACAAAATAAAAAATATTTGAAACGTGTACCTGTTTGGGTCGAATAAGGAAAATCAACATGCATCTTTAAATAGACAGTACGATAACTATGAATTTAGGTAAGTATTAAAAAGATTGGGGGAATTTATATGAGTGGGATTGCAAATACACCAGAACCACCATACTACGCCGTTATTTTTGCTTCTAAGCGAACAGAAGGGGATAGGGGGTATGGAAGAATGGCGGACAAAATGGTAGAGTTAGCTTCACAGCAAAAAGGATTCCTAGGTGTAGAGAGTGCGAGGGATGAGCAGTTAGGAATTACGGTTTCCTATTGGGATACCTTAGAATCCATCAAAGAATGGAAGGAAAATGCTGCCCATAAGGTCGCACAAGGAAAAGGAAGAAGGGAATGGTATAAAAACTTTTCTCTCAGAGTATGCCGTGTTGAGAGACATAGCTTTTTCGAAATGTAAATTTCATTTATGTAAATGAGTTAAAGTTAATTTAATAAGTTTCATCTGCCATCGAGGCAGGTGAAACTTAGTTTTTTATTAGACCAATATCTTCACATCTATAATCCTTACAAAACGTACTAAAGATGAATCAATCTTAAACGTGCCTTGGTCATTCTTTACGATATGGTATTTGTTATGATTCAGCTTTTCAACGACTTCTTGTTCAACATCTTCTTTTTTGACATTAGATTCTTTAATCAATTTTTCAATAATTATCTCGTGATCAAATGTATAACATACTGTATATTCTTTCAAACTAATTACCCTTTCTATAATTAATATGTAGATATTATTTCTTTTCGACTTTGACCAACCCGTTGCCTAAATTATTCTTATCGAAATAACATATAACGACCTCATGAATTTGTATCTTTTCACCTGAAAGGATGTTCTTAGAAGAAAAAATTATATCTGTTCCGTCCTCACTTTTTCCATAATATTGATTCCCTTTAATTTTAGTAATCTTATATTCTACTGTAGTGTATTTAGATGAAACTTGGTTATTAGATATTGAATCATTAACAGGAGCTGAAGTATGATTTCTTACTAATACTAAAGCTAATAATATTGATGAGAGCACCAAAAGGATGATTACTCTTTTAAACATTGAATCTCAACCTCCTTCTATGTATTTTAAGAGATAAGCTGGGAAAGTAAATCCTACTATTTTCCTTGAGTCTTTAGAACTATTTCGAAATTCAAGCCCAAATGAAATGTAATTAGTGAGAATAAGACAGGTCACTGAAAAGTAATAAGCTTCAGCACTAGGCAGAAGCTTATTTTACCTTTTTTACATATATTTCAAATGCTGATCCCCAAAAAAACCCTTCAAAATATAATCTCCATCTGGGACATTCAGTCTTTTATAACCCAGTAAGAACTCTTTATTGTCATAAGGTACTTCTCTAAAAGCAACGGAAACTTCTCCTTGATTACCAATTGTAAGCACAGCATAGGCTGCTAATGGCTGATAATTGCAGCCCAACGAGCTTGGATTGAGATATAGTCGGCCATTGGATTTAAAGTGGTGGATCACGTGATGGTGTCCAAAACAAACGATATCGGCAGTAGATGTACGGTAATGTTCATCAAGCTTTGCTTCGGTTGGTTCTTTATCTAAGGGGATAAACACCTGTTGGTCACTTAAATGGTAATGAACAAAAAACAATCTCTTATCATTGTATACCGCATCTAAAGTCACAGGAATCTCATCTAAAAACGGAATAAACTCTTTGTCAATGTGAGCAGCAATCCATTTATGATGGACTTTCTCTTTCCCTCTGCTATAGGGTTCTCTACCAGCAATGATATCCAGAATCGCTTCATCGTGGTTTCCCATGACAAATGAAATATCAGTACGTGAAGTCAAGAGCCGAAGAACCTCGTTTGTCTCATACCCAATCCCAATCAAATCCCCTAAACAATAAATATGTTCCGTCGTTTGATCCTTATCAATATCATCCAAAACGGCTTTTAAGGCTGAATAATTCCCATGAATATCTGTAATGATGGCTATTTTATGTTCCATTTTTTTATCTCCGTTTTTCATATAGTTTAACTATTTGTATCCAAAAAAATACAAATAATTGAAACTATGTATCTAAGGAGTATTTACGGTCTTTCCCATCCCGACTTTAAAAATCCATCTAAGAATGGGAGGAACGACAAAGTAAATAAAAAGGAGGCGAAAGATTTGATAGCCCGTCACCATGGATAAATCGGCATGGATGACATGCGCGAGAATTCCCATCTGATCCATGCCCCCAGGAGCTAGGGCTAAAAAACTAGTGGAATGGCAAATATGATAAAAACTAACGAGCAGCATACTTAACCCAATGGAGACAAGAATCATAACCAACCCACTAATGAGTGCAAGCGAAATAATTTTTGTTTTATGTTCGAGTTTCTCGGGTTTTAATAATAGCCCTATGTAAGCTCCAATAAATAATTGGGAGGCATCCAGCAAGGATGGGGGTAACGATGGCCCATGTGCCCCAATTAAATTAAAGATGGCTGTTCCTATTATTGGCCCTAATAAATACGGTGTAGGAAAGTGAAGTTTTCTAGCAAGTAATGCACAAACCACACAAATCAACCCAAACCAAATAATGGTTGGAAAAAAGGGCCCAGTGGAGACAGCACCACCAGTAACTATGTTAGGAACTGTGTTGGAAGTATTATTAAACAGCGGTCCAATGATAAGAAAGGGAACAAAGAAAATGATCATTATCAATCGAGCAACTTGGAGAAACGTCACGGTTGTAATGTTAATTCCTTTTAATTCTTCTGCAAATATTATCATTTGAGAAAGCCCGCCAGGAATACTGCCAATCAAGACGGTCGGATAATCGACTCCAGACAGTTTGGATACGACAAAAGCGATTCCAGCACAACAACAAACGAGCAATACCGTCATCAGCAACATAGAAGGCAGTTTTGCCACAATTTCCAGCAGTGCTTCTTTTGAAAACGAGAGGCCGATGGAATATCCAACTATAACTAAGCCGGTATCTCGAATCATCCTTGGCCAGTAAAACTGAACTTTTCCGAACCGAGAGCCAATTAATAATGCGGTCATTGGTCCAAGGAGCCATGGAATCGGTGAATGGATTATGGAAAATAAAGCCCCTCCAATTAATGCGGTTACCAATGTTACACAAAAACGAAGCCTTTTATCGTCAATAGTAAATTTCATCAAAGAAGACCCTTCTGTCTAAATAAAATGTTTACTTGTTACGTCCCAAAAATAATTTTATCATGATGTGGAAATTTTATCTAAACTTAAGTAATTTAGGGTTAATTTACACATAATAATGGAGAAGTTATCCAATATATTCTTAAAAGGAGAGGAATATATGAAAGCACCAGTTATATTTGGACTCGGTATTACCTTCTTCTTATTCGTCCCACTAGGAATCTATACGAATATCTTCCCGTTTGTCACGATTGGTTTAACAGGCGCGGGTTTATCCTTTATTTTATATAGTTTAAAAATAAAAAACGACTGGAAAGGTTTTAACAGGGTGCAAAAATTACCCATTATTGGTTCATCAGTTGTTTGGATTTATCGTTTAGGTATTCTTGGACTTGGTGCTGTAGCCTTATATAGTGCTTCTTCTTTTTGGGCGGATTCACCAGCATACATTAAAAAAAATTACGCAAAAATAGAAGGGATTCCTTCCAAAATTGTTTATGAGAAACCTACATCCAAAGGTCAAATAGAAGGAACGATTACGGTTATCATCAATAATAAACGACTAAGCATTGCTCCAAATCCACGTTATCCAATCAAAAACAGTGTGGAAGGCCGCCATTTCCTGATAAACTACTTGCCAAACACCGAATGGGTCATGGATTATTCAATCGAATGAATGAAAAAAACTAGGAAAATCACGTACTGTTTCCTAGTTTTTTCGTTCGTTAATTTAATTGTGTCTGGTGAACGACTTCTTTTCGTTTTTCAATGATAATTAATCCACCCAATAACCCTAGAAGGGAGAAAAGTGCAGGGATGATAAAACCATAATGGTAGCCGACACTGATTGCAGATGAATGGAAATGGTCTAATACTTTCCCGAAAATACTTGGTAATAGAACTGCGCTTAAAAATCCACCCATATTGGCAAAACCAGAAACCACTCCGACCTCTTTGATATCAAAAGATTTTCTGACAATCGCAAAGGTTAAGGCACTAGCCCCGTTTCCATATCCAATAACAAAGAAAATAATCGTAAGCATCAGGAGAGGCGGTTTTCCGTTCATGATTAAAAATGACACCCAGGATAAAGCAATAATACAGTGAACAACAATATAGATTCGTTTAATGGAGTCTAAGCGGCTAGAAATCCAGCCAGTTAACGGAGCACCAATAATTGCTCCGATGAGACCGATCATAATCAGCTGACTTGAATCTGAACGAGACAACCCATAAACATGCATCCCATAAGGGACAGCCCAAGAACCAATAAATCCTACATACGTACCAACAGCACCAAAGTGACAAAAGAAGGCGGCCCATGCCTGACGGGTGGTAAAAATGCGGCGTAATAAAACCAGTGTTTTTTCACGAGGTTTCTTAGGCTTATTACTAGCAGTACTTTTCCACGTCATTTTCTTAGGTTTTTTAATAAGCACGATATATAGAAGAACGCTGCAAAGAACCAACATTATTCCTGCTGTTAAAAAAGGTACGCGCCATCCGGATAGCGTTATCCATGACGAAAGGGGCACGGTCGCTAACAAAAAGCCAAAACTTCCAGCCATTCCCGCGACACCCAGTAATCCTACAAATTCTCTTACTTTAAACCATTGACTGAGGATTAAAACTAAATTAACCCATATCGCCGCATCACCCATACCTACCAAAAATCTAGCCAAAAGAAATACGACTTCATGTGAGGCCGTACTATAAATTAATGTACCTATCCCTGTAAGCAGTGCCCCAATCACTAGAAAGAAATTTGGACCAAATCGATCGGACAAGATCCCTACCGGAATTTGTAAGCCAGCATACGCAAAGAATTGAATACTTGCCAATAATCCAATCGTAGAAGCGGTTATGTTAAAATCTTTCATTAATTGGTCGGAAATCAATCCAGGAGCCGTTCGTTGACTCACAATTAATAAATATGTTAATAAGACTGACACAAAAACGACCCATCGATACTTGCTATTTTGTTTTTCCAATGATCTCTACTCCTGTTAGCTATAATTTTTTTATTATACTACATAAATTTGGATTTTTGTCTTTTAAGGTACTGACTTTGTTTAGTGCTACTATTATATTGATATTATTAATTTGGTAGTAAAAAAGTCCTACAATACTAACGCACTAACTTTAATTAGGAAAGGCTCATTTTATCATGAAAATGATGTAAACTCATATACTTAGTTTACACCATTATTAAAGGGGGAATTGGTTCATGAATCAACAAACCTTAATATTGGATTTAGATGACACCTTAATTCATTGCAATAAATATTTTGTAGAATCGAGAAACAGATTTGCAAATGTGATGAAGAAATGGTTTACATCGGTATCAAAGCAAGAAATTCTCGAAAAGCAATCTGAAATTGACATAAAAGGCGTGGAAAAAAACGGCCTGCATTCATCCTTATATACGCAATCCTTAGTGGCAACCTATCGGTATTTTTGCCTAAGATTTGGAAGAAGACTGAAGGGGGCTGAAATTAATCAAATTCAAAAAATTGGTCAAAGTGTTTTTCAACGAAAGGTAAAACCGTTTCCATATATGTATGAAATCCTGGATACCTTACAAGCTGAGGGACATCAATTGTTATTATTTACAGGAGGGGATGAAGCAAACCAAAGGAGAAAGATTACTCAATTGAGGTTAACGGATTACTTTGAGGACAGAATCTTTATATTTGAACATAAAAACACCGATTCACTGCAGCAGATTCTAAATAATATCAACACAGATAAAAAGTGTACTTGGATGATTGGAAATTCACTCAAAACGGACATCAAACCGGCGCTTGAACTGGGAATCAATGCGATCCATATACCTGCTGAGATCGAGTGGAGCTATAATATTGTCGATATCGAAATCGAACCAAGCGGGACTTACGCTCAATTAAAATCACTTGTACATTTGCCGGAGTTTATCAGAGAACAAGCATATAATACTGCATTAAATAGGGGAAGGAATTCTGTCAAAGAAATACTGTCAATTTATTTAAATAAAGAGGTTCAAGCCTAAACATTGAAGTAGAGTGGTTTCCTTTCGGGAGCCACTCTTTATTTGTTTAAAAAGTTAATTTGTTAGAATAGTAGTTATGGCTGATTTAGAGTATAATAAACTTATCTATCTTAGTAAGGAGATACCTACATGAGCATTAAACAAAAGTATAATTTTTTTCAACGTTTTGGACGTGCTTTTAAGTTAAATATAATTAAACTGCTCAGGTCTCCTGGTGGAGCCAAAAAAGTATCCTTAGGATTTGCACTTGGCCTTGGCTTAGAAATGTTGGTTCTGTCAACAGGATCACTTATCTATATATTATTTGTTCCAATTGTCCGATTAGCGAAAGGTTCATTACCTGCATCGATTATTGGAAATGTGATCGGAAAATTAACACTGCTCCCGGTTATTCTATTACCTTTTGCAAAAACATTAGGGAAATTTCTATTTCCAATGAAGGTTCATTTCGGGAACCATTCCTCGTTTTCGTTTAAAAAATTAATCCATGGCGATTTTCATACGCTTGTAAGTATCCTTCATGGAGGAATTCATACGTTAATAGGAATGTCCATTTTTGGGTTAATTCTTGGTATTTGTTCTTATTTTATTGTGTATCATTTTTATGAAAAGGAAAAAGCCAAAAGGCAAAAAAGAAGAAGAGATAAACGGGAAGTTCCTCTTAATTCAATCAATCAGAACTATATTTAAGTAGTGTTGCTAGGAAAACGTCTTCAATGGGAGGGGTTTTCTTTTTTAATTTGGACTAATCTTTTCTGGAGAATGTACATATTAATAGTTGAGGTGAAAATTGTGGAAATTTTACATTCGAAATTTGATTTACATACACATCATGAGCGGTGCGGTCATGCACGCGGAAAAATACAAGATTATATCGAAGCCGCCATTGAAAGAGGATTAAATGTGATCGGTATCGCTGATCATTCTCCATACTTCAGCAGTGAGGAGGATCAACTCCATCCCAACATCGCCATGGCAAAAAGCGCATTTCCCGAATATATTAATGAAGTCCTTCAATTGAAACAAATGTATAGAGAGAAAATCGACGTGCTGCTTGGGGTAGAGTCTGATTTCTTTCCTGAGTCCGTTGAGATTTACCGCTCCTGTTTTGAGCCGTATCCTTTTGACTACATCATTGGATCTGTTCACTATGTGGACGGAGTAAGTATTTTTAATAAAAAGCGATGGAACGGCTTAACAGAAAAAGAAAGGATCAAGTCGAAAGAAAATTACTACTCGCTGATTGAGCAATCCGCACGAAGTGGTCTGTTTCAAATCCTCGGCCATATTGATGCCATGAAAGGATTTTATCCTGCTTTTTCTTCCATTCAGACAGCTGCGGTTGAACATACCCTAAAAGTGATTGGAGAAAATGATATTGCAATTGAAATCAACACCTCTGGAAAAACCAAGGACGTTGGCGGCTGGTATCCGTCGGACGATATTCTCGAAATGGCTCTACACTATGGTGTGAAAGTAACCTTTGGATCCGATGCCCATGATCCGCATCGAGTTGGGGACGATTTTGATCTAGTTCAGCAGCGTCTCAAGGAAATTGGGTTCAAGGAATGGGTTTATTTTAAGAACAAAGAGAGAATGATTGTCATGATTTAGACGGCCGGTCGTCGATTTATTCAATAAAACGCCCTTCACATTCATTTAGAAAAATGAATCGTGGCGGGAGTTTTTTTGTTGCTCAAAATTGTCTAGAATTTTGCTTTTCATTATGATGAATAAGGGGGGAACCTTAATGTTTACAATGGAGGAAAAAAATGAAATTCAAAAAACGATTAAAAAGGCTCGGACTATTTTTAATTTTATTAATTGTATTTATGTTCTTTAATAATAGCTCTTTATTAACGAAGGATCGTAGGGGTGAGCCATTCTTGCTGGCACATCGCGGGCTTGGCCAAACTTTCACTATGAAAGGGATCGAGTGGGATACATGTACAGCGGCGCGCATTTATAAACCAGAGCATCCCTACTTAGAAAACACGCTTTCCTCGATGAAGGCTGCCTTTGATGACGGTGCTGATCTAGTCGAATTAGATATAAAACCAACAAAAGATGGTCAATTAGCGGTGTTCCATGACGGGACCCTTGAGTGCCGCACAAATGTGAAAGGGTCTACCAAAGACTACACGATGGCAGAACTAAAAAAGCTAGATATTGGTTACGGATATACAGCTGATAATGGTAAGACTTTTCCGTTTCGGGGAAAAGGCGTGGGCTTAATGCCTTCACTTGACGAAGTGATGACTCAATTCCCTGATCAACCCTTTCTGATACATATTAAAAATGCGGATCCAAAAGAGGGGTCGATGCTTGCTGAATTTCTATCGAAACTAGCGGATAAACGTCTTGATCAGCTTACTGTGTATGGTGATGATCAACCAATTGCTGCATTAAAACAAGAGCTTCCAGAACTACGAGTGATGTCTATGGCTACACTAAAAAGCTGTTTGATCCCATATTTAGGAGTGGGATGGACAGGTTATATCCCATCAGCGTGTAAGAACACACAATTACATGTTCCAGAAAAATATGCACCACTTTGATGGGGCTGGCCGAATAAATTCTTAAATCGGATGGATGAAGTAAATACCAGAGTCATAGTGGTCGCAGGTGATGGAGGGTGGTCTGAAGGATTTGATTCAGCGGAAGATCTAAAACGACTTCCAGATCACTTTACTGGAGGCATATGGACGAATCGGATTGATAGAATTGCCCCGTTAGTTAAAGCAGGGCAATAGTCTATGTTAACACAATAAACCGAAGGAAATGAGTCTTCCTTCGGTTTTATACTGAACTTTTTCTAAATTGATGTTTAAATTGATCCATCATTTGCTCTGAAATGGCGGTATACCCAGCCAGGTTTGGATGGACACCATCAGGAGAAAGATTCTGCAGATGTGCCCCATTTATGACCTTCGTTGTCTCGATGACGATTGACCCGGGGACTTTGTTTGCAGCTTCATATATATTAATATTCCACTTCGGGAGCATTTTATCTGCCAATGGATACAATTGGTCATCAGGTGATAATGGATTGTATAATTCTAAAAAAATAATCGTGGCGTTTGGGTTAAGCATGGTTATTTTCGCCGTAATATCTGTTAGATTTTTCGAGAAATTGGTCTTTAATTGGTCGTAGCCTTGAATCACCGAACGAAAATTTTGACCCTTTGCCAGTTGTAGAATATCATTGCCGCCTACATTAATCGTGACAATATCAGACTGCTTGATCGATTCATCAAATCGACCTTCCTGAACCAGGCTGTTTAATTCACTACTGGTAATTCCATTGATTCCTTCGTTTTGTGTGACAATTCTTTTGGAACTTTGTGCTGCCAATTTGCTAGAAAATAGACTGACAAAATTCTTCTCCTTTGGTGCACCGACTCCGCGAACGATAGAATCGCCAATGGCCAAATGATGAATTTGAGCCATTTTTGCATTACGATAATAATTAAGATAGGAGGTTTGGTTAGAGCTTTTGCTCACCACAACCGAATGTTTTTTCATCTGATGTATTTGATACTGCGGATAATAAATCCACGCAGAAATACTAAGTCCAATGAGCAATATACAAACAAAAAGATATTTTACTAGTTTCATACCATCCACTCCTTGAATATTCTATTATATCAGAATATCAAGTGAAGAAAGTAGAATGTGATTTCCAATAAAAAGGAGGATAATGTCAAATCTCTTTTGAAAACCAAAGAAAAAGGTCATCATCCAGGTGATGATGACCAATCACATCAAATTATCTAAACATCCTGTTTACGAAATTTGAAAAGTCGTCCCAAAGGTCGTTTCTGTTTGTTCCAGTCCGAATATCATTCGAATAGTTCGTCATTTGACCGAAAGTATCGGTATCGTAAGAAATGTAAACATTGTCGATACTGCGGTCAGCTGCACGAACTTGGTTTATGATTTTTTGATCTAGTGTATTGATTCCGCGTGCATTTGTTCTTGTTCCTGTGGTTCCAGTAATATTAGCGTTGTTGATATTACCTGTTGTAGCATGCAAATTGGCAGAGCCATTGGTACCTGTCGTACCTGAATTATAGCCATTTCCATAAGTGGCATTCATATTTGGACCAGTCCCCGTTGTGCCGCCACGTGCACGAGTCCCATTTTGAGTCCCCTTTAATCGAACAGCTACATATGCATCATTGTTGCGAATGATCACATTTGCTTGATCAACTTCCTTTAAGCTCTCCACGTTTCGAGTCGCACGGGCCGAAACACGTAAATTTTGGTTAGCAACATTCCTTACATTCACACCATTAATAGCATTGTTTCTAACATTATTGACACCTAAATCGTTGGTATTATTATTAGCCGCATTATCATTGTCATTTGCACAGCCTGTTAAACCCAATAGGGTCGTTGCTAAAACAAAAGTCATCCAGCTTTTTCTCACCACAAAAGTCACTCCCTTAAAAAAGTCTTACAAACTTATCGTGACCTGTTGAAGTGAATGTATTCGAGGGGAAATGCAGGGAAATTTTGAGTGGAAACAGATCAAATGACTGTTTCCCCAAGTAGCAGTACTTTTAATTGTTCCTGGGGAAGCTGCTGTTTTTCCCATTCACGGTGCAGACGCTCTAAGGCTTCTGGTCCAGTGTCATCAGCTAGCCGATACGTACCATAATGCATGGGAACGAAGGATTTTGCTTTTAATTCAATGAAGGCCTTCACACTATCTTCTGGTGAGATATGTGCAGGGGCCATGAACCATTCTGGCTCAAAAGCACCTATAGGCATAAACACTGTATCAATAGAAGTAAAACGCTCCCCTATTTGTTTAAATCCACTAAAATATCCTGTATCCCCGACAAAGTAGAGCGTTTCTTGGGGGGATTGAACTATCCAGCCTCCCCAATGAGAGGTATTCATATCAGTAAGAGATCTTCTTGTCCAATGTTGCGCAGGAACAAAATGGAACGTTATCCCGCCATATTCTAAATTTTCCCACCAATTCAATTCCGTCACATCCGAATAGCCTTTTCTGTTGAAAAGAGACGTAAGACCAGCGGGGACCAAGTATTGGGGATTTCCTTTTAATTTTTTCAAGGTAGGGAAATCCAAATGGTCATAATGGCCATGAGAAATAACGACCACATCAATTTCTGGGAGATCTGCTAACGAGATGCCAGGTTCGGTTAATCTTTTTTCTAACCCCATCCTTTTTGCCCAAACAGGATCGGTAAGAATATTGATTCCATTTAGTTGGATCAAAAAAGTGGAGTGGCCCACCCATGTATAAGATGTCCTAGTTTTATTTTCCTTTATTTCACGTACCATTTTTAAAGGATATTGTTCAATGTTAATTGTTAAATCTTTCACTTTCTTTTTCCGTTCTCTTTGCCATTTCCGCAGCTCTTTAAACGATTTGTAACTAGTCACATTATCCAAATTCGAATAGATCTTCATGATTCGTCTCCTTGATTTTCCACCTTTTATGTTTAGTACAGAATATCATGATTCACGGTAAACAACCTAAGAAAACAGTCAGCACCAAACCAGAATCATTTTACAGCGCCAAGTAAATAATACCTTTAAATGTCCCTTGGTGATGAAGGAAATGATTAGAATATAGGGCGAAAGTAGGGATTGAAAGGCAAAAAAAGAAAAGCACCCATTAGAGTGCTTTCCATCATATCTTTACTTACTAAATAAACCTTTTACGCCCTTGTAAATTAAGACGAGTGAGAAGACTAGAACGGTCAGTATGCCAATGATATCAGTAACCGGGGAAATGCTTTCAAGAAATGAATCGGCTAAAGGAACTCTAATAAGTGCAAAACCAGACAAAATCGAAACAAAAAATAATAAAATTCGATTATCCATTGGTTCACCCTCCTTCCTATGCGATTGATAAAATATATGTCAATATCGTTACAAATATGTCAATTATGTGAAAGAATAAAATATAAAATTTGTATTTACAATTATATTTATGCCGAAAAGGTTAACATTAAAAGAAAACAGTATTTTAAATCTGTAGAATTCTTTGATGGAGTTGAAAATCAATGGAGCACCATAACCCCAAGATAACATCGGCTGAAATTTCAATGTTATGGAGTACATATGTTGGTGATTCAATGGCGATTTGTATTTTAAGTCATTTTTTACAAACGACCGAAGATCAGGATATTAACCCTATTATTGAATTCGCTCTAGAATCTGCTCATGACCATCTCCATCTAATATCAGAGTTATTTACAAAAGAAGGTATTCCTCTACCAAATGGATTTGGAAAACAGGATGTGAATTTACAAGCAAAAAAACTATTTTCTGATGTAACGTATATGCGTTACTTGCACCATATGGGAAGGACGGGATTGAATACATATAGCTTAGCTAAATCCATTTCCTCTAGAGAAGATGTGCGTTACTTATTCAAAAGATTTTATGACCAAACGGAAACCCTTTATGACAGAAATACAAAAATGATGCAGGAAAAAGGGGTATTTATTCGGTCTCCATATATTTCCTATCCAGATAAGGTAGAATATATTACGGATAAATCTTTTCTTGGAGGTTTACTCGGGCACCGGCGTCCACTGCTTGCCATGGAAATTGCCCATTGCGGGGTAAACATTGAGGTATCAAACGTAGCTAAAACGATGCTTTTAGGATTTAGCCAAGTAGCTCAGTCGAAAAAAATTAGCGACTATTTTAAAGAAGGGTATGATTTAGGTAAGAAAATGGTGGAAGATTTTATGATAAAATTAAAAGAGGATGACAATTCTTATCCTTCCACATGGGATTCAACGATTACAGCAAGCACGGAAGCTCCTTTTTCAGATAAACTAATGCTATTTCATACCAATACGCAGAGTGCGATTGGAATTGGGGACTTCGGACTTGCCATAGCCGCCTCACTTCGTAAGGATTTAGCCCTATTGTATGAGAAATACCTTTTGAAGGTTGGAGCTTATGCGGAGGATGGGGCAAAAATAATGATTGATCATGGTTGGTTTGAAAAACCGCCTCAATCGATAGATAGAGAAGCTATCAGAAACCAAAATAAATAATCACAAAAACAATGTGAATGGAGGGTTATTTTAGCTTTAGCTAAAATAACCCTTCTTTTTTATGCGGCTGTTGTTATTTTCTTAAGGTTGAAAAAACCCAACATATTGACAGATTAACGAAAAATATGATATTAAATATATGGAATTAGCACTCGGTAAGTTAGAGTGCTAATAGTTCTGATTTATGCCTAAATCAGAGATTACATAATCGCATTTTAAAGTGGAAAGGGGATTTTTCTATGTCGAAGAAACAATTTCAAGCAGAATCGAAACGATTACTAGAAATGATGATTAACTCCATCTATACACACAAAGAGGTATTTTTAAGAGAGTTACTATCCAATGCAAGTGATGCGATTGATAAAATCTATTACAAAGCTTTAACTGACGATTCTTTACGATTTGACAAAGACAACTATTTCATTAAATTGATTCCGGACCAAGAGAACCGAACATTGAAGATTTTAGACACTGGGATTGGAATGTCAAAGGATGACTTGGAAACGAACCTTGGAACGATTGCCAAAAGTGGCTCCCTAGCCTTTAAAAAGGAAAATGAAATTAAAGATGGCTATGACATAATTGGTCAATTCGGGGTGGGATTTTATGCTGCATTCATGGTAGCTGATGTTGTTACCGTTATTAGTAAGGCATTAGGCAGTGATGAGGCCTATAAATGGGAATCCACAGGTGCCGATGGCTATACAATAGAATCGGTTGAAAAAGATTCCGTCGGTACAGAAATTATTTTAAAGATTAAAGAAAATACCGAAGATGAAAACTATGATGAGTATCTACAGGAATATCGCTTAAAATCAATCATTAAGAAATACTCTGATTTCATTCGTTATCCGATTAAAATGGATGTTACCAGCAGAAAACTTAAGGATGGCAGTGAGTCCGAATACGAGGAATATCATGAAGAACAAATCATCAATAGTATGGTTCCAATTTGGAAAAAGAATAAAAGTGAGTTAACTGATGAGGATTACGAGAACTTCTATGCGGAAAAACGCTATGGTTTTGATAAACCGATCAAACATATCCATATCAGCGTAGAAGGGTCCATCCGGTACAATGCTATTCTTTACATCCCTGAAAAAACGCCTTTCGACTTCTATTCGAAAGAGTTTGAAAAGGGCCTAGAACTCTATTCAAATGGCGTTCTGATCATGGATAAATGCGCAGACCTGCTGCCTGACCATTTTAGTTTTGTTAAAGGGATGGTGGACTCCGAGGATTTATCGCTTAACATTTCAAGGGAAATGCTCCAGCATGACCGCCAGTTGAAGCTGATTGCGAAAAATATTAATAAGAATATCAAGAGCGAATTACTAAGCCTGCAAAGAAAAGAAAGAGAAAAATACGAAGAATTTTATCAATCGTTCGGTCGTCAATTAAAGTATGGAGTCTATAGCGACTTTGGTGCCAATAAAGAATTATTACAAGACTTGATCATGTTCTACTCATCTAAAGAGAAGAAACTCGTTACGCTGGATGAATATGTGTCAAGAATGCCTGAAGATCAAAAGTACATTTATTATGCTTCCGGTGAATCAATTGATCGAATTGAGAAATTACCACAGGCTGAATTCGTGTCAGAAAAGGGCTACGAAATCCTTTACTTTACTGAGGATATCGATGAATTTGCCATCAAAATGTTAATGAACTACAAAGAGAAAGAATTCAAATCAATCTCTAGTGGTGACCTAGGAATCGAAGGGGAAGATACCAAAGATGATTCCGAATCCAAAGAGCAAGAAAGCAAAGAACTCTTTGATTATATGAAAAACATTTTAGCGGATAAAGTGAAGGATGTAAGAATCTCCAAAAGACTGAAGTCCCACCCAGTCTGCCTGGCAACAGAAGGAGACATTTCAATTGAAATGGAAAAAATTCTTGCAGCTATGCCTGATAATCAAAATATCAAAGCCGACAAAGTATTAGAAATCAATAAAAACCATGAAGTCTTCCAATCCTTAAAAGAGGCTTTCGAAAATGATAAAGGTAAATTGGACTTGTACACCAAGTTATTATACAATCAAGCCCTATTGATCGAAGGACTACCAATCAGTGACCCAGTAGAATTTACAAATGATATATGTAAAATAATGGTGTAAACCATTGATACTCTTATATGCCGTCCTCACAATAAAGTGAGGGCGGTTTTTTGTACCACTGCTGATACAGTTCAAACAAACTTTATTCCAATAACAATAATAATCATCCCGTTACAGAAATTACCTTCATAGTGAATGGGTACTTGGACAACCTTATTATTGAAAGAAGAAAGGAGTCCAAAAAAATGTCTGTAACAAAAATGGAAGAAAAGAATTCTTGGCAAGAAGTGCTAAAGGTAGTAAAAGCACTTGATCCGAAAAAACTTGAGGTTATTAAGGCAACTTTACCTGTAGTTAAAGAGCATGGTGAGGCTATTACCAAGCAATTTTACAAGCGAATGTTTAAAGAGCATCCGGAACTTCTAAACATTTTTAATCAAACACACCAGATTACGGGGCATCAGCCGAAAGCATTGGCAGATGCCGTTTATGGAGCTGCCGCAAATATTGAAGATTTTAGTCAGATCATGCCAGTTCTAGAGCGTATTGGGGAGAAACACCGGAGCTTACAAATAAAGCCTGAGCATTACCCCATCGTGGGGGAAAATCTTCTGGGAGCTATTAAGGAAGTATTGGGCGATGCAGCTACCAATGAAATCATGGACGCATGGGCAGATGCCTATGGTGTCATCTCCGATGTGTTTATCCGAATGGAAAATAAAATGTATCAAACCACAGAGTCGAGGCCGGGAGGTTGGGCAGGATTCAGGGATTTCACGGTAGAGAAAAAAGTGAAGGAGAGCGATGTGATTACGTCCTTTTATTTAAAGCCAAAGGATGGAAAACAAATTTCTACCTTTATCCCAGGGCAATACATAACGGTGAAAATGGAGAGTCCAGATGAAAAATATACCCATCTTAGGCAGTATAGTTTGTCTGATAGTCCCGGTTTAGACTATTATCGTATCAGTGTAAAGCGGGAGGATTCGAAAGGGGACATACCGGCCGGAGTGGTATCATCCTATCTTCATGATCATGTCAAAGAGGGGGATATTATCCCGATTACTGCGCCTGCAGGTGACTTTTATTTAGATATAGAATCAAAACGTCCATTAATATTAATTAGTGGAGGGGTCGGACTTACCCCAATGATGTGTATGTTAAATACAACAGTGAAAGAAAAACCAGATCGTGATATTTATTTTATCCATGCCGCGATAAATAGTCATTTTCATGCATTTAAAACACATGTAAACGATTTGGCAGCAGAGCATAAGAACGTTAAATCATTTGTTATTTATGAAAAGCCATCAGAAGAAGATCGGGAAATGAAAAGATTTGATAAGGAAGGGTATATAACTCTTGATTGGATTCAACAAGTGGTGCCTTCCAAGGATGCCGATTTTTATTTTTGTGGACCAGAGCCTTTCATGAAAGTGGTCAATAAATCATTAAAACAATGGGGGATACCGGATGAACAAATTCATTATGAATTCTTTGGTTCGTTCGGAAGTTTAGACGCTGACATTTAAGACAAAAAAACACCATTTACGACTCTCTTCTGAATTAAGAAGGGAGTTTTTGAATTGGACAAAAAAGACGGGATGTTAGTAAATATTAATGTACTAATTACAAAAAAATATTTGTTTTTTTATCAATTTGGTATATAATTTATTACTATAATAGGAGTTGATCAATGATCATGTCTGAAATTAGTAAAGAATATATCGAGTTAATTCCGAATGTATTTAACAGTTTTCAGCGTATAAATCAAAAAACTAGTAACCTGTCGCATTTACAGAACCAAATCCTAGAATTCGTATTTATGAATCAACGTGCCCTGACAATCAAACAAATAAGCGATGGACTGAATATACCTAAACAGCAAATGACCGACTTAGTTAAGCGTTTATTTGAGCAAGGATTTATTACGAAAAGTCAAAATAAAGATGATAAAAGGTCGTTTGTTATCGAGCTAACGGAAAAAGGAAAAGCCTCACAGCAAGAAAAATGGACGAAAATTCACCAAAATTTTATGAATGATTTGTCGAAGCTAACGAGTGAAGAGCAGCTGGATCTTCAATATGCTTTGCATAAAGTTAATTACCTGCTTAAAATAATGGAGGAAAGATAGTATGAAATTAGATTTACAATCCGTTCAGTGCACGATGCTAATACCCCTTTGGGGACGCGCAACAGCAAGTGAGAAGAATCCAGAAATTTTATATGACAAAGAAGCAATAGAGATCATTGCAGGCTGCCACTTTGATTTTACCGAAATCGCCAAAACTTTTGGTGAATACGGCGGGATTAGCTATCTCGTTCGTGCACGGAAAATGGAAGATACCATACGCAAATTTATCAATAAGCACCCTCGGGCGACCATTGTTAACATTGGTTCTGGACTTGATACAACCTTTTCAAGAGTAGATAATGGGACAATAAACTGGTACAACCTTGACTTACCTGATGCCATCGCTTTCCGCCAATCTCTTATCCCGGATACACCTCGGAACATCAGTATCGCCAAATCATTTTTTGATGTGTCATGGTTTGATGATGTAATCTTTAATAAGGAAGACGGTATACTTTTTATATCTGCAGGGGTTTTCTATTATTTTCAGGAAAGTCAATTAAAAGAAATCTTTCAGAAAATGTCGCTTTTTTTTTCCAGGCGGCGAGATGTACTTTGATGCAGAGTCAAAAATGATGCTAAATATCTCTAATCGAACTGTGGAAAAAACAGGGAATAAAGGTGCGAAGATGTATTTTTATGTAAATAATCCTAAGGCGCTTGAAGGCTGGTCGCCAAACATAAAGTTACTTTCCTCTGTATCGTACTTCAAAGGAATCCCTGCAAGGAAAGAGTGGGAAAGTGGAACGCGTGTAATGGTAAGGTTGATTGATTTATTTAAACTGATGAAGTTTATCCACTTGGGTTTCGAAAAGGAAAATTAGTTAGTTGTGACAACAAGAAAGGCTGATTATATGTTATTTGATTTAGATCCATCGTTATTATTTATTTTAGTTGTTTTTGGCTTTTTAGCTGCATTTATTGACTCTGTGGTTGGCGGCGGGGGGCTGATTGCCTTGCCGGCCTTGTTATTTACCGGTTTGACGCCAGCGGCAGCCGTGGCAACCAATAAACTTGCTGGAACAATTGGTTCCTTAACAAGCACAGTGATGTTTTATCGGTCAGGAGAGCTTAATTTAAAATCGGTCTATAAATTGTTTCCACTAACATTTATTGGTTCGATGATTGGTGCGTGGACGGTTCATTTAATGAATCCCGAGTTGTTAAAGCCATTGATGCTAATCATGCTCGCAGTGGTAGCAATTTATACGATTTTTAAAAAGGATTGGGGCAGTATTTCGACGGACAAAAAATTCGCCATCCACCATCAAACCATGTTTATGTTGGCCATCTTTGCCATCGGATTCTATGATGGCTTTATTGGTCCTGGAACAGGTTCATTTTTAATCTTTGCCTTTTTAATGATGGGCTTTAATTTTTTAAAGGCGGCTGGAAATGCCAAGTTTTTAAACTTTGGAAGTAATATTTCTGCATTGTTGATGTTCATTTATTTAGGACAAGTTAATTATGCCTACGGGATACCAATGGGTCTGGCACAAGTAGCTGGAGCTATTGTAGGTTCGAAATTTGCAATCAAACGCGGCAGCGGCTATGTCCGTGCCCTTTTTATCGTCGTTACCTTTTTATTGTTAGCAAAAAATACGTATGATTATTTTCAATAGCAGGGAATAAACACAGTTAGAATTGATTACTAGGAAATGACTTTAAGTGACGGATGTAAGAATTAAAGAACCAGCCGCCGTTTTGGCAGTTGGTTCTTTTTGTGCTGTTGTAGGGATATAAAATATTATCTTAGAATATGACTGAGAATAAAGGAAAAACTAGTAGGAAAAGTAGGTTAAGGGAGTCTTCATGAAAACAATTAAGCCGATTAAATTAAACACATATAAAACCTATATTATTTGAAAAAGGAAGAGATCTTACAACAACAAATATTCAAAACTATATGCAAAAACTACATGATGAAAATTTGCCTGCACCATCTTTTCTTGATGATTTAGTGACAACATCTACTTTTTCTCCCTTTTCTGATAAGATAATGCTATTTCATAAAATGGATATGTTTTCAATGAAAATAAGGGGATTTGGAAATTCGATAGCTGTAAATGGTAGACACGATGTTGGGCTCGTTTATACTAAATCGTTTACGAAAATTGCTTCTTTTGTTGAAAGTGCAGCAAAAATCTATATTGAGAAGGGGTGGATGGAACAAGTACCACATGCACCAGAAAGAGAAAAATTAGCTACCAATTAGTCGAGTGTAAGTAATTCAAAATCAAAATATACCAAGAAAAAGCCCGAAACCAAATGATTTCGGGCCATCCTTTATTGTAATTCCATCAGACTCTTTCTTTTTCCTGTCATATACGGCTTGATCGACTTCCAGCATGCTTTAAAAAAAGGTAACCGTTATTTTCGCTAACAAATGTGGAGCCTAAAAGCAATGCCCCGCCGAACATTTGAATAACAGTCAATTGTTCTTGTAAGATTACCCCTGAAATGAGTATAGCTACAAATGGGTCTACATAACTTAGCATCGCAATACTCTGTCCCTTTAACTTTTCCATACCCGAGAAAAATAACCAAAATCCAATACCCGTGTTAATTATCCCTAACAGCAAGATAAAGGGAATGGATGATCTTGATACTTCCAAGATACCGAATCCTTCTGTAAAAAGCACATATGGCAAGAGAAGCAAAGCAGTTGTTCCAAGTTGGATGATTGTAATCTCTAACTTGGATATGTTTTGAATAAATTTATTCACTAACATTAATACAGCGTAAAATGCAGCTGCTACTAACCCAAAAAAGATCCCAAGTAGATCACCTTTTCCAGATGCACTTATGCCATTTCCAACAATCAATAACATCCCCAATATTGCTGCACCAATACAAACAATTTTTTTTCTAGGTAATTGTTCTTTGAGGATGATTGGTGATAGGATCATGACAAACACTGGTGCGAAGTAATATGCTAATGTTGCGTTAGTAACTGTTGTATAGTCGTAAGATTGATACAGGAAAATCCAATTCCCTCCTAATGCAATACTAGAAAGAAATAAGACGGAAGCATTAGCTTTCACTAATTTCCACGGAATGGATTTTTTCATCACAAAAAATACAAACGTTAAAAATAAGCATCCAATTGAACTACTTAGTAAAGCTGTTTCACTCGAAGATAAATCAATGCACCTTACCACTAAACCAATGGTACCGAAAATAATCATTGATAATATAAACTGTATGTTAGATCTCATCGTCTACTCCTTCGAATCTGCGAAACAGCTTATATTTCGCAGATTCTTAATCTGTTTTTAATATAAGCTTATTCAGTGCTGATCGGACAGATAGAGTAAATGGCGGTGGTGGCGATGTTGAAAATGGCTTCCAAGTGTATAAATTTATATTTGCTAATGACATAATAATCCCCCTGTTACTTTTAGTATCTGATAGTACCAATTATACTTAATTTATTGTTATGAGGCGGATTTTTTCTTATACCAGGTATAAAAAGTTCCTGCTTCTTCCTTCGAAACTCCATATAGTTCAGTATCATGTGTTGGTTTAGCCTTATTGGTGAATTGGAGGGTTGCTACACCAAAGCGACGCTGCAGCCATGTATGTTTTACCGTAATCTGTTGAATCCGTTCACGATGGGTAACAAAGGTTTCATTTGTTAAACCGCCTTTTCTGACTTGGATGGTATTTCCTTCACGCAGATAACTAGTAAACCAGTAGTCTAGGATCCGAAGTAAAACGGAAATGACAAAGACAATAGCAGCGATCCATAGCCACTCCGGTTTAAAAATCCATAACCCAATAATCGCCAGAATCGTTAAATAATAGGGATGAAGGAGTTTAAGCCAGAGGACTTTCAGAGGGAATCCGGCCCCAAATGACCCAATTTGAAGTGGAGGAAGCTTTAAGCACAAATAAAAAGAGAAAGAACCAAATCGAACTTTTGACTAACTTTACCGTTTCAACAACGATAATGGCGGGGTGATACCTTTTTGCCGTTTGGTTCATGCTCTTTCTCCTCCTCCTACCTGTGAATCCTGGATTTTTGCATAAACAGCAATTTCTGCTTGTAGTCTTTTTGCTTGTTCCGAAGCAATGGCAGGTATGACATGACTAGAAGTAGTGGTGCCAATTTCTATTTTGTATAGTTGATAATGCCGCATGATGGGTCCTTGTTCAGTGCGAACGTATTCAACTTTTTCCATCGGGATTAACGTGTGTTGTGTTTGCCATTTCCCATGTTTCAATTGAATAAATTGGGGGTCAATTTTATACCGCCACGTCTTCTGCAGAAAGACTGGTTCAATCAGTATGGAATAGATCGCGGATAAGATGGTTATTCCACCAATTATATAAAGAACGACACCAATCCATCCATACCAGTTCAATATCTCCGTGCAAACAATTAAAACCCCAATAATAAGAAAGACGATTCCATGCCCAACAGAATTTGATATTCTCCACATTTTTACCGCATCAGCCGAAATAGTTTCTGTGGGTTCCTCTATTTGTATGTACATATATTTCACCTCAAATATCGTATACGTTTCATTCTATCAAGAAGTTTCACTAGATACAGAATCGTTATATTTTAATTTTTTATTTGACGCCAATATTCCTCTTGTTTTTAGCTTTTTTCATATTATGCTACGATGGAAAGGAAGAGAAAAATTCAATTATTATATGGAGGCACAATCATGTATAGCTTTAAGAACGATTATAGCGAAGGCGCACATCCTAGAATTTTAAATGCATTAATAGAATCCAACCTCGTTCAAGATGATGGATATGGAGAAGATCAATTTTCTCGACAAGCGGTTGAACTGCTAAAAGAGAGAATGGGAGAGCCGGACGTTGATGTTCATCTCTTATCAGGCGGCACACAAACCAACTTGATTGCGATTTCAGCTTTCTTAAGACCGCATGAAGCGGCCATGGCAGCTAGTACCGGCCATATTCTTGGCCATGAAACAGGGGCAATCGAAGCGACGGGCCATAAAATCCTCTCGATTGAAGCGGAAAACGGTAAATTAACTCCATCAGATGTACAAGTGGTACTTGATGGTCATCCTGATGAGCATATGGTCAAGCCAAAATTAGTATACATATCAAATTCAACTGAAATAGGTTCCATATATACCCGAAATGAACTGGAGCAGTTAAGTGATTTTTGCAAAAAGAACCATCTTATATTGTATATGGATGGGGCACGACTTGGCTCTGCTCTCTGCTCGGAAGAGAATGATCTCCAGTTAAGCGATCTCCCTAGACTGGTCGATGCATTCTATATCGGAGGAACAAAGAACGGGGCACTTCTTGGTGAGGCTCTAGTCATCTGCCGTGAGTCATTAAAGGAAGATTTTCGGTACCACATGAAGCAGAAAGGGGCGCTGCTAGCAAAAGGTAGACTATTGGGCATTCAATTTCTTGAACTGTTCCGGGACAATTTGTTCTTTGAATTAGCCACTCATGCAAATAAGATGGCAGCAACACTTAGAGAAGGAATCAGTAAAGCAAATATTCCATTTCTAACCCATTCTCCATCGAATCAAATCTTTCCGATATTACCTAATGAGTTTATTACAGAATTAGAGAAAAACTATGGGTTTCATTTCTGGGAAAAGGTGGATGAGGAACACGCGGCCATTCGCCTTGTGACATCTTGGGCAACTAAAGATGAGGGGATAGCAGCCTTTCTTGAGGATTTAAAGGGAATTATTGAGAAGATCAATAGGAAATCAAAATAACAAAATTGTGAAGTCAATAAGTTTTATAAAAAAAAATTAATCTTTTAAAAGTTCAATATGCTTGAATATTCTCTAAAAATTTGTTATTTTTAGAGAAATAAAAAAAGACGATGTGTAACTGGCGAAACACGGATTACCGTGAGGGAGCACATATAAGTCGTAGCCGTTCGCCTGGGCAGAGGTAAGGAAACAAATCCTTGCCTCTTTCTGTATATTAGGGGGGGATAGGACCGGCTAGAAAGACTGTTAAATTTCTTCATTCTAATAGAAACAGATCCTTATAGAAAAAGAGATATTGAAAACTATAACAGAAGAGTAGAGGAGAATACAAAATGAGCACAACTATCCTAGACAAAAAGCAAACAATTAAAACGTTAAATAATATTGCTGAGAGCGGGCTAAAGGTCTTCAATCAGGATACCTTCACGATTGATAATGACAGTGTTAATCCGGATGCTATTGTGGTTCGCAGTTTTAATATGCATGCCCTTGAATTGGGCAATGAATTAAAGGCAATTGCACGTGCCGGAGCGGGAGTCAATAATATTCCAGTCGATAAATGTACAGAGCAAGGGATTGTTGTGTTTAATACTCCTGGTGCAAATGCGAATGCGGTAAAAGAAATCGTTCTTACTTCATTAATGGCTTCATCACGTAACCTGTTTGACGGTATCGAGTGGACAAAGAATTTAGCTGGGGAAGGCGAACAAATTCCGAAACTTGTCGAAGCTGGTAAGAAGCAATTTGTTGGAAAAGAAATTAAAGGAAAAACACTAGGTGTGATTGGATTAGGTGCGATCGGTGCACTGGTTGCAAATGATGCTCTTGATTTAGACATGGATGTCATTGGCTTTGACCCGTTTATCTCTGTTGATACAGCTTGGAATTTGTCCCGTAATGTTCAGCGTGCAATGACCATTGAACAACTCTTTGCTAATTCTGATTATATCACTGTGCACGTTCCATTTACTGATGATACAAGAGGGATGTTTAACGAAGCAACTTTCAGCATCATGAAGCCTGGCGTTCATATTTTAAATTTCTCCCGTGGAGAGCTAGTGAATGAAAAGGATATGGCTGCTGCCTTAGAAAGCGGTCAGGTTGGTAAGTTTATTACAGATTTCCCGAATGAAAATGTATTGGGAATGAAAAATGTTATTCCGATTCCACATCTTGGTGCTTCTACCCAAGAATCAGAAGAAAACTGTGCCGTCATGGCAGCACGTCAAGTGAAGGATTTTCTAGAAACAGGAAATATCAAAAACTCTGTGAATTTTCCAAACGCATCACTTGATTATACAGGAAAGCGCCGTGTGGCAGCATTCCACAAAAACGTTCCAAACATGGTAGGCCAGTTGACACTAGCAATCTCAAGTTATAATCTAAACATCGCTGACATGATTAATAGAAGCCGCGGAGATTATGCTTATACGATGATCGATATTGATAATAAAGTAAATGGCGATGTCATTCCTGGTTTGTTAGAAAAAATCAATCAAATTGAAGGTATTGTCACAGCTCGTGTTATCTAAGCTTTTCTTTTGCCAAATTTAGTAAATAGATAACAAAAGGAAAAACTCAAGTCATTCCCAACTACTAAAGAATAGTAGAGGGCATGGCTTTTTTTTCGATATTTTCTGTAATGGTAAGAGACTCTTTTTCTTATGGTAAAAAGGTTAGTCGAAATAAGCTTCAAACAAGGATTTGATCCGTAAGGCAAGTCTAATTTGCATCGTTGTTTCTGAATCCTTTAAGCTTTTTCCAAGGATCTCTTCACACTTTTCAATTCGATAGATGACCGTGTTACGATGAACAAACAACCGTTTGGCCGTTTCGGAAATTTGGCAGTGTGCTTCTAAATAGACAGACAACGTATCTAGCAGTGTTTGTTCATCTTCCACTTTTGTGTTTGCCAATCGACTTAGGGCAAATGTATAGAAATTCTTTAACTCATCTCTGGGGACCATTCGCAATAATTCCATGACATCCTTGGTATGATAGGTTTGGATATAGGCCGTTTTCCTTGAAAGCTGCCCCTGTGATAAGGCGTCTACCGCATCTTTGTAAGCATTTTTTACATCAAGAAACGAATGACTTAAATTACTCACCCCGAAGGATATCGTATTCCGGAAGTAAGTAGATACTTTTTCCTGAAGGGAAAGCAAAGTAGATTCACAGTAACTGCTTGACGTTGAGATGGTTTCTTGAATTTCAAATAAAAGAATACAAGTTTCACCTTTTGTGAAAAAGTGGATGTAGGGAGTGATAACAGAGACTTCCCCTTCGATAAAATCATAAATATCATCTGCTTTTTCAAGGCGCTCAGTATAGGTAGGGTGATGTTCGTCCCTGTCGATTTGACCCACTGCACAAATATACTTCTGGTCATTGGGTAATGAAAACTCCGCTGCTCGACCGATGATTTCCTCTTGAGAAGAAAACGTACCATCTGAAAAATGAAGAAAGAAATCATTTCGTATACTTTGTTCTTTCTGTCGTAGTGCATGTTCCTTCATAAGTGCAAACGAGATTACATTGGTAGCTTGTTCGATCGTTAATGAAATCAGATGATTGGTTTTCTCAATCTCCCCTATAATCATAAGAAATCCTTGTTTCTTTTCACTCATGTGTACAGGGAATAAAGTACAGGTCTGTTTAGTGGCTCGGACTGACATGGAAATGGGTGAAGTCATCGAATAAGGAATCTTGAGACCATCCAGAATGAAGGGAAAGTCTAGGTTGGTCATAGGTTGATAAATCGGCTTAACATATTGATCCAATAATATAACAGGACGCTCGATCACTTGAGATAAATCTTGCAGTAAGAATTCAATCCCTTTTCCTTCCATAATGATCTTGGTAAATTGCTTGTGGATCTCTAATGCAAGCGTCAATTCAGCAGCCCGTTGATCAAGCATTGCCCGTAATGTATGATTGACAATTTCCCCAAGTGATAATTCTAATGGGAGTTCAATAATGGGGAAGGCCAGCTCGTTTGCCAGATTTATAGCTTCTAATGGTACTTTATCTAGAAAGCGTTTTGTCTTGATTCCTAGTCCAGCACACCCTTGATCGGCCATCGCTTGAACCAGCTCGGTTAGCTTAGAGGGCTGATCTTTGAAATGATAAGCAGTTGTGATAAGAAATTCATTCTCATGTAAGAATGGAATAATATCGGGTGCATCCATCATATTGACCGATTTCACTTCACGAGTAGTTCCAGATTCTCCGGCGATAACCGTCATTCCTGATAAATATGGGATTATTAAGACTTCATGTACTTTCATGGAAAACACTCCTTATGAAAAAATCAAAACACTGAAAATATTTAATTTATTTTAGCATGGTTTAGTTAATTTGTATAAAAAAATACAATAATTTTTACGTTTCCTCTAATGATGTTCATTTTTAATGATTGTAAACTAGGAATATAAGTATTTATGGTGTGGGGTGAAGTGAATGGACATTCAAGTAGACAACTTGGAAAAAGGTCAGGTTGGAGCCATGATTGAATGGCTTGCTTCGATTGGAGAAACAGAAAATGGGGGAGTAACAAGACTTTTGTATTCTCCATCCTGGCTAGAGGCGCAGCTGGCATTAAAAAATATAATGGAACAATCGAAACTGCATACGTACTTTGACAGTGTCGGGAATTTATTTGGACGATTACCAGGGACTGATTTGCATGGGAAGACAATCTTAACCGGCTCTCATGTTGATACGGTCATCGATGGCGGGAAATTCGATGGTGCTTATGGAATTCTTGCCAGTTTCATTGCGGTAATGAGGCTTTTGAATAAATATGGATATCCAAAGAAAACAATCGAAGTGGTTTCTTTATGTGAAGAAGAAGGGAGTCGTTTTCCCCTTACCTTTTGGGGATCAAGAAATATCTGTGGTACGTACACCCTTGACCGGGTAAAAGAGGTGAAAGACTCCGCAGGAATTCCATTTTTAGAAGCGATGAAAAAGGCAGGATTTGATCCTGAAAAGTATTCATCTCCCGTTCGTGATGATGTGGAACGGTTTGTTGAGGTTCATATTGAACAAGGGATGGTCCTTGAGAAAAATCAGAAACAAGTGGGAATCGTCACTCATATTGTTGGACAACGCCGTTATACCATTCAGATAAAGGGAGAAAGTAACCACGCAGGGACGACCCCGATGTCCTATCGGAAGGATGCGGTTACTACCGCTTCCCAGTTTATTTCTTTTTTAACGGAAAAAGCGAAAGCGATCGACCCGCAATTAGTGGCAACGGTGGGAAGATTACAGGTAAAACCGAATGTGCCGAATGTGGTCGCTGGTGAGGTAGAGTTTAGCCTGGATATTCGCCATCATCAGGAAGAGGTGATTGATCAATATTGCAATGAGATCTTCACGGAATTTAAACGATCTGCTGAAAGCTTACAAATCGAAGTGACGATTTCCCAATGGATGGATGTACAGCCAGTTAAGATGGACGGAGAGATGTGTGAGTGGACTCGCGAAATCGCAGAGCGGAAGAACTACCGTTATCAAGACATGATCTCGGGTGCAGGTCATGATGCACAAGTATTCGGTACGAAATGCGCCACATCTTTACTATTTGTCCCCAGTCAAAAGGGAATCAGCCATTCACCAAAAGAATTTACGAGTTTGGAAGATTTAGAAACAGGAATTGATCTATTAACTGAAGTTTTATATAAACTAGCATATTAGGGAGTGGATAGAGATGGCTTTTTCTGAGTTGCACACACCAATGAGAACGATAATGACCCCAGGGCCCGTGGAAGTTGACCCTCGAGTATTGCGTGCGATGAGCACACCTATTTTAGGGCAATTCGATCCAGCTTTTACTGACATTATGAACCAAGTTATGGAAATGCTTCGCCAAGTTTTCCAAACGAAGAATCGCTGGGCTTTTCCCATCGATGGCACGTCCCGTTCCGGAAATGAAGCAATCCTTTGCAGCATCATCGAACCAGGAGACCGGGTGCTTGTACCGATTTTTGGGAGATTCGGACATTTATTAGTGGAGATTTGTGAAAGATATGGTGCAGAAGTGTATACAATGGAATGTCCGTGGGGAGAAGTATTTGATCCGCAAACAGTCATTGATGAAATGGAGCGGGTTGCGCCGAAAATACTAGCGATTGTTCATGGCGAGACATCAACTGGTCGAATGCAGCCCCTGAAAGAGATTGGGCAAGCATGCCGTGAACAGGACGTGTTACTCGTTGTGGATGCGGTCGCTTCCATCGGTGGTGTTGATGTCAAAACCGATGAATGGTGTATTGACGGTTTAATTGGCGGTACGCAAAAATGCTTATCCGTTCCATCTGGGATGGCACCAATTACCTTTAATGAACGAATTGAAACTATTCTTGCGGCCCGTAAAAAGGTCGAACGCGGGATCGCGACAGAGGAGGATTTTCGCTATTCGCGAAGCAGTTATCCGATAGCGAGCAACTATTTTGATTTAAGCATGCTCCAGGATTATTGGGGCCCAAGAAGACTCAACCATCATACTGAGGCCACTTCGATGATTTATGCTCTATACGAGGGGCTGCGTTTAGTGTTAGAAGAAGGGCTTGAGCAGCGATTTGAACGCCACAAGTATCACGAAACCGCTTTAGTCGCAGGGCTTGAGGCGATGGGATTGAACCTATTTGGCGATCCAGAACATAAACTGACATGCGTCACCTGTGTAGAAATTCCAAACGGGGTGGACGGTGAATCCGTTCGAAAAATGCTGCTTGATGCCTTTAGTATAGAAATAGCATCCTCCTTTGGACCACTCCACGGAAAAATCTGGAGAATTGGAACAATGGGGTATAGCTGCCGAAAGGAAAATGTATTGTCAGTTCTTGGTGGATTAGAAGCAGTGTTGATTCGTCACGGAGTAAATGTAAATCGTGGACAAGCATTACAAGCTGCACTTGATGTCTATGCTGTAGAGAATCATATTTTAGTGTTAAACCAAGCATAATTGTAACTATAGTAATTATGGAAGACGCGTTCCGATAAATTCCGTTTAAAAAATATCAAGTGAATTTTAAAATTTAACGATAATATGTACTTGTAAAGGAGGGAAATGGATGTTACAAGAATTCAATCATTTAATGGATTACATTGAAACACATTTAACGGAAGAAATCTCTGGAAAAGATATATCGAAGATTGTAGGACTATCTGATTATCATTTTAAAAGAATGTTTTCGTATATGGCTGGAATGTCATTAAATGAGTATATCAAAAATAGGAGATTATCGGTTGCGAATGTTGAATTAATTAACGGAGCCAAAGTGACAGGTATTGCCTATAAATATGGCTATCAATCAATCGAAGGATTTTCAAGAGCCTTTCGTGAATGGAGTGGTTTTTTACCTTCAGAAGTAACTAAAAACAAAATTCAAAAGTCATTTCCCAAATTTTCATTCTATATAGATATAAAAGGAGGAAAATCTATGGAGTTCAAAATTGAAAAGAAAGAGCCATTTAATATTGTAGGTGTATCCAAAAGAGTGCCCATTCAATTTGAGGGTGAAAATAAAGCTATCATAGAACTGGCGCAGTCTATTACCGAACAACAAAGAAATGAAATGCATCAATTAGCTGATTTATATCCTCATCAAGTCTTAAATGTGTCCTTTGATTTTGATGATAGCTACCTGGAGGAAAAAGGATATTTAACTCATATGATTGGTTTTGCAACAACAAAAGAGAATCCATTCGATGATTTAGAGCAAATTACAATTGAAGAAAGTTTATGGGCAATTTTCCCTAATCAAGGACCATTTCCTGCTGTACTTCAAGAAACCACCGCCAAAATTTATTCTGAATGGCTGCCTTCTTCAGATTATGAACTAGTAGAGTTACCTGGAATTTCTTTTACAAAGTACAAAGGTACATCGGATAATGTCTATAGTGAAATTTGGGTGGCAGTAAAGAAAAAGTAAGCGATCATCTAGGATGATAATTTTTTAACAATCCTGACCTTCTTTGAATATAAATAAATGATTGCAATTTTTTATTTATGGTCGAAGGAGGGGGAACTTTGAAAGTTGAGCACGAGTACACATTCGGATTGCCAAGGCACATTGTCTGGAAGTATATAAAGGATGAAAAAGTTCTAAGGAGCGCCATCCCAGGGTGTAAGTCTTTTATTGAAATTTCTAAGGGTGTATACCGAGCGGAATTGGAGTTCAAGATGGGTCCGATTCAAGATCTCTTTACTCTTGAGATTCGGCTTGAGGAGAAGAAGTCCGCTTCCTTGTATCGGCTGCATGTGAAAGGTACAGGTAATATCGGTGATATCGCGGGAAAAGCCGATCTGTATATAAAAGACTTCAACCGGGAGGCTAGCTTGCACTGTCAAGCTGAGGCAGAAGTTACCGGGGCAATTGCCTTAGCAGGTCAGCGTTTTTTAGAGAGCGGCGCTAACAAGAATATGGAAACTTTTTTTCAAAAAGTTGAAAAAGAAATCAAAAGAACTCTTTATTATTTGAAACGAAAAAGCAGGTGACTGGGGTTGGACAGTCACTTGCCTTTTATTATTTATAGTGATGTATGATTTGCACCTTTCAATGTGATAAATAT
This sequence comes from Bacillus sp. AFS073361, assembly GCF_002567005.1. GTDB lineage: Bacteria > Bacillota > Bacilli > Bacillales > Cytobacillaceae > Neobacillus. The sequence continues at coordinate 358,829 of NZ_NUZU01000037.1, forward strand.
CAGTTAGTTGACTAAATCAACTAATGCTTGTATGATATTTTTATTGTTAAATATTCTCAATATTAAGGTGGTAGATGGATGGAAAAACATCAATATGTAGAAAAAATTCGTAAATTTAATCGCTATTTAAGAGTAACTATTGAAAGGACCTAAAAGAACCTGAGCCTTTTTTCTGTCTCAGGTTTTCTCGGATTAAGAAATGGATCTTATTAATTTTGCATAGCTCCTGCTCATGGGAAGTTATTGAACGGTATGAATTTAAGAAATAATTTCAAAAATAGTACCTTGGTTAAAGTCGGTCACTTTCATAGAGCCATAAACCCCTAGATAAAGTCTGGTTTGATTCAGATTCGTTCCCAAACCAACAAAATAAGCGGATTGAGACCCAAAATTATAATCGGTTTCGATCACGCTATAATCATTTAGTTTACCATCCGTTCTGACCCTCGTATAAGCTAAAACACCTCTAACCGCCGATTGAGATTCTTTTTTCCGGGCAAGATCGGTAAACACAACGCTTCCTGTTAATTCAGGGATGCCATTCCCCATAAAGGCTTGCACCCCTGTAAGTGCCGTTCCTCCAAACTTATCGGGCCTTTGATCTTTATGATAATAACTAGTTAGCGGCTGAATACGCTTCACTGAAGTGGTTACGGCTTCATTGAAATAAGCGATGGTTTTCTCATCCAAAGCCGGATTTCCGGAGCAATCTCTTTTAATAGAAGTAGGAAAAGCACCTTCCCAGCCTCGCCAGCCAAAATTAATAAATCCTTCTTGGTCAAGTTCAGTTTTCATTAAAGAAGATTGAACAAGCTGAGTAACAGGTATTGGTTTATAGGGAACGAATGAAAAAATCGACTCTACTAAATCTTGTCCGACATTTCCCACATACTTGATATATTGATTATTTAACCTTTGAAATGAAATCCCTGGTATATTGCGAACTCCTTTGGCCAATAACGTTAGCGTTTCATAAATAGATGGGGGAAGTTCATGAAAACGTGTGACAACTGGTGGGTTAGTGATAAATGTATTCTTATCTACGTCAATTTCAATAATTTTACCAGCTATTTCCATATCATCCTGACTTAAATTAAAGGGATCATAGCCTGAACCACCATCTCCAGTGGTTAATATAAGTTTCCCTGTTTCAGGGGAAAAGTTTAAGCTATTGAACCCATTATGATTTAAAAATGGTCTTCTTATGTTGAGTAATGTCCGTCGTTTTTGAGGTTGACCATTCGATGGTAGAATCCATTCCTCCACCGTATCAATATGATCATACTGGTTTTCTCTATTTATCCATCTTAAGTTTAAAGTTTTGGGATCACAAGGGTCAGGGGTAAAATCTCCCGAAAGGGCACCGGGACCTTGTGAACCGGCTGCTGAATAATGAAGATAAAAAAGTCCGTTATGATAAAATTCAGGATGAAACTCCAGCCCCAATAATCCACGTTCATCATATCCGCCGCCAGAACTGCCTAGTTTTATGATCCGTGGGCGAATGTCTAAAAAAGTCCTTATCACTCCATTTCCTATGTAAAAGATTTCTCCAACCTGGGTTGCAATGAATAATCGTTCAATAGAGTCACCTGGAAGGACAGTTGTTTTCAAAACTGTGGGTAAATTTAACTTACTAACAATGGGTAGTAAACGAACCTTGACTTTTTTCAATCAACTTTACACCCCTTCGTAATGTTTTCTTTTATAAGAATATGATTAGAACTGTTCTATTAGTCTCAAATAAGTGCCAGGGAATCTAACAAAGCATCACACATACATTGTCATATTTCTGGAATAAGATAGGATTCTATGGAGGACGAAATGCCGTTCAAGAAATAAAAGATGCAGTGAATTTTTAATTTTGTAGGATCTTAGTGGATCGTCACAAAGTCACGCCCATATATAGTATAGACGGGCTCCAATTTCCTCTCAGAGTGTATTATAAAGTGTAAGGTAATTCTTACTCTTTATACATTTTCGAAAGGAAGTGAAAAAAATGAACAATGCCTTTCCGATTACTAATGCCTTACCGATTACTAATGCGCTACCGATTACTAATGCCCTACCCCAACCTACATTACCTTACTCCTATGGAGCTCCTGTTTATGCAGGTTGTTTTCCTGCACGTAGATGCGATGATTTTATTCTCATTGTAGTGTTGTTTATTTTATTAATCATTGTTGGTGCAGTTTGTTTCTGTTAAAAGATGTATATAAATATTAATGCTCAGAGTTTATACACCCTGAGCATTTATTTATGATGATTATTGTGTTAATAGACTCGTTAATCATTATGTGATGAATATAATGATGATGACTTAAAATTCATATTTTATGAACCCTGATGTTTCTAAGCAGTTCTTTTGTTCTTGATCACCATCTGCTTGAAATCCACTTCCATAAGAATAATAGAAATCATAATAAGCATTCCTCCAACAACTAACTGAACAGTAAATGATTCAAATCCAAACACTACTGAAAAAATACTTCCAAAAACCCCTTCAAGCATCATAATTAATCCAGCAGATGTTGCGGAAGTATGCTTTTGAGCTATAACCTGAACAGTTTGACCAACAAACGAACATATAATTCCCATATATAACAATGGCACTAATGCAACAGACCAATTGATATGAGTAAGCTGGTTATCCTCAACGAACAAGAAAAAAATCAATCCTCCTATGGCTTGTACAGCCGCAAGCATAAAAGCTACAATGCTGACATCAGTTGCTCTTGCCCCGTAGCCAAGATAAACAATAGATGCTGCATAAAAAAACGCACAAATAAAAGAATACACGTCACCGATATTTATGTTTAGTTCTTTATTTAATATTCCAGTTAATATGGTCATTCCAATTAAACATAAGGCGATGGAAAGAAAGCTTTTTCCTGGGAGTTTCTTTTGATAAATAGCCCAGGCAAAGAAAGGTATAATTACTACATATATTGCCGAAATAAAGGCGTTATTGGATGGAGTCGTATACTGAACACCGATAGTCTGTGTTATAAATCCGCCAAAATTAAGCAATCCGGCAATTAGCCCAATTTTAAAGTCCGTAATGGTCATTTTAAATATCTTTTTATAAAAAAACATAAGGATCAAAGCAACAAAGAGAAAGCCTCTGAAAAAATTTATGAGTCCTGCAGACGCATTTGCATCTAGCGCTATTTTCGTTACAACAAACCCTGAACCCCAAAATGCAGAGGCTATCAATAGTAGCACGTTTGCCATTGATTTAGTCATTTTCATATGTAAATTCTCCTTTTCTATAAAAAAATATCCCGCCTCTTCATGAAAAGAGACGGGAACGATTTACTCTTATACTGTTTTCATTGATAACTCAACGATAATTAGTAACGGAATTAATTTTCCGACACAACCCAAATCGAATCCCGAGTATGGGGGTTATTAAGAAGCATTGTTCATTGATGATAAATATACCTTTCGACGTTCCCAAACAATTCTTCTTTATACATTTTTTATACATTACTAATTTACTAAAATATCTTAAAGTAATCAACCCATGTTTTTTTAAAAGAGATTGTGAAGGATTGCACTTCTGTGGCATGGTATTTAACTATGAGTCTCTTTACATAAAGTGCAACAGAAAAGAAAAAAGCGTCAATTAGACGCTTTATTGGTAAGAGGTATTGTAAATGTTTTAGTTAAAGGATTACTTTATATTATGATAGCTTGTTTCAAAAGGTCATGGACAAACATGGACTTTATAAAAATATTTGTTTGACATTGACTAAAATTGTATACGAATGAACTGTAATAATCGAATAGGAATATTTAAGTCATCACCTGTTTTGTTTTATAAAAGCTGATAAAATAAACCAAATTTGGTATCATACCATAACAGTTTGCCATGTTTACGTTTTGGGATACTTGTTTGTAAACTCCATTCAGGATACTGTTTAATAATCTGAACTTGATCACCCGTAGCAACAGCAATAAATGATATATAATGATTTTTTGGATGGTCGCTTGAAATAAACCATTCATGATCAACTTCTGTAATTAATAGTTTTTCTTCGACTGTTGCTTTCTTCGCTTCTAATCGTTCTATCTTTCTCCCACAGCAAGATAGGCTGATATCTCCAGTTGCTAACACAATATTATTACATGACGGACAAACAAAATAATTCGACTTTTTCATATTTCCCCCTACAAATTGATTCGACGATAATTCACCATCTAAAATATTTTCTATATTTACTCCCAATAGGGTAGATAAGCTTGGTAATAGCGTTACATCTGGGCAGCCATACCCACGCTCCCATTTTGAAATCGTTCGATCAGAAATGTTCATTTGATCAGCTAATTGTTTCTGTGTTAGTCCTTTTTCCTTTCGCAAATGATAAATTAACTCTCCAACTTTACTATTATCCATCATTGTCTCCTCCTGCTCTATTTTCATCTTAGAGGTTTATTCGTTTGTCAACAACAAACGTTCCGTAGAGTTACACTTAATATAGGTATCTTTTCCTTATTTTTTCCTATACTTGCAAAGAAGGAAGGCTAGTTTCCAACATTAAATAAACTCCATTGTTTTCGGAAATTTTATATGATATATTATCAACATAACTTATTAAAGAACTTTAATANNTATTAAAGTTCTTTAATAAGATTATTTTAAGAGGTGGTGACTCTTGTGAATACGACTCCAAAATCGATGGGGAAAGAAATCCTCCGCGGTATTCGGAAATCTCTTCTAGAACTTGGAAATGCAACAAAAGTTGAACTTAGCGAAAAATTAGGGATTAGTTTCCCTACGATCAGCAAATTCTTAACCCAAATGGAAAAGGATGGGGAACTTATTTCAGTTGGTCTTGATCATTCGAGTGGGGGAAGAAGGGCAAAAAGATATACATATAATCCGGAATATATGTTAGGGTTGGCTATCTATTTAGAAAGAACAGAGACAAATTATATTGTCTTTAACTGTTTAGGTGAAGTGAAGGATGTTGGAAAAACCTCAAGTCTCTTAGCTGCTGGAGATTTAAGTTTATTAACTGTATGTGTTGACGAGATACTAAGGAGCTATCCGAAGATAAGTTCTATAGCCATCGGTGTACCAGGTTCCGTTGATAAGGGACGGATTTTTTATATACCAGGGTATGAACATCTTCAGAACATTGACTTAAAGGGATACCTAGAAAATCGTTTCTTCATACCTGTTGTCATTGAGAACGATATGAATGCAGCCGTGCTTGGATATCACAAAAGTAAGGGGATTAAGAAAGATAAATCTCTTGTTTATATCTATTCAGGTCATAATGGTCCAGGTGCTGGAATTATGGTAAATGGAGTCGTGGTACGAGGAAGTACTAATTTTTCAGGAGAGGTTTCATTCGTTCCACAGTACGATGACAAAAATTTTGGCCAGGCTTTGCAAAATGAAACCAGGACGAAGAAAGCGTTTATAGGTGAAGACTATGAGATTGACGCCATTAGTAGGTTAGTAGCTTCATTTGTAGCTATCATTAATCCTTATACATTTATTTTCTGTGATGATGAAGTCAACGCAAATACCTTAGAGCAAATTGTTGATCAAAGTTCAAAGTATATCCCATCTGAACATCTTCCAGAACTTATCTTGAGTGATTGGCAACAAGACTATTTATTGGGATTACAAAGTCTGGGGCTTGATCTCATGATTACCGGATAAGCAGTTAAGAAAAATCAATACCATATGAAAAAATGTAAAGGGGGGACTAATATGGCAACATTCTTTTTATTAATTATTTACTTGGCATTTATCAGCTTAGGGCTACCTGATTCATTGTTGGGCGTGTCATGGCCATTGATGCAATCGGAGTTTGGAGCACCACTTGAGACAGCTGGATTGCTTTTTATGACGATTGCAGGAGGAACGATTATTTCAAGTTTTGCTAGCGGAGCTGTATTGAAACGCTTCGGGACTGGGATTGTCACATTTTTTAGTTGTTTAATGACAGCTGGAGCACTGCTTGGCTTTCATTTTGCGCCTTCGCTTTTTTGGTTATTTATTTGTGCTATTCCACTAGGCTTAGGTGCAGGTGCAGTGGATTCAGGATTAAACAATTATGTTGCTTCACATTACAAAGCACACCACATGAGTTGGCTGCATTGTTTTTGGGGAGTGGGAGCTACACTTGGCCCCGTCATTATGGCTCAGTTTATTTCAGGGCAGCATTCTTGGAGAAGCGGTTATCTTGCCATCGCCGGTCTACAATTTGTATTAGTTGTCATTCTTTTCTTCACGTTGCCTTTATGGAACAAGGTTGGAGGAAACAGCACGGTGAGCCCATCAAATGAGCAAGAGAATACGGACCAAATTTATAGTGGAGCAGATATTAAAAATCAAAAACCATTGCAAATTAGGGGAGTTAAGCTAGCTTTAATCTCTTTCTTGTTTTATTGTGGCGCAGAGGCAACGATGGGATTATGGGGAAGCAGCTTTTTGATCAATGTGAAAGAATTATCGGTAGATACAGCAGCCAAATGGGTGTCCATCTATTACGGTGGAATAACCTTTGGTAGATTTATAACAGGCTTTATTACCCTAAAAATAAGGAGTCGGACGCTCATTCGGACAGGGCAAATAATCGCATTGGCTGGTGCCGCCTTCTTATTCCTGCCATTGCCGTCCACGTTCTCTCTTGTTGGTTTTATGATGGTTGGAGTAGGATTGGCACCGATCTTTCCATGTATGTTGCATGAAACGCCCACACGATTTGGGCAGGAACAATCCCAGACCATCATGGGGTATCAAATGGCTGTTGCTTATACAGGTAGTACGTTCCTGCCGCCTTTGCTTGGTCTCCTTGCTGCACATATAACAATAGGAATCTTCCCATTTGTCATTGCAGGTTTCATTGCAATCATGCTCTTAGGATCAGAGAAATTAAATGCCATCATGAAAAGGAAAGAATTAATGAGTGTAAAAAAATAACAACTCCACAGTCATGTAATCTTAAGATTAAATTGATAAAATTGTATGAATTGGAAAATAATAGTGCTTAAGAAAGGAGGGCTTGGTTATGTATTTGAAAAAGTGGTTAACTGGATGGGTGGTTGTACTTGCGATGATTGTGGTGATGGCAGCTCCAGGTTCACTCTCGGTATTCGCTAAATCCAGCGTCGGAGCACAGCCTGAACAGACAGTGAATGCGATAGAGGTTCAACTGCACGATGATTACTTTAATCCGAAAGCCATCACTTTGCAAAGTGGACAAACGACAACGTTAATATTGAAAAACCAAGGGAAGAAAAAGCACACCTTCACCGTTGAAAAGCTCGGAATTAACACCGAAGTCCAGCCGGGAACTGAAGCAACCATTACAGTGACACCGAAAAATCCAGGTACATATGACCTGATTTGCCGGTACCATTTCCAGTCAGGAATGGTTGGAACAGTAATCGTGAAATAACAAGCAAGGCTTAAATGATTATTCTAGTAAAAATAAAGCCCCTCTCAGCCAATCTAGCTGATTTTGAGGGGCTTTTGCTGTTTAGAAAGTTGGTTACGCGTTGATGAAGACTCTTTTTTCATCGCCAACAAGAATATCAATCCAATGATACAAGCTGTCCCAACCCATTGGAAAGGACCAAAGGGTTCTTTTAACCAAAAGACTGTTGTTATAATGGCAGCAAGCGGCTCAATACTGCCTAGAAGACTGGATTCTTTAGGTGCCAGACTTTGTAAACTTTCTATATAAAACCAGAAGGCAATCATCGTACCAAAGATGATCACGAAGACTAAATAGAAATAAGCTTCGAGCGGTAAGCTTGTAAAGTCCATTTGCCAAGGCGGATGGATAAAACTTAAGGCAAAACCACCGATCATCATTGCCCATCCGACAATGACAAGGGAATCGTATTGCGCAAGGAGTGGAACGGCGTATAGCGTATAAAAAGCTAAAGCGATTCCAGATAAAACACCCCAAACGATGGCAGGTGTTGACACAGATAATTGAGAGATGGAGCCATTTGTTAATAAGAAAAAACAACCAACTAATGCGAGAATAACAGTAATCAAATCTCTTAGTGTTATAACCGTTTGTTTACGGAAAATTAGGTAAACGATAATCATAACAGGTGCTAAATACTGTAGTAGTGTTGCAACAGCCGCATTTCCATGTTTAATGGAAGCCATGTAGGTATATTGTACCGCAAGCATTCCGACTAACCCGAAGATTATTAATTGAATCGCAGTCTTTCGAGTTCTCCAAACACCAAATATCTGGGACCGGTCTTTTCCGAAAAATTGAACGGTTAAGAGTAATAAACCTGCTATAAGCAAGCGGGTGGTTACCAGCCAATCTACATCGATTTGATATTGATGAAAAAGCTTTTTTGCTACGGTGCCACCAATTCCCCAAAATACTGCTCCTGTGATAACAAGAAGTATTCCCTTTTGTCTATTCATGAAAGATACTCCACCTTAAAATATAAAAATAGTGTTATAATATTTTCAATCATAAAGGGAAAATCTCTGAAATAATACCCAAATTGAATAATAAAATATAAATAAATTGAGGTGGTCAAATGCAAATGAAAGACTTTCTGGTCGACCAAAGCTTAAAAGAATTAACGGAACATCGAACAACTGTCTTACCTATTGCATGTTACGAAACCACGATTAACCAAAATATTAATGGATATATACCACTTCACTGGCATGATGAAATTCAGTTTGTTCTCGTTGTAAAAGGGGAAGCCGTTTTTCAAATAAATGAAGAAAATCTGATTGTTCAAGAAGGAGAGGGGCTCTTTATAAATAGTGGCTGCCTGCATATGGCCAAAGATCTGAAGGATTCGGCCTGCGCCTATATTTGTTTAAATGTTTCTCCAAGGTTCGTTTTATCACAAGAGCTTTATTCAACCTTTGTATCCCCATATATACAGGCGACTAACATTCCATATTTACCTTTGATTCCTAAGGAACTTTGGGCGAATAATATTTTGAGTTCTTTAATGAAAATCAACCAGTTGATAAAAGAATCTCCACCATATTATGAAATCGACATCAGCCACCATCTCTCGTTAATGTGGAAGAACCTCATTATGAATGGTATTCAATTAGAGTACGAACAGCCGGAAATGGTGAAGAATCATCGAATGAAGCAAATGTTACATTGGATTCACCTCCATTATGCTGAAAAAATCCTTTTAGAAGATATTGCACGAGCAGGTCAATTAAGCCGCTCTGAATGTTGTCGATACTTCAAACGAATTTTAAAGACATCCCCTTTGAACTATGTAACCGATTTTCGAATTCAAAAAAGTTTAGTTTTACTACAACAACCAGAAGCCAATGTCACAGATGTTGCCTATCAAGTAGGATTTAACAGCACAAGCTATTTCATTGATAAATTCCGAAAGTCGGTGAACATGACCCCATTGGCCTATAAAAAACATAAAAATACCAGTTTTCTTGTGAACTAATACATTTAAAGTAACGGTGTAAAAGTTGAAGAACCAGCTGCCAAAATTCTTGGTGGCTTTCTTTTTGTGTGGTAAAGAAGTTTGCAATTAAATGTTATACGGAATAGCTTGTCTACATAACTATGTATAAAAGGCATAGGGTGTGAAAAATTCATGCGAATATTAAAGAATGTATCTTTATTTTTTCTAGCCTCTATATTACTAATGCTAACAATTATGTTTTTGAACGATAGGTTTAATTTAGGTATTTCTGATAACGATATAGACATTTTTCTTGGACCTTCAATTATGTTAATTTACTTCTGGATTGTTTCTCCGGACCTAAGGAAGCACTTCTATATACAATTTATTAGAGTCAAGGCTTTTGATAGAGTGGTATTGTTACCCGTTCTATTAGCAATATTGGTGCTTTTTTTGTTGTATTCCTATTTCTATTTTCCAGCATTATTTGCTAAAGAGCCATTATCGGTTGGTAATGCTCAATATTTAGGGCATCAAGAACTTACTACTGCTGGCGAGATTTTATTGTTAGGGATCATAGGACCTTTTAGTGAAGAATTTCTATTCCGCTTCTTTCTTATTGTTTATTTGCCGTACCTAGCCCTCCATCACACGTTTATAAAAAAGCCTCTCGAAACAAAGAAAAACGTGAATAAAAGTATTTCTAAACCTTTTATATTCTTAGTAAATGTAGCGAATAAGGTTTACTACCGAGTATTTGAAAAGAAAGATAAAAAACTAATAAGTAGCTGGGTGATACTAGTTTCATGTTTCTTTGCTTTCGTTCATGGACCTGACCTTTATTCATTTCCGCTCTATTTTTTACCTGGTATACTATTTAGCTTTGTCTATTTAAAGTACGGGTTTTTAGCAAGTTGGATTTGTCATGGAACTGCTAATACATTATCAGGGATAGTTAATGCTATATTTATCTCATTTCTTAATGGGAGATGAAAAGAGGTTAGTTGAAGTAGAAATGCAATTCAATTTTTCTTTATTTACATAAAAAAGTGGATGCCTTGTTGTTATAAGTTTTGTTCGCTCCGTATTTTCTTGAGTAATACCTGGCAGCCAGCTGAAACAAGACGATAGGTTTCATCAAAATCACCTGTATAAAATGGATCGGGGACATCTTTCCTGTATTTGGTCAGGTCCAGTAGCCTAATGATCTTTGGATGTTTAGGCTTCCCAGTTATCCTGTAAATATTTTTTATGTTGCTTTCATCCATACCGATAATATAGTCAAATTTCCAAAAGTCTTCTTTCTTTAGTCGTCGTCCAACAAGCCCATTAGAAGAGATATTGTATTTCTTCAGAATATCAAGAGTTCCTTCGTGCGGTGGGAAGCCGATTTGCCATGAACTGGTTGCAGCGGAATCAACTGCGATTTTGTTTGTCAAATTTGCTTTTTTGACTAAGTTGCGAAACAAAGCTTCAGCCATCGGTGAACGGCAAATATTCCCCAAGCATACAAATAAAACGTTGATCATGAAACTTAACCCCTTTAATTGCCTTCTTTTCATTCGTAATCACAAAGTATGTACCAAACAGAAAAATGGAACGGCGCTAGTGCTATTTTTAGAGGTTGATTTTACGTTTGTTCAGGATACCTAGCTAATAATTCAAAAAGGGCAATAATGAAATGAGGCGAAGCGATCCGCCTCTTTTGTTTAGTTTACAATCAAATGGCCTCAATCTATTATTTATGTATTGCATTTTGGCAATTAACTTTTTTCACTTTTATTCATTCTTCTCTTCAGTTTTTCTTCAGTAGAGGAACCCTCAACTGGAGAATAAATGCTGCACCAAAAATCTGTATCCCCATGAACTTGTAAAGAAGTTAAATTAAAAATCATTTTACCTGCCTTGGAATGTCTGAATTCAATCAACACTTCGGGTGCCATATTTACTTGATTTTCTTGCCATAAAGATTGAAAATCTGGATTAAGATTCGACATTTCTTCAAGAAATTGAGTGTACCATTCATCCCCCATATTTTGCCCATAATAAACTCTAAAGATGGAAAGAAATCCTTTCACAAAATGCTCCCAATTGACAGCTAAAGCCCTCAACTCTTTCCTCGTAAACACTAAGCGGATTAAGTTTCTCTGTTCGATAGGAATTTGTTCGAAATCCAGAAAAACATAGGCTGCAGCAGGATTCCAACCAACGATTTGGAAATGTCGGTCTGTGATCAGAGTAGGGCAGTATTTTAATTCTGTTAAAATTTTTTCTAAAGAAGGGGAAAGTTTTGTTTGTAAAACTTCATGTTTATACACATTTGTGTTAACTTCTAATGCTAAATCGTATAGATACTTTCGTTCATCATTATTTAACTGTAGAGCAGATGCTATAGAATCCAGTACAGAAGACGAGACTTTAATATCTCGCCCTTGTTCTAGCCATGTATACCAGGTAGTGCTTACTCCCGCTAACTGGGCAACTTCTTCCCTCCTTAGACCTGGAGTTCTCCGCCTAATTCCCGTTGGTAATCCTACTGATTGAGGTTGTATAGTTGCACGTTTTGACTTTAAAAATTTTGATAGAGCTTCTAATCTTGTTTTACTATTCACGTTAAATTACTCCTGTCTTTAAACGATATCATAGTACTAATTATACTATGATAAACAACAACTTGTAATAGGATAAACACGGTGCCAAAATATAGATAATCTAATAACGAGGGGGAAGAAATATGGAACGAGTTGTGATTACAGGGATGGGAGTCGTGTCACCATTGGGAAACAACGTTGAAACATTTTGGAGGAATTTAACCGAAGGCAGGTCTGGAATTTCTTACATTAATACATTTGACGTAAGTAAACATAAAACCAAAATTGCTGGATTAGTAAGGGACTTGAATGCTGAAGATATACTTGGTCAGAAGGAAGCTAGGCGTATGGATAGATTTTGTCAATTCGCTCTCGTTGCAGCTGAACAAGCATGGAACGATTCCAATTTGAACATTAAGGAAATAGATTTAGAGCGTCTTAGTGTATATATTGGTTCGGGAATAGGTGGAATTGAGACTTTGATGCAAAATATTGATGTACTTCGAGAAAGAGGACCACAAAGGGTAAGTCCAACAATGGTGCCTTCGATGATAGCAAATGCAGCTTCAGCACAAATAAGTATCAAATGGGGGGCATTGGGACCTTCTATGGCACCTGTTTCCGCTTGTGCAATTGGAAATACAGCTATTGGAGAGGCTTTCAGAATTATTCGGTATGGTACGGCTGATGTAGCATTTGCTGGAGGGGCTGAGGCAGCCATAACAGAATTGTCTCTAGCCAGTTTTGGGAATGCAAAAGCGTTGTCTTCGAGGAATGATGAACCAAGTGCTGCTAGCCGTCCTTTTGATGCGAGTAGAGATGGTTTTGTAATGTCTGAAGGTGCAGGAATTTTAATACTTGAATCCTTAACACATGCTTTACGCAGAAATGCACGAATTTATGCTGAAGTAATTGGATATGGTGCTAGTTCTGATGCATATCACATGGTTTCTCCACATCCAGAAGGTAAAGGAGCCTATCTTGCAATGAAAATGGCTTTAAAAGATGCGTCCATTTCTACAGATGATGTAGATGTAATTAGTGCTCATGCAACAAGTACAGAGATAGGTGACATATCTGAAACAAATGCTATAAAAAAATTGTTTGGCGAACAAGCATACAGGATACCAGTTACGGCTAATAAGTCGATGACAGGACATTTATTAGGAGCAGCTGGTGGGGTTGAAGCTATTGCATTAGCAAAAAGTCTCCAAGAGGGCATCATTCCGCCTACTATCAACTTAGAACACCCCGATCCATTATGTGATTTAGATTATGTACCAAACGTAGCCCGACAAACAAATCTCAAAATAGGGATCTCCAATTCATTTGGGTTTGGTGGGCATAATGCAGTAATTGCCTTGAAAAAGTATTAAATTGTGAAAATAGTTTTATTAGAGAGAGTGAAGAAATGTACTTTCTATCGGGTTACTTATCTTCAATAAAAATAAAATCAAGGACCTTATTTGTGGTCCTTGATTTATTTTTAAATATCAATAATATTATTTAACAGAGCTTTAAAGTAAGAAAGGGAATCCTCATATGTAAAATCCAACAATTCGTCTAGTAAATCCCCAACATGCAAACCCAGAAATGAGAGGATGGTTAAATCCATATTTCTGCCCCATATACAATTGATACAATTATGCAATAATAGAGAAAAAAATAAATTTTTTACCAATAAAAAACAAAAGTCGGCCGTCTACTATATGAAAGGAGGCCAAAGAAAGATGACTCAAACTAGTTTGCATCAATTAAAGACCTTGGTGGATCCCCGGGATGAATTTAAACAATTATATATTGACCATAAAAAGCATGTTTTCGCGATGGCGTTATCCATTTTAAGAGATTTTGAATTGGCCGAGGATGTACTGCAAGAAGTGTATATCAAACTTTACCAACATTCAAAGAATAATCAAGTGACCAATGTCAGAGCATGGCTGATTCGGGTAACGCGAAACACGGCACTTGACCTTTACCGGAAAAAAAAGCGCGAATTGACCGGGTTTGACGACCAATATTTTGAACGCCTGGAGTACATATCCGAAGATCCTGTTGACAAAATCGTGTTATCCAAATACCTTGCACTTCTCGATAGTGGAGAGCGACAGGTCGTCATCATGAAGGATATCTCGGGGCTAAAGCATAAAGAAATCGCCAAAATTATGGAGATGCCTCTGGGAACCGTTCTCTGGAAATACCGAATGGCCTTGAAAAAACTAAAAAAAGGTCTGGAGTGAGGAGGGAATTTTTGAATGGAAAATGAAAAAATCATGAAGCATTTAGACAATGCTTTGGAAAAGCAGGTCCCAGATGTATGGGATGAGTTGAATCACAAAATCGACCAGTTAGAAGACAATTCTATAACCATAAGAAAGAAAAAATCTTCTTTTTCAAGAAGGATATTACTTACGGCTGCAGCCTGTTTGATTGCGGCATCTTCCCTGACTTTTTCGCCAGTAAGAGCGGCGATCCAAAACGTTTACGATAAAATTTTCTCAAGCGAGCATATCGATGATAGTGGATTAAAATCCGCCCTTACAGATGGAATGGGACAAGAAATCAACCAAGTCTACTATGATAAAGATCACGATATTACCGTTCATTTTAATAGTATCCTGATGGATGACAAGGAAACCAAGCTTTTGGTTACCTATGAAAGCAAGAAAACTAATTTGAAAAACTATTACCTTGATCTTTTTGAAGGCTATACTTCCATGAACTTAGTGGTTGACAATAAGGTAAAGAAATTGAAAAATATCGGCTGGGGCAGCCGTTATTACGATGAAAAGGCGAACAAAGTGGCAGAAGCGCTCTCGTTCGAATCCATCAGCGCGTTTCAAGGGGATGAAGTCCATTTAAAATTGAAAGATTTGACCATTCATGGAAAAAATGAGGCAAGCCGAGTAGATACCGTTTGGCCACTTGATTTCAAGCTCTCGAAAGAAGCGGTGGGTAGTCGCGAAACATTCGAAATGAGTAAAGAATTTACGTTTAGAAATGAAATCTATCAAGTAAAGAGAGTGGAATTTTCGCCACTTGAAACAAGGGTGGTCGTCACTGGCACGGACATTAAACCACATATCGAAAACGGTGTTGCCTACGATGTGTTCAGCAAACTCCAACTTCAACTCTTAAATGCCAGAAAAATTGATAAAGAAAAAGGGTATACTGTCGATTACAACAAGTCTGGTGTATTCTTGAATTCAGCCGGAAAAATGGCCAATCCAATCTTCAGCAAGGCGGAAGCAGACGGACCGCGTGACCAATACGTCCTCTACTTCGCACCAGTCAAAGACCGCCAAAACATCGTCCTTCAAGTGGGCAATTTAAAAATTAACCTAAGATAAAAGGGGAGCTGTCTCAAAATTTTTGGGGCAGTTTTCTTATTGAGCTAAAGGGGAAGGTTAACTGTTTGAAAGGTTGTGTATAGTTTACACAACTTTTCTTCGATTCCACCTAGAAATAGATATTAGTCGGGATAAAAGATAATTAGGTAGAATCTAACTAGTTCATCCGAAGAGTTTATATACATGTGTTCAGTATTTGCAATAAATTTAATCGACTCATCTGTGATTAATTCAAACCTCTCACCTTGAACTTCAAGTGTCAGTATCCCTCGTTGTATAAGTACATATTCCTCACCTATATGTTTTTCAGATATATGACTACATCCTGGCTTTAAGTCCACAGCAAAAATCTCAAACTTTTTTTCGGGGTTAAATGGGAAGATAGAATATACAAGATAATTTCCATCATTATCAATCATGGGATTGAGTTGATTAATGTTTATTTTTTCAATTTGTGGCTTTTCATTTTCCTTTAAAAAAGCAGAAAAAGATACGTGTAATCCATTTGCAATTTTCCAGAGAGTTGTCACAGTAGGGTTTGATTTTCCATTTTCAATTTGACCTAACATTGCTTTACTAACTCCAGTTAGCTCTGCTACACGATCTAAGCTTAATCCTCGCTTTTTTCTTATTTCGGCAAGATTACTAGCGATAACCTCTTGTATGAACTCCATAAATAATCTCCTTGACTCTTTTTATATATTCATTATAACATACATACATATAATATAACAGACAGAAGGGTGAGGGGTACTTTGATTGAATTAACAAATGAAATGAACAGCGAAGAGAATCTTTCAACATTTTCTCAAGGCGCAAAAGATTGTATCCCAACCTTAATAGGTTACATCAGTATTGGAATTGCTATGGGGATTGTTGGAGTCTCCTCAAATCTAAGTATTACAGAAATTACTCTTTTAGCTGCATTAGTTTATGCAGGTGCCTCTCAGTTTATTATCTGTGCTCTCTTAGTAACTGGAAGTCCGATTACAGTCATTATATTTACCACTTTTATTGTGAATTTGAGGAATTTTTTATTATGTATGGCATTGGCTCCGCACTTTACAAAATATTCTCTAATGAAAAATATCGGGATTGGTGCTCTTGTAACAGATGAGTCGTTTGGGGTTGCCATTAATAAAATCTCCAAAAATGAATATATGAATGCCGAATGGATGAACGGATTGAATATAACCGCTTATATATTCTGGATTTTATCTTGTATGTTGGGTGCCATTTTAGGAAAATGGATTTCAGATCCAAAAGTATTTGGATTAGATTTTTCTTTAACAGCTATGTTTTTGGCATTAGTTGTTTTGCAATTCCAAAATATTGAAAATGAGAAGCTTAAATTCTATTTAACATTAGTTTTGTACGTGGTTCTATTAATGATCGTTCTTTGTATGTTTGTTCCTTCTTATATAGCAATTATTTTATCGACAATTATTGTAGCAACGATTGGAGTGGTAAAAGACAAATGAGTATAAATTTATCCATTTTATTAATCATTTTAGGGTGTGCCATTGTAACCTTTGTTCCGAGAATCATCCCATTTATAGTTATAAGAAATATTAAGCTGCCAAAAGTTGTTGTCAAATGGCTTTCGTATATCCCTATTTGTATTTTTACTGCACTGATCGTTGATAGCTTTATCGTCAAAGACACATCATCATTACTATCGATTGATTGGAGTGTGCTCACAGCTATTATTCCAACTCTTATGATAGCCTTATGGACAAAGAGTTTGTCAGTTACTGTTTTAGTGGGCATCGTATGTATGGCTACTGTTAGATTTATATTTTAATGAAGAAAGATAGTGAACAAAAGTACTTAAACGGGTGCAAGAGGTGAGGATCCAGCTGCCATTTTGGCGGCTGTTTTTATTATGCAAAACGGGGATATTAGTTAAAAATGGACTGGCTAATTAAAAGAAACTCGCTTCTGATGAGCGAGTTTTACTTCTTCATGTTCAGACATGAAGCATAGAAAATTATTCAATTGTATTTTTCGTTGCATTGTACATATTTGCTACGTGTTCATCGACTTTATCTCGTGACATTCGTAGTCGTTCCACTGAAGTACCATATCCAATTTCTTGTTTACCCTCTACTAATCCTTTAAAAATCCCATCTGCGAATTCATCTAACGGTTCACCATGAGTATGCAACCCTGCTCCGCCTAAATCTGTATTCACTGCCGGAGGGGCAACTTCAATTACTTCTACAGATGTATCAGAAAGTTGGTGTCGTAGACTCATAGTAAATGAATGAAGAGCCGCTTTCGTTGCTGAATAGATTGGAGCAATAGCAAACGGAGTAAACGCTAACCCAGATGTAACGTTAACGATAGTCGCCGCTTCTTTTGTAGCAAAAAATGGTGCAAACAGCATAGATAGATGTATTGGTGCTTCAATGTTGGTTGTGATTTCTTGATTGAAATAATTCCAATTGTTCTTCGCATCTGCTTTTAACACATTAAAACGTTGTTGAATCCCTGCGTTGTTCACTAACACATTCACTTCTGGAAAGTTCTCTGTTACCCAATCAAACAATGATACACGCTCAGATTCAGTGCTCAAATCACTTACATGGGTAATAAGGTCCGGGGAATTTTCTTTTGCATTTTGAAGTACATTTTCACGTCGTCCAGTAACGATGACTTTATTTCCAGCTTTGATAAAACGCTCTGCGAAAGCTAAACCTATCCCGGCACTTCCACCAGTAATAAGGATTGTATTTCCTGAAAGTTTCATTTTAGTTCCTCTTTTCCAATTTTTTCCACTTAATAAAATAGGAAAATATACGAAGTAATCCCATCCTGCTGACAGATGGGATTTTACCTTTTTTATTTTTTTACAGGAGGATTGTTGATATCCACATGAAAAGGGAGAAGATTATCATCTTCATTCTGATAAAACTGTTCCTGAATTTTTTGATTGGCTATTTCTGTATCAGAGTTTGGCTGGGAAGACATCCTCTCACTATAATCGTTAAAACTTCTACTCATAGCCTGATTTGCCTGCGTAGTAGCATTATTTGTTTCTCCTTCTTTTAACACATCAATCCCTCGCTTCTTCATTTTTTGTGACCTTAATATCACTTATTAATTTTGTTGTTTTGAAATAATAAATACATGCGACTTATTAGCAAATTTAATTAATAAAAAAAACTCCGGAAGGCATTCTAACAATGAAATAAAAATTTCTTCTAGGAGAATGATGAATATGAAAAAAATTAGCTTATGGATGACTATTTTAGCTTTAATAGTTTTCTCCGCTGCGTGCGGTGGAGGCAATAATAAGAATAACGGTGGAGACACCGCTGAAAAGGGAAAGAATGGAGTATCTGGTTCCATAGTTGTTTCAGGTTCATCTGCTATGCAGCCACTAGTTGCAGCTGCAGCGGAAGAATTTATGGCGAACAATCCGGATGCGGATATTCAAGTTAATGCCGGCGGATCTGGTACAGGCCTATCACAGGTTGCGGAAGGATCCGTTCAAATAGGTAACTCAGATGTATTTGCAGAAGAAAAAGAAGGGATCCCTGCAGATCAATTAGTCGACCATAAAGTAGCCGTTGTTGGTATCACAGCTGCAGTCAATCCCGGAGTCGGCATTAAAGACATTTCAAAAGAAAATCTTATTAAAGTATTTACTGGGAAAATTACTAACTGGAAAGATGTAGGCGGTAAAGATCAGAAAATCGTCTTAGTTAATCGCCCTGATGCTTCCGGTACTCGTGCCGTATTTAACAAGTTCGGTCTAGATGGAGCAACACCAGCAGAAGGTATTACCGAGGATTCCTCAAATACTGTTAAAAAAATCGTTAATGAAACCGCAGGTGCCGTTGGTTATTTAGCCTTTTCTTATTTCACTGATGATAAGGTAACGCCGTTGTCAATTGATGGGGTGGAAGCTACTGATGAAAATGTACAAACTGGTAAATTTCCTATTTGGGCCTATGAACATTCTTATACAAAAGGTGAACCAAGCGGGGCAGCGAAAGCATTCTTGGACTATTTAATGTCAGACGACGTTCAAAACACCTTATTAAAAGATCAAGGGTACCTACCCGTCACAAAAATGCAGGTGGAACGTGACGCTAAAGGGAATCAAACAAATAAATAAGAGATCCTAGGTGGGAACAGGGTAAATGTACTAACACATTTACCCTTATAACGTAATTCAGGGGTGTTTGTGCATTATGGAAAAACTGCTTCCGGCAAAAGAAAGATTACTAAAATCAGCTAAAGATAGAGCGGGCGGGGAATTCAGAGGAAAAGTCCTTGTTCTTTTATGTGCGGTGATAATGATTTCTGCAACTATTGCCATTACCATTTTTTTAACTACAAAAGGGCTGCAATCCTTTATTAAGAATGGTGTCAATATCATTGAGTTCTTAACCAGTAAGACCTGGGACCCTACTAACAAAGCTAATCCGAAGTATGGAACGTTACCTTTTATTTTTGGTTCCTTTGCTGTGACCTTTTTATCAGCCATTGTTGCAGCACCATTAGGCATTGGCGGCGCCATTTTTATGACAGAAATTGCTCAGTCCTGGGGGAAAAAGGTCCTGCAGCCGGTAATTGAGTTACTTGTTGGAATTCCTTCAGTTGTATATGGATTCATCGGGCTTACCGTTTTAGTTCCATTTATCCGGGAACATATTGGAGGGCTGGGATTTAGTCTGCTTTCCGGAACGATTGTGCTTTCCATTATGATATTACCAACCGTAACAAGTATTGCCACTGATGCAATGAGTTCCTTGCCGAAGCCGTTAAGAGAAGGTTCTTATGCATTAGGAGCAACCCGTTGGCAAACGATTAGGAAAGTGTTGATTCCTGCTGCATTGCCATCGCTGCTCACTGCCATTGTACTTGGTATGGCGCGAGCGTTTGGGGAAGCATTGGCTGTTCAGATGGTCATTGGGAATGTGAAAACATTACCATCAAGTTTATTAGAGGCTTCTGCTACCTTAACAACCATTATTACGTTGAACATGGGTCATACAACATACGGAAGTGTAGAAAATAACACTCTCTGGTCGATGGGATTAATTTTATTAATCATGTCGTTTGCATTTATCCTCTTTATCCGTTATCTATCTGCAAGGAGGAAAATGAAATGAATGCCAAGTCTGCTGATCGAATTGCGTCTTTTATCTTCTATTTAATAGCGTTCATTATTATTTCGATACTTGTTGGTTTGTTTTACTATATTTTAATCAACGGGCTAAAAAACATATCCTTTGGTTTCTTAACGACACCATCAAGCAATGTTAGAGGTGGGGGAGGAATCCGGGACCAATTATTCAATTCGTTTTATATCCTGTTTATTACCATGCTGATTGCTGTACCGCTAGGAGTAGGCGGAGGAATTTATATGGCAGAGTATTCAAAACCCGGGAAGGTGACGGATTTCATTCGTTCTTGTGTGGAGGTTTTGGCATCTCTCCCTTCAATCGTTATCGGTATGTTTGGTTTATTAATGTTTGTTAACCTTACTGGATGGGGCTATACCATATTAGGAGGTGCTCTCGCACTTACAGTATTCAACTTACCCGTTATAGTACGAGTAAGTGAGGATGCCATCCGAACTGTTCCGCGTGAATTAAAAGAGGCGAGCCTTGCGTTGGGGATCACTCATTGGCATACCATTAAAACGGTAATATTACCTAGCGCATTTCCAACCATATTGACAGGGATTATCCTTGCTTCCGGCAGGGTTTTTGGGGAAGCGGCTGCCCTTTTGTTTACAGCAGGGTTATCTACACCAAGGCTCGATTATGCAAACTGGAATCCATTTTCTCAAACTTCACCCTTAAATATTTTTCGGCCGGCGGAAACTTTGGCAGTTCATATTTGGTCTGTCAATACTCAAGGCTTAATTCCAGATGTCGAAGAGGTGTCCAGCGGTTCTTCCGCTGTCTTAGTCATTTCCGTTTTAATCTTTAATTTATTGGCAAGATGGATTGGAAGTTTGATACACCGAAAAATTACAGCAACTAAATAAAAAGCAGGTGAGGATCTTGGTTACAGCTACTAAGGAAAGAGCGGTCGAAACGAATGTGGAACAAAGCAAAGGGAATGGCCAGAAAACGAATATCTTGAAAGTCGAAAACTTAGAAATTTTTTATGGAGAAAAACGGGCGGTTAATGGGATTTCATTAGGTATTGAAAAAAACTCAGTAACAGCGCTTATCGGACCATCCGGCTGCGGAAAATCGACTTTCCTGAGAAGCATTAACAGAATGAACGATTTAATTCCAGGGGCAAGAGCTGAAGGGGAAATTGTTTATGAGGATCTAAATATTTTATCCGAACAAATAAATGTTGTCGCTTTGCGTAAAGAAATAGGGATGGTCTTTCAAAAACCAAATCCGTTTCCCAAATCTATTTACCAAAATCTAACGCATGCATTAAAGTTTGCAGGAATCCGAAAGAAAAGTGAGCTTGATGGTATTGTTGAAGAAAGCTTGCGTAAGGCTGCCTTGTGGGAAGAGGTAAAGGACCGTCTTCATAAATCAGCCCTTGCACTTTCGGGAGGACAGCAGCAGCGTCTCTGCATTGCCAGGACGATAGCGATGAAACCAACTGTCATGCTTCTTGACGAACCTTCCTCTGCACTTGATCCTATTTCTAATGCTAAGGTTGAGGATTTAATCGTGGATTTAAAAAAGGACTATTCCATTATTATCGTCACACATAATATGCAGCAAGCCTCTCGTGTATCGGATAAAACCGCATTCTTCCTTAGCGGTGATTTGATTGAATATGATTTAACAGAAAAAATCTTTACCAACCCTTCACAAACAAAGACAGAAGAATATATTTCAGGAAGGTTCGGGTAAAAGGAGGGCTTACTATGTCCGAAATATCTGTGCATAGACAGGTTTTTCAAATAAATGATTTAGATCTATATTATGGAGAGCATCAGGCTCTAAAGAAAATAAATTTTCCAATAATCAAAAAAGAGGTAACAGCTATTATTGGTCCTTCCGGATGCGGAAAGTCTACTTTTATCAAAACTTTGAACCTGATGATTAATTACGTCCCAAAGGTAAGGATGACTGGGGAAATTAATTATAATAGTCAAAATATATTAAATGATAAAATCGACCTGGTCGAACTAAGGAAAAACGTGGGGATGGTATTCCAAAAAGGAAATCCTTTTCCGCAATCGATATTTGATAATGTTGCTTTTGGCCCAAGAATCCATGGGATCAAAAAAAGAACTCATCTGGAAGAGATTGTTACGAAATCGTTGATGGACGTTGCATTATGGGATGAAGTAAAGGACCGTTTAGGTGCTCCTGCTCTTGGACTCTCCGGAGGACAACAGCAGAGGTTGTGCATAGCGAGAGCCCTAGCCACAAAACCGGATGTTTTGTTAATGGACGAACCGACATCAGCCCTGGACCCAATCTCAACGTTAAAGATTGAGGAATTAATCTTAAAACTAAAAGAAAAATATACGATTGTTATTGTGACACATAATATGCAGCAAGCCTCCAGGGTTTCGGATAAAACAGCCTTCTTTTTGATGGGAGAATTAATTGAGCTGGATGATACTTCAAGTATTTTCTCAAACCCAAGGGATGAACGTACTGAAGGATATATTACTGGAAGATTTGGTTAAAGGAGTGATAAATTATGATTACAAGATTGAATTTCGAAAATAATTTAAAACAATTAAAAGAACTGTTGATGGATATGGCCCAAAAATCGGAAAACGCCATAAAAGATAGTATCAATTCACTTATTAATCAAGACTTGGATAAAGCCAATGAAATCCTTAATAATGATACAGTGATAGATGATTTAGAACATGAAATTAACAATAAAGCCATTACTTTAATTGCAAAGGAATCTCCTGTAGCAAAGGACCTTAGAAGAATCGTCGTTGCTTTAAAAATTTCGTCCGAAGTTGAACGAATTGCCGATAATGCCGTAAACATTGCAAAATCAACCATACATATTGGCAAAGAAAAACATATTAAGGAAATAGTCGATATCCCAAAGATGATGGATCTTGCTTTAGAAATGTTAGATGATTCCCTTAATGCCTTCTTGGAAGAGGACGTAGATCTTGCTAGAAGATGTGCACAAAAGGATGATAAGGTAGATGAAATGTATGGAAGCTTAGTTAAAGAACTTATGGGATATTTACAGCAATATCCCAATCAAACGAATCAAATCACACAGTTAGCTTTTGTATGCCGATACATTGAAAGGCTTGCTGATCATTCTACTAACATAGCTGAACATGTCATTTACCTTGTGACTGGCGAACGCTATGATTTGAATGCTTAACGCAATAAACAATCTTCACTAATGGCATCATTCACTGTAATAAGGGAACCAAAAAAGCTTTATTAGGGGAAAAGAATAGTAGCTGGTGGAACTGTGGACCTATCTTTATTTACTCTATTTAAAGTATAAAAACCAAGGGACCTAAATAGGTTAAAAGTGGAGTCGATTGTGAGGTGGAAGCAGCTTGTTTAATAAAATAGTAAAGGCCATACCTAATTTATTTACAATAGGGAATTTATTGTGCGGCGTTCTTTCCATTACATGTAATATGAGTGGATTTTTAGAGGTAGCCGCCGTTTTAATATTCTTTTCAGCCGTATTCGATCTAGTGGATGGTAGAGTTGCCAGAAAGTTAAAAGTGAACAGTGAATTTGGCGTACAATTGGATTCATTAGCCGATATTGTAAGTTTCGGTGTAGCTCCTGCTCTTCTATTTCATGCGATTGCTGCACCATCCATATTAACTTCTTTGGCATTTATCCTTTTTCCAACTATGGGGGCATTAAGGTTAGCTAAATTCAATGTGAAACCAACCGTTGGTTATTTTAGCGGATTACCTATTCCAGCTGCTGGAATACCTTTGGCGGGGATGGGTTTCTTTTTATATAGCAATGCGTGGATTACCTTAATTCTCGCTCTGCTAATGGTAAGTCCAATTAGGGTGAAAAAACTTTAATGTATCAATCTCCTGAGTAAATAGCTATTATCCATTCATAATGGGTATAGCTTTTTTTCATTATCTTATAGTTTCCTTAAGACAGGATTAAGATTTCATTAACATAGAAAATGAATGCATTAAACGTGCTACATTGTAAGTGGGTCTAAAGTTCAAGGATTATACTTTAGCGTTTCTTTTTCTAAAAAATGGGGGCATTTATATGTCATATGTAATCACTTTATTTGAACAGCATAGTTATCTCATATTATTTATAGGGATTTTTCTGGAACTCATGGCTCTTCCAATTTCAGGTGAGTTCCTAATGAGCTACGCTGGATACTTTGTCTATCAAGGAAAAATGAATTACATTTTAGCACTTTTGACTGTCTTTCTTTCAGGTGGTGCGGGAATTACCGTAACCTATTGGATTGGGAGAGCAGGAGGATATAAACCCATCGAAAAATACGGAAAGTTTATTCACATGGGACCAGAAAGATATAAGAAAATAGCAGCTTGGTTTGATCGTTCTGGTAGTAAATTGCTTGTTTTTGCCTATTTCATACCAGGTATTAGGCATTTCACTGGTTATATTTCTGGAATTTCTAGAATGCCTTTTCGAAAATTTATTATTCCTGCTTATACAGGTGTATTTTTATGGGGAGTTTGTTTTATAACTTTAGGGAAAGTATTGGGCCCAAAATGGGACAGCTTCCATCAAGCTGCTAGTAAATATTTAATCGTATTCATTATTGTTTTCGCTGTATTGTTAGTAAGTTATATTGCTTATCGGTATTATAAAGTTCCAATCAAGGCATTTTTTATTCATTTGCTAAAACGATTGATACAGCGGCTAAATACAATTAGAGCAACTGAGATATTTCTAATCATCCTTACATTAATTTTAATAGGTATGGTCACACTGATGCTGGGAATGGCACAAGACTATTTATATGACGAGTTTTCCCAGTTTAATAAGGTTACCAAATACATCATTCATTCAGCTAGTTATATGAGTTGGATGAACGGGTTTATCGTATTTCAATCACCATTTGCATTTGGTTCCATCATAGCAGTAACTATGATTCGAATTTGGAGCAAGGGCCGAAACAGAGGGCTTGAATTTCTTTTACTAGGAGTATCAATAGCAGGAGCCAAACCCTTCCATGATACGGTTATTAAAGTATTTACCTATCTACAATCAGTTGGGTTTGTGGGGAAATTTCACTCGGCAAATTTTCCTGATTTTAATGCGACTGTTTTGATCATTATTTATGGCACATGTTTATTTTTACTTGTTCGTCATACTAATAAGAATTATGCGGCTATATTTGGTCCTTTATTTTTATTAGTCCTATTAATTGTACTAGCTATTGTAAATATTGCATCAAATGTTGTACTGCCAAGTGATATGGTAGGTGGTTATGTTTATGGCGGTGTTTGGATATTTTTTAACTTCTTATTGTTTGAAATGTTAAGACTTGTAATAGTGAAGTATTGATTGGAAATGGCACATTAAGGGGAAGGGTTAAGGGCTATGAAAACACATATTTTAGTCATTGAAGATGAGACTCAAATTGCACGTGTATTGAAAATGGAGCTTGAGTTTGAATGCTATCAGGTAACAGTGGAACATAACGGTAAATCAGGATTAGAAACCGCCTTAAATTCTGACGTGGATTTAATCCTATTAGATGTAATGTTGCCTGGAGTAAGTGGAATAGAGGTATTAAGACGTTATAGAAAGGATAACAAGAAAACACCCGTTATTCTTTTAACAGCCCGAAATACAACATTTGATAAAGTTGCAGGTTTGGACCATGGAGCTAATGATTATGTCACAAAGCCTTATGAAATTGAAGAATTGTTAGCTCGGATTCGTGCGTGTTTACGAGATTTTGATAAAGAGGAATCTATCGTGGAACAACCATTATTGACAGTTGAGGACTTAGTTATTAATACAGACACAAGAGAAGTAACAAGGAATGGACAAATGATCCCCTTCACACCGAAGGAGTATGATTTACTGGTATATTTGGTAGTGAATAAAAACAAAGTAGTAACAAGAGATAGTATCATTATGAGCGTTTGGGGATATGAGTACGAGGGTGAAATGAATGTCATTGATGTTTTTATCAGACAAATAAGAAAAAAGATGGATGAAGGATTTTCTTTCCAATTAATTAATACGGTTCGAGGGATTGGTTACACCATCAAGGAGAAAATAGATGAAGATCACGACAAAAATTAATCTTTTAACCACTATCTGGATGCTTTGCATTTTAATGATTATTAATTTTGCGGTCTTCTTTCTATTTATGAAAACAACAGTAAATATGGAAGAAAAGGTTCTCCTTCAAAAAGCAGAGGATATACTTAAAGAAATTGGTTCAATTCCGTCTTCCAGTAATGTTGAAGCACGGTTAAAGGAGAATTTAACTGACCATTCATTTATAAGAATGATTCAACCGAAAAATAAGGTAGTTCATGAAGTAACCAATGACCAATTACTCTCAAAAAAAATGAAAGGAAAATACACCACGAAAAAGCAATCCCAAACACGGTTGATTTCGGCAGAAAACGGAGAAGAAGAGGTTTTAATTATTCGTTTACCGATTAAACATGGAAATAACGTGAGTTTGGAGGTTGGAGAACGGTTATCAGGTCTAGAAACGAGAAAAGAAATTCTTCGTGGTATATTAGGGTTTTGTACACTAATAGCAGCTATATTGTCCTTACTTGGAGGAAGATGGTTAGCAAATATGATTATGAAACCAATTTCCAATATGATTAACACCATGGAAGAAATTGAAAAAAGCGGTGTTCCGAAAAAGATTATCATACAAAATGAAACGAAGGATGAACTCTATACAATGGCGAATACGTTTAATCGTATGATCAATAGGATCCAAGAAAATCTCGCCAAACAAGCACAGTTTGTTTCTGATGCATCACATGAATTAAAGACGCCATTGACTGTCATCAAGAGCTATGCAAATCTCTTAAAAAGGCAAGGGATAGAAAATAAAGATATAGCCGAAGAGGCTATCCATGCCATTCATACAGAGGCCACTAGAATACAAAAAATGACTGATACTTTTCTGGATCTAGCTAATTTAGAAAATGAAAATATATTAGAAATAAATAAAATCGACTTAGTATCTTTATCCGAAAATATACTAAAACAACTTAAAGAGGTATATAAAAGGGAGATACTACTGCGTTTTGAGGAAAATCCAATCACTATTTATGCCGATGAGTTAAAGATAAAGCAAGTCATCATCATCTTGATTGATAACGCAATGAAATATAGTAATGATAAAATTGAAGTCTTCATAGAAAGAACCCACCAACATGCAATAATCAATATAAAAGATTATGGAATTGGAATCCCAGAGAATGAAATAGAAAATATTTTTGAACGCTTTTATAGAGTGGACAAAGCAAGAAGTCGTGAAACTGGAGGTTCTGGTTTGGGTCTAAATATTGCCAAAAATATTGTACAACTACACAAAGGTGAAATTAAGATAAAGAGCAAAGAAGGAATTGGCACGAAAGTAGTAATATTTTTACCGATTTTGAATAAACAAAATCGGGATGAAAGCAGTCCCTTTGTATGACGTTGTGAAAAAGTGTACTTAAGTAAAGTGGATCCAAGAGTTACAGGGGCATTTCATTAAGATATTCCTAAGGTAATAGAAGAAAAAGAGGAGGGCCAAGATGGGTTGACCAGAGATTCCAAAAGATTTTCATATTCCGAAAAGGAAAGATGTAGTTACATTAAAGCATGCTGGGATTGCACAAATGGAACAATCACTAGCAAATTTAGAGGAAAACCCCATATATAAGGAAGAATCAAGTTAATTTTATACATATGAATTTGGTAAGATTGATGTCACCTCATTTCATTAACTGTTACATTCTATTACCTAATCAACCTATTGGGTACGTGACAATAACCTAAATAAAACGAAATGGGGGAGTACACTTTGGACTTTTCTTTTTAATCAAAATAAACGTCAAAACTGTCTCGTAACTTAATACAAACTAGTCCGTCATATACAGTAAAAGGGGGAATGTGTATGAAGAGATGGTTTTTAATATTCATAGCTCTTTTTGGACTTGCCATAATAGGTTGTTCAAATAATGGATCGGCAGGAGGAAAGCCGCCTAAAGCCTTTATAGAAATCAATAATAAAAGATTTGAAACTGTGCTTGGTACTTATTGTTGGCAAGAGAATGGAAAAGGTGAATGCGTCGATTCTGTTGGAACAATTGAACTATTAAAAAGTAAAAAGCCAATAGAAGTAAAACCTGGAGAGAAAATAACTTTCGTGATGGATTATGAACCAAAACCAAATAAATTCCATGTTTTGCAGATAAGCAATAACCAAGAAACTGAAATTGTTGTTAAGGATAATCATTTTTCTGCACCTATACAAAAAGGGCTTTATTATTACTCTTATGGAGTATGGTGGATGGATGAAAAGGAAGAGAATTTATCTCATGGCGATGCTTTTTATGCCTTCTCCTTAGAAGTAAAATAGTTAAAAGGGAAAGCCATTAATACTTTCCCTTTCTTTACTCCTTTATACCAGTCGGGACCTTCGTTTATGATTAAACTAATGTTCCTTCTTGCATTTCAATGGTGCTGTTCATGAACATTTCCAAGTCGGCTTTCGTATTGGAAATGCCGCCTACACCAAAATTCTCAATTAAGAAGTTCGTTACGTTTGGTGATAAGAAAGCTGGTAATGTTGGGCCAACGTGAATATTTTTCACACCCAAGTATAGTAAAGATAAGAATACGATCACCGCTTTTTGCTCATACCATGCGATATTGTAAGATAACGGTAATTCATTTACACTTTCTAATCCGAATGCCTCTTTCAGCTTCAATGCGGTCATAACTAAAGAGTAGGAATCGTTACATTGACCTGCATCCAGTACCCTTGGAATTCCGTTGATATCACCTAAATCCAGCTTATTATATCGATATTTTGCACAACCTGCTGTTAAAATAATCGTATCTTGTGGAAGCTCTTCGGCAAACTCTTTATAATACGTTCTGCTCTTATGGCGGCCATCACAGCCAGCCATGACAAAGAATCGTTTAATATCACCATTTTTCACCGCTTCTACCACTTGATCCGCTACTTGAGCCACTTGATTATGCGCAAATCCTCCAACAATTTCACCTGTTTCAATTTCTACTGGCGGCTGGCATTTCTTTGCATGCTCAATGATAACAGAGAAATCTTTTGTTCCATCTTCATTTTTTGGAATATAGGTTACACCTTCAACAGCCGTTGCCCCAGTGGTATACATTCTTCCTTTATAAGATTCCTTTGGCGGAACAATACAGTTGGTTGTCATTAAAATCGGACCGTTAAAGCTTTCGAATTCACGAGTTTGTTCCCACCATGCATTTCCATAGTTACCGACAAAGTGGTCATATTTTTTGAAGGCTGGATAATAGTGTGCCGGCAGCATTTCGCTATGTGTATACACATCTACTCCCGTGCCTTCCGTTTGTTTTAATAACTGTTCCATATCTTTCAGGTCATGGCCACTCACTAAAATTCCCGGATTTTGACGTACCCCAATGTTTACTTTCGTCATTTCGGGATGACCATATGTGGATGTATTGGCGGTATCTAAAAGCTCCATGGCATGAACGCCATACTTTCCACATTCCATTGAAAGTTCAATCAATTGTTCCATACTTACAGAATCATCTGTAATCATGGCTAGTGCTTTTTGCATAAACGCATTTAGCTCATCATTTTCATAGTAAAGGTTTGCCGCATGCTCTAAATAGGCAGCCATTCCTTTCAAACCGTATGTTACTAACTCTCTTAATGAACGAATATCTTCATCTTTTGTGGCTAAAATACTAACTTCCTGCGAAGCAGATTTCATTTCTAGTTGATGATTGGTTTCAGCATCCCATGTAACATAATCGCTATTATTGTCTAACGTGTACCCAGCATTGGTAATGGCCGCTTTAATTTCTTCCCGGAGGTTTAAACCTTTTCTTACTGTATGAAAAAACTCATTTTTATCCCAATTGGCATTGGTAATCGTCATAAAAAGACCATTTACAATATATTCATCGGTTTTCTTTTGATTAATCCCGATTCCACGTGCCATTGTATTCACAATCGCTAATCCCTTCATTGTATAAATCAATAAATCTTGCATATTGGCTAAATCATCTTTTTTTCCACATACTCCAACAACTGTACAACCTGTTCCTTTTGCAGTTTCTTGACATTGAAAACAAAACATACTCATTTATAATTTCCTCCTGTGAATGATTGCTAATTTTTTAATTTTTCTAGGTTCTTAGTTAGTGGGAAAGATTGAAAAAGGTTTAATAGCAATTATAAATGTAATCAACTTATTTACATTGTCATTATAAATTCATTGATTTTAAATTTGGAGTTCTTAAGGAATCTGTTCATAAACAAGTCAAAAAGATTTGAACACTTCGTGACAAAAAGGACAAATGGATGGGGGGCGGAAATCTAAAAAACAATATCCGATTAGAAAAGATTTAATATCCTTCCATTCTGAATACTTTTCAAAAATATAAGGAAATTAATAATATGTGAAGAAAAAGGAGGAAAATGAGGTGATTCGTGTTAGAAGGAGTCCTTTCATGAAGAAAGACGTGAAAGATCATAAAGCTCCACATCAGACTTTATCACAGGACAGCCCTTTATCGAAAACACTTGAAAGCAATATACAATACTTCTCCTCTCTGTACAAGGAAAGTTCAGATGTCATTTTCCGAACCTTTATTGTTGATAAGAAAGACGCTGCTATTATCTATATAGAGGGATTAAGCGATACTCAACAGTTAGAACAACAAGTGCTTGAGACACTGTTAGATACAAGTGAATTTGATGAAACAGACTTCCTGCTTTCTATAAAAAATAGATTACCCATTTCAAACATCAACCGGGTCACGACGATTTCCGCCTGTATCGATGCCATTTCCACTGGAAACCCAGTTTTGTTGTTTGATGGATTTGAAGAGGCTTTCTCCTTAGGTTTAGTGAAATTTGAAAAACGCACCATTGAAGAGCCACAGGCGGAAACATCCATTCGAGGACCAAGAGAAGGTTTCACTGAATCTCTTGGTGTAAATACATCATTATTGCGTCGAATTTTAAAAGACCCTGCTTTGAAAATGAAGACCGTCTATATAGGAAAATATACAAAGACAAAGGTGGTAATTTCTTTTATAGAGGGAATAGTAGATAAAGCTCTAATTGAGGAAATAGAAAACCGTCTGAATCGAATAAATATTGATGGAGTGTTGGAAAGTGGGTATATCGAACAATTCATTGAGGATAATCCCTATTCTCCCTTTCCGCAAGTTTTGTATACCGAGCGCCCTGATGTGGTTTGCGGTAATTTACTAGAGGGCAGAGCCGTTTTGCTTATTTGGGAAAGCAGTCGGAAAGCTATTTGGTGTTTTCCTCGTTTCCTTTTATATTCATGATACAGGGCTAATCATCAGACAATATTCTGATTTCATCTCTGGCAACGTGATGTTTGAAACCCCTAGCCTTGTATTTTCCATCAGCATCATGTTTGTCAGCGCACTAGCGGTGAGGGGCGGGATTGAAGTGATTGCCAGGTCCGCCGTTATTTGCACGACACTATACATGAGTACATCTTTGTCGCTCCTTTTATTATTGAAGGATATTGATGTTACTTTTATGCTACCTATTTTAGAGAATGGGCTCCTCCCGGTTATGAAGGGAGGATTTGTACATACAGCCTGGTTCAGTGAATTGTTTCTTTTAGCCTTCATTTATCCTTATATCAATAGCCCCAAGACGGGTCTAAAGTCAGGGATGAAAATCGCTCTTTTCATCATGCTTTTTCTTTTATATATTCACTTTTTTGTACTCACTTTATTAGGTATTTCATCCGTCAATCAATTTTATCCTGTATACTCGATCGTCCGTGCCATAAGTGTAATGGGATTTTTTGAAAACTTTGAAGTGATCATTACGGCTTCCTGGGTACTCGGGAATTTTGTTAAAGTAACTGTTTTTTTATATGTAGCTAGTTTGGGACTTGCGCAATTATTAAGGCTTTCGGATAACCGACTGATTGTGTTTCCCTTAAGTCTGCTTATCATTTTATTAAGTTATTGGGGCATCCCTAATATTGTCGAATTAATAGACTACATGACAAAAATTCAGCCATTTTATTTTGTGATGGTTCAGACGATCCTGCCCCTTTTCTTGCTCATCATTGCTTTGGTACGTAGGAAAAGGAGTGAGAGCAGTTGAAGAAGATTCTACTTTCCATCATGTGCTTTTGTATTACCACTCTTTCTGGCTGTTGGGATCAGGTGGAATTGCCAGATCTTGCCATTATTACTGCTGCGGCCATCGACCGTTTAGAAGATGGAAAAACAAGAATCTCAGTCCAGATATTTATCCCACGTACCATTACAAGCGGACAAACAGGAGAGGATCCAAGCTCAGCTTCCACTTTTGTTCGTGAAGGAATAGGCGATAATCTGGCAAATGCCATTTCCAAGTTACAACTCAATGTACCGAGGAGACTGTTCTGGGGTCAATGTAAACTTTTTATTTTTGGAGACGAGCTTGCTAAAAACGGTATACGTAAAGAAATCGATTTTTTGGCACGCCATCCAAGTCCAAGAGGAAAATCACTTTTATATGTTAGTAAAGGGGAAGCGAGAGATATTTTGACATTAATTCCACCTTTAGAAAGATATTCAGGGGAGGCCCTGAGAAAAGTATCACAAATTGAAAATGGAATGATTACAACACTAAAAGATGTCGACATGGGGTTAATGGGTGAGAGTGAAAGTGTGTCTATGCCTTATATAAAAAAGTTGTCCCAAAATGATAAAACAAGGAAATCGAATCAGACCATACCTGTTTTTGAGGGAACGGCTGTATATAAGAAAGATAAAATGATTGGAACGTTAAACATGAAAGAGACACGTGGTTTACTTTGGTTAAAGGACGAGGTGAAAAGGAGTACCATATCCGTTAAGCCTAAAGGTGAGGACGGTAAAGTTACGATGACACCGACGATAGGAAAGATGAGTTTTAGACCTAAAATCAAAGAAAATCGCTGGATGATGCATCTAAATATCGCGATTGAAGGAGATATTGTTCAAAACGAAACGCAGCTAAATCTACTGAATGAGGATGTCCTGATGAAAATCCAGGGGGAATTCGAAGCCGCCTTAAAGAAAAGAGTAGGCCAAACCGTTGAGAAGCTTCAAAAGGATTTCAAGACAGATGTCATCGATTTTGGGAGGAAATTTCATCAACACTACCCGAAGGAATGGAAAAAAGTGCAGGATCACTGGGAGGAGAAATTCCCAGAGGTCGAGGTCCATATAACAGTGAATGCAAAAATAAGGAGACCTGGTTACATTGGTCCGCCCGCAGCCCTACCTAGAGACGAGGTGAAGGAGTAATGCAATGGAGTTGGGTCACAGTATTAGGCATACAAGGACTTTTGGTAATCATTGTGTTATTCGAGTGGAAGAGACTCAAAAAGGCGTCGAAGGCAGATATCATAACATTTTCAGCAATCCTGTTATTGTCAGAATTGATTGCCTTTTTTAACCTAGAAAACGTGCCGGGGCCTCTTACTCTGCTTCAATACATTTTTGGTCCTTTAAGTAAAATAATGGAGTAATGCTTTTAAAGATTCGCTTTACATTAAAACTACTTGATGTAGGTAGACTTCATGAAATGTCTCATAAAATGACCTCCAATTTGTATCCTAGGTGGGAGGTCATTTTTTTTCTTATTTTTTTGTATTGTGAACATTAGATTTATTCAGTATATTTAATGTAATATCAAGCAGCGAGGAAGGTAAAATGAACCAATCCTATTTTTATTTAAAACTAGAAACACATCAATTACATATGTCTTATAAAAATGAATCTCGTCGTGTGCGTGTTTTATTGCCGAAAAATTATGATAAAGAAGAGGCTGAAAATTATCCAGTTGTCTATATGCATGATGGACAAAATGTTTTCTACAGTAGTGAAGCTTATAGTGGTTATTCATGGAAAGTTATTCCGGCAATTAAACAAAACCCTGATTTACCGAAGATGATTGTGGTTGGGATCGATAACGCTGGACAAGATCGAATGAATGAATATACGCCTTGGAAAATTACTGAAAGCCCACTCCCTGAAGATATTGAATTAGGCGGTAAAGGCGCGGAATATGCTGAGTTTGTCATGACGGTTGTAAAGCCGTTTATCGATAAGCATTACCGAACTAAATCGGATAAATATCATACAGTGATGATTGGCAGTTCACTTGGAGGAAATATCTCGGCTTTTATGGGGATTGAATATAAAAATCAAATTGGTGGATTAGGCATTTTTTCTTTAGCTAATTGGATTACTAGTAAAGCCTTTGATAGTTATATTGCTAGACAAGAGTTGGATCCTGAACAACGCGTGTATATTCAAGTGGGGACTCAGGAAGGCGATGATGCCGATCGCCAATTGATGTATGGGAATATGAAGCAGGCGTATATCGATTGCTCACTTAAGTATTATAAACAACTGATAAAAGGCTCTGTTCCAATTGATAACATTCGTTTAAATATCTTTGCGGATGAAGAACATACTGAGAAAGCTTGGGCAAAACACTTGCCAGAATGTTTACGTTTTGTAAGTGAGAAGTGGTCTTAAATGAACTGAATTATTATATTTGACAGAATTTGATCATGGGAGGATTTTTTATGAATTATATTTTGATATCACCCTATTATCCAGGTAATTTTCAGCCATTTGCTCATCGTTTAAACGATGCAGGTGTCAAGGTATTAGGAATTGGCGAAGAGCCATATGACCAATTAGGTAGCGAATTACAAAACTCTTTAACAGAATATTATCGTGTAAATAATTTAGAAGATGTCGATGAAGTGAAACGTGCAGTTGCATTTTTATTTTATAAACATGGTCCAATTGACCGGATTGAATCCAATAACGAATACTGGTTAGAACTTGATGCACAGTTGCGTGAGCAATTTAACGTGTTCGGCAATAAATCAAATGACTTGAAAAAAGTTAAATATAAATCTGAAATGAAAAAGTTGTTTAAACAAGCAGATGTGCCTGTGGTAGAAGGAAGAGTCGTAAAAACTAAAAAGGATTTATCTAAAGCTATTAATGACTTAGGACTGCCAGTTATCGCGAAACCTGATAATGGAGTGGGATCCGCTGCAACCTTTAAATTAAGTTCAAAAGAGGATGTACGCCATTTTGAAGAAGAATGGGGAGAAGCGCAAGTTTACTTCTTAGAACCATATGTCGAAGGAGGCGTGCTTTGTACATTTGATGGTTTAGTGGATCAGCAAGGGAACATTGTTTTCCAAACCAGCTTTACCTATAATGTGCCAACACTGGAACTCGTAAATGGTCAGTTGGATTTAGCTTATGTGATTCAAAAAGAAATCGATCCAAAACTCGAGGCTTATGGAAAGGCGATTGTGAAAGCTTTTGGCATGAAAGAACGCTTTTTCCATATTGAGTTTTTTAAATTAGAAAATGGGGATTATGTTGCACTTGAATACAATAACCGCTTGGCTGGCGGCTACACGGTTGATATGTACAATTTCGCGTACTCCATTGATTTATTTGCACAGTATGCTTCGCTTGTAACAGGAAGAGAATTCAAAGAGCCCGATGTCGAAAACCAGTTTTGTATCGGTGTTACACAACGTGATGTGTATGACTATAAACATGATACGAATGCTATTTATGAACAATTTGGCGACCGTGTGAAGTTTGAACAGCGCATGCCTGATGCGTTTGCGGAACTTCAAGGTAATCAATTTTATGCGATTAATGCAGATTCACAGGAAGAAGTAGATGAGATTATCCGCTTTGTCCATAAACGAAAAAATTACAGCATTGCAAATGTAAAGGGATAGGAGATTTTTTATATGCATATAGAACAGTTACACCATTGGAGCGGCGAATTAGGCCGTGAAATGGTGTTGAACAGATATGGACACAGTGGCATGCCAATTGTAGTTTTTCCTTCATCTGGAGGGACGCATACTGAATATTATGATTTTGGAATGATTGATGTATGTCATGACTTTATTGAATCCGGAAAAGTTCAGTTTTTTACATTGTCTAGTATTGATACCGAAAGTTGGCTGCACGACTCAAAACCGGCGCATGACCGTGCCTTAGCTCACGCGGCATATGACCGTTATGTGATTTCAGAAGCTATTCCATTTATTAAACATAAAACAGGCTGGTTTGATCCAATGATGACAACGGGTTGTAGTATGGGGGCATACCATGCACTGAACTTTTTCTTGCGACATCCGGATGTCTTCCAAACAACCGTTGCACTTAGCGGTATTTACGATGCGCGTTACTTTTTTGGGGATTACGGAAATGATCCGCTTGTATATGAAAATTCACCGAGTGATTACATATGGAATCAAAATGACGGCTGGTTTATTGATCGATATCGTTCAGCAGATATCATTATTTGCACTGGTCTGGGTGATTGGGAACAGGAAGGGCTGCCTTCATACTTTACATTAAAAAAAGCCTTTGAAGAAAAACAAATTCCTGCATTGTTTGATGAGTGGGGCGAAGATGTTTCGCATGATTGGATTTGGTGGCGACGCCAAATGCCGTATTATTTAGGAAAATTATTTTAATAAAATGTCAAAAAACATCAGGACGGTTAAGTTGCTGGTGTTTTTTGATTGGGGATTTTTTGATTTTTAGGTTATTCGTGAGAAATGTCCATCCGGTATTTTAAAGAAAATTCAAAAATAGACAAAGTATGATAACTTTAAAGTATAATATGAAATAGTTATGTTTGTTCGGTCAGTAGATAAAATGAAAATCAATTTTTTCTGCACCAATCAGATATTGAACAGAATATGAAGGGTAACAAAGATGAGTATAATAAAGGATTTTTTGCTGCAACTGGCGTTTATGGTAATACCCATTTTTATTTACTTTACATTTATAACGGAGAAGGTAGAAAGCACTAAAAAGAAGACAGTGATAATGTCCGTTTTGTGGGGTATATCCATATTGTTTTGTATGTCTTTCCCAGTGAGTTTTGGACAAAATGCTCGCTTGGAGTTAAGAATTATTCCTCTATTATTAGGGACGCTTTACGGCGGTTTTTGGTCAGGCATTTTCCTATCAGCGCTAATCATATTTTTTCGACTTTATTTTGGAATCAGTTTAGGATTTTATAATACTGTTCTTGTCTTATTATTTGCACTGCCTGTAATATTGTTTTTTCAAAAATCGTTTGCAAGTTCAAAAAAAGAAAAAAGAGTTAAAATTGCGGTTGGTCTTTCCCTTTACTACTGTCTTATTGGCCTTACTTTATTTTGTATGCTAAGAGGTTTTTCAATAGATTATTTTAAAGTACAGATTATTCATCTTCTCTTTGTAGTCGCCGCTACTTGGTTCTTCACTGTGTTATACGAAGCTATCAGGGAGATTCACCAACTTCGGTCAGAGATGCAAAACACTGAGAAATTAAAAGTAATTAGCGAGTTAGCCAGCGTTTTTGCTCATGAAATTCGAAATCCGATGCAAGTGACTCGTGGCTTTCTGCAACTTCTAAACGAGCCTGATTTGCCGAAGAAAAAGAAGGAATATATTCATCTCTCTATCGAAGAACTAGATCGCGCAAATGAAATAATAAATGATTTTTTATCTTTTGGAAAGCCTTCTATAAATAACATCGAAAGAATCGATGTGGGTTATCAGTTACAACGTGTTGTAAATATGATTCAAAGTTACTCTCTAAGCCATAATGTTGAGATTAAAACTGATTTTTATAACAACGGTTGGATCCATGCTAATCCTCAAAAATTAAACCAATTATTGATAAATATTTTGAAAAATGCGATAGAGTCTATGCGAGATGGTGGAATTGTCTGGATTACAAGTTGTTCAACAGCGGATGGATATATAAAGATTACTATTAAGGATCAAGGGATTGGCATGACAAAAGAGCAAATTGATAGACTTGGATCCCCTTTTTATACCTTAAAGGAGAGTGGAACAGGACTAGGAATGATGGTAAGTTTCCAAATTGTCCGTTCTTTTAAAGGTAAAATACAAGTGGCAAGTGAAAAGGGGAAGGGGACAGAATTTATTATATTACTTCCGCAAATAACTTAAAGTCTTTCACATTTTCAAGAGTGGAAGAATCATCTGCCTATATTTTCATTTACTTCGATAAAAAGGAAGGAGTGCAAACGATGGATTTCGAAACGGTTATGCAGGAACTTGAAACCCTCGGCAAGGAACGTACGAAAAAGATATACATAAGTAATGGTGCACACGAACCGCTTTTTGGAGTAGCTACAGGTGCAATGAAGCCGCTTGCGAAGAAAATCAAGAAAAATCAGCCTCTCGCCGAGCAGCTTTATGCAACCGGGAACTACGATGCCATGTATTTTGCCGGCGTCATTGCGGACCCCATGATCATGACGGAGGCAGATTTTGAGCGTTGGATCGATGGGGCGTATTTTTATATGCTATCTGATTATGTGGTTGCCGTAACGTTGGCCGAAACCGATATTGCACAAGATGTTGCTGATAAATGGATTGCAAGCGGTGAAGAACTTAAAATGTCGGCAGGCTGGAGTTGTTATTGCTGGCTGTTAGGTAATCGTAAGGACAGTGAATTTAGCGAAAGCAAGATGGAAAGCTTGCTAGATCAGGTGAAAAATACGATTCACGATGCTCCTGATCGAACAAAATCCGCTATGAATAATTTTATGTACACAGTCGGGATTTCCTATGTACCGCTCCATGATAAGGCGGTTGAAACGGCAAAAGAAGTAGGCCCAGTAGAAATCAAGGGGGACAAGAAAAAAAGCAAGATTCTCCTCGCTTCCGAAAATATCCAAAAGGAAATCGATCGAGGAAAACTTGGTTTCAAACGTAAATATGTAAGATGTTAGCATCGTTTATGGAAAGTGGCTTAGTAATTACATTACTGAGCTATTTTTTTATACAAAATTTGAATAAATATAGGATGGATTCACGAATACACGACAAATTATTCATTCTATCATGGGACTTTTTAATTAAAAGGGTGAAAAATGAGGATTTTTGCAAGATTAAGCAGGATTTTTAATTTTTATAAAAGAATATATTATATACAATTCAAATCACTGGTTCATACTGGAAATACTGTGCTAAAAAAGTAATGATATGCTCACACAGGATGTTGTTTTCACTATGCAAATAGTCACTGATAAAAATAGGTCAAAGCATATTATTCATCTATTCTATCAAGGTATGAAAGAGGGTATTCGATATGATTGAAAATTTCTTTGCTGACTATAAAAAATATATTGTAGTACCGGAAGATGAAAAGGCTGGTAATGAAGTATTTGATCCCCAAAATTTTGAAACATATTATATATTAACACTGTCCATTTTTGATTCCCGTATATCGAGCTGGAAGGATGCTAGTAAATTTGAAATTGATGTGGAAAAAAGTATCAAAATAGTCCTGAGTGATTTCAATCAAAGGCAGCATAAGCAGTACCATCTTCAATTACTAGAATTTGATCGGTATAAAAACTATTTTATCTTGGCTTTTTCATCCAAAACAAAATTTAATCCAGGGGAAGAAAAGGACCGTATTACGTATGTCATTGATAATTTACTAACAAATCCTTTTTATGTTGGACAAGCCTGGTTTAATTTGATTGGTGAAAAAGGAAAAGTGGCTCGAAAGCTCTTTTGCTGCTCCTTTAAGGAATATGTTGTGGAGGACCAAAACCATTCTAAAACGGAAGAAAAATATGAAAACATCAGTGAATTTATCCCTAAGAATGGAGAGATCAAGCTGATCAAAAGCATCTGAGCAAGGTTTTTGATGATGACCCAAATCTTGGGGTTAGAACATTTATGAAAATAATTTACCTGTTTTTGGGCATCCTCTTTGTGAGGATGTTTTTTTGCTAACCAAAAGGGGTGAAGGTGTTTGAAATGCCCACAATGTGTTTATTCCAATCCAGATGGAGTGAAGTTCTGCATTAGCTGCGGCGAAAGGTTTTTTAAGGATAACACACAAGAAGATGAAAACAGTTTTTTTTATGAGTTTGCCCATTATGTCGATATGGTTCCGAAATACCAACGCTCGGTTGAGCCGAAATTTCAAAATGTATTTTCTCGTGTGTTCCGGAATCATAGTGAACTGGAAGCTGAACGGCTGTTTATCGTTGGAACGGCACTAACGACACCCAAGATTTCAGAAGTGAAAGACACTTGGCCGAAACCGTGGCTTTTTGCAAGGGTATTTATCATTGCTCTTCTGGCCTTCGCAGGATTTTACATGGGTGTGACATATTTCGGAAATGTAAACTTTATACCTGGACTGATTATTGTTGGCGCATTTGCTGTTCCGTTTACAACGTTAATCTTCTTTTGGGAAATGAATGCTCCGCAAAATATTGCTTTTTATAGGGTGATTTATATCGTGTTGATCGGCGGAGTTCTCTCGATGTTAGTCGCACTTGTGTTTTTCGATATTCTGAAAAATATGATCAATCCGATTACAATTGGAATTGCAGAGGAACTGGCCAAAGCTATAACGGTCATTACGTTTGTTCGATACCGAAAATACAGATATATACTTAACGGGCTTCTCATTGGTGCCGCCGTTGGAGCGGGTTTTGCCGCGTTTGAAACAGCGGGCTATGCACTAAGGTCATTGCTTTCTGGGGATGGTGCAAATCTCTACAACACCATCCTGTTTCGAGGAATCTTTGCTCCCGGCGGGCATATTGCCTGGGCCGCGCTGACTGGTGCAGCATTCTGCAGAGTGCAAGGGGACCATCCATTTAATCTTAAAATGCTATTCCGTTTTAGGTTTTTACGTGTCTTTGTCTTAGTGGTATTGATGCATGCGTTATGGGACACTCCCATAACAGGAATGTTCCCATTTGGACAGATTTTTTTAATGCTGGCTTCATGGGTAGTTGTCTTCCTGCTCATCCGTGCTGGCCTTAAGGAAATCGGAGAAAGAAAAATATCTGTATAAGAGGCAGAGGAGAGTTCCTAAAACAGGTTCCGTTACTTATTGCAATATAAAAAATGTAAAATAAAATGGCCAACAAATTGTAATCTAATTTGCTGGTTATTTTTGGTTGCAAGAGAACTTCCGGTATCTCTTCTCGTTATTTATCCGATTTAAAAAAGTTAATAAACCGATGATAGGGGCATTTGGACAATGACGTATCATCGTCACGAAGAAAATATTGTCTCCACTCAAAATTATCCTCTGCTCCATAGCTGTTTAAATCGGGATGAATCGGAGCGGAATCGTAGGCTGCCAGTCTTTTTCTAACTTGCTGTTTAATCCCTTTTGCAAAATTGGGTGACTTATTAAATTCATTAAGGACCCAGCGAGGAGTAATCGCGAGCATCAGTTCATCAAAATGCCTGCTTTTTCGATTCTTATGGGCAGGGGTTGCGCAGTATATAAAATATTTCTCTCCATGATAACAAAACTCCCATATTGGAAGATGGGGGTCCATAGGGATATCCTCTGGCCAATCATATGGGTCGATGCTCCGTAAGCCACTGAGATGGTTCCAAAATAATTGTTCGTACTCTTCAACCGTATAGGCCATCTTCATGTCCTCAGGCGTTTCATAAAAAACAATCAGTGATGTGTTGCTTCCAATTTCCCTTGAAACTTCTGTGTAGCTGCTCAAGGCTTCAGCAAGTTCAAATACAGTAGAAGCTTCTCGTGGATTCCCAATAAAGCTGTATCGCAGCTGATTCTTTGCGAATCCAATAGTGGCAGGGATGCAGGGAAAGGGTTTGTCTTTGTCACTCATTTTAGTAGAGAATTTCTCTATCGCATTCTTTTTCCAGTCCGTTAATTGTTTCCGGCTTAAAGGATCATCTCTATATAGTCCTTTCATGATTGACACCTCCATACTGCAGTATATTCATACGTACAAGAGTGGGGAGATGTCCCGATTTAAATGGGCAAACATCTAGGTACATTGGAACATCGATTGGTATAAAGAATCATAGGGACAATGATCTTCCGCCTGTCCTTTTAAAAAATTCAGGCATCAATTGTTGATCCAAGAATAGATGTTAAAGATGGTTCAATTTCCATACTCTATGAGGAACTGGGGCAGATTGGAGCGCCATTTATCAATTCGAGGAGGATGCTTATGAGATTGATAACTTGGACTTTGGGAATATTTAAAAAGAAGCATCGGATTACAGCCGTTCCGTATACCAAGAATATGAATCTTGTTGTAGGGAGCCTATTGGGTGGGTTCGCTGCTATCCTTCAATCGGCAGGATTGATAGGCGGGATTGGCTATGCGCTTAGCATTATGGCTACCGGACCGATTATCCTCGCAACCGTCCTTTCTATTCGAATTGGTCTGTTAACATATGCGGTCACTACTCTATTATTGATCATCCTCCAGCCAAGTGAAGTACTGATTTTCCTGTTTACCACTGGACTTCTCGGGATTGCCCTAGGGATAGGATTTAAATTCTATAAAACGGGATCTATGGTTTCGGTCATGGGTGGAACATCTCTTTCGTTTGGGATTCTTATTTTACTTTATATATTTCAGTTCCCCGTGTTAGGCCCTTCTATTTCAAGGCAGGTAAGTGGAACAGTGGTAGCAGGCGTTTTCCTATTTAGCCAGTTTTATAGCTGGATTTGGATGAATCTTAGTATAGTTGGAATGAAGCATTTAAATAAGGTCATGTTGAGAAAGATATGGGTAGAGAAAGATGAGTCAAGTTGAAGGTTATGGGGGATCTCGAATGGCTGCTTAAAAATAATTTTTTGTTAAAAATCATGCACGTTTCTTCTCCATCAACATAAATTAACTTCTGTGAGTAATTTGATTGGAAGGAAGAAATAGCTATGAACAACCATGAATTAAAAATTAAAACGACTAAAAATTCATTTAACGGTGGAGGGACTGAATATAAAGTTATTGAAATAAAGGTAAATGATCTATCTGAGAATTTATATGCTGTCGTAACTCCTATTAAAATGAAATAACTATGGTTTGAGTGCAAGACTAGATAAATCATACTGCTGATAACTAACGATCGATCGAACGTGTGGCCTCATCCAATCCAGTGAGGCCTTACTTAAATTTTGCTCTTTTCTAAAAGTTAGATGCGTCTTAAATTCGCTCGAAGATATATAGGTGCCAATTCTTTGCACACGGGTTAATCCCCGTCATTTTTCACTAAAATTTGAAAAAAATATCTTGAAAAAGATTCATTTTCCGATTATTATGTAAATATGTTGTAAGCATTATGCCGGTTTAGCTCAATTGGTAGAGCAACTGACTTGTAATCAGTAGGTTGGGGGTTCAAGTCCTCTAGCCGGCACCAAAGTATTTTGCGATAGCAAAATAACTTACATTATTCCGCAGTAGCTCAGTGGTAGAGCTATCGGCTGTTAACCGATCGGTCGTAGGTTCGAGTCCTACCTGCGGAGTTTAGTCTAACAAAATTTACATTAGAAGAGAACATAAAGTCACATCCAATTATCGGGTGTGACTTTTTATATTCTATTATTTGAGAAGGAGGTGGGATACCAACTTAAAATGATATTTTAATGAAGCTTTTTTGTATCGTGACTAATATTATTTATATATTGAAAAAAGTAAAAAACTAAACACCTTAAAAAGTGTATTGCAAAATATTGGGATTTGGTTAATCCATCTATGGAAGCTATTTTAAAACGTTTAAGTAATTTTAATCCTCCTAGATAAATAAAACAAAAGTGAAGAATTAGATTAGATATTAGATATAAGGGAAATTTACCAAAAGTTAATTTTAACATCCAAAGACTTGCTACAAAATATGGACCAAAATTAAAAAAGTTTGCACTATCCAATGGTGGTACACCTTCATAAATTTTCCACCATTTTTTCTTTTCACCGAACAAGTCTAAAGCTTTTGTGAATATACTAATAAATAACCCGGCTGGTAAATATTTTTTTAATGAATTCCTACCTAAAAACGGAACGGTTAGCCAAGGTAGAATTAGCAAAGCTATATAAAATAATTTTGAGTTTTTCATTAAACCACCTCTAAATTTATGTTATGTACTTTATTACAATTTAACCAAGCTAATTTCATTAAACTATTTTTCACGAAATAAAATTATCATGTCAACGAAATACCATAAAAATTTCCACTTGAGAAGTAATCGAAACAAAGCGACAAGACGAATATATAAGTAAGATTAAACAAATAGTAGAAGGTGAGAAAATGGAAGCAATCGTCCTGGCAGCAGGATTTTCCAGCCGTGCGAATGCATTTAAAATGACTTTGCCATTGGGAAAAATGAGCGTATTAGAGCAAACGATTTCTAAATTT
Source organism: Bacillus sp. AFS073361 (assembly GCF_002567005.1). Taxonomy (GTDB): domain Bacteria; phylum Bacillota; class Bacilli; order Bacillales; family Cytobacillaceae; genus Neobacillus. The sequence continues at coordinate 403,571 of NZ_NUZU01000037.1, forward strand.
GAGGGATTGTGCAGCAAAGTCATCGTCGTAGCTGGTTTTCAAGCGGAGCTCATTGAAGTAGAAATGGCAAAAATCTTCGATAAAAATGCCTATTCCTTTCAGATAAAATGTATTTACAATGAAAACTTTAATCGGGGAATGTTTTCTTCCATACAAAAGGGCTGCAACGAAGTAAATGCGTCAACATTCTTTATTACTCCTGGAGATTGTCCGCTTGTCAAAAAAGAGACCGTTCAGCAACTAGCAGAACAAGAAGGGAACGTAATTATTCCTAGCTTTAACTTTAAAGGGGGTCACCCCATCAAATTATCTAGTGAAGTGCAACTGAAAATTCTTGAAACCAATCCAGACAGTAATTTGCGTGTGGTCCTTAACAATTATGAAAAGAAGTATCTAAATGTAGAGGATCCAGGAGTACTGTTGGACATGGATACACCGGAGGATTACCAAAAAGCAGTTCATTATTATCATGATTGGATTTGTAAATAATCTACTATGTTTTTAAGATTTTGCGGCTTACTCCATCGGCTTGTTTTAATGCAAACAGGCAGATTGGTTGGAGCCGCATTTTTTTTGTTTTTTTAACGAGGCAGTTGAACGGAAATGAGCATGCAAATGAGCTGAAAATACTATGTCAAATATTCTTACATAAATAGGTAAAGCCTTTCGATATTAAAATATAATTAAAACAACGAAACTTGAATGAAATGAATCATAAAATAGGATTCTCATTTATAAAATCATAGGAAGAGGTTTCTATTAATAAAGTGTCCCCTTTAAAAAAGAGTCGAAGGGTGTTGTTGGAATGAACCTAAAAGACATAAGCACCTCAGTGCCCAAAAAGGACCATAGTGGTAAAGTATCGGGTCAGCTGCCCTACATTAGTGACGTGAAAGTAGAAAATATGGTTTATGGTGTTTTGTACCGGTCGCCAATTGCATATGGAAAAATCAAATCCATTCAATTGCCGAAACTACCGGAAGGATATGACGTGGTTGGAGCCGAGGATATTCCGGGACCGAATTATGTCAAGATTATCCAAGAAGATCAGCCCATTTTTGCGAATGAATGTGTCAATTATATTGGAGAGCCGATATTGATGCTCGTAGGTGAAGACCTAGATACCTTGTATAGGTTACTAAATGAAGTGAAGGTTGATTTTGAAGAGAATCAGGCTATTTACACATTGGACGAAGCGATCCATCAAAAATCAAAACCTGGGGTTACGATGGCAAGCTATGAGTTTGGAGAAAGCTTAGCTGTCATTTCAGCCATCGAGCAAAGTGCCTACAGAATTATCGAAGAAGTGTATGACACGGGTTATCAGGAGCATGTCTACCTTGAGCCACAAGGAATGCTCGCCATCTATAAGGAAGAAGAAATTGAAGTCCAAGGTTCTATGCAATGTCTATATTATATAAAAAATGCCTTGCTTAGTGCTTTAGCCTGTGGTGACGATGAAGTCAGAGTAGTTCAGAGTCCGACTGGCGGAGGCTTTGGCGGCAAAGAAGAGTTTCCTTCCATGATGGCCTGTCACGTAGCGGTGGCGGCCAAAGCAGTCAAAAAATCAGTGATGCTCGTGTTTGACCGTGCGGAGGATATGGTGGTGACCACGAAAAGGCATCCCGCTAAACTCAACTATCGAACGGCCATAGATAAGGAAGGAAATATCTTGAGTCTATGTGTGGACATCTATCTCGATGGCGGAGCGAATGTGGGGCTGAGCTCTGTCGTGCTGCAGCGTGCATTAATAAACAGTGCAGGTGTATATAAAATTCCAAACTTTCATGCCAAAGGCTATGTCTTAAAGACCAATACCGTTCCGAATGGCGCTTTCAGAGGCTTTGGTGCTCCACAGAGTTTTGCCGGTATCGAAAGTCATATGGGACATCTTAGTAATCAGGCAAATATCGAACCACTTGAATTTAAACGAAAATACCTCGTCAAACAAGGAGACCCTACAATCACCAAAGGTATATTCCGCGATCCAATCTTAGTAGAAGAAATGATTGAGGACCTGCTCAATTCCTCAGATTACAAAAAGAAAAAACAGGAGTTTCATCGTTTTAATCAACAAAGTCAGCGGTATAAAAAAGGCATTGGAACCTCCTTATTCCTCCACGGCTGTGGATTTACGGGCAGTGGCGAACGAGACCATATTAAAGCAACGGTAAAACTGGTTAAATCAAAGGACGACCAGGTCTCACTAAAAATCTCAAATTCTGATATGGGACAAGGAATCTATACGACGTTGAGTAAAATTGTCGCAAAAGAACTCAACCTCCCATACGAACGAGTTTCGTATCCTTCTCCCGATACAAAAGAGGTTCCAGACTCCGGACCGACTGTAGCCTCCCGGACAACGATGATCGTTGGAAAATTGCTTGAACGGGCTGCCAAAAAACTGAAGGATCAGTGGAGGGCAGGGGAGGAACAAGAAGTAGTGGAGCATTATGTTCATCGTGAAATGATTCCGTGGAACGAGTTGACCTTCACTGGAGATGCTTATCCGGCATATTCATGGGGTGTGAATATCGTTGAACTGGAAGTGGATACGTTAACAGGGAATGTAAAGCTAGAAAAAGTATACGGCAATTATGAAGTGGGGAAGGTCATAGATGACCGGATTATGAAAGGCCAAATTGACGGTGGTCTGGCTCAGGGTTTTGCGTACGGATATTTAGAGAAGATGACGTCACATCTTGGCAAGATCCAACAAAAAAGCATATCGGATTATGGACCTCCGACTTCCTTGGACGTGGTTCCAATCGAAAGCAAGGTCTTTGATAACCCCTATGCGGATGGTCCATACGGGGCAAAGGGCGCAGGTGAATTGACGTTAATCGGCGGCGCTCCAGCCGTCCAAGCGGCCATCGAGAATGCATTGCAAACTTCTTTTCAGCAAATTCCGGTTACACCGGAAGTCATTATTGAAAGTCTTAGGGTGAAAGAGGGTGATGAAGGTTGATTAAATTCACACTAAATGGGAGAACGATAGAAACGGACGCCTCTCCCGCAATAAGATTACTAGATTTAATAAGAGAAGAGTTTGAGTTAATTGGAACAAAGGAAGGCTGCGGTGAAGGGGAATGCGGTGCCTGCAGTGTGTTTGTGAATAACCTCCTGCAAAACAGCTGCCTGATTCCCATTGGTTCAATTGAGGGAGCTGATGTCCAAACGATAGAAGGGATTATGGAGACGGAACAATTTAAGATATTAGACGAGAGTTATTCTGAAGCCGGTGGGGTGCAATGCGGTTATTGCATTCCTGGGATGGTCATGGCAAGTGCCGCTTTATTATCCAAAAACCCTCATCCATCAGAGGAAGAAATCCGTGAAGGTATTTCCGGAAATCTGTGTCGATGTACGGGCTACAATATGATTGTAAATGCGATCAACCTAGCAGCGAAAAAAGGGGACGGCATATGGCAGAAAAAATAACCTCGTATCGCTTCGATCATTTAGACGACACGTTGAGTCAATTGAACAAAGAAGATTGTGCCATCATGGCGGGTGGAACGGATGTCATGGTCCTCCACAAAAGCCGAAGAGGAGCAGCTCCGAAAATTCCCAAACCGATTATTTTTATTGATCATTTGTCTGAACTAAAGCGGGTCTATCAAAATGAGAAGGATCTTCACATTGGGGCTTGCTGTACCTATAGTGAATTACTGGAAGAACGGTTAATCCCAGTCCCATTAAAGGACGCGATCAGAACGATTGCGGCACCAGCCATTAGAAACAGAGGGACATTAGGCGGGAATATTTGCAATGCATCTCCGGCTGGCGACACACTGCCCTTATTATACGTATTTAATGCAAAACTTGTACTGCGCTCCATTCATGGTGATCGGATCATGGCTATTAGCGATTTTATTCAAGGTCCCCGAAAGATCGGGCGGAATCAAAATGAGATTTTGTCTGAAATCATATTGCCGTCTGTTTTAGAAGAAGGAGCTCATGTCGTTTTCGAGAAAGTCGGCAACCGCAACGCTGATGCCATTGCCAAAGTAGGGTTCGCAGGATACATCCGAATCAATGATGCTCGAATCGATGATGTGCGTTTTGCCTTCGGGGCGGTCGGGCCTACAATGGTTCGTTCGATGGATATTGAAAAGACTCTGGTCGGAAAAAGCGTACCATTAGCCGATGCCGACATCGGGCAGGTAGTGGCAGCATTCGGTAAGATCATTCGGCCAATCGACGATCAGCGCTCCACAGCAGCATACAGAAAAACCGTTTCCTTAAATCTGTTACGTTATTTTCTTAGCATGAAGCATTATCAACCGACTTAATGTTAATAAAAAGGGGGGAGCTTATTCATGCTATTGATGGAAAAAGTCGCCATATTGAACCGTCAAAACAAAACCTTTGCCTTAGCCATGATCATCGAATCAAAAGGCTCAACTCCCCAGCATGTTGGAAAAATGATTGTATACCGTGATGGAACAATTGAAGGTACTGTCGGAGGGGGCTTGGCTGAATACTATATCATCGAAGAGAGTGTTAAAGCGATCCAAGATGGCAAATCGAAAATCGTTGAATACAAATTAAATAAACATGCAAAAGACGGAATTCAAATGAATTGTGGCGGAACATTGCGGGTGTTTATTGAAGTCTATAAAAGCAGGCCAGAACTTGTTCTATGCGGTGCCGGACATTTAGGCCATGCGTTAGCAAAGCTGGCGGATTTCCTTGAAATCCCTTATTGCGTTGTCGATGATCGAGTGGGTTATTGTACGCAGGAGCGCTTTCCAAATGCGACGAACGTTTATGTGGACGAGGATATTGAAAAAGCCTTGCTGGAAGCCGGCCTAAATGAGAACTCCTATGTAGTGATTGTGACAAAGGATGGAGATGATATCGTCTTAAAAACGGCACTGCAATTTCCGATTGCGTATGTGGGCATGGTCGCCAGCAAACGCAAGGTCATAACCATATTTGAAAAATTAAAAAAGGAAGGCGTCAGTGAAGAACGGTTGGAGCAGGTACACTCTCCCATCGGCTTGAACATTGGTTCAGAAACCACACAAGAAATTGCCGTCAGTATTATCGGGGAAATCATCAAGATAAGTAAGGAAAAAAAGACGACGAAAGTGAAACAATTGAATAGATAAGGCGTATTTTTGAGGTTTCGTTTAATGATGGAAATAAAAACATTTACCAGGAGAATCAAGTTCCGAGGTAAGTGTTTTTTTGCTGGAGCACGCATTTCATGAAAACTATTCGAAATTGTGCTAATCTTAAGATATTACAAATAAGGAGGGATTAAATAATGAGTAAAACCATTCCAGAGGTAACTCTTAATGATGGGTTAACTTTGCCGGTAATCGGATTGGGTACATATAAGCTAAAAGGAAATGAAGGGGTTACTTCCATCCAAAGTGCAATGGATCTTGGTTATCGACTAATAGATACTGCTTATAATTATGAAAACGAAGGAACGGTAGGTGAAGCAGTTAGACGCAGTTCGGTTCCGAGAGAAGAGTTAAGAATCACTTCCAAATTACCGGGACGTTATCAATCCTATACCAATGCAGTAACGACCATTGAAGAATCCTTATATAGAGGCCATCTCGATTATTATGATTTATATTTGATTCATTGGCCGAACCCAAAACAAGGCCTATATGTGGAAGCATGGCAAGCATTAATTGACGCAAAAAAGAAGGGGATTATTCGTTCCATTGGTGTATGTAATTTCTTGCCGGAGCATATAGAGCATCTAGAGAAGGAAACAGGTGTTAAACCCAGTGTAAACCAAATTGAATTACACCCATACTTCAATCAAGCAGATCAAAGAATTTGGCATGAAGAACATGAGATTAAGATCGAATCTTGGAGCCCATTAGCTCGCGCCAATGATATTTTACATAATGATTCACTTCAAATGATTGCCAACCAGCATAATAAATCCATTTCACAAATAATTCTTCGTTGGCAGTATCAATTGGGGGCTATTTCGATTCCAAAATCTGCTTCTCCTACAAGGCAGCTTGAAAATATCTCAATCTTTGACTTCTCCTTGGATCCATCAGAAATGGAACTTATTTCAGGATTAACTCGTCCGGATGGAAGGATCAATAATCAAGACCCAGCTGAATACGAAGAATTTTAATCTAGTAATTTGATAGAAAATCACTCAAAATGGAAAAAACGCCTTCAAATGTTATTTTGAGGGCGTTTTATTAAGGAGACTTTTTGGGTGATTTTAAAGTTCGACTGATTCAGACTTATTAATTTTTACTCCAATAACTAACATAATGAACATGGAAGAGGGGAATACGAACGAATTCCTCATTGGAGACCATATGAACAGTATCATCTTTTACCTCACATATTACCCCTTTAACTCCCTCAGAATGGCCATGATTAATGTTTACCCAATGATATTTCAATAATTTTAGTAAGTCGTTGAAGTTCTCAGCTTCTTTAAAATTCTCAGGAACGTCAATGTCGAAATCCACTTTCTGTTTCGTATTCTCTGTAAAACTATTAATGTGATGAGTATTGTAATAAACGATTTCATCCGCTTCTGTTAATACTGCAATATAATCGTGACCTTCATACAAAAACTTCGAAATTTTGGATTCCGATCCGTCTCGATTAACCTTGATAACTGATTCTTTAAAATATTTCTTGAGGTCTTCGCTCATAGATAAAGTCTCCCCTTACGTTATTTAATGATACTCCATCATATGTAAACGGGAGGAACTTGTCCTAAGCAAATGGCCTGTCTATTAATGGTAAGTTCTATTCGTTTGAAAAGATATTTTACTATCTAGCCTTTAACCACGAGCCAAAGGGAAACTTCTGAATCTGCATTTGAGGCATTGTGAAGGATTAAAACCATGACATTTGTCTCTTTTGGACCATTTTGTAAAGAATAGATGTGTTCCATTGGATCCGTAAAGTATCCCGAAGTGATAACGTTTTCGTTTTCTCGTGCAATTAATCGAAAATCTAGATATTCATGACTATTGATCTGGACCCCAGGTCTCCACATATACCGTTTGAAACCATGGCCAAGATCCTCTTCAACAGCATTTTGATAACTCAAATCGTACCGTCTTTTATTCATAATATGGGGGGATTGTTTCGGTGGATTCGTAAAATGCAGCCATCCGTTTACAGTTGAAAATTTAGTCATAAGAATCATCTCCAAGTCTATTAAATATAAAGTATTATTTTATTAAAGTAATCAATTAGATCGTTCATTACCTTATGTATATTGGACTTTATGGATGCTATTCCAGAATTTTTCCTTCCAATATTTATCATACCATTTTTTGAATATATGGCTGTGTGAAAAGTCATTGTTGATTTCATCATTCATATTTTAGGGGTGTGCTACTTTTGGTGCACCTGAACTATTTACTGGGATCGAAATAAAGAGGAAGGGAGGAGTCGTTATCCCGGTTATTAGAATGATTTTGGTTGTTAATAATAAGTACAAAGAAAAATGGTTGACACTCTCACTACTCGGTGTTACGATGTACTTGTAATAAGCAATACTTAATAGTACGATTGCCCTAAGTTATTAGGTAAAAATTATTGTTTAGTACTAAGTTATACTGAATATAAGTCAGACAATATAGAGGAGGTAAAGGAGGAGCTATATATGGAAAATTTAACTGAAATGCTGAAGGGTTCGCTAGAAGGCTGCGTGCTGGAAATCATCAGCCGCCATGAAACCTATGGCTACGAGATTACCCGCCGCCTAAATGAACTCGGGTTTACCGAAGTCGTAGAAGGGACAGTTTACACGATCCTCGTGCGATTAGAAAAGAAAAAACTTGTGAACATAGAAAAAAAACCATCAGATATGGGGCCGCCCCGCAAGTTTTACTCACTTAATGAGGCTGGCCGCCAGGAACTTGAATTGTTTTGGAAAAAATGGGATTTTGTCTCATCGAAAATCAATGTCTTAAAGTCAAACTAGGTTCATAAGATATTCCGTCCAATAATTTGGCGTGTCTAGTTCAGTTATATAAAAAAGGAGGAAAAATAACATGTTGGAAATGTTCAAAAAAATGATTGGTGATAAAAAAGAGTACAAAATGATGATGGCACGGGTTGAAGCCCTGCCAGAGGACTACCAGTTTGTATTTAAGAAAATTCAAAACTACATGTGGAATTTCTCAGCGGGCAACGGGATGGATATGCTGCATATGCAGTATGAATTAATCGAGCTGTTCGAAGCTGGTGCGGCAGAAAACAGACAAGTGCTGGAAATCACTGGTGACGACGTGGCTTCCTTTGCCGATGAACTAGTGGCCAACGCTAGAACCTATTTCGCGAAGTATCGTGAAGATTTGAATCAGAGTATCAAAAACCGTTTGGGAAAAAAGTAAATTCAATAGATCATTCCTGCTGAATAGCTGGTTACAAATGTATTGTGTCACCTTCACTATTCAGTTATATTTTTAAGTCAGTAGTAAGTAATACAGAATATCTGTCAGACTGAGTAGAGAAGGATAGGCAATCTAGCGCATTTTATAAGGAGGAAGAAAGTATGAACAATGCAGCGATTTCTATAAAAGGGTTAAAAAAATCCTTTAAAGACAAGGAAATCCTACAGGGGGTTGATTTTGAGGTCCGGCGTGGCGAAATTTTTGCACTGCTGGGCTCAAATGGAGCAGGCAAGACGACGACGGTTAACATCCTCACGACGCTGGTGAAGCCTGATGGAGGCGAGGTTGGTATTAGCGGCTTCGACCTTCAGCGTCAACCAGATCAAGTTCGCCAGAGCATTAGCCTGACGGGGCAGTTCGCTGCTTTAGACGGAATGCTCACAGGTAGGGAAAACCTGGTGATGATCGCCAAGTTGCGGGGAGTTTCTAATCCCGCTCAAGTCGCCGACAATCTGCTTGCAAGATTCAGCCTGCGTGACGCGGCCAACCGGCGGGCGGACACATATTCCGGAGGGATGAAGCGCCGCCTTGACATCGCCATGAGCCTGATCGGGACGCCAGCAGTCATTTTTCTAGACGAACCGACGACAGGGCTTGACCCTGAAGCTCGAATCGAAGTCTGGGATACCGTCAAGGAGCTTGCCGGCGGTGGCACGACTATCTTACTGACAACCCAATACTTGGAGGAAGCCGAACATCTGGCGGACCGGATCGCCATCCTGCATGGGGGGAAAATCATCACAACCGGTACGCTGACCGAACTCAAAGAGATGTTCCCGCCAGCGAAAGTAGAGTACATCGAAAAGCAGCCGACATTGGAGGAAATTTTCCTCGCGATCATTGGCAAAAAGGAGGAGAGGTAAATGAAAAGCAATACTGGGGTATTACTTGGGCGTTTAATGCGCAACATTCTGCGCAGCCCGGATACGATTATCACGGTGGCGATTACGCCGATTATGATGCTGCTGCTGTTTGTCTACGTTTTTGGCGGCGCCATAGAGTCGGGCACAGACAACTATGTCAATTATTTATTGCCGGGTATCTTGCTGATGGCAATAGCATCCGGCGTCGCATACACTTCCGTACGGCTTTTTACGGATGTAAAGTGCGGGCTGATGGCGCGTTTCATTACTATGCCCATCAAGCGCTCATCGGTTTTGTGGGCTCATGTATTGACCTCGCTTGTTTCCAATGCGCTTACTGTAGTGGTGGTTATCCTTGTTGCGCTCTTGATGGGCTTCCGAACCAGCGCAGATATACTGGATTGGCTGGCGGTAGCTGGGATACTCGGGCTATTTACGCTGGCATTGACATGGCTGGCAGTCATTCCCGGTTTGACTGCAAGATCTATAGAAGGGGCGACAGCCTACTCCTACCCGCTGATTTTCCTGCCATTTATCAGTTCTGCCTTTGTCCCCACCGAAACCATGCCTAAAATTGTCCGTGCGTTCGCTGAAAACCAGCCCGTGACTTCCATCGTAAATGCAATTCGTGCCCTCTTGTATGACGGGTCTGTTGGCAATGGTATCTGGATTGCGTTTGCCTGGTGCTTCGGCATATTGATTATCGCTTACTTCTTCGCCTGTAATGCGTTTAAACGCCAGTTAGGGTAGGGCACCATTGGTTGGCGTCTGGTGATGTGAAAAAGTCCGGTGCAATTGTAAGTACCGGACTTTTTCATATATAAATTCAATTTCTAGTTTCTATTAAGGATCAAGAAAATTATTGTAGAATTACTTTTGTAATAAAATTAACATATTGCTGTGATGAGTCTGTTATACCTTTCTAGTATAGTGAATCTATCAACTCACACTAGGAGGAAACAATCATGCTAAAGAAATTCATCATAGCCTTTACCATCTTAGCTTCTTGTGGCTCTTTGTTCGCCGCCAAGGGTGAAAAAGCGGAAGCAGCAACTTATAATTATCATACTGCAGCGATTTCGATTGCTAAATCTAATCTAGGGGTTCCATACCGATGGGGCGGGATGTCGCCAAGCGGATTTGACTGTTCAGGTCTTGTGAAGTATTCCTACGGAAAAGCGGGAAGAACACTTAATCGCACGGCTGCCCAAATGTACTATGGTAACGGATATCGACCATCTAATCTGCAGATTGGCGATTTACTATTCTACGCACCGACCAAAGCCAGTGCCCCAACCCATGTAGCCATTTATATTGGATACGGGAAAATGATCATGGCATCCTCTTCAAAAGGAGTCATTATTACCAACACAAATAACTCTTATTGGCATCCTAGATATATTGGATCAAAGCGCGTGTAAAGATCATCCTAAGGATGGTCTTTTTTTTAGGAAATATTTACAATATTGATTATATTTGTTATGATTAGTGTAAAATTACACTAAGGATGTTGTTCAAATGAAAAATTTAATTCCGCCATTATTAGCCTACTTAATTGTTTGTATCATTTCAGTCATAGTTCCTGCATCAGAAGGCTATAATACGGTGAGCTGGAAATTGTATGTTGGACAAATTTATGCAATTCCGGTGTTAATCATTGCTGCTTTGGTCACGTTTTTAGTAAACAAAAAGCGTATATATTAGAAAAATGTTTTTTAAATGGAAGTAACGGATGCGTTTCTACAAAAAGTGGAGACGCTTTTTCTTATTCCAATGATCAAGTGTTTTCGGAAATACTATGATAAAAGGAACTTCAATGATTTGAGTTGGCCTTCTTTTTTAAATTTTTACCTCGATCCCGTTTTCAAGATAAATTGTTTTTTGATACACGGTTTGGTATTCCAGATATTCGAATACATTTTTTGCTGTGCTTCTGACCAACACGCTCAGGCCAAGGTTGTCAAACAAGCGTGCATAGCAGCGGAGGATCAACGTATCATTTTCAATGAACAAATGATAATAGACGGTTTCTTTCTGTAGTTTTGAAAAACAGTGGATAAATAGATAGTCATCTGTTGGTACTATTCCTTTGATCAAAAGTTCTTTTTGAATGATTCGTTTTATTTCGGCCATTTGATTCTCTGATAAATTTATTTTCATTCTAGTTTCACCATCTTATGTTTGATCTAAATAGTGTTTCCAATTTCATTATACGAAAGTGCAAGTTCGCCTGTCACAATGGACGAATTAGTTAAGAATTTCTATAAAGATTAAACAAAGGATGATTCATTTCCTTTATAATAATAACAAACAAAAAATAGATGATTAAGGATAGCTGATATCTTGAAAACAAAAACAAAATACCAAACCTGGATTCGAATTTACAAACTACTAATTTTTGTGGTTATTTCACTTAGTCTTCTCTTGAGTACATTATTCCCTGTTCCTATATTTCTGCGAGTTTTGTTCGGAATGTTGGCGCTGCCTTTTATTTATATAACATTTATCCTTGCTTATTCTGTTTACCAATTCGCACCAGTCGGGGGGAATTATCAGTCCAAAATTCATGATTTAATAGTTTCCAAGGTGAATGTGGCTAAAAAGGGAAACATTCTAGATATAGGGACAGGAAGTGGTTCCCTGATTATTAAACTGGCAAAGACTTTTCCAAATGCCTATTTAACGGGAATTGATTATTGGGGCGGGAATTGGGAATATTCGAAAGCTCAATGCCAACAGAATGCTGAAATAGAAGGGGTCTTTGATAGAATTGACTTTCTGAAAGCAAGTGCTGCAGCGCTTCCTTTTAATGATGATGAATTTGACGTAATTGTCAGTTGTTTAACATTTCATGAAGTAAAAGATCGAAGTGATAAAACTGAAGTAATGAAAGAGGCATTAAGAGTTTTAAGACCTGGTGGTGAATTTGTTTTCTTAGATTTGTTTATGGATGAAAAAATATTTGGGGATCAAAGTGAGCTATTAAATGTCTTAAAGAAACATGGGGTATCTGAATTGAATAGCTACAAACTTGCGAATGAAATGAAATTGCCCAAGCTCTTATTGAACAAAAAAGTATTAGGTAATGCAATGATTTTAAGTGGAAGAAAATAAGTGGATGATAATCCAATTTGATTCAAAATACATGAACAAGCAATAGAGCTGAAGAAAGGATCTTCAGCTCTGATGTATGATGAGATTTCCCTATCTATTCACTGTAAACATCCAACTAACACCATATTTGTCCTTTACAGAACCATGCAGTTTGGCAAAGAATGTTGGTTGAAGATCCATAAAAACAGATCCACCATCTGCAAGGACATTCCATGCCTTTTTCAATTGCTCTTCAGAGTCAAGCTCAACACTGATGACCACTTTCTCTCCGTTTGGAATGTCCCGTTTTCCATCCGAACCCATAATGATGCCTGAATCGGTTAATTTCAATTGTGCATGAAGGACAAGGTCTTTATTGCTTTCAGAAATTGGAAAATTAGGATCTGGCGGCATTTCACCGTATTTTTGCATTAAAATCATTTCGCCATCAAAAGCTTTTTGATACCATTCAAAAGCCTCTGCACATTCTCTATTGAACATTAAATAAGGTTTAATCATTGCACAGTCTCCTTTAACATTAACTTAGGCTAACAGCTGGTAGGGGCCTAATAAATATTATGTACGAACATTAGTTCCTTTTCAATCTTTAAAAACCACAAAAAATTTGTTTAAAGATAAAGGTTAATGTAGAAAAGGTAGTTTTTCTAAAAAATATTGGCTGTTTTCGGAAGCGATTTACAGAAGGAATTATAATTCAGACATGATTGCCTTTGAAATCACGAGAGTTGTCCGAAGACGACCAATGTTCGGACATGATTGCCTATAAAATTACGAGAGCTGTCCAAAGACGACCGAAGTTCGGACATGATTGCCTTTGAAATTACGAAAGCTGTCCGAAGACGACCACGTTCGGACATGATTACGATTTTATTCATACATTTCTTGTTTGGTATAAGAAAGGAATGGCGAAAGCTAAATTAATTCTCTATCCTCAATTAAAAGTGAAAATGGGTGCTTTGTTAAGGACGATGATCGCTGCAACGGTCATTTTCTTGTCCTATAACGTGGCAGGTTCCTTTAAGAATGATTATAATTGAATAAAGAACTTAACTCAGAGGTGTTGCTGTGTCTTTATTAAGGAGGTATATGATGAAGTTTTTTATAAAGTTAAATATTATTAGTGTGTTATACGCAATAGCTTTGTTTATAGCAATCGAACTAATAATAAATGTATCTCATATTAGTATGTTAACTGGCTGGGAATGGGATAATGTTTACATTTTAATTGCTGTTATTAATGTTATTGGACTTCTACTTTCGACAATCTTATTCATTTACTTAACAAAAAAATGGAATATTAGTAGAAAATACAGCTATTTGTCACTCCTTTTGTGGTTACCATATTTTATTCTTTTTTTCTCCTTTTTCCCTGTTGTTTTTCCTATTAATGTAGGCGTAGAACTATTTCCGAGATTTAGCCTTCTGATTTATGGGTCTGGCATTCTGTATCCAGTTTACATCTTATTTATTAATATATATGCATCACCTCTAAGTACAGATTATGAGGAAATAAGGCATTAATAATGCAGGTCAATCTGAGTGGAAGAAGCATGAAGAAATTTTTGTTATAATATGGATAAAAGTTTATTTTGCAGGCTACTGGTTAATTTAAAAGACTTTATTAAAGGAGGACCACAATGGAGGTAATTTTAGCAAGTGTGTTTTCAGCAATCATAATATTTATTACTGTCTTTTTTATGATGAAGGTATACATTATCGCCTTTAAGAGGAATGATATATCACTTAGGAAATGCATTATTTTTTCTACTTCTTCAATTGTAATTGGTTTATTAGTCGCAGGCGTTTTACCATTTGGTTACCAAAAAATAATGGATTACATTAACTAACTTCATCTTTAAAAAAGTCGTTCCTAATCGAGGTATTTCATAGATTTGAAAACAACAACAAAATTTAACACTTAATCTAACGTGTTCTATAGCTGAAGAAAGCCGCTGATTTTTATCAGCGGCTCAGACTGTCGACAAATCC
>NZ_NUZU01000030.1 GCF_002567005.1 Bacillus sp. AFS073361
AAATGCCCTTATGGGCGCACCACCTCCCTTGGGTGCACGATTGAGGCATTTAAGCTGCCAATGAAAATAGTTTGTTTATGAATGACCTGGTTCTTTGTGTTTAAGTACAAACACACAAAATGCTCTTGTGAAAGAAAGCGCATATCATTCATGACATACTTTGCTCCGTCTTCAGGGGAGCGGATGACATAGCGGTCCTTATAGTCGAGGTTTGAAATCCTTCTGCCAATTTCGACGGCGGCGAGGATTTGGATGGCCTTGGCAGAACCAATCCCTTTAATCTCGGTCATTTCTTCTAAAGTAGCTGCTTTTAAAAGACGTAACCCTTCAAAATGAGTTAACAGCCGGTTCGATAATTGCAGGACCGATTCGTCTTTTGTTCCGGTTCGCAGCAAAATAGCTATTAGTTCATGATTGGATAAGCTTTGTGGGCCATGTTGAACAAACCGCTCCCTGGGTCTTTCATCTTGAGGGAAATCACGGATCATTAATGTATTAGTGGACACTTTTTTTCCTCCCCTTATTTAGGGAGTTAATGAACAAAAAAGTTTAATACGGCAACTGGTAGCCTGCCTTTTTCAATTCTCTTACCAATCGTGAAACAGGCAGTCCGACAACCGCAAAATAGTCTCCATTTATTTTTTTGACAAGCATACTTCCGAGCTGCTGAATGCCATATGCACCTGCTTTATCAAGCGGTTCACCACTTTTTACATACGCCCGTATTAAGTCGTCTGTTAACTCCCAAAACCAAACTTCTGTTCTTTCATAAAACTTTGTTGTCCCTGTTTTTGACACAATTGAAACACCTGTAAAAACTTCATGCTGACGACCTGACAAGCTTTTTAACATGGTAAACGCTTCTGCTTCATCTGCGGGCTTTCCTAAGATTTGATTATTCGCAACAACAATGGTGTCCGAGCCAATCACAAAGGCATCCTGGTTTTCTTTAAAAACAGTCTGTGCCTTCCGGTCGGCTAACTCCATTACTACATCTTTTGGAGCGAGAGCTGGGTCAAAACTTTCATCAACTTCACTACTTGAGATCGCGAATGTTAAACGGAGAGTTTCTAGAAGTTCTTTTCGCCGTGGAGAAGAAGAGGCTAAAATGAGGTTCTGCATTCGATCACCTTACCTTTATGGTACGTATTAGGGAGATACAATTCAATCCTATCAGAAATTGTAGTCTCAAACAATTTTTATATCATTAAATTTTGATGGAATTTGTAAAATTATGCAGTGGTTTTTCATTTTTTTGGAAGGCAAAAAGCCTATCAAAAATTTGATAGGCCATATTTACTATCTAGCTCCAGCGGCTAGTGTACTTCGCTAAACGGGTCGCTTCCGCTTTTCTGATTTCCCGGAAAATATCGAGGAATGTCGATAGTGATTACTTAGAAAAATATACTGACATGAATTTTAGTAAATGCTGCTGTGCGTCACTAAGATTTTTTATGTCTTTTGATTCTTGAAACGCCTTTACTTTTTCATTTGCACTAACTAATTCTGCTTTTAGATCTTTTATCTTTTCGTTTTTCACAACGGTTTTTAACGGTGCTTCTATGTCTGAAAGGACTTTACTTGCGTCTTCGGAAAGTTCCTTGGTCACAAGCGCATTTGAAGTGGTAAGTGAGATCGTTCTATAAATAGTCGGTACTGCTTTTAAAAAAGTCTTTTCTTTATCCGTGATACCAGAGAACTTTTTTTCGTCTAATAACAATGGCTTTGCAAATACATCTTCAATCCCGTCTTCTTTATACTGCGCTCCTAAGGCTTTTGCTCCTTCAATCGAATCTGCAACCCCTAGAAATAAAAAATACTTGCCATCCATTTCGACTGTTTGAGATGGAACATTTTTCGAAGATAAATTATCTGAAGTGGCTTTTGCTCCAGAATCTGAAGAAAAAACACCGCCTTGAATGACATAGGTCGTTAACTGGGAGATGGAGGCAGATGAAGTATTTTTGGCTTCTGCTGTTTTCGTTTTATTGCTGCTGGCAGGCTTGTCTGTGACCTCAGTTGGTACTGTTGTCACCGTCTTTTCAGTTGGTGATGTGATAACTAACTTCAGCATCACAACACCAATTGTTGTTCCAATTAATATAGCGAATGCTGCAGAAATTAAGATGGAGCCTAACGGACGGCCATTTTTCTTTTTGATATTCGATGTGAATGATGTTATTTTCGGCAGGGACGTTTTTTTGCTCGTTGGACTCGGTATAATTTTGAGCTCCCCAATGTCTTTGTCGGAGGACTCAGGAATAATCCAATCAAAGCTTTCGTCAACCGATTCTTGGGATGCCGCCGTCTCACTATTAACATCAGATTCTGATTCTGTATGCTCGGAATTTATTTTTATTACTCTTGGAATTGGATCACTGTTAGTTTCAACCTCATTTTTTGGAGGAACTTCTTGAATGGGCGGGTTTTCTCCATTTAATTTGATCTTAATTGTATTGCCATTATTAGGCTTGTCCACGAAATCGTACTCCTCTCTCTTCCGATGAGTCATTGGCTTCATCCTATCATAAAGACAAAAAAAAATAACAAGACTTTTGTCGTCTTGTTATCGTAGACTTTCGCCAAATTATTTATTAGTTTGGCATGGTGATAATTATGGCTGTGTGTCAGTTGTGGCAGAGAATTGGCTTAGTGGGTTGTCTTTGCCAGCTGGTTTGGGTGCATCGATTTTTGGTAATTCTCCTGCTAAGTCATCTAAAGTTGGCATGTAAAATGCAGAAATTGTCAGACTGTAGGTTAACGGCTGATCTTCTTGATCTAAACTTGTGATCTCTTGGCCGCCTGAATAACTGATTGATTCAACCACGATGATCCGTTTCAATGATTCGAGTGTTTCAATAAACTTTTCAAATTTCTTGTAGTTTGGTGATTCAACACTCAATGAGATGGTCATTTTTTTCATGCCCGCAGTTTGGGTAGAAGCTGCTTGTTGTGCCGTTGTGTCCCGGGTTGCTCCAGCTTGTGAAGTGTCAGTTGTAGTTTGTTGACCATTGGCATTTTCAGCATTTGATTGGTCAGCAGTAGCAGTGCTCACATCCACGTCTTTTGAAAAACTCATCGAACTAATCTTACTATCTGAAATGGTTTCTGCTTTCTCTAAGTCTAAAATTAGCTGTTCCTGCAACGGCTTTACAGGCAGCTTTTTCTGTAACTCCTTCGTACCTTCAGAAGTTTTTTGATTTTCTTCTGCATTTTTTTGACTAACGATTTCTAAAAGTTTTTGTTCAGACTCAAGTGACTGCTGCTTGAGATCTAAGTCTGTTTTTAAAGGAGCTAGTTTAAAGAATTGAGCATAAACAATGAATAATATCAGTATAAGAGCGACCGCACCAATTATTAGGACTTGTTTTTTTGAGAAACGGAGTTTCATGATTTAGTCACTCCTTCCTCATTGTTCTTGCTCTTTTGCGTATTTTTCTTTACCACTTCTTTATTCAACTTTAATTCAAATTGACCGGTATAGCGCGGAAGGATATTATCCTTTTCTTTCTTACCCGTTGTACTGCTGGCTGCAGTCTTAGAGGTATTGGTCGAATTTGTATTTGGTGTCGAAGTAGTGGCAGTTGTTTGCTCACCAGTTGTTCCAGATGTTGAATTTGTTTGACCGCTAGAATTGGTAATTGAATTCGAATTGGTCCCCGTTTGTTTCGTGTCTGATTGATTTGTTTGTGCCGTTGTTTGGGTTGTTGAATCTGTTGAAGAATTCGATGGATTCGTTTGACTCGTTGATGCAGCTGTACTGTCGCTTGTCGATTGTTCAGTCGCTGCAGCTGTTAACGAACTCAAACTCGATTCTTCAATCCATTTTGATTCATTAAGATTATCTAAAAAGTACGCAGCTTCTCTTGCACTATCAAATTGAACTGTTAATGATATAGTCCCAGCCTCCGTGTAGGCAAAGTTCTGAATAAAGCCACGCTCAGGTAACAATGATGTCAGATGACGCATGACAGGAAGCGTCTGAATTGGATATTCATTAGCCCATTCAATCGCACTCTTTAATTGACTAACAGAGCTAGTAGCAGAAGCTGTTTCTGTACTTTTATTTTCATTATTAGTAATCCTCTCTGTCATCGTAATTTGTCTATCTAATGATGCCATTTCATTTTTGACAGCATTAGTTTGCCAGAGGTAAAATGCACCAACAAGTATCAGCAATACCACTAAACTAGATAAAGTAATGATAAAGCCGATCTTTTTCGGTTCCTTTTGGGGAAGCAGGTTAATTTCTACTAACATTATTGCACCCCTTTTAATGCCAGTCCTAAAGACAGTAATTGACTAGGAGGTAGTTTTTCTTTTTTTCCTTTAGAATCAGATTCAAGAGAAATCTTATCCACAGGGACATCCAATCTCTCAATCATTTCATCATAAATTGCTTGAAGCATCGGATGATCACCGTTCAGTAAAAACTTTGTAATATCACTTTTTTCATTGTTAAGTGTATATCGGTAGAAGTCGCTTAATTTACTAATCTCTCTAAATATATCCTCAAACTGAATCACTAACTCTTCCGCCTCACCGGTATACTTAAATACCAATTTGCCTGTCAAGTCTTTCTTGACATCCCAAATATCTACATTAAACGGTAAAGGAAATTGACGCATAACAAGCGGCACATTTTTTTCAAAAATACAAAGGTTAACACTGGTCAAATCAAATTGGACAGAGAATATTACCTCATTAGCACTGGTATTATCAAGTTGATGATACAATCGGTACAGTGCAAGTGGAGAAATATCTGCGGCAATCGGGTTAAGCTTCAGCTTAGAAAGTAAGTTTGCATACTCCATTACCTGCTGTTCCGGTGCTACAAATAAAAGTAAATCCCGAGTTTTTCCATCACTTTCTAATGGGTAAAAGTCAAAGACGGGTTCTTCAAACGGTAAGTGAATACTTGACCCTAGTTCTAGATACAAATATCCCTGAATTTCATCATCTTGAATTTCAGATGGAATTGAAACTTTCCGGATGATTACAAGGGGATCAGGTACTAGAAAGCGAATTTGCCGTCTTTGAATTTTCCATTCATCAATACACTCCTCCAGGATGTTTGATAAGGAATCTATATCGGTAATTTTCCCATCACTGATAATACCTGGGGGAAGAAAACGCTCGTTCCATCTCTGAGCAGAAGGTGGATTTGCCTGTTTTAACTCTAGCAAGCGAATAGAATGATCATTCAAAACCAGATTGATTATTCGGTTTTTAGGTGTAAAAAGGGAAAAAGCCATGTAAAAAACCCCTTATTTAAAATCCTTGGTTAAGGAAATGTTTATACAAATTAATTAAATCCGTTCCCCAATAATAGGCGGTTAAGGTTCCAGCTGCAATAAACGGTCCGAATGGAATTGGCTGACGCCTGTTCACAATTTTAAGAAGCAATGCCAATCCGCCAATAACAGCGCCAAACAATGTCGAAAGAAAGAAGGATAAAAGGACTAGTTTAAACCCTAATACCAATCCAAGTACGGCATACAGCTTAACATCCCCGCCTCCCATTCCACCTTTGCTGACAACAGCGATGAGAAGGAGAAGTATAAATCCCGTTACGGCACCCAAAAGGCTGTCCCACCATGGGTTTAACGGCCAAAGAATCCGTTCCAATAAAAAAATCCCTGCAAACCAGATTAGAATTTTATCAGGGATGAGCATATAGTGAATATCTGAAACTACGATAATCATAAACATTGAGATTAGCGTTAGAGCAACTCCTAATTCTCCTGACCACCCGATAACTAAAGGAGCTGTCATAAATAGTAAACCAGTAAGCAATTCAAAAATTGGATAGATAGGAGAAATCCGCGACTTGCAGCCGCGGCATTTTCCTCCTTGAAGCAAATATGAAATTACTGGAATAAGTTCATAGGGTTTTAATTGATGCCCGCATGTTGGACAAGATGAACGCGGTGAAACAATTGATTGCTTTAAAGGAACCCTGAGACCAACTACATTATAAAAAGAGCCAAATGTAATACCATACAAGACTAATAGGATATAAATCATCTTTAGCTAGCTGGTTTATCTTTAACGTTATCTCTTGTAATTTCTTTCGTAGTAGTTAAATTTACAGGGGTTTCACCAGTGGCACCTACACCTCTTTTACTTCCCATAAGAAATACAGCTGTCACTTTTCCATTAACTACTGTTACAAAACCTTTCTCTGCTACAGCAGCAGCTTCAGTTGCAGGTAAAGTTGGTTTAGATTCTGGGGTAGTAACATAAGCAGCATTACTGTCGGGGTCCTTGATTTCTTCAATATATTTGGTTTGCTCCAAATACCCCAATGTTATATATTTTGTATCAGTTTGTAATGAAGCATCATTTGCAACTGCAAGTTTTGCAGAAGAAACTAATTGGTCAGCATTTGCAGCATGTGCATCTTTTTTAGAATTATCAATTAATCCTAAAACAGATGGTATTGCAATCGCTGCAATAATCCCTAAAATAACGATAACTGCAAGTAATTCAATTAATGTAAATCCTTTTTGATCTTTTAGCCTATTTTTTAACATTTGACGCATTAATTTCATCTCCCTATATGGTTCTATTAACCTAGTAATATTGTCTCTTGTAGTATACATTAATAGACATAGAAATGAAAAGAGAATTTTAAGGTACTTTGTCCTATTTTCTCAGAATTTTGGTTTTCTTGTCTATTATTGATTCATTTGTTGAAATTGGTCGAACATGCTAAACATTGGTACCATGATGGAGGTGACTATAGTTCCTACTAACCCTGCCAAAAAGACTATCATTAATGGCTCAATTAACGATTTTAACCGATCTGTGCCATTCTCTACTTCTTTCTCATAGAATTCAGCAATTTTTGATAGCATTGCGTCCAAAGCCCCAGTTTCTTCACCGATGGCAATCATTTGTGTTACTAACGGGGGAAACGCCCAGTGTCTTTCCATTGGTTCTGTCATGGAACGCCCTTTCTCTAATGAATCCCGTGACTCTCGAATGACCTTTGCTAGTACTTCGTTTTCAACGACTTTTTCTACAATCGACATCGCTTGTAGAATGGGAACTGAACTTGAGAACAATGAGCTGAGAGTTCGCATCATCCTTGCCAGTGCCGCTTTTTGAAGCAAATTACCGAATATCGGCATCTTTAACAAAAAATAATCAAAATAATATTTAGTTTGATTACTTTTCTTAATATAGGTAATTAAAAAGACAACAGCAAAAATGAACAATATAACAATCCACCAAAAAGACTGCATAAAACTACTTGCTGACAGGACAAACTTGGTGATTGCAGGCAGTTCGCCGCCCATATCATCAAACATAGAAACAAATGTAGGGACTACGGCCACTAATAAGAAAATAACTACTATAATTGCAATAATTCCAACCGCTATCGGATAAGAAAGCGCAGAAACAATCTTTTGACGTGTATAATGTTGCTTTTCAAAATGCTCAGCCAAACGATCAAGCGTCTCATCTAAATTACCGCTGACTTCCCCTGCTTTAACAAGGTTAATAAACATTTGATTAAAGATTTTCTTGTGCTTAGACACAGCTTCAGAAAGAGGATTCCCTTCCCTCATCTCCTGTTCCACATCCAGCAGGGCTTTCTTTAATGCTTTGCTCTCAGTTTGATGGGCTAAAATCGAGGTTGCTTCGACAACCGTGACCCCAGCTTTAATTAAAGTCGAAAATTGTCTTAAATAAATGACAAAATCCTGCAGTTTCACTGGAGTTCCAAGCGTTAGGTCTTTAGTCATAAGGGTCTCAGGTACTTGAGTCATTTCAATTACCCTAATACCCTCTTCTTTCAACTTTTCCATCGCTTCCCGCTTAGAACCTGCGTTAAGAGTGCCTTGCCGTTTTCCTTTACGATCCCGCCCGCTGTATTTAAATCTAGCCATTCATCATCATCTTTTCATGCAAGTATTGAGAAGCAGCATCCCTTTGGATTACGTTTCGATCCAATAGGTCTCTGATACTCATTTCAAGCGTATGCATTCCTTGGGCGCGGGACGTTTGCATTGTACTTTGGATTTGATGGATTTTTTCATTTCTAATTAGGTTGGCGATGGCAGCGTTATTTACTAATATTTCAGTTGCCGCTTTCCGGCCTTTTTTATCAGTAGTCGGAAATAACCGCTGAGAAATAACCCCAACTAATACAGAAGCTAACTGTACACGTATTTGTGGCTGCTGTGCCGGCGGGAATACATCAATGATTCGGTTAATGGTGGTCGGTGCACTTGATGTATGAAGTGTCCCTAAAACTAGGTGACCTGTTTCAGCCGCTGTTATCGCGATTGACATTGTCTCGATGTCACGCATCTCCCCAACTAGAATCACATCTGGATCTTGACGGAGTGCCGCCTTTAAGCCACTTGCGTAGTTATTGGTATCGAAACCAACTTCCCGCTGATCAATAATCGAACTCCCATGGCGATGTAGATATTCGATCGGGTCTTCTAAGGTAATGATGTGCTTTCGCATCGTTCGATTCATATAATCAATCATCGATGCTAGAGTCGTTGACTTCCCGCTTCCTGTTGGTCCCGTTACGAGAATTAAGCCCTGTGGCTTCTCAACCAGCTTAGAAATGATATCTGGTAAATCTAGTTCTTCAATTGTTGGTGTTTTGGATGCGACTGTCCTTAAGGCAATTGAAACACTTTTCCGCTGATGATAGGCATTGACACGAAATCTGGATACACCAGGAACACCATAGGAGAAATCCAATTCTCCTTTTTCCTTAAATAGATCCCACAATCCTTCAGGAATAATCGCTTTAGCCATACCTTCGGTGTCATCTGGCATGATTTTATCGGTTCCATATCTTCTTAAGTCACCATTTATACGCATCACAGGGGGAACACCGACCGTTAAATGAACATCTGAGGCTTTATATTCAATGGCAGCTCGTAATATAGCGTCAATTTTTTCTTTCATCTTCATGCTCTCCTACTCCAGAATAGCTACTTTTAAAACTTCTTCGGTTGTCGTTAAACCTTGTTTTATTTTTAATAATCCATCATCCAATAAAAAGATCGTTTTATTCTTATTTGCCAATTCCTTCATCTTTTGAAACGATTCACCGTTCATCATTGCCCGGCTCATTTCGTCATTTATAACCAGCACTTCATGAAGTGCAAGCCTGCCTTTATAGCCCGTCATGCTGCATGAGGAACAACCTTTTCCTCTAGTAATTTTGTCAATCTTCATTCCGCGCTTGGCAAAAATCTCGATTTCACGCTTCGATGGCTCTTGAACCTCCGCACAATCACGACACACTTTTCGGACTAGCCGCTGGGCAACAATCCCGCTAAGTGATGAAGCGAGTAAAAATGGTTCGACGCCCATATCAATCAGACGGGTAACTGTCCCAATTGAATCATTCGTATGGAGAGTACTTAAAACCAAGTGTCCCGTTAATGAAGCTCGAATTGCCACTTCAGCCGTTTCTTTATCACGGATTTCCCCAACCATAATAATATTTGGGTCTTGACGTAAAATCGACCGAAGTCCCGCCGCAAAGGTCATCCCTACATTCGGGTTAACCTGAATTTGATTAATCCCTTCCAATTGATATTCAACCGGGTCCTCGACGGTAATGATGTTAACTGCTTCACTGTTAAGCTTATTAAGTGCAGCATAAAGGGTTGAGGACTTCCCTGATCCTGTTGGCCCTGTTATAAGGACAATCCCCGTTGGTTTTTCAATCATCTCATTGAATCTCTTCAGATTTAAGGAATTGAAACCAAGCTTGTTCAAATCATTTAGTGTGGATCCCATATCCAAAATCCGCATAACAATCTTCTCACCATAAACAGTTGGCAATGTTGAGACACGTAGATCAACCGGATGAAAGTCGAGATTCAGCTTGATTCGACCATCCTGCGGTACCCTATGCTCAGTAATATCAAGATTAGACATGATTTTTATTCTTGCCGTTAATACACTTTGCATATTACGCGGGAGAATTCGTTCATTCCTAAGAACACCATCAATTCGATAACGGACTACCACCTTTGTCTCTTGTGGATCGATATGAATGTCACTGGCCCGATGAATCACTGCATTGGTCAATATCTGATTCACTAATCGAACAATCGGAGAATTCTGATCTGTTACGTCTTCATTTCTGTCTCGATCATTTAATGGAAGTTCATCAAGTAATTCATCGAGTCCATCATCGACATCATAATATTTATTTATAGTCCGGAGAATATCATCCTTCGTAGAAATGGCCGGTTCAATATGAAATCCGGTCGACAACCGCAAATCATCAATCACGATAAAATCCATTGGATTCGCCATTGCCACGAAAAGCTTATTTCCATCCCTTTTCAAAGGGATGATTAAATTTCTCTTGGCTGTTTCTTTGGTGATTAGTGAAAAGAGATTGGTATCAAATGGATATTGAAACAAACTGACATGAGGAATACCAAGTTGATATTCAAGCACCTCAACTAATTGCTGTTCTGTTAAATATCCTTTTTGTAACAGGGCATCTCCAAGTTTTTGAGAATCATTTTTTTCATCTAATGTAGCTTGAAGTTGCTCAGGAGTAATTAAACCTTCTTCAATTAACAAATCTCCTAGTCGTTTTCGTGATTGCCTCATTTTACATCCCTGCTTTTATTTTGGTTGTTCATTTGGCTTGCCCCATAAGTCATTATCGTTAGAATTTTGTTCGGTATTATCTGTTGTTGATGTTTGATTTCCATTCATATTTGATGAATCGGTAGTCTGGTCACCGCTGCTATCTGAATTCCCAGTTGTATCAGTCGTTGGAGTACCTGCTTGTACACTGCCAGCTAGCCCGTAGACTTCAATCTGGTATGAAGGAGGATAATAATCTTCTGAAATCAGTTCACTTTTAAGAAGTTCGTTACCATGATAAACATCCCGAAAAACCTTAATAATTTCTCCTGTTTTTCCCTCCGTTTGGACCTTTGATTTTCCTGGGAGCAGGAGCGGACTATATTGAATGATTGTCTTGTATGCTAAATCTTGTTTTTCTTTCGTATTGATTTCATATTTATATACAAATTCTTGTCCCGTCAAAGAAACCTTCAATTCTTTATTTTCTAAGAGGAGTTTTAGTTTATACTTTGATTTATTAGGATTTTCTATCATCAAATCGGTCTTTTTAGGTAGATTGACCATCGCTTCATATCCTAACTTCGAATATGCAGGTAACGTGCTGCCAATGTTTCTTTCTAGAATTTTGAAATTTGAAGGTAAGATTGCTTGATAAATACCTGTGGCAATTACGTTTAAAGAGTCTAGGTCATCAATTTTTTGCTTATTCGCAAAATCTAACAGTGAAAAACTCGCACCTTCTGAAATTTCAATTTCTGGGTTTTTATCAATGATCGTTCTCAAAGCAAACGGCACATCTGTCATTGAGATCATCACAGAATTTAGGACAGCATCCTTTTTAATTTTTCCTGCAAGTAAGAAATCATTATGAAGGTCCAAAGTCTGTAAACCGGATTCGAATAAGGAAGCTGTCTTATTTAAGCTCGCTGTGAGCTTATTGATATCAAAATCACTTGTTTTAATTGGAGAAAATAATAGTTCTAATTGCTCTTTAACCTTTAATTTATCTACCGTAATATAGGCAGGATTTTTCTGCCCATCCTTAATTGAATTGATTGTTTTTCCGGAATCTAGGTGAAATTGGTTTAAATCAAATGAAGCGGTTTTTTCTCCATATTGAAGTTGGATCTTTGTCTGTTTCACCCATTCAACGTATTTTTCCTCTAACAGACCTTTAGCTTCCATTTCTGTCTTTCCTGAAACATCTAAAGCACCGACCGTGGTACCATCAGAGAATTTTCCATCTGCATTTGTCATTTTTTCAAATGCTTTTGCCCCAAAATGAGAAAAACTAAAAATAAATGCTGTACTAAATAGTAAAACAACAAACAATTTGATCATTTGCTGATTTTTGCCCAAAAGTTCTGTCTCCCTTCAAACACCCACATATACTTCATCTATTAAACTAAGATAGAAATTATTGTTAGTTACTTTTGTAGAACTACCTTTTCTTTCGATTCAATTACATGTGAATCCACTTGCTCTGTTCTTAATTCAAGCTCTAATAAACTTTCAATTTCTGATAAATAGTCATTTTCCATGTCTTGATCATTAATTTGCGTTTTTACATCTACTACTTCATTATCTCTATCTAGTAAAAAGGAGATATCCATATCAATTGGCTCCTGCTCACTAACAGGTACATCTACAATTTCAGACAATTCTTGAGGATCTTTTTCTACTTTAAGATGGGACGAATTAGCTAATGGTAATTCATTGCTAATTTCCACCAAATTAATATCTTTTAAATTTTCAATTTCGTAATCAGAATTGCGGCCTTCAAATTCAACATCCATTGGTTCTTCTAATAGAGGATTTTTTGGTAATAAAACTGTTCCCATCCGGTTATTCATAAAGAAAGCTGCAAAAAAACTGAGCGCTAAAAGTATTAATGCCGTCTCCCACAACGGAATGATTGAAACGGCTGCCAGTCCTCCAAGAGATAAAATAAAACTAATTAATACTAAAAGGAGTTTCCCTTTTAAGGTGTAACCTAATGGCAGCAAGTATATTATTAACGTGAGTATAACCACCGAACTAAAGGCCCATAAAATTGATTGCATTCTTTCACTCTCCTTTTAATTAGTCATTTTATACTATTAAACTACATTTTCCTTCAAATGATTTAATTTTTTTGTAGAATTCTTCAAATATTAGACAAAATTCGCCTAATAAATATTGTATAATACTTTTAAGTTGTTTAAAAGATGATGGAAAATAATTTTATAGGTAGATAATCCTAATTATTTTTCCGTCTATTTGTACTAATTTTGCTATCATTAAGGAATGATTAGAATGAAATTAATTCGCAATGAAAGAGGAGTCACTTTAATCGAGGTTCTTGTATCCATTGTGCTTCTTTCAATTATCTTTTTATCCGTTATGAGATTTTTCCCACAAATGGGACTTATGAATAATCAAAATCAAGATAAGGCAAAAGCTATAAACCTTGCTAAAGAAGTTCTTATTAATTGGCAAGAATCAAGTGATGTGAAATGGTTTTTAGTTAAGACTGATCAAGCAGTGGGTTTTACCCCGACTGATTCAAAAGTGACATATAATAGGTTCTACTCTGATCCAACCTATTATTATTTTGAAACGACTAAAGATCCATATGACGTGAATATTAAAATTAAGAGATTTCCTGAAACAAGTTCAAGATTATCAAGTATCCATTCGATTGTTGTTCAATTGATAGATAAAAAGAATAGACATGTCATTACTGAAACATTCGGATATGTTAAAAGATAGGAAATGAGATATATGAAGAGAACTGAAAATGGTTTCACATTAATTGAAGTACTTGTTACCCTATCCATTCTTTCCTTTGTAGGTATTATTGCCTGGAGTGTTTTTTTTCAAGGCTATAATTTTTCGCAAAAGGCAATTTCTAAAAACGCGATGATTCAAGAAACCAATCTATTAATTACAAATTTAAAAAAAGTACATCAAACACTGATCGAATACGAAATAAAAAGTGAAAACTGTGAAATTAAAGTTACAAACCTAAAAACTAATCCTAAGCAAACGCAAATATTTAATCATCCTACGATTTGTTTTAAAATTCTTGAAATCAATACTGTGTCAGGCTCTGGGCCAAAAACAGTAAAACCCAATAATAAATTAAATGATGGCTCTTTAAATGACGTTTCTTTAAAAATTAATGCAAGTGATAAAAATAATCCACAAAACAGTATAACTCAAGATACATTTCTTTATCGAATGAAGGGTGCGGATTATCAATGAAGAATTTAATGAAGAATGAACAAGGATATGCCCTTGTAACCGTATTATTGATCATTACCGTTTTTATGGTTGTATTCCTCTCCTTCATGGGGCAGGCATTTAGCAGTGTGAAACAAAATCAGGTGGTTGAGAAAAAATCTCGTTCGGTTGCTGCAGCTGAAGCGGGGATTTCGAATTACCAGGTGGAAATTCAAAAAACATTTGAATCTCAACAACAAACTGTAAGTGATTATATAAGGGATAGACCTTTGCTTCAGGATGAAAATAAATTTAAAAACGAAGCTGCTAAAAAAATGGCAGAAGTGCTACAAGGCAAAATCATTTCAACTCCTACGAATTCTCCATATCGTATGAGTAATTATATTGTTACTTCAGATCCTGACCCGAGCTCGAGTAAAGTAATTATTAGTTTTAATGTTATCGGAAATGATAACTCAAAAGAAACCACTCTTTTTACAAAAATGACTATAGACTTTGCTTCAATCATTGATCAAAGAACAATTGATACCAGTAACACATACGCAATGCCAAAATTTGATACGGTTAAACCAACATCAACATCAGATTGTACAACGTTAGATTGTGACAATGTTTATATAAACGGTAATGGTAATTTTACTGGTAATAATAACATTAGAGATAACCAAACAATTTACACTACAGGTGCACTCACTTTTGATGGAAATGGCAACGAAAATAATATAACAAATGTAAAAATCCACTCTGATGGTGCATTTATAAATAACAAAAACATGAATAGCGCTTCAAATGTAATTATAGAAACAAAAGACAGCGCTAAATTTATGCAGAATGTAAAGATAAGTGGAACATCAAAAATTCTAGTGAATAAAACATTGTATGTTAATCAACATTTAGAACTTGCGGATCATTCTTTTGTTTTTGTTGGAGGTGCAGATGCTCCAACAACTGATGCGAACTATAAGAGCGCAACGATTGATAATAATTTAAACATTCTATCTTCCTCAAAGATGTGTGTAAATGGAAATTTAGCAGCTAAAAAGGTTGATGTCGACTCAACTAGTAAATTATATGTGTTAGGTAAAGTGTGGGAAAAAGGTTCAATAAAAACTGAATATACCGTTGATCTTAATACTTTTACTAGGGAATGTGGAAGTCTTATACCGCCTGAATTTAATATTAAATGGGGAGACAATGTAAATACCATCATAAATAGCGTTGATTATAATTAACACGATAAAAAGGTGTGACCGTAGTTGTAAAGACAACTACAGTCACACCTTTTTTAACACGAAGAATACTCCGCCACCCGATTCCTCCCAGCCCTCTTTGCGCCCACATAAAGTGCCCGATCCGCATGCCGGATCAAAGCCAACGCATCTTCGGCATTCTCAGGTGCTGTCGCTACCCCAATTGATGCGGTAATCATGACTTTCTGCTGTGTTTTTTCTAAATCAAAAGATTGTTTGATGGTAAATGGCCAATTGGAAATCATTTGCCTAATTTGTTCAGCCATTTCGTATGCCTCTTCTTTGGGTGTATCAGGCAGAAGTACAACGAATTCTTCCCCGCCATATCTTGCCACCGTACCACGGCCACCTACCAACTTACTTAGTCGGCAGGCAAGCTCAAACAGAATTTCATTGCCGCTTTGGTGACCATACGTATCATTGACTTGTTTAAAATGGTCGATATCCAGAATAATTAACGATAGTGTTCGACGTTCAAATCGGGTTAATTTTTCAAATTCCTCAGTTAGTAGATTTTCAAAATAACGATAATTATATAGTTTGGTTAATGAGCAGCGTTCACTTTGAATTTTTGTCATTTCATAATGCTTGGCATTTTCAATGGCAACAGCAAAATGAGAACAAAGGATATCGATAATCATCAATTGGAACTTCTCAAATGCCCGCTTTCGTTTGGAAGCTAGTAATAACACGCCAATGACTTTTTTGCTTCGAAGTATGGGTACACCCAGGATACTTTCTGCATCATCAGGTAAATGGCCGTTTGAATATTTCTGCCACTCTTTCTTTGCTGTGTATAAGAACGTCTTTTGCTCGCCCCAAACCATCCCGATAATTCCTTCATATTTCTCTACAGGTGGTAAACTATTAGGCATGCCATCTTCCAGTTTCCGAATGACTTGAAGTTCATCATTCTTCGTTACTTCAAGGATATAGGCATAATCCACTGGAAGCATTTCACTGACTTTTTGAATCAATAACTCAACAACATCAACGACATTTAAGCGCTCGGCCATTTGATGTCCGATTTCGGCAGCCTTTTGTAAATAACCGTTGATCTTTTCACTAGAATAATAAAGTCTGAAAATCATAGATAGACTGACAAAAGGAATCCCCACAAACAACAGGGCTAAACCGCCGACTTGATTATAAAGGATATACAGTACAAACCCAATCGGAAAGGTGATGAAAGTGGTTATCGTCTCAACAATAAAATCCTTTCCGAAATAGGATTCTTTGCTTTTATAAATAAAATATAGATTGATGGAGACAATGATTTGATTCATCGCATAACTAACCACTGCATATAACATCGCTAGCCATAAGTAATTAGAGTTTTCTGTAAAATTTTGACCTACCTCTCCACCAAGCCCGAGGTAGACCAGTCCGCTGGTCAAGGAAACGAGGAAAAACATATTCAAGTTAAGCGGTAATCGGAATAATTCCCCTTTGCGAAGGATCCGTAACTTGAGTAGTAAAACAAGAACGGCTATTTGTGCAAAAATGATTTCCACAAATAAACCGAATCTTAAAAAGGCAGCAAGCGCAACCCATTGAATTAAGAAAATAAACCTATTATTTATGACAATCGGCATGGTTGCCACCACACAGGTTAACAGCAAAAAGGCAAGGATATCCATCCACTGCCCGGAGATTTGTGGAGGATAAGTCTTATAGGTGAACCAAGTTCCAGCTGGAACCATTAAAATCCAAAGTAGAAAAATCGAATTCTTGATGTATGGATTTACCTTCATGCTTATCCTCCGCTTTCGATTTTTATCGAGATAAAATTATTTTACCATCGAAAAAATATCTTGTCATAAAGAAATTTTCTTATTTTTCAAAAACTGGTATAAAAATGGTTTTACTTCTGAAATAAAATAAAGTGACCCTGTTATAACTAATATGTTGTCGTTATCCAGTGTTTTTATTTCTTCTGCAAGATACGAACCCCAGTCATCCACGGCGAGTTTGTTGGCTGACCGACTGATTTTCAGTAATTCCTCTGCTTTCGCTGCGCGGGGAAAATCAAAGCTAACAAAAGTAATTTGGGAAGCAATTCTATCGAGTTTCCCAATCATCTCGTCCAGCTTTTTATCCGTTAATGCAGCAAAGACAATCTGGATATGGCGATTGGGATATCGAGTGGATAGTTCATGTGTAAGAGCTGTAATCCCTTCCTCATTATGGGCCCCGTCAATGATGACCAGTGGACTTTCCGACAGCATTTCAAATCTACCTGGCCAATATGCCTTCTTTAGTCCTGCTCGAATCGCTTGTTCAGTTAAGATAAACTCGCCCTTTTGATGTAAAAATTGGGCTGCTATTACAGCAAGAGCGGCATTTTCCGTTTGATGCTTGCCCATCATGCTGATTTCCAGCTGGTCGAGTGTATGAAATGGAGTGGAAACGTTAAACACTTCGCCCTTACCTAAGGAATTATGACCGCTTATCAAAATTTCCTGATCTAAGCGATATACGGGTGCCTCTTTCTTTTGAGCTTGTTCCTCGATGACCTTGAGCGCACCTAGATGTTTAACAGCTGTGAAAAGGGCGGTACTCTTTTTAATAATCCCTGCTTTTTCAAAAGCAATTTCCTCATATGTATCTCCGAGGATATTGGTGTGATCAAGACCGATATTCGTAATGATGGAAGCTAACGGTTGGATAATGTTGGTTGAATCAAAGCGACCGCCTAATCCTACTTCAAAAATAACGATGTCAACCTTGTTCAAACTTGCGAAATAATGAAACGCCATGGCGGTAATCACTTCAAACTCCGTTGGGCCGCCTAGGTCCGTTTCTTCTAATTCATCTGCTAATGGGCGAATGATATTTGTTATCTGAAGCAGTTCCTCATCGCTAATTGCTTTGCCATTGACACTAATTCGTTCGTTAAACTGTTCAATATAAGGGGAGGTAAAGGTTCCGACCGTATACCCCCCTGCTTCAAGAATGGAACGAAGATAGGTAACTGTAGACCCTTTACCATTGGTCCCGCCAATATGAACGGTCTTCATTTTTGTTTCGGGATGGCCGAGTCTTTCCATCATCCATTCCATCCGCTTTAAACCTGGCTTGATCCCTAGTCTTAACCGAGCATGGATCCATTCTAGGGCTTCTTTATATGTAGTAAACATCCGTGACACCCCATCTTTTTTGTATGTGTAATAAGATGAGACGACTCCATTGCTGGACTCGCCTCATCATTTAGTTTACCCTCTTAATTCTTTAATTCGAGCTTCTACGATCGCTCTCTTCTCACGATAATCACTTTCTTTTGCCCGCTCTTCAGCTACAACATTCTCAGGGGCTTTTTTCATGAAGCCTTCATTACTCAATTTCTTCTGAACTCGTTCCACTTCTTTATTTAAGCGGTCGAATTCTTTTTGTAGACGAGCAATTTCTTCGTCGATGTTAATCAAGCCCGCAAGCGGCAGGATGATTTCAACGCCAGTTATAACGGCTGTCATGGCTTTTTCAGGCGTTT
This sequence comes from Bacillus sp. AFS073361, assembly GCF_002567005.1. Taxonomy (GTDB): domain Bacteria; phylum Bacillota; class Bacilli; order Bacillales; family Cytobacillaceae; genus Neobacillus. The sequence continues at coordinate 18,562 of NZ_NUZU01000030.1, forward strand.
CAAGTTCCACACCCATTTGCAATTCTTCAGGATTACAGAAACGTTCAATATAGCTGCGGTTATTCTCAAGCGATGTAAGAACTGTTTCATCCTTCGCTTTGACGAGCATTTTGATTTTCTTGCTCATTGGAGTGTTTACTTCCGCACGAATATTTCGTACAGAACGAATCATTTCCATGAGTAATTTCATTTCTTGGGCTGCTTGGTCATCAGAAAGAGCTGGATCTACTTCCGGCCACTTCGCTGTCGTAATGGAATCACCTTGGTGTGGAAGGTTTTGCCAAATTTCCTCGGTGATAAATGGCATGAATGGATGTAACAATCGCATCGTTTGATCCAATACATGAGCTAGAATGGAACGAGTGGTTTTCTTAGCTGCTTCATCTTCGCCATATAACGGAAGTTTCGCCATTTCAATATACCAGTCACAGAAGTCATCCCAGATAAAGTTGTACAATGCACGGCCTACTTCACCGAATTCATAGCGGTCAGAAAGTCGTGTCACATGTTCAATCGTTTCATTTAAGCGTGTTAAAATCCATTTGTCGGCAACTGATTTTTCGCCGCTGAAATCAATTTCATCATAGGTCATGCCGTCCATATTCATTAACGCAAAGCGGGACGCATTCCAAATTTTATTGGCAAAGTTCCATGTGGACTCTACTTTTTCAAAACTGAAACGTAAGTCTTGACCCGGAGAACTTCCAGTTGAAAGGAAATATCTTAACGCATCAGCACCGTATTTTTCGATAACATCCATCGGGTCTACGCCGTTTCCAAGGGATTTACTCATTTTACGGCCTTGCTCATCCCGAACGAGACCATGGATGAGGACATCTTTAAATGGACGCTCGCCGGTAAACTCGATGCTTTGGAAAATCATACGGGATACCCAGAAGAAGATAATATCATAGCCAGTTACTAACACGTCGGTTGGGAAGTAACGCTTGAAATCAGCTGCTTCTGTATTTGGCCAGCCCATCGTTGAGAACGGCCATAATGCCGAACTGAACCAAGTATCTAAAACATCTTTATCCTGTTCCCAGTTCTCCGCATCTGCAGGTGCTTCTGTTCCCACATATACCTCACCTGTTTGCTTGTGGTACCAAGCCGGGATCCGGTGACCCCACCAAAGCTGTCTTGAAATACACCAGTCGCGGATATTTTCCATCCAGCGCAGGTACGTTTTTTCAAAGCGGTCTGGAACAAAGTTTACTTTCGCTTCTTTATCTTGCAGGGCAATCGCTTCATCTGCGAGCGGCTGCATTTTAACAAACCATTGGGTGGAAAGATACGGTTCAACCACTGCACCGCTTCGCTCAGAGTGACCTACGGAATGTGGATGCTCTTCAATTTTGAAAAGAACACCTTGTTCCTGCAAATCTTTCACGATTTGCTTGCGGCATTCGAAACGGTCTAAACCTTTATATTTGCCGGCTTTATCATTCATCGAGCCATCTTCGTTCATAACAAGAATCCGTTCTAAGTTATGACGATTACCAAGTTCAAAGTCGTTCGGGTCATGGGCAGGTGTAATTTTAACCGCTCCAGATCCAAATTCCATATCGACATAATCATCAGCCACAATTGGAATTTCGCGGCCAACGATTGGCAGAATGACGTTTTTACCAATGAGGTGCTTATAGCGGTCATCTTCCGGATGAACAGCAACAGCCGTATCGCCTAGCATTGTTTCGGGACGGGTTGTCGCCACCTCAATATGTCCTGAACCATCGGCAAGCGGATAGCTCATATGATAAAAGGCACCTTGAACATCTTTATAAATTACTTCGATATCTGATAGTGCTGTTTTGGTGGACGGATCCCAGTTAATAATATATTCGCCGCGGTAAATGAGGCCTTTTTTATAAAGGGTAACAAACACCTCTTTAACAGCATCTGATAAGCCTTCATCAAGCGTAAAGCGCTCGCGGCTGTAATCTAAGCCTAATCCTAGTTTCGACCATTGCTGACGGATATGAGAAGCATACTCTTCCTTCCACTTCCATGTTTCCTCAACGAATTTTTCTCTGCCTAAATCGTAGCGGCTTTTGCCTTCACTGCGAAGTTTTTCTTCTACCTTTGCTTGGGTAGCAATCCCCGCATGGTCCATCCCCGGTAACCAAAGCACATCATAGCCCTGCATCCGCTTCATACGGGTCACGATATCTTGCAGCGTTGTATCCCAGGCATGACCTAAATGAAGTTTCCCTGTTACGTTTGGCGGTGGAATAACAACCGTGTATGGCTGCTTACTTTCATCATCTTTTGCTTCGAAAAACTTCCCTTGCAGCCACCATTCATATCGACCTTTTTCAATCGTTTGCGGGTCATATTTAGTAGGCATTGTTAGTTCCTTTGTTTCCATTGTAAAATCCTCCTTTGATTCCTTTTCCACATAAAAAACCCCAATCGTCATAAAAGGACGAATGGAGTTTGCTTCGCGGTACCACCTTTTTTCCAATCAAAAAAACTGATTGGCACTTATGTAGATAACGGATTTTGTCCGTCTCCAACTAATAGGATTCTTATAATCCGTTCGCAGAAGAAGCTCGTGGGCGACCTTCCGACTGTCTGCTTAGGAAATCTTCCAGCTCATAATTTCCCTCTCTATAAAGCAGATTGGCATCGTACTCTTCCCTGTCGTAGCTTATTAATTAAATTATATTGTTATACTACCGAAAAAAAGGGTTTGACGTCAATAATGATAACCACTTTTTTTATTTTTTATACTATATGCTTCTTTTTTGGAGAATTCTCCGCTCATGTGGAATATACATAAAGAAAATAAAAAAGGGGGGGTTTTTGGTGAAGAGGAATTTCAATAAATTTAAATACCAACCCTGGTTTCGTACTTGTCGGAGGGTGGCAGCGCAATTAGTTATTCCATTTGTGGTCTTCCAATTTATTCGAACACTGATTATTCCTACATTCTTTGATATCGTGTTATTAACGTTATTTGTGGCGATTGCTGTGTCGATCTATTTTGAAATCGTATAAGGAGCCCTTGTAGCAAGTTTACTGCTGCTGGGCTCCTTCTTTTGCTGCTGATTGCGCATCAATCTCGGTCATTCTCATGACAACATACTCGGAGTTTTTCAAATGCCAGTAGCGGTGCTGCAGCTGGCGTACATATTTTAACTCGTTTTTGGGACGCTCTTTCCGATAGTAGCTTTCTGCTACCTGGATAATTGGAATCGGAAGCGCCAAGTAGCTGAAGAATAATAATTTTTCATCCGCTTTAAACGGAAAGTATTTAAAATAATGATAGACCCAATCGATGGCTGTATCGCTTCGTTTTGGATTGGTATTTAAAGCTCGTGATAAATAGGGCAGGAGGTCATGGATCGGTGAACCATAGCGAGCATTCTCAAAGTTAATAAAATAACCATACCCTTTATCATCATATAAAAAATGCTCGGGTGACAATTTTCCATGAGTAATCACCATGCGGGCCTTTTCATTGTCTTTCGTTTTTTCATACCATTCTTCAAATTTGGTTTTCGAGAATTTCAGCGCTTGGCTGATTTCATTGTAATAGAGACAGAATAACAATTCGAAAGGCGACATGTAGGTCTTTTTTTCACATTCATCAATGAAGCCATCGAGGAATTCCTGATGTTTTTCATGCTGTTGAAGAGTCTTTTCATAGTGCTCTGTTCTTTCTTCTTTGTCCAAGGTAATTTCCTTGGCGGATAGTGTATGAAGGCGGGCTAGTTCACGAAACAGCTGTTGATTTCTGTGCTCACGGTCTTCTTTTTGTTCATTTGACATCCATGGCATTAAGTAATAGAGGTCATTTTCATGTAAAATTGCATACCTGCCGTCCATGGTAGGATAAATTGGAACGATACGGTTAAATCCTTTTTGGTAGAGAAGATGGACATGTCGTATGAAATCGGTGCCGGTCGTCGGGTCAATTTTTTTTAATGCAAAGGTTCCTTTATTGGAATAAACCTTGAGGACGCTGCCAAAATCCTCTACAAACTGAGGTTCAACAAGATAATGTTTTAAGATTGGGGCTATTGCGGCTAGATGATTGGAGTTATTCATGTGATCTTTCAACTCTCTTTCCATTGGAAAAGCGTAACCGCCCGCTTGATGGACGATATTACGATTATGAAAAGAAGGTGAGCAGGTCAAAAGAACCCGCTCATCTCTTTTAGTTATTTTTTTGCAAAGCTGCTAGGAATATATAATACTTGGCCCTCGTATACATCTTGATTGATTTCAAGATTGTTAACGCGAAGGAGGTTTTGTACGGATACATCATATCGATCTGCTACGCTGCTCACGGTATCGCCCTTTTGGACGATGCAAATCTTAACTCTAGCTTGCTCCGCATGTTCATCCTTCCGAGCAAAGAACTCGGTTAACGTCATACTTTTCTTTTTGGCTGCTTTTTTCTTTTTTACATTTTTTGGTGGTTCCTCTGGGGAGGAAGAGCTCTCTTCTACCTGACTTACTTCCTCTTCAACCTGACCTGTTGGGTGTTGCTCTGCTTCCACACCGCCCGCTTGCTCTTGCACTGGCTGGCTGGGCTCACTTCTTGCTTCCTGGAAATACCATGCTGGCTGGCTCTCTTCACTTTTTACTTCTTCTATATCCCAGGATGAATGGTACCCTTCATTTCTAACTTCTTGTAAATCTACTGCGGGTTCGTTTTCTTGATTACTGGCCTCTTGAAACTCCCATGATGGCTGGCTCTCTACATTTCTTGCTTCCTGTAACTCCCATGTAGGTTCGTGTTCCTCTTCTTCAATTTCTTCCTGCGGCTGGTAATTGAAGGTCGGAAATTTAGGTAAAACTTCTACACTCTCTTCTTCCTCTTGCTGCTTCCTAGCCTCAGCTTCAAATAAGAAGTTATCCTGGTAGCTGCTTTGGACTGTTTCCAATTCAACTTCTACTTCTTCCACATCTTCATATTCAGGTTCAGCACGATGGACAACCTCAATTTCAGCGGCCTCTTCCTGCGGTGGTTGTTGTTCGGTCGAATATAAGCCGCTAATCGTTAGTTCTGCTGCCAGCTTCAGGCAGCTGCGTTCAGGAATCGAATAGTCAAACGATTCAACGAGAACATCAATATCGTAAATACTCTGAATCCGATTATTTGGGATGGTGATGTCGACAGGGAATCGGTGGGTAAATTCACAGGTTCCTTCCTCGCGGGTATCGACCCTTTCCACAAACTTTTGTGATGTTACACCTTCTTCTTCGTTTTCACTGTTAGTTTCGTAACTTTTATATTCGCCTGTAAGTTCGAGCGAACCTCTTATGGTTACGTACTGGTCGTTTTCCTGGATGGTAATGTCCGGGTCTAAAGAGATGGAAATAAGCTCTTCGACTTCCTGTCCTTTTCTAAACCACAAAGACTCCTCCAAGGAAAAGCGTAGGCACGATTGGTTCTCTTGGGACAAAGCGACTCCTCCTTTCGTTTCCTTCACGCATAATCACTATGTCACTTACACTCTATGACCCAAGGGCTTTTTTTATGATAAAAAAACATACAAAAACACCCACCTATAAAGGTGGGTGCCGAAAACAATGTTATTTAAGCTTAGAAAATGCAATTTCAGCCGCACGGATGGTTTTTTCAATATCCGCATCTGAATGCTCTGTAGATAAGAACAAGCCTTCAAACTGGGATGGCGGTAAGAAAATTCCTTGTAGTGCCATCTCACGATAATATGCAGCGAAGAATTCCAAATTAGATGATTTTGCTACATCATAATTAATGACTGCTTCATTCGTAAAGAAGAAGCCGATCATTGAACCTGCACGGTTAAATGTGATGGGAACATCATATTTTTCAGCTGCAGCCTTGAAACCTTTTTCCAATAAATCACCCTTACGGATAAATTCCGCATAATGCTCTGGAGTTAATTGGCATAGAGTTTCATAACCTGCTGTCATTGCAAGTGGGTTACCAGAAAGGGTACCCGCTTGATAAATTGGACCGCTTGGGGCAATCTGCTTCATGATTTCTGCTTTCCCGCCGTACGCTCCAACCGGAAGTCCACCGCCGATTACTTTACCAAGACAAGTAATATCAGGAGTGATATTAAAATAGCCTTGGGCACAGTTATAACCCACACGGAAGCCAGTCATAACTTCATCAAAAATAAGCAATGAGCCGTTCGCTGACGTAATCTCACGGAGTCCTTCTAAGAATCCAGGAAGCGGCGGCACCAGCCCCATGTTCCCAGCAACAGGCTCAACAATGATACAGGCAATATCCTCACCATATTGTTCAAACGCATATTTTACGCCTTCAAGGTCATTGTAAGCGACTGTGATAGTATTTGAGGCTACCCCTTCGGGTACGCCTGGGCTGTCAGGTAAGCCTAGAGTAGCCACGCCCGAACCAGCCTTAATCAACAGGGAATCCCCGTGCCCATGGTAACAGCCTTCAAATTTCAAAATCTTATTACGTCCTGTATACCCTCTTGCTAAGCGAAGTGCACTCATTGTTGCTTCTGTTCCTGATGATACCATCCGAATCACTTCGATGGATGGGACACGTTCAATCACAAGATTAGCTAGTTTATTCTCCATTAATGTTGGTGCACCGAAACTTGTTCCAAGTTCAGCAACCTTTTTCAAGCTTTCTACGACGCGGTCATTCGTATGACCGAGGATGAGTGGTCCCCATGAAAGGACGTAGTCAATGTATTCATTGCCATCAATATCATAAATTTTTGACCCTTTGCCTCGTTCCATAAAAATCGGGTCCATATTTACTGATTTAAACGCACGTACCGGACTATTTACACCACCTGGCATAATAGCTTGGGCTTCTTTAAATGCTTCTATCGACTTTGTATACGAACGCATACCGTTCCCTCTTTTCAAATTATTGGTCTTCTCGTAACCAGCGAACCGCATCTTTTGCAGCATAAGTAATGATCAAGTCTGCACCCGCACGTTTCATGCCCATTAACATTTCAAGCACGGTGTTTTTTTCATCAATCCAGCCGTTTTGTGCTGCCGCTTTAACCATTGCATATTCTCCGCTTACATTATAAATAACAATCGGTAAATTAAAGGTATTTTTCATATCACGGACGATATCAAGGTATGGCATCCCTGGTTTCACGATTAAAAAGTCTGCCCCTTCAGCGACATCAGATTCTGCTTCTCTAAATGCCTCCAACCGGTTCGCAGGATCCATTTGATAAGTCTTCCGATCACCAAATTGCGGTGCACCCTCAGCTGCTTCACGGAAAGGACCGTAGAAAGCGGATGCGTATTTCACGGCATAAGACATAATTGGAATCTCCGTAAAGCCTGCTTCATCCAATCCTGCACGGATAGCTGCAACAAAGCCGTCCATCATGTTAGATGGGGCAATAATGTCTGCCCCTGCTTCTGCCTGCGCAATAGCTGTTTTTACAAGCAATTCAAGGGATTGATCGTTAAGAATCTTCTCCCCTTCTACCACTCCACAATGACCGTGGCTTGTATATTCGCAAAGACAAGTATCTGCAACGACAATAATTTCAGGGAATTTTTCTTTGATAAAACGAGTAGCTACCTGAACGATTCCATGGTCATGATAGGCCTGCTCACCGCATGCATCTTTCGTTTTTGGAATCCCGAAAAGCAGGACCGACTTAATTCCATGTGCGACGATATCTTCCATTTCTGCTTCTAAATGGTCCATCGAAACTTGGTAAACACCCGGCATGGATGACACTTCATTGCGGATATTTTCACCTTCATAAATAAAAAGTGGATAAATGAAGTCCTCTGCTTTCAGATGATTTTCACGAACTAGTGAACGCATGCTCGCACTTGAGCGTAAGCGGCGATGACGTTTAAATTGAAGTTCCATTTATTATTCCTCCGTCTCTAAATAAGCAATAATGCTATTAATCATTTCTTTTACGGTGAACTCTTTGGGTGACGCATGGACGGTTAGTCCATAGTCGCGTAATTTTTTCTCTGTAACAGGCCCAATACAGCCAATAAGACAGTTACCTAACTGCTCATTCAGTCCATACTGCTTCACAACAGCCATTAAATGGTCAACTGTTGATGGGCTTGTAAAGGTAAGGATATCGAGTTTGTGATCCGCTAGCATCCGTGCCAGCTTATCGCGGCTTTCATCGGGCAGGTATGTTTCGTAAATGACAACCTCATCCACACGTGCACCACGTTCAGTTAAGGTCCTGGCGATATACTCTCGGGCAAGATTTCCTTTCGGAAGAAGCACCCGTGCATCCCTATCCAATAATGGACGAAATTCTTCCACGAACGTTTCTGCCACATAAGCGGACGGAACAAACTCAGGTGAGAATCCCATAGCTTCCAAAACCTCTGCTGTCTTTTTTCCAATCACAGCGATTCTTGGAAACGACCCGCCTATCTCTCTTTTATTAAAAAAAGAAAAGAAGGTTTCTACTGTGACATTGCTAGTAAAAATAATCCAGTCATATGTATCAAGTGCCAATAATGAATGGTAAAGGCGTTGATTTTTTTCAATTGGACGAAAAGCAATAAGAGGGATTTCGATTGGAATCCCTCCGAACCTTTCAACCAGCTGTGAAAAGGATTTTGCTTGATTTTCTCCTCTTGGAACAAGAACGGTTTTATCAAGCAAAGGTAACGTTTGGGTCATAGACCCTCGAGCTCCCGTTTTACCTTCTCAATCAGGTCCTTACCACCTTTTTGAATTAACAGGTCGGCTGCCTGAATACCAAGTTCTTCTGGGTGATGACCTCTTACCTCTTCTTTAATGATTTCATGTCCTTCCGGGGAAGCCACTAACACATTTAGGACGATTTCATCATTGTCTGCCACATAGGCGAAGCCGGCAATTGGTACCTGACACCCGCCCTCCATTTTTTGAAGGAAGGCCCGCTCGGCACGAACCGCTCTTTCTGTTTTCTTACAAGTGAATTTTTCGAAAAGTTCTAGAAGTTCTTTATCATCTTCACGGCATTCAATCGATAAAGCCCCTTGACCCACAGCTGGAATACAAAGGTCCGCATCCAAAAATTCAGTAACTACGTCTGAAGCCCAGCCAAGGCGTGATAGGCCTGCAGCTGCTAGAATAATCGCATCGTATTCTTCCGTTTCTAATTTTGCTAATCTTGTATCTACGTTACCACGGATCCATTTAATCTCTAAATCTGGACGTGCCACTAATAACTGAGCACTGCGGCGCAGGCTGCTTGTCCCGATAATCGCACCGGGTTTTAAATCTTTTAGCTTTACATGTCCTCTGGAGATGAGCGCATCACGGTGATCCTCACGGAATGGGATACAGCCAATTGTTAGTCCTTCTGGTAAAACAGCCGGCATGTCTTTCATACTATGCACGGCCATATCAATCTCTTTATCAAGCATAGCCTGCTCGATTTCTTTTACAAATAATCCTTTACCGCCAACTTTTGAAAGGGTAACATTTAGAATTTGATCCCCTTTCGTGACGATTTCTTTCACTTCAAATTCGAAACGTGGGTCCAACTTCTTCAATTGGTCCATCACCCAATTTGTTTGTGTTAAAGCCAGTTTGCTTCGTCTAGAACCTACAATGATTTTTCTCATGAATGTGCCTCCTGAGGTGGTTATGCCCTACGCATACCATAAATGAAAAGATGATAATCTACCAAATAAGAAAAAATTAATTAGGACAATTAAAAATGCCGCAGTATTCCAAATGGCCAGTTTTCTGCCAGATAAATTTTTCATAATATGCAAATATAAAAGGATACTATAAGCTATTAATAACAGAAATGATCCAACGATTTTCATATCGTACCAAGGCATCCCGGGAACCTTAAGAAAGGCCCACTGCAGTCCTAAAATCAAACTTAGCAGCAGCATTGGCACACCGATCACAGCCAATATGTAGGATGATTTTTCGAGTTTATCTAAGTCGGCAAGCCGGATGAGCCTTGTGCCCCATTTTTTCCTTTTTAATAAATCATATTGAAGCAAATATAATGATGAGAAAACAAAGGATAGGGAAAATGCACCATATGAAAGAATAGCCATCGTAATATGAATTAACAACAGTTCGGAAACAAGCTGCTTCGCCATGATATGCGAACTATATTGCATTGGGGCAAATGTATGAATCGCCATCACCGTAAAGCCAAGGATATTCGTGAAAAAAACGATAAAATCAACCCGTAATAAATGATTAATCACAATGGATAATGTAACCAATATCCACGCATAAAAATAAAGTCCCTCAAAAATCGTTAATACCGGGAATCTGCCTGTTTTATACATATAGATTCCGAGAAAGACGGTTTGCAAAATCCATACAAACGCAAGTAACCAGAAAGCAATACGGTTTGCCTTCCGGTTATGATGTAGGAAATCGAAAAAATATAACAACACACTAAAGGCGTAAAGAACAACGGTTAATTCGTGAAGCCTTGTCATAAAGACATTAAACATAGAAGGTACCCCTTATGACTGAAAGGAAGCCCGCGGTGTTGTAACCGGTATTTGATTGGTTTCGGCTGCTTTCGAATGTTGTTCTTGGACAAGCTCTTCAATATTAAAAATTTTCATGAATAATTCCATTGCCTGATTTGCGTCAGGTCGCGCAGCCAATTCTTTTGCTTGTAAGATCGGATCCTTTAAGAGCTGATTGATGATACTTTTGGTATGCTTATTTAAAACTTTTAAGTCACGTTCTGTTAAATTTGGCAATTTCCTTTCCAAACTTACCATCGTTTCAGATTGAATCGCATGGGCTTTTTCTCTCAGTGCTGAGATGACTGGTACTACTCCAAGCGTTCCAAGCCAATGCTTGAAATCCACGATTTCCTTTTCAATCATGAGCATGATTCGTTCTGCTGCTTTCTTACGCTCTTGCAAGTTGGCCTCGACAATTCCTTCTAAATCATCGATATCGTATAAAAAGACATTTTCAAGGTCACCAATTCTAGGATCTAAGTCGCGTGGTACAGCAATGTCCACCATAAATAACGGCTTCCCTTTGCGTTTTTTCTCAATGCCGGCCATCATTTCTTTTGAAATAACAAAGTCCTTCGCACCAGTTGAACTGATCAGGATGTCAGCTTCCACCAATAATTTCTCTAATTCAGCCATTTTTCTCGCTTTACCGCTGAAACGATTCGCTAAATCAATTGCCTTTTCATAGGTTCGGTTAATTACCGTAACTTGCTTCACGCCATTACCGTGAAGGTTTTGAGCAGCTAATTCTCCCATTTTTCCTGCTCCGAAAATTAACACATGTTTATTAGCAAGTGATCCAAAAATTTTCTTGGCCAATTCAACGGCTGCATAGCTGACAGAAACGGCATTGGCACCAATATCAGTTTCTGAATGAGCACGTTTGGCAAGGGTAATCGCTTGTTTAAACAAATGGTTAAATACAGTACCTGTCGTTGCTTCTTGCTGCGCCAACATAAAACTCGTACGAACCTGTCCAAGGATTTGTGTTTCTCCTAAAACCATGGAATTAAGTCCGCAAGTCACGTTAAATAAATGATCAATCGCCCCATCATCTTCATACACAAATAAGAACGGAGAAAATTCTTTTTGTTCTAATCCGAACCATTCGGACAGAAATTCTTTAATATAATAGCGGCCAGTATGTAATTGGTCTACCACCGCATAAATTTCCGTACGATTACATGTAGACAAGATGATATTTTCTAGGATGCTTTTTTTTGTATTGAGCTTTTTTATGGCATTTGCAAGGTCGGCTTCATCAAATGACAACCGCTCGCGTATTTCAACAGGGGCAGTTTTATAGTTTATACCGATCACTAATGTATGCATTTGTAAGGACACCCCCAATAGATATTACAACTTAGCTAGTATGATTATATCATGAACAATTTCGACTTTTGCTCGTAAAATGTGAACAGAAAACGAAACTATATGTTAATATATTTAAGTAAAGCCGCTGATTAACAATCCACCTGGAACAGTTTAGCAGCGTTTCCTTTATTTGCTTAATCATGATAAATATTTTTTTAATATACTTCCTTATGTACAGTATCAAAAAAATGGACAAGATTCAAGAGAACCTTACTGGAAGTGTGGTGTTTTTAATGAAGAATCAACGAATTTTTCCTGGGATCATTCTCATCGGCTTTGGTGCTTACTTTCTGTTGCAGCAAACCGGCATAACTATTTTTCAACAATTTTTCACATGGCCGACACTACTGATTATTGTCGGAATTGCTTTTCTAGGTCAGGGGTATTCTGCACATGACTATGAGGCAATTCTTCCAGGAGTCATTATGGCTGGCTTTGGACTCCATTTTCATCTGGTCGGTAAGATGTCCTTTTGGCCAAGTAACACGATTGGAGTGCTAATATTAATTATTTCTGTAGGCTTTTTCCTGCGCTTTCAAAAGACGAATACTGGTCTATTTCAAGCATTCCTTTTTCTTATTTTAGCTGTTCTTCTCTTATTTTATGATAAAATTACAGCATATTTTGATTTACTCCAAAACGGAATGAGTTTAGTGTGGAAGTTTTGGCCTGCCCTGCTTATTGTTATGGGTATTTATTTTTTACTGAAGAGAAAAAAATGACGCCTGGCGCAAATGCCAGGCGTTTCTTTTTTACATATAGCTCTTTAGTGCTGACCATGCTTCATCTTTTCCAAGTCCAGTTTCAGAGGAGAAAAGAATCATTTGGTCATTTTTATCAAGGTCTAATGTCTCTCGGACAACTTTTAAATGCTTTTGCCATTTTCCCTTTGGAATCTTATCCGCCTTTGTTGCGATGATAATACAAGGGATCTCATAATGCTTTAAAAAATCATACATCATCACATCATCCTTTGATGGTGGATGTCTAAGGTCAACAATTTGCACAGCTGCTCTTAGTTGCTCGCGTGATGTAAAATAGGTTTCGATCATTTTCCCCCAGGCAGCACGCTCTGATTTAGACACTTTCGCGTAGCCGTAACCTGGAACATCCACAAAATGAAGCATTTCATTTATTAAGTAGAAATTAAGCGTTTGTGTTTTTCCTGGCTTGGAGGAAATTCTTGCCAGACCTTTTCGATTAAGCATTTTATTGATAAAAGAAGATTTACCAACATTGGATCGGCCAGCAAGTGCAAATTCAGGTAAATCTGTTTCTGGGTATTGTTCTGGCTTTACAGCACTGATGACAATTTCTGAACTAACTACTTTCATTATACTTCACCTTCTAAAAGGGCATGCCTCAAGACTTCATCCACATGGGAAACAAGGACAAAATCTAGTTCATTCCTTACGCTTTCTGGGATATCATCAATATCCTTTTCATTATCTTTTGGAAGAATAATCTTCGTCAATCCGGCTCGATGGGCACTAAGGGTCTTTTCTTTCAAACCGCCAATCGGAAGGACTCTTCCTCTTAATGTAATCTCTCCTGTCATCCCTACTTCACGGCGGATAGGTCTGCCGGACAATGCGGATACCAGTGCTGTTGCCATGGTGATCCCTGCTGATGGTCCATCCTTTGGAACAGCACCTTCAGGCACATGTATATGGATATCATATTTTTCATGGAAGTCTTCTTCAATCCCTAGTTCTTCCGCTTTTGAACGGATATAACTAAACGCAGCTTGCGCGGATTCCTTCATAACATCGCCAAGCTTCCCAGTTAATACGAGTTTCCCTTTACCAGGAGCTAAAGATACTTCAATCTGAAGTGTGTCTCCGCCTACGGTTGTATAAGCTAACCCCGTTGCTACTCCGACCTGATCTTCACTTTCTGCCATTCCATAATGGAATCTTGTTTTTCCTAAAAACTCTTCAATATTCTTGTCAGTAATGATGACGCGCTTCTTTTCACCGGAAACAATAATTTTTGCAGTCTTCCGGCAAAGAGTCGCCATCTGACGTTCTAAACTTCGAACGCCTGCTTCCCGTGTATAGTAACGAACGACTTTTAGAATCGCATCATCGCGGACTTGGAGAACTCCCTTGGAAAGACCATTTTCCTTCATTTGTTTTGGAAGCAAATGATCTCTACAAATATGAACCTTTTCAAGTTCTGTGTAGCCGGCAATTGTGATAATTTCCATTCTGTCTAATAATGGTCCAGGAATGGTTGATAGGTTGTTGGCTGTCGCGATAAACATGACCTTTGAAAGATCATAGGTTTCTTCTATATAATGATCGCTAAAATTACTATTTTGTTCAGGATCTAGAACTTCCAGCATGGCACTCGAAGGGTCCCCGCGGAAATCACTGGACATTTTATCAATTTCATCGAGTAAAAAGACAGGGTTAATGGTACCTGCTTTTTTCATTCCTTGGATGATTCGCCCTGGCATCGCCCCGACATAAGTCCTGCGATGGCCGCGGATCTCGGATTCATCACGTACTCCGCCAAGTGATACACGAACAAAATGACGATTGAGCGACGACGCAATCGAACGAGCCAGGCTTGTTTTACCAACCCCTGGAGGCCCTGCTAGACAAAGGATTGGTCCTTTTAACGAGTTGGTCAGCTTTTGAACAGCCAAATATTCGAGGACACGTTCCTTTACCTTTTCAAGACCATAATGGTCCTGATTTAAGATTTTTTCAGCACGGTTAATGTCAATGTCATCCTCCGTTTTATTCGACCAAGGGAGACTAATCAGCCAATCGATGTAATTTCGAATTACGGCACTTTCTGCTGAACTAGACGGAACCTTCTCATATCGATCTAGTTCCTTTTGTGCAGCTTTTAGCACATGTTCAGGCATGCCTGCTTGTTCAATTTTTTTCGTAAGCTCGGCAATTTCACCGGTTTTGCCCTCTTTATCGCCCAATTCCTTTTGTATCGCTTTCATTTGCTCACGTAAATAATACTCTTTTTGTGTCCGTTCCATCGAACGCTTGACACGCTGACCAATCTTTTTCTCTAAATTTAAGACTTCTTTCTCATTATGAATGATATCAATTACTTTGTTTACTCTTTCTTTGATATCTGTCGTTTCCAGGATTTCCTGCTTTTCCTTCAACTTAATTGGTAAGTGGGAGGAAATGATATCTGCCATTCTGCCAGGCTCTTCAATATCTGCAACAGATGCATAGGTCTCTGCAGAAATTTTCTTCGATAATTTTATGTATTGTTCGAAATAGTCAAGCATGGTTCTCATTAGGGCTTGATCTTCGACATCCTTTGTCACTGGGTCATCATAGGTAATGATTGTCACCGCATAGTAGTCTTCTTCATCATGAAAGGAAGTGATTTCCCCACGGTTTAAACCTTCTACCAATACTCTTATCGTGCCGTTTGGCAGTTTAAGCATTTGTTTTACTTTTGTTAATGTACCTATCGTGTATAAATCCTCTTCAGAAGGGTCATCAATGGAAACTTCCTTCTGAGTGGTTAAGAAAATTAAATGGTCATCTACCATTGCTTTTTCAAGTGCTTGTACTGATCTTTCACGTCCAACATCTAAATGCAGGACCATGGTTGGATAGACGAGCAATCCTCGAAGCGGCAGGAGGGGGACGATCAATTCGTTCTTTTTCGTCAAATTACTGCACCTCCACATGCAAACAATTTTTCACTGCAAAATCAGAATGGTCTTTGTACAATTCTATCCTATTTATTTTTAAGTGTCTATTTTTAGAGAATGCAGGTGATTTTCTCTTTTCAGCATACGTTTATTTTCCCCAATCATTCCGAATTCTTTCTATAATGATGGGAGAAATCTTTTGACAAAAAAAACTTCGGTTTGTCTGATGGGCCACAAACCGAAGTTTTTCATTAAATACTCTCTTTTTTAGATAGTTCAATCGATGCAGGGATCGCATCCATTCTTTGATAATCATTGACTAGAGCAATCTCGAATACTTCATGTAGGTGGGAAACCGGAACAATTTTTATTCCATCAATCTCATTTAAGATAGTTTGCATATTTTCTTCTGGAATGATCACTGTTTTTGCGCCTGCTTTTTTCGCGGCTTTTACCTTTGGATACACCCCGCCAATCGGTTTGACATTTCCATGGATACTAATTTCTCCCGTCATGGCAACCGTGTTGTCGATTGGAATTTTATAAATCGCTGAATAAATCCCCGTTGCCATAGCAATTCCTGCCGATGGGCCGTCGATTGGAACACCGCCCGGGAAATTCACATGGATATCAAAGTCATTTGCTGGGACACCCATTGATCGTAACACGGTAATTACGTTTTCAATGGAACCGCGCGCCATACTCTTTCGGCGAATCGATTTGCCTTGTCCGCCGATACTTTCTTCATCAACAATCCCTGTGATATTGATGGTCCCCTTATCTTTTGCAGGAATGACGGTCACTTCAATTTCTAATAGTGCACCGGAGTTCGGCCCATAAACGGCCAAGCCATTCACAAGACCTACATGGGATAAATCATTAATTTTACGTTCCATTCTTGGGGACATTTGGCTCGCATGGATGACCCACTCAATATCTTCATCCTTGATATAATTTCTTTCTTCCGTGATTGCAAGTCCTGCCGCAATTTGGATTAAATTCACTGTTTCGCGCCCATTCCTTGCATAGTTCGATAGTGTATTGACGCCTGTTTCGTTGATTTGCAGGTTCACTTTTTGGGCAGCCTTATTCGCAATTTCCACAATTTCTTCCTGGGTTAAATCCCGGAAGAATACCTCCATACATCGCGACCGTATCGCAGGGGGAATTTCACTTGGTGTCCTTGTCGTTGCCCCAATTAACCGAAAGTCAGCTGGCAGGCCATTTTTAAAAATATCATGGATATGGGTTGGAATTTGATTATTTTCCTCATGATAATACGCACTTTCAAGGAAAACCTTCCGATCCTCTAATACCTTTAAGAGCTTATTCATTTGAATCGGATGCAATTCTCCGATTTCATCGATAAAAAGGACCCCGCCATGTGCATTGGTCACTGCCCCTTGCTTTGGCTGCGGGATTCCGGCTTGTCCCATGGCCCCTGCTCCTTGATAGATGGGATCATGGACTGAACCGATTAACGGGTCAGCAATTCCTCTTTCATCAAATCGTGCGGTCGTTGCATCTAGTTCAATAAATACAGATTCAGGTTTAAAAGGTGATTTACGATTTTTTTTCGCTTCTTCTAATACAAGGCGTGCAGCTGCTGTTTTTCCAATTCCAGGCGGTCCATAAATGATCACATGCTGGGGATTTGGTCCACATAGTGCTGCTTTTAATGATTTAATTCCATCTTCTTGGCCGACAATATCTTGAAAGCTTGAAGGCCGTACTTTTTCAGCTAATGGTTCTGAAAGTGAAATAGATCTCATTTTGCGAAGCTGCTCCATTTCCTTTCGGGATTCCCGATCAATGGATACTTTTTGTGTCCGCTGATTCCTAAGCAAATTCCAAAAATACAGCCCAATAATGATTCCGAAGAATAGCTGTATAAATAAGGCAATCCCCGTCCAACTCATACATTTCCCTCCTGCACTTCAACTTTTTACTAAATATATATTAATAAGTATTTCCTGCAGTGGGTTGGAATAAACCACATATTCGTAAGAAACTGTTTCGGGAGATAGGGCGGAGAAATTGGATTCGCTCATTGAAGGATGAAATTCGCTCATTGGACTATGAGATTCGCTCATCAATAGAGAAAATTCGCCCATTCATCCTGAAAATTCGCTCATTACCAATAAAAAGCAAAAAAAAAGACCTGGCTAATGCCAGGCCTTTTGCTGAATTATGCAGATTTCTCTTCAGCAACGACGGTTCCATCTTCTAATAAGAGTTTTGGAACACCATTGTTAATGACTGTTTCTTTGGTAATGACACACTTGGTAATGTCATCACGTGAAGGAAGGTCGAACATGACATCCAACATAATTCCTTCAATGATGGAACGTAGACCACGTGCACCAGTTTTGCGCTCAATTGCCTTTTTGGCAATTTCAGTCAAAGCACCCTCTTCAAATTGAAGCTCAACATCGTCGATTTCAAGCATTTTTTGATATTGTTTAACAAGCGCATTTTTCGGCTTCGTTAAAATTTCAATTAATGCTGCTTCATCTAACTGCTCGAGGCTCGCAATTACTGGAAGACGTCCGATAAATTCTGGAATTAATCCAAATCGAAGTAAGTCTTCTGGTAGTACTTTTGATAGAAGTTCTTTCTGTGAAACTTCCTGCTGTTTAATATCGGATCCAAATCCAATTACTTTTTGACCTAAACGGCGTTTAATAATTGGTTCAATGCCATCAAATGCTCCACCGCAAATAAAGAGGATATTTGTTGTATCGATTTGGATAAATTCTTGATGCGGGTGTTTTCTTCCACCTTGTGGAGGAACACTTGCAACCGTACCTTCAAGAATTTTTAATAAAGCTTGTTGAACGCCTTCACCAGAAACATCTCTTGTAATCGATGGATTTTCTGATTTACGGGCAATTTTATCAATCTCATCAATATAAATAATCCCTTTTTCTGCCTTTTCTACATCATAATCAGCAGATTGGATTAATTTTAATAAAATGTTCTCAACATCTTCCCCAACATATCCAGCTTCCGTTAGTGAAGTAGCATCAGCAATAGCAAATGGTACATTCAAAATACGAGCCAATGTTTGGGCAAGTAATGTTTTACCACTTCCTGTTGGTCCAATCATACAGATGTTACTCTTAGCAAGTTCAACATCATCAATTTTGCTATTCGAATTGATACGCTTGTAGTGATTGTATACTGCCACTGAAAGTGATTTTTTTGCTTGATCTTGACCAATAACATATTCATCAAGAATTTCACAAATTTCCTTCGGCTTTGGTACATCTTTAAATTCTACTTCTTCTTCTGTTCCAAGCTCTTCCTCAACGATTTCGGTACAAAGTTCAATACATTCGTCACATATGTAAACTCCAGGCCCGGCAACCAATTTACGAACTTGGTCCTGTGTTTTACCACAGAAGGAACACTTTAATTGACCTTTTTCATCATTAAATTTAAACAAATCCTTTCACCCCTTAAAACATGTTAGTATCATATGCAAAGCAGCGAATTACACAAACAAAAGTCATGTCTCTCTCTAATTATTAAATAGTATGTATGTTGCATTGTAACACAGAATGCCAATGGACTGGAAATAAAAAGCTTAAGGTAAATAGTTTTCCGTTTGTTTGTGTAATTCATTTTAAAACACTTATGTATTCTTTAATCTTAACCATTACGATAAAAATAAATCTTAAAGCTGTCTGGAAATTATTTTATATTTTAATTCGCCTTGGTCGAGATGATTTCCTGCCCATTGTTAAAAATGTTCCCACTTCTTATTATAATATGTATTTGTAGAAATGTATAAAACAAGGCACGATATATATCGTGCCTTGCATTATACAAGTTAATTGTCTAGCTCCAGTGACCTGCGACTAGTGTACTTCGCAAAACGGTCACTGGAGCTTTTCTAATTACTTCTTGTTTTCAACAAGAAAGTCTACTGCTTTTTTAAGTTTAAGGTCTGATTGGATACCTTCAAGTCCACCTAGAGCTTGTTTAATGCTATCAACAGTCATGTTGTACATGCCAGCCATGTTTTCAAGTTCAGCATTAACTTCTTCGTCAGTTACTTCTAGGTTTTCAGCCTTAGCAATCGCTTCTAGTGTTAAGTTCACACGTACGCGGTTTACAGCTTCTTCTTTCATTTGCTCACGTAAAGCATTTTCATCTTGACCTGAGAATTGGAAGTATAATTCAAGGTTCATACCTTGCATTTGTAAACGTTGTTCGAATTCTTGAAGCATACGGTTTACTTCGTTAGTAACCATCACTTCTGGAATTTCAACTTCTGCATTTGCAGCAGCTTTTTCAACAACAGTATCACGTAAATGGTGCTCAGCTTCGTGCTTCTTGCTGTTTTCTAAACGAGTTTTGATTTTCTCTTTAAGCGCATCTAATGTTTCAACTTCATCATCCACATCTTTAGCAAACTCGTCATCTAATTCAGGAAGTTCTTTTCCTTTAATTTCATGAATAGTTACTTTGAAAACTGCAGGCTTACCAGCAAGTTCAGCTGCATGATATTCTTCAGGGAATGTTACTTCCACGTCTTTAGATTCACCAGCAGCTAGTCCTACTAATTGCTCTTCAAAACCTGGGATGAATGATCCAGATCCGATTTCAAGTGAATGATTTTCAGCTTTTCCGCCCTCGAAAGCAACGCCATCAACGAATCCTTCGAAATCTAGAACAACTGTATCGCCGTTTTCTACTGTACCTTCTTCTTTAACAACAAGTTCAGCTTGGCGCTCTTGAAGAGTTTTTAATTCGTTAGCAACATCTTCATCAGTCACGTTTGTGTCTAATGCTTCTACTTCTAAACCTTTGTATTCGCCTAATGTTACTTCAGGCTTAACTTGAACAGTAGCTTTGAAGATAAGTTCTTTGCCTTTTTCCATTTGCTCGATGTCGATGTCTGGACGGTCGATTGGCTCGATTCCAGTTTCGTCAATTGCGCTTCCATATGCTTCAGGAAGAAGAATATCTAATGCATCTTGATATAGAGATTCTACACCAAAACGCTTTTCGAACATTTGACGTGGCATTTTTCCTTTACGGAAACCTGGAACGTTAACTTGCTTTACAACCTTTTGGAATGCCGCGTTTAAACCTTCGTTTACTTTGTCCGCACTTACTTCAACAGTAAGAACGCCACGGTTTCCTTCTAACTTTTCCCATTTTGCTGACATACATTTTCCCTCCAACAATCTATTCTCATATCATTCGTAACGAATTTGAGTAGTTTGGAAATCACTTTCTATCAAAGCTAATTTCCTTTTTTTAAATGTAAAATATAGTTTTTTACACAATGCAACCACTACATTATAACATAGGATTGATTTCTTTCAACAGCGAGCCTATATATTAGGATAAGAAATTTTCTCAATTTCCTCAATTTTTGAGATAGCTTCTTCGATTTCCCGAACAGATACACCGTATTTCTTGGAAAGATCATCCATACTTGTATTTATCCCCATATAATCTTGTGCCAAGTAGTGAAAGGCGGCGGCCCACGCATGAGTACTTTCGGGCTCTAATTCGAACGGATAGCTTATAAAAAAATTACGCTCAACCATTCCGCTCGTATTTTCAAAAAGACCAGGGTTTTCGCTTTCCAGATGAGATTCTAGAAAAGCTTTTATCTCACGCATTCTTGGTTCTTCTCTAACCTCAGGAAGTTGTGTTGGAATAACTTTCTTATCCACGCCAAATTTCCTGATCAAAAGTTCTCTATCAATTTCCTGCTCTTTTAAAAGAGTTAAGAGAATCGTTTTTAAAAATGGATGACCTGCTTCCGCTTCTAAATAATCAGCAATTTCATGGAGGTAGGGGCGAATATTTTTCTCGGCTAAGCTTGAGATGAGGAGCATTTGTTCGTTTAGATTCTCATTCGCAAATAGGTTTAACTCTTGGACCGTTGTTTCCTCTGGCTCGTTCTCTTCAAGATCTAGTTGACTGTTCTCTGCCATCCTTCGGCTGAACTGAAGGATCGTTAGAAAATGATCATGTTTTTCCGGCGGAATCTCTTTTTCTTCTAAAAGCGCTTCGACGGTTGACACAATTTCATGATATTCATGGAGTTGGATCAATACTGTCAAATAGAGGTCGACCATCTGAAGGTAATCACCAATCCCCTTATGGAGCATTTCCTTGGCGAGTGCTTTCGCTTTTTGAAAAGAAGAAGCTTCAAAATAAGCAAGAACCAGTCCAATCAAAATTTCGTCATTGTCAGGGTCATATTCTCTTGCTTCTTCCAATAGATTGATCGCTTCTTTAAATTTTTTCTTCTCAAGGTTTTCGAGACCTTTGTCGGTTAATCTTTTTTCAAGGCCGGGAAAAAAGACTATATTATCTATTCGTTTCACACGTTCCCTTTTTTTCATAAAAAAACCGTCCTTAGGATTGTCATGGGAATTAGTTTAGCATAAATAAAGGGTAAAAAAAAATAATGATTCGGCTCAGAAGTATCAATTGTTCAGTTACTAATTTCTTGTTAAGGAACTTCTCGATAATTTTTTGCAAATTTTACATTTAGCATGTGCATGCTCTGTATGGGGGAGTAAAATCATATAGCCCTTTTCATAAAGATCAACCTGAGCCTTTAGAACACCTAGGTCTCCTTTACTTTTAGTATGATGTTTCATTTTATTTCCACCCTTCAACAATTTGCATAATAAAACAGAAAAAAACCCACTTATAAAAAGTGAGTTTTTTCCTCTAGTATGTAGTATAGCGTCCCAGGAGAGATTCGAACTCCCGACCCACGCCTTAGCTTACCACTATGACTTTCGTCACCAAACAAAGCTGTTTGTGGTCTGGACTATATCTTCACCATTTCAGGTGCGACACGTGTAGTCTCTACGGAACCTCACGATAATCAAAATGATTATTTCTTAAAATCTCTACCACTGATATATCAGTCATTCAAGATTTCTCTTCCTTATGCAAGGCGTAAGTTTCCTCGGTATTACCATCAGCATAATCTGTTAAGGCTTCACCGATATAGTGTCGTCCACTTTATAGGTTCTTGTTTCCCTATAAAGGCTCCTATTTTCTTGAAGGGCGTTGCTCTATCCAGCTGAGCTACTGGGACATATAAGTTGTTTAAGACAAGATTTATTATATTATCATAAGATCAAAAAGTCAACACACTTTCTACTATTTTTTTAAAAAAAGAAAAAGGGAGAGGAATTCTCCCACTTAATTATGACAGGACAAACTCACGGGCTAGTTCCGTAACCTCCTGGCCACTTACTTCAAAAACCGACATTTTAATCTTTTCATTCTCCAAATCCAGAATGATATAAGTCTTTTCAAAACGTTCCCTCGGCAGACGGATGCTGCCTGGATTTAAAAATAAGATCCCATCAATCACTTCCGCACCAAGGACATGTGAGTGTCCGAAACAGGCGATATTCGCATTTACTTCCTGTGCTTTATATTTTATATTCATCAAAGAGGTCTTAACGGAATAACGGTGGCCGTGGGTAATAAAAAACTTGCGCCCCGCCACTTCAGAAGTTGTCTCAAGTGGGAATCCTCCACCAAAATCACAATTTCCCATTACCGTTAGATAGCCGGAAATTGCTGCGTCATCTGGAGATAATTCCGAATCACCGCAGTGAATCATTAAATCGACCTCATCTAAATGTCTTTCTCTTATTACACGGAGTTCCTTGGTTAATCCATGGCTATCACTAACAATTAAAACCTTACTCATTACTGCTCCGCTCTTTCTAAAATTTCATCCAAGACCACATCTAGCTTTTTCAAGGCATTCGCACGATGGCTGATCTTGTTTTTTTCTTCCGATGATAGCTCGGCCATCGATAAGCCCTTCTCAGGCACATAAAAAACCGGATCATAGCCAAACCCATTTGTACCTCTTCTCGCTTCAAGAATTCGTCCTTCACAGGTGCCTGACACCGTTTCTGTTTCTTGCCCTGGAACTGCGACTGCCAAGGCACAGTAGAACCTTGCCGTCCGCTTCTCCTCGGGAATACCTTCTAATTCAGACAATACTTTATCGGTATTGTTCTGGTCATTTTTCGGTTCGCCCGCATATCGTGCTGAATAAATCCCTGGTCTCCCTTCTAGGGCGTCCACGATTAAGCCTGAATCGTCGCCAATGACCATTTGTCCAAGTGCTTTGGAGACCGCAACCGCCTTCAAAGTCGCATTTTCTTCAAAGGTTGTGCCAGTTTCCTCCACTTCAGGAATATCAGGATAATCTAGCAAGGTGCGAACTGTAATCCCTCTTGACGAAAAGATATGTTCAAATTCCCTCGCTTTTCCTGGATTTTTAGTTGCAATAATAACTTCCTTCATTTCAATCGCCTCTTATTTTTTTAATAAATAGGCTGTGTTAAACTAGTCTGTTGATTTCCTCTCCAGGCACTTCGTTTTCCGCGGGCGGGTCCAGGGAGCCTTCTCGTCGCTGCACTCCTGCGGGGTCTCCCCTNNTCAACATTAACCTTTAACACGGCCAAAAAAAATTAAGTTTTATCAGATTATTATAGATAAACGGGAGTATATCATTCTTATCAGAGAGTATTTCACTCATATCCGAGAGTAACTCCACCTTATCCGAGAGTATTTCACTCATATCCGAGAGTAACTCCACCCTATCCGAGAGTATTTCACTCATATACGAGAGTAGCGCGTCCTCCTTCTTACCTCCCTGAAACATAGATCACTTATTTCTGCCTTCTACTTTCAATCTTTTTGGTAATTTCTTCACCCAGTACTGATTTTTGATGTTCAAATAGTTCCATTAGTCCTTCTTGGGCTGCACTAAGCAGGCCTTGGAGCTGTTCGTAGGAGAATGTCGCTTCCTCTCCTGTCCCCTGCAGTTCAACAAATTCTCCATTGCCCGTCATAACTACATTCATATCCACCTGGGCCTTAGAATCCTCAGCATAGTTTAAATCAAGGACGGTTTGATTATTTTGCAGGATTCCGACACTTGTCGCCGCTAAATAATCTGTAATCGGGAATTTTGCAAAGGACTTTTTCTCAGAAAATGCATTTAATGCGAGTGCCATTGCGACAAAAGCCCCCGTGATTGAGGCTGTTCGGGTTCCGCCATCTGCCTGGATGACATCACAATCAATCCAAACTGTTTTCTCACCTAGTGCACTTAAATCGACTATTGCTCTAAGTGCGCGGCCGATTAGCCGCTGAATTTCCATCGTTCGACCGGAAACCTTTCCTTTGGAAGATTCGCGAATGTTCCTTGTTTCTGTTGCTCGTGGCAGCATGGAATACTCCGCCGTTATCCAGCCTTTGCCTTCCCCTCTCATAAAGTGAGGCACTCTGTCCTCGATGCTCGCTGCACAGATCACTTTCGTATTCCCTACAGAGATTAAGACAGATCCCTCTGGGTGCATTAAATAATTGGGTTCAATATGTATGGGTCTTAGTTGTAACGGTTCTCTACCATCAACGCGCACCATTACTACCTCCTTTTATTTTTGAATTGGTACATTCATATTCATTAAATACCAAATAAAGAAGAGGCGGCATCTAAGCCAACCTCTTTCATTGTCCCTATATAGTATAACAAATATTTTTTTTTAAAAACTACCTGTATTGACTTTTTCTGGTCGAGTTACAGGTTCAGTTAATTTCTTCCCGCTATCATTTTTAAGATCTGCCTTACCCT
This sequence comes from Bacillus sp. AFS073361, assembly GCF_002567005.1. GTDB lineage: Bacteria > Bacillota > Bacilli > Bacillales > Cytobacillaceae > Neobacillus. The sequence continues at coordinate 43,668 of NZ_NUZU01000030.1, forward strand.
TAACTTGAATAGCTACTTTTTCTACGCCCTCTTGTTCAGTAAGGGAAAGCACTAATGCATCTAATAAATGCTGTGAAACTTCTTTTTCCTTAAAGCTTCCAAAAATATTTTCATTAAAGTTCAAAGTGACTTTTCCATCTTCATATTTCGGAGCCTCAAGGAGCTCAACATCTGACATAAACTCAGAAACTAGAGGTGATTTTTCACTTGGACCTTTGATTAATTCATTAACAACCGCTACATAGTTATCTTTTTCGCTATTGCTGACCCGGCGTGTGACGGGTACATAATAATAAGAGCCTTCTTCACCGCCAATATAGTAAACCGTAATAGGTTTGGTATTAGTAATATCCGTCACATTCGAAGTATCCAGGTTGATACCGGTTGCTCTGGAGAGATTTTCGCTAATGGGTGTTCCGTTCACAGGCATTTCAGTTAAATCGTGACCATTCATTTTTAGCTTGACAGTTTTCACATTATCAAACTGTGTCAGTGTCCAAGTGACAGATTGGAGTATTTTCATCTCATCTTCCGCTTGATAATTTTTAAACTCTTTTGAAAAGTTAACCGTTGCAACGCCCTCTTTATCAATATTTACAGAAAGCTCCGTATCCTCTGGGAGAACAGCCCGGAAATCATTTGGGAGTTTATCAGTTACTGGTCCATTCGTCACTAAATATTCAAGTGCCTGTTTAGCAACCGAACTGGTTTTCGGCAGATCCAATGTTTGCGGAACGACATAGCCGTCTTTATCTACTAGATATAGTTCAGTTTTGACGGTGTTTGCCTGCGCTTCTTTACTTGTCTCTTTAGTTGTCGTTTTCTTACTTGTTGTATCATCCTTGATCGTCACACTCTTCGGCGGATCGATTTTCTTTTCTGTTTCTATCCCAAATAAACCACAACCTGAGAGTAGAACTGATGATGTAAGCACAGTCGACACAAGGATCTTTGCTTTATTTTTAGACATAACTATTCCCCCTAAGACAGTTTGTACTACTATGTATACGAGCCTTCTAATAAATTAGACCGACTTACGGAAAAAAATAGAACAAAATTAAAAGGTGTCAGGCACCGCTCGTGGACATTTGTCCACGAGTGGTGCCTGACACCTTTGTTTTATAGTTTAATTTTTTTGACGTCGATAATTGGATATCCCAGCCATTGTGAGGCGATTTTTGAGAATATTCTTCTTGAACCAGTGGTGTAAAATTCATGTACTGGATCATCCTCGCATGTATCTAATAACCCATTGTACTGAAGAATTGCACTTATTTCATGTGCTGTCTCGTCACCCGAACTAATAACGCTGACAGACTCACCCATGACATGTTTTATCACGGGCTCTAACAACGGATAATGGGTACAGCCTAAAATCAGTGTATCCAATTTTTCATTGAGCATCGGTTTGAGGGCTTCGTTGACAATTTTTTCAGCAATCGGACCTCCAAACTCGTTACTCTCAACAAGCGGAACGAATTTAGGACAGGCATGCGCTTTAACAAAAAGCCGACTATTTAATGATTTTAATGCTCTTTCGTATGCCCCGCTTTTTACAGTACCCTCAGTGCCAATAATCCCGACCCGATAATTCTTGGTCTTCTTAATGGCCGCACGTGCTCCAGGATTAATTACCCCTAAGACTGGAATCGGCAATTCCTTGCGAATCTCGTCTAACGCCGCAGCTGTAGCGGTATTACACGCAATGACGAGCATTTTAACTTTCTTCTCTAATAAAAAAGAGGTCATCTCCCATGTGAACCTCTTAACTTCCTTTGTTGTTCTCGGACCATATGGGCATCGTGCCGTATCTCCCAAATAAATGATTTTCTCATTTGGAAGCTGACGCATCACCTCTTTGGCAACGGTTAATCCGCCGACGCCAGAATCCATCACACCAATAGCTTGTTTCAAAACGTATCGCCTCTTTTAACGCATTTCCTGATGCAATTTCGTTAAGCTTTTTTGAAGAACATGAATTTCTTCCGGGGTGAAATCCACTAACACTTCTTCTAAGTAAACTTGACGCTTTTTAATTACTTCATCAATAATCCTTTTGCCTTCTTCAAGCAAATGTATTCTCACCACACGACGGTCGTTTGGATTTTTCACCCGTTCTACGAGAAGATTTTTTTCCATCCGGTCAACAAGATCTGTCGTTGTACTGCATGCCAAGTACATTTTCGTAGAAAGTTCCCCAATTGTCATATCACCATCTTCAAAGAGCCATTGCAGGGCGATAAATTGTGGAGGTGTAATCGTATAATTGCTTAACATTTCTCGTCCCTTTTGCTTAATGATGCCAGAAATGTAACGTAAATCCTTCTCAATATTTGCAACAATGTCCCCATTTGCCGTTTGTGAATTCTCGAGTTTCATCTCATACACTCCTATAAAAGCTTCTCTACTCCAAAACATTCATCTATTTAAAAGTAATGTTTCTCGTTGTCAGACTTTATGCTTCTTCTTATTTTCTACCTTTTTTGCTAAAAATTCAAGTTGAAACTATTAGAAAAATATTAGTTTGCCACACTTTGGAGTATAATAAAGTAGGAAAATGAATAGAAAGCCAAAGGTGAGAAAAGAATGGAAATTTTAATTAGCACGGCAGCACTAAACTGGTTTAAGGAAGAAGTCGAATTAAAAAAAGGGGATAAAGTAAAGTTTTATCCGAAGGTATATGGAAACAGTCCCGTCCAAGAAGGGTTTTCACTTGGTTTCACTGTGGATAATGATCCTTTTGATATCATTGTGAAATTTGAGGCAGAAGGTTTGTTATTTTATATTGAAGAAAGGGATTTGTGGTTTTTCAATCAACATGATTTACATGTCGACTATAATGAAGAAAAAGATGAAGTAGAATATAGTTACACCAAGTCGAAGTCGTAAATTCAGGGAAAAGTTCATGGTAAAATACAGTTCACCGAATAAAATTAGTCTCCAGATTAACAATAATCCTAGTGTTACTTATTAACACTAAATTTCAGTGTGGAGGGGTTACTTTGAATATAATTTACGGCTTATTCTCAACCTTACTTATACTGGGTTTTAGAGCGGTATTCGTATTAAGTAATCTATCCTCTTGGTTTCAAAGGATGGTAAGAATACCTGCTTTTAATTAAGCAGAGAAGTTTGTTTAAGTACCATTAATCCGCATTGAAGACTGAGGCGTAATTTCACTCATGCCTGATAGGAAGGTTTTACATTCCTTTCGGCAAAAAAGGTAAGCATTTCGATTCGAATATGCTTACCTTTTTTATGTTTAATCTATTCAAAATTAAACCGGCCTCCAAGAAGGATGCCGGTCAATGTTAAAGTTCTAGTTCTCCCATTCGAAGGAGCTCTACAACTGCTTGTGAACGCCCCTTGACACCAAGCTTTTGCATGGCATTTGAAATGTGATTCCGAACCGTTTTTTCGCTTATAAATAATTCACCAGCGATTTCTTTCGTTGTTTTGTCTTGTACTAATAACTCGAATACTTCTCTTTCACGTTTGGTGAGTAACGGTTTATGATTATAAACATTCTCCTTCAAGTACTGTAACCCTCCTTGCCTTCGCCAGTTATGAACACGGGGTGGGTATATATTTAGTCAACATATCTTATGTGAACGATACAAATGTAGTGACTATATTTACTGACAGAAGAATGATTTTTATCAAAAAAAGCACCTCATACCTATGAAATTTTGTTTGCGGCGTAAATAAACGACAAAAAACCTTCTTTTCCCCATGAGAAAAGAAGGTTTCGCTCAATTACGCGTGGTCACTTCCAAAGAAGCTTCTAAACGCTTGAATAGTTGTATCACGGTTCAATGCAGCAATAGAGGTTGTCAATGGAATACCTTTTGGACAAGATTGCACACAGTTTTGTGAATTACCACAGTTTGCAAGTCCGCCATCGCCCATAATCGCTTCAAGTCGTTCTGCCTTATTCATAGCACCCGTTGGATGTGCGTTGAAAAGACGAACCTGTGAAAGCGGCTGTGCACCAATGAAGTTTGATTTACTGTTTACATTTGGACATGCCTCAAGGCAAACACCACATGTCATACATTTAGAAAGTTCATACGCCCATTGACGCTTTGTCTCAGGCATACGAGGTCCTGGTCCTAAATCATAGGTACCATCGATTGGGATCCACGCTTTTACTTTCTTTAAAGCGTCAAACATTCTGCTTCTATCAACTTGAAGGTCTCGCACTACCGGGAATGTCTTCATCGGCGCTAATCGAATTGGCTGCTCCAATTGATCGATCAGTGCTGAACAAGATTGACGCGGTTTGCCGTTGATGACCATCGAACAAGCACCACAGACTTCCTCTAAACAGTTCATATCCCAAGTAATTGGGGTAGATGCTTGTCCTTTTGCATTGACAGGGTTTTTACGGATTTCCATTAACGCCGAAATGACATTCATATTCGGACGATAGGGAACCTCAAATTCCTCCTCATAAGGAGCAGTATTTTCGCTATCTTGACGTGAAATAATAAATTTCACCATTTTAGTATCAGACATTATTCCTACTCCCCCTTAACTTTTTGCGTAATTGCGTTCGCGTGGCTTGATTAATGAGACATCAACATCTTCATAATGGAAGGCCGGTGCGGAAGAACTGTCAACAAATTTCGCCATTGTTGTTTTTAAGAATTCCTCATCATTACGAGTAGGGAAGTCAGGCTTATAATGAGCACCGCGGCTCTCATTCCGGTTGTATGCACCAATCGTAATAACACGAGCCAATTGAAGCATGTTTTGTAATTGACGAGTAAAGGCTGCCCCTTGGTTGCTCCATTTAGATGTATCATTAATGTTAATTTTTTGGTAACGTTCTAATAGTTCTTGAATTTTCTCGTCAGTTTTTAATAGTCTGTCATTGTGGCGAACAACGGTTACATTATCCGTCATCCATTCGCCAAGCTCTTTATGAAGGATATATGCATTTTCATTTCCATTTAAGGACATAACAGCATTCCATTTTTCTTCTTGTTCTTTGACATGACGGTCAAAAACGGTAGAAGATACAGCATCAGAACTTTTTTCAAGACCTTTGATATATTTCACTGCATTTGGACCAACGACCATTCCACCGTAAATGGCAGAAAGCAAGGAATTGGCACCTAAGCGGTTCGCACCATGTTGTGAGTAATCACATTCACCAGCTGCAAATAGCCCTGGAATGCTTGTCATTTGATCATAATCAACCCAAAGGCCACCCATTGAATAGTGAACAGCCGGGAAGATTTTCATTGGAACTTTACGAGGGTCATCACCCATAAACTTTTCATAAATCTCGATAATACCGCCGAGTTTAACATCCAATTCATGTGGATCTTTATGAGAAAGATCAAGGTATACCATGTTCTCGCCATTGATTCCGAGTTTTTGATTTACACATACATCGAAAATCTCACGTGTTGCAATATCACGTGGTACAAGATTTCCATAGGCAGGATATTTTTCCTCTAAGAAGTACCAAGGCTTTCCATCTTTATATGTCCAAACACGTCCGCCTTCACCACGTGCTGATTCACTCATTAAGCGAAGTTTATCATCACCAGGAATGGCAGTCGGGTGGATTTGAATCATTTCTCCATTCGCATAATAAGCGCCCTGCTGGTAAACGATTGATGCAGCAGAACCTGTATTAATAACAGAGTTAGTTGATTTCCCAAAAATAATACCAGGGCCTCCAGTAGCCATAATAACGGCATCGCCAGAGAAAGATTTAATTTCCATTGTTTTTAAGTTTTGAGCAACAATCCCGCGGCACACACCATCGTCATCAACAACTGCACCAAGGAATTCCCAGCCTTCATATTTCGTTACAAGGCCTGCTACTTCCTCGCGGCGAACTTGTTCATCCAATGCATAAAGCAGCTGTTGACCAGTGGTTGCTCCAGCAAATGCAGTACGGTGATGCTGTGTTCCACCAAAGCGCCGGAAATCAAGTAATCCTTCAGGAGTACGGTTAAACATAACTCCCATACGGTCCATTAAGTGAATAATTCCAGGTGCTGCGTCACACATTGCTTTTACTGGCGGCTGGTTAGCTAAGAAATCTCCGCCATATACAGTGTCATCAAAGTGAATCCATGTGGAATCCCCTTCACCTTTTGTATTTACTGCTCCATTAATACCACCCTGGGCACAAACAGAGTGAGAGCGTTTAACAGGCACTAAAGAAAATAATTCTACTGGTGTTCCTGTTTCTGCAACCTTAATCGTTGCCATTAAGCCAGCTAAACCACCGCCGACTACAATAACCTTACCTTTACTCATTCGTGACTCACTCCCTTAATCCAAAATCCAATATTTTTCCGAGCAATCGTTCATTTTTTATACAAAAGCTAGTAATGTCGTTACACCAACATAAGATAGAGCCAAGAAAATAACGATTGTCACGTATGTAGTAATCACTTGAGAACGAGGCGATACTGTGATGCCCCAGCTTACCAAGAATGACCACAAGCCATTTGCAAAGTGGAAAATTGCTGAAATGATACCAACAACATAAAATCCAAACATGAATGGGGATGATAGGATATCTTGCATCATTTGGAAGTTAACTTCATTTCCAAAAGCAGCAGCTATACGAGTTTCCCACACATGCCATGTGATGAAAATTAGTGTAATTACACCAGACACACGTTGTAGCATAAACATCCAGTTTCTAAAAAAACCATATTGACTTGCATTGTTTTTAGCTGTAAAAGCGATATACAGCCCGTAGATTGCATGGAATAAAATCGGTAAATAAATAATTACAGTTTCTAAAACATAGCGAAATGGAAGATTCCCCATAAAGTTCGCTGCTTTGTTGAAGGATTCTACCCCTTCTGTTGCATAGTGATTCACAATTAGATGCTGCATGACAAAGATCCCGATTGGAATAACACCTAGCAACGAATGCAATCTCCGATAAACAAACTCTCGATTACCCGCCATAAATTTACCCCCCTATAATGTTTAAAAAAAATGATGTTCAGTTTCTATCAAATTAAATCCACTTTTGTCGAAACTTCGCATCACTGTGACAATAATGTGACAAGTTCATTTTACTCCCATCATCTAAGAGCGTCAAGAAAACGGATACACATTACTCGGGTAAAACTAAAATTTTTTAAATATATTGATATTATAATAATTAATATATACTCGCTAAAAAAATGGGTCTTTTCTCAACATTTCTTGAATTCCTTCAATTAATTACCAAGAAAAAACGGTTGTTATTATTTCTTTATCGGGAATGATAATTATCATGGAAAACAAGGTAAGATATTGCAAAATAACAAAAAAATAAGCTAAATTTGATTCATTATAACTAGAAAAACTGTACTAAAAATTAACCAAAAATGTATATAATAGAATGATAGAAAGAGGGGAAGCTTGTGAATAATAGTACAGTTATGAATGAAACGATCGATATTGATGAACCTAGAACTATTTCCATCTTCGGATATGAACTAATCAGAGAAGTTCTCTTGCCTGAGATTTTAGGGAAAGACACACCTGAAATTTTATATTGGGCTGGAAAACGACTTGCACGAAAATATCCATTAATGGATTTAGAACAGATTATTGATTTCTTCGCCAAGGCCTCATGGGGCCAGTTAGAACTTGTGAAAGAAAATAAAACTGAGTTCCAATTTGAATTAATTAGTCCGCTCATTATTTCACGAGTTAAGTCAAAGGCTGAACATTTTTTCCAACTTGAAGCAGGATTCCTTGCCCAACAAATTGAATTGCAAAAAGAAGCCAACGCCGAAACCTTCGAACATCCAATAAAAAAATCCAATAAAGTTGTTTTCACAGTGAAATGGGAAAAAAACTAATTGAAAATGGTGTCAGGCACCGAATAGTGCCTGACACCATTCTTTTTTATTGAACTGCAAGTCCGAATGCTTCGTGTAAAGCTTCTACTGCTTTTAACATATTTTTTTCTTCTACAACGGCTGACACTTTTATTTCTGATGTGCTGACCATTTTGATTTGGATGTTGTTTGCAGCGAGTACCTCAAACATCTTTGCTGCTACACCGGGATTGGAAATCATCCCTGATCCGACAATCGACACCTTCGCTAATTTGTTTTCAGCATCAATTTGCTCATAATTCAAAACAGCTTTATTGTCTTCTAGGACCTTTAATGTTTCTAATAGATCATTTGTATGAATAGAGAAGGACAAATTCGCAGATCCACCCTCAGTTGTGCTTTGGATAATAATATCCACATTCAGATGATTTTCAGCAAGTGTGGTAAAAATGGTTGATAGGCTTGTTAATGAATTAGCCAACCCTAATACTGTTACTTTTGTAATTTCGTCCTCAAATGCAACTCCGCGGACAACTAAGTTTTGTTCCATTGCTGCTTCCCCCTCAATAACTGTTCCTTCTATTTTCTCCATGCTCGAACGAACTTCGAGACGTACTTGATAGTTTTTAGCAAATTCCACTGCTCGCGGATGAAGTACTCCTGCACCTAAATTAGCTAACTCCAGCATTTCATCGTACGATACCGATAATAGCTTGCGAGCACTCTTCACATATCTTGGATCCGTTGTGAAAACTCCCGTTACATCCGTATATATGTCGCATTTATCTGCCTTTAAGGCTGCTGCGAGTGCAACGGCTGTGGTATCGGAACCGCCACGGCCAAGTGTAGTAATTTCACCCTCTTCGGTGATTCCTTGGAATCCCGCAACAATAACCACCTTGCCGGATTCAAGCTGTGATTCAATCGCTGCTGTTTTAATATTAGAAATCCGGGCATTTCCATGGACTGGTTCGGTCATAATACCAGCCTGCCACCCAGTAAAGGACACAGCATCAAGACCTTGCTGGTTGAGAGCCATAGACAGTAACGAAATCGTTACTTGTTCCCCGGTCGATAACAGCATGTCCATTTCCCGTTTATTTGGCTGCGTTGAAATCTCCTTTGCTAAACCGACGAGTGTATCCGTAGATTTACCCATTGCAGAAACAACAACAACCACATTATTTCCGCGGTCAACCTCACCTTTTACACATGATGCGACATTTAAAATTCTTTCTACATTTGCAACGGAGGTGCCTCCGAACTTTTGTACAATAATCCCCATGTTTGTTTTCCCCTTCTCCAGATGTAATTCATATTTTTCCCCAAATAAACACAAAAAAGCAATGAGAGGGCATCTCATTGCTTAAAACACGAAAAAAATTCTCGCACCTACAATGTAAGATAGCTCTCCAAGACATTAGTCTTGACAATCCAGCATTTATTCAATACGGGACCAGAAAAGAAAGTTATGAGACTTTCTTTTCTTCGGCGAACATCCCCTTTCATGATTCTTCTCAGAAGCTCATCCTTCTCAGAACCACTACTATTGAAGCTCGCACCTCTACCTTCACTTTAATACGTAAAAGTGATAGTAAATTAAATTTTCACTTATTATAGCATGTTCCTTTTTTTCTGACAATCACTAAGACTGAAGTTTTTTGATTAATTCTTCGGCTACATTCATGGGAATTCCGATATTTATGAATTCCTCTTTACTTGCTTCTTTCATTTTTTTCACCGAGCCGAACTGTTTTAACAATAACTTTTTCCGTTTCTCCCCAATTCCCGGAATATCATCAAGCAAGGATTGAAACGCAGTTTTTCCGCGCAGTTGGCGATGGAAGGTGATCGCAAAACGATGGACTTCATCTTGAATCCTTTGCAGTAAATAAAACTCCTGGCTGTTTCGCCCGAGCGGAACAATTCCTAATGGATTGCCATACAGCAATTGGGATGTCCGGTGTTTTTCGTCTTTTACAAGCCCCGAGAGCGGAATATCTAAGCCTAATTCATTTTCCAATACGTCTCGTACGGCTTCAACATGCCCTTTACCCCCATCAATGATGATTAAATCAGGAAGAGGGAGTTCCTCTTTTAGCGCGCGTGAGTACCTTCTTCTCGTTACTTCTCGCATCGATTCATAATCATCCGGCCCTTGAACCGTTTTGATTTTGTATTTACGGTATTCACGATGGTTCGCCTTGCCATCAATGAACACTACCATTGCTGATACAGGGTCTGTCCCTTGAATGTTAGAATTATCAAAGGCTTCAATCCGGTGCGGCGTGTAGATTCCCAGTAATTCTCCCAGGTTCTCCACTGCCTTAATGGTTCGATTTTCATCCTTTTCAATCAGTGAAAATTTTTCGTTTAAAGCAATTTTTGCATTTTTAATCGCTAATTGCACAAGATCCTTTTTCTGTCCTCGTTGCGGCTGAAGCACTTTAACTTCCAACAGTTGTTCTGCTAAACTCAACTCGACATCATCTTGAATGAGAATTTCTTTCGGCTTAAAGTGATTGGCTTTCGAATAAAACTGACCGAGGAACGTTAAGATCTCTTCCTCTGGCTCATTATAGACGGGGAACATAGAAACGTCCCGCTCAATTAGTTTGCCTTGGCGGACAAAAAAGACTTGCACACACATCCAGCCTTTATCGACAGCATAGCCAAAAACATCACGGTCGGTAAAATCGGTCATCGTAATTTTTTGTTTTTCCATAATCGTTTCAATATGGATGATTTTGTCACGGTATTCTTTTGCACGTTCAAAGTCCAATTCTTCGGAGGCAGCAGCCATTTTCTCCTTCAGCTCTTTTTTTATTTCCTTATACCCGCCATTTAAAAAGCGGGTGATTTCATCCGTCATCTGTTTATACTGTTCTTCCTGAACTTCATTCACACATGGTGCCAGGCACTGTCCTAAATGATAGTATAAACAGACTCGGTCCGGCAGGGTTGAGCATTTGCGGAGCGGGTAGATTCGGTCAAGAAGCTTTTTGGTTTCATTTGCTGCTGTCACATTGGGATACGGACCAAAGTATTTGCCTTTATCCTTTTTTACTTTTCTTGTGATAATAAGTTTGGGATGCTTTTCCGCTGTTAACTTGATAAACGGATAGGTTTTATCATCCTTCAGCATGATATTGTATTTTGGATCGTACTTTTTAATAAGATTCAGTTCCAGCAAAAGTGCTTCAATATTCGAAGAGGTTACGATATATTCAAAGTCCTCAATTTCATTGACAAGTCTTAGTGTCTTCCCATCGTGCGACCCCGTAAAATAGGAACGGACACGATTCTTTAGTACCTTAGCTTTTCCCACATAAATAATCGTTCCCTGACGGTCTTTCATTAAGTAGCAGCCAGGTTGATCCGGCAGCAGCGTCAGTTTTTGCTTAATTGTTTCATTCATTCCGGCCACTCTCTCCCGTCTTATATATAATCTACTGTTAAAATATTAAAGGAAACGGCGCATAATTAAAAGTAGTAGTCTCTTGGAAAAATAAAAAAACCTTAGCTGGGTTATTTCCAAGCTAAGGCATTTTCATTTTATTTACACGTGTTTTTCTAAAACACCTGCTAGTGCATCTTTTGGTTGGAAGCCGACAACTTTATCAACGACTTCTCCATTTTTCATCACTAATAAAGTTGGGATGCTCATTACACCAAAGTTTGCTGCAGTTTGCGGGTTATCATCCACATCAAGTTTAGTGATTTTTACCTTATCGCCCATTTCTAAGTCAAGTTCTTCAAGAACTGGAGCGATCATTTTACAAGGTCCGCACCATGGTGCCCAAAAATCTACAAGAACAAGGCCTGAACCAGTTTCAGCCGAAAAGTTTTGATCAGTTAAATGTGAAATTGCCATTTATATTGCCCTCCTAATGATTACTGAGTTACTACCGAAAGTATAACATCGTTTAAAAAATCAAGCTAATAAATTGCTTCATCAATTATTATCCCCAAAATAAACAAAATACAAAACGAGCGGAAGCATTCCGCTCGCCCTTATTATTATGAGTGTACTTTGAGCTTTTTAAACTCCTCAGTTAGTAATGGAACTACTTCAAACAAGTCACCGACAATTCCGTAATCAGCTACTTTAAAAATGTTTGCTTCTGGGTCCTTGTTAATAGCAACGATTACTTTTGAGTTAGACATCCCGGCTAAATGCTGAATAGCTCCGGAAATGCCGCAAGCAATATAAAGATCTGGTGTAACAACCTTGCCCGTTTGGCCAATTTGCAGCGAGTAATCACAATAATCAGCATCACAAGCACCACGAGAAGCACCTACTGCACCGCCAAGGACTGTGGCTAACTCTTTAAGCGGTTGGAACCCATCCGCACTTTTTACACCGCGGCCTCCTGAAATAACTACTTTCGCCTCGCTTAAATCAACACCCTCACTCGCTTTTCTAACGACCTCTTTAATGATTGCACGAAGATCCTTGATTTCTACAGAAAGGGCTGATACATCTCCGCTTCTGCCTTCGTCTTTCTCAAGTGGGGCGATATTATTTGGTCGTACCGTTGCGAAAATCAAGCCCTCTGTCACAATTTTCTTTTCAAATGCTTTACCGGAATAAATCGGTCTTGTGAACACGACATTTCCACCCGCTACTTCAATAGCAGTGGCGTCTGAGATTAAACCTGATGCTAATTTTCCGGCAATTCTTGGGGAAAGGTCTTTACCTAATGAGGTATGTCCCAAAATCAGCCCTTCTGGTTTTTCTTGGTCAAGCACCGCTAAAAGAGCTTGAGCGTAACCATCTGATGTATAAAGTTTTAATTTCTCATCTTCAACCACAACCACACGGTCCGCACCAAATTGGATTAACTCAGTCGATAGAGCACTTACAGAATCGCCCACTAAAACACCAACTACTTCTCCGCCTTCAGCAACTGTTTTTGCTGCTGCAATTGCTTCGAATGACACATTACGTAATGAACCGTCACGAACTTCTCCTAAAACTACCACTTTTCTTGACATTCCATATACCTCCTGAGAACAAAATTTGTATTAAACCCGTTAGACTACTTTTGCTTCGGTATGAAGAAGCTGAACAAGTTCTTTTACTTGATCATTCAAATCGCCAGCTAGAACGCGGCCTGCTTCCTTCTTAGGCGGCAAATAAATTTCAATCGTTTTTGTTTTTGCTTCCACATCGTCTTCTTCAAGATCTAGGTCATCTAACTCTAATTCTTCAAGCGGCTTCTTCTTTGCTTTCATAATCCCAGGTAAGGATGGGTAGCGCGGTTCGTTTAGACCTTGTTGGGCTGTAACTAATAGTGGAAGGCTAGTTTCGATGATTTCAGAATCACCTTCAACGTCTCTGGTAACGGTTACATTTTTTCCGTCAATTTCTAATTTAGTAATAGTTGTTACATAAGGGATGTTTAACAATTCCGCAACACGTGGGCCCACTTGGCCTGTTCCACCGTCAATCGCTACATTTCCGCCAATAATTAAATCAGCATCTTTATCCTTTAAATATTCAGCAAGGATTTTTGCTGTCGTAAATTGATCTCCGCCTTCTACATCATCCTCGGTATTGATAAGGACTGCTTTATCTGCACCCATTGCCAGTGCAGTACGTAATTGCTTTTCTGCTTCTTCTGTTCCAACAGAAATAACGGTTACTTCTCCACCTTTAGCATCGCGAACCTGGATTGCTTCTTCAATAGCATATTCATCATAAGGATTGATGATAAATTCAGCGCCATCCTCATTAATTTTTCCAGCAGCAATCGAAATTTTTTCCTCGGTATCAAAGGTTCTTTTCATTAATACATAAATATTCATGATTTCCCTCCTAATAAAATTTCGAGCATTCGCTCAGTTTGAAAGATTGAGAAAATTTTTTATAAAAAAAAGGGCTTCCTTTACAATTATACCTGCAAAGATAAGTTTATTCACCCTTAAAATTTGGTTCTCTTTTTTCAATAAAGGCTTGGATGCCTTCTTTCCCATCGTTAGAAACAAACACTTGACCAAATAACTCAGATTCTCTTTTGGAACCTTCGTAGAACTCGTCTGTTTTTGCATAATTTAGCAGTTCAATTGCCGCACTGATGGACCCTGGGCTTTTTTTCGCAATTTTCGCTGCTAGTTTAAGTGCCTGCGGGACTACTTCTGTGTCGGGAAAAGCACGATTTGCTAAACCAAATTGGACTGCTTCTATACCTGTGATTGGCTCAGAAGTAAACAGCATTTCCGCAGCTCTTGCCACGCCCACATATTTAGGCAGACGCTGCGAACCAGCAAATCCTGGTACTAAGCCAAGCTGCAATTCAGGCAGACCAAGTTTTGCCTGCTCACTAACATAGCGGATATGGCATGCCATTGCTAGTTCAAGCCCCCCGCCAAGTGCTGCACCATGGATAGCGGCGATAATGGGTTTCGGGAATTTTTCCATTCGGTCAAATAAGTCTTGCCCATACTTTCCAAGATTTGAAAATCCTTCTAAAGAAGTGACAGTAGTAAATTCTTTAATATCTGCACCAGCAGAGAAAAAGCGCCCTTCCCCATGAATGACAATAACTCTGATCTCGCGATTAGGTTCAATCTCATCAAGCACAGTTGACAATTCCCTTAGTAGTCCTGAAGAAAGGGCGTTTGCTGGAGGACGATCAATTGTAATTGTCGCAATACTGTCTTGAAAAGACCATTTTAAATATTCCATTGGATTTCCCCCTATTTTAATATTTATCGGCTTCCACAGCCATTAATCAAGAGGCGATGGACTGGAGTAGCCAGTGCAACTAGATCGTACTTTTCCTCGTTCATCACCCATGATGTCACGGTCTCATCGATTGTACCGAAAATCATTTGCCGGGCCAGACGGATATCGAGGTCGATGGGAAACTCACCGGTTTCTTTACCTTCAATAACAATCTTATCAATTACCTGCAAGTAACCTTTTAGAACATTATTAATTCGGTGCCGCAGTTCCTTATTCGATTGCCGTAACTCTAACTGTGTCACGATTGCCATGTGATGGTCTTCAGAAAGCATACTAAAATGAGCTTCTATCATCATTAATAACTTCTCTGCCGCCGTCCCTTTTCCTGCTATCATTGTATCTATTTTTTCAATGAAACTTCCCATTTTTTCTTCAAAGAGAGAGATAAGGATGTCTTCCTTGTTTTTAAAATATAGATAAATGGTGCCATCAGCCACTCCAGCCTGCTTTGCAATTTTTGAAACTTGGGCTTGATGGTAGCCATTTTCGGCGATCACAATCACCGCTGCATCAATAATTTGCATGTATTTGGGCTTACTTTTTTTCAACTCTATCCCTCCTTTGAAAAAAAAAGTTCTGTTCAGTTAATAGAATTATTAAAAAGAAAAATATGAATGAATAATCATTCATATTTTAATAATAGATATTATCTCTGGATATGTCAAGATATCTCATTACTTTTTTCATATAATGGGTTAGGGACAGGCTTAATCTGTCAAAAAAAAGAGGAGCAATTATGCGTGTTTTTGGTTTTCTTCTATTTTTTGTTTCTCTTCTTCAATTAGCATCCTTCTTAGAATTTTCCCTACAGCTGTTTTGGGCAATTCTTGTCTAAATTCATAGTATCTTGGTGCCTTGTATGCTGCAAGATATTTTCGTGAAAATTGGTTCATTTCTTCTGCCGTAACGGTTGAACCTTCTTTTAAAACAATGTATGCCTTAACCGTTTCTCCACGGTATTGATCAGGTATTCCTGCTACAACCGCTTCAACTACATCCGGATGTTCATATAATACTTCCTCTATTTCTCTTGGATAGATATTATACCCACCGGCGATAATCATATCCTTTTTGCGATCAACGACATAAAAATAGCCTTGTTCATCCATATAGCCAAGATCACCTGTATATAACCATCCATCATGAAGAACTTCCTTGGTATCCTCTGGACGATTCCAGTACCCTTTCATGATTTGCGGCCCTTTTATCACGATTTCTCCCATTTCCTTGATCGGCACCGGTTCACCTGTGTCGGTTGCAACAACCTTTACTTCTGTGTCTGGCCAGGGCACACCAATACTGCCTTTCATTCGAGGGGCATCCCATAAAAAGTTCGCATGTGTGACTGGAGATGCTTCCGTTAACCCATAGCCTTCTACAAGCTTTCCTCCAGATACGTCCTCAAACTTCTCTTGTACTTCAACGGGAAGGGCCGCTGAGCCACTGATACAAGAGTGAATGGATGATAAATCATATTTTTTCAAATCAGGATAATTTAAGAGGCCAATGTAAATGGTGGGTGCACCTGGGAACACTGTCGGGCGCTGTTGGTGTATGGTCTTCAATGTTGTCTCAACATCAAATTTAGGTAAAAGAATCATTTTATTGGCCTGCATCACCGATAAAATGAGCACCGTTGTCATGCCGTACACGTGGAAAAACGGGATAATTGCGAGTACTGACTCTTCTCCTGGCTTGGTTTTGTAAAGCCAGGCCTGGCACATCTTTGTATTAGCAATTAAGTTCTTATGAGTGAGCATAACACCTTTCGGAAATCCTGTCGTTCCACCTGTATATTGAAGAAGAGCAACATCTTCCTCAGGATTAAATTCAACATCCCTCACTTTTAAAGACTTTATTTTTACTATTTCCGAAAGCAGATGTGTGCTTCCTCCGTGTTTGACATTCACAACAACGCCATATTGTTTTTTCTGGATGAAGGGATAAATTAGATTTTTAGGGAATGGTAAGTAGTTCTTGATAGCGGTTACAATTATATGCTGTAAATTTGTATGCGGCATTACTTTAGATACACGTGGGTAGAGGATGTCGAGTGTAATGATTGCCTTTGCTCCTGAATCTTTCATCTGATATTCAAGTTCACGTTCCGTATATAATGGGTTCGTTTGTACAACAATTCCGCCTGCCATTAGTATCCCAAAATAACTAATCACGGCCTGTGGTGTGTTCGGCAGCATAATCGCGACCCGATCACCTTTTGAAATGCCCAGGTTTTCTTGCAAATAACCAGCAAAATTCATGGCATCTTCATAAAGTTGTTTATAAGTGATGTCTTTTCCCATAAAATGAATCGCTATTTTTTCAGGGTATTGCTCTGCAGAATTCACTAAGTATTGCTGTACAGGCTCTCTAGAGTACTCAAGTGTGGCGGGTATTTCTTTCGGATATAGTGCTAGCCAAGGCTTTTCTTCATACATAATATCCCCCTTTTCTATGTGGATAATTTTAAAAATTCAAACTTCTCTTCTATTATATTACAGTACTTCACATTAAACAATTGACGATATAGTTAAAAAATCACCGCTGAATAATCCTCAGCGGTGATTTGGACTTACGCAAAAAATAACATATAGATTAAACCGATTAGCAAAAACAAGCCGCATAATCCAAGAAGTATCTTAGCTAATGTCTCCACTTATTATTCTCCCCTTACGTAATACCTGAACCAATGACAATCGATAAGCCAATCGAGATCACCATCGAAATCAACCCAACTGCCCGATTATCATTTTGAATTTCTTCGTCAATTTTAAATTTTGGCGTTAAAAATTCAAAGATAAAATAACCAACTACTAATAACAGAAATCCATAAATCCCCCAGCCAATCATGGAAAGCAACGAATTGTTCTGCTCGATTGTACAGCGAAAAATATTGGCCACCCCAAATATTTTCCCCCCCGTTGCCATTGCCACGGCCACATTTCCTTTTTTGATTTCTTCCCAATTTTTATATTTGGTCACCATTTCAAAAATAGCTAAAAAAACGACCAAAAATAAAATGACGACACTATAATTAGCAGCTATTTGAATATATTCGTTCTCCCAAAACTGGTCCATTGCCAAAACTCCCCGGACATTATTTAAACTCTACGATGGTTACGCCTGATCCGCCTTCCCCAGCTTCTCCAAAGCGAATTTTTTTGACAGAGCGATGGTTTTTTAAGTATTCCTGAACACCCTGTCGCAGCGCACCCGT
The DNA here is from genome assembly GCF_002567005.1 of Bacillus sp. AFS073361. Classification (GTDB taxonomy): domain Bacteria; phylum Bacillota; class Bacilli; order Bacillales; family Cytobacillaceae; genus Neobacillus. The sequence goes on from NZ_NUZU01000030.1 coordinate 61,450, forward strand.
TCCTTTACCGTGGATGATCGATACACGTGGATAACTGGAAAGCAGCGCATCATCAATATATTTTTCCACCTTAAGAAGAGCATCTTCATACCTCTCTCCGCGGAGGTCTAATTCCAGTTTAACATATGAATCCCGACCTTTGACAATCGCCATTGGCTTGGTTTCAACCTGTTTCGGGGTACTCATATATTCCATATCTTTTTCTTTTACTTTCATTTTGAGAATACCGATTTGAACCTGCCATTCATTTGAAGAAACTCTTTCAACCAGGGTGCCCTTCTGATCAAAGGTAAGTACCTTTACCTCATCGCCAGGCATATACGTATGTTTCTTTGTTTTTTTAGTTGTGAGTTTAGCAGCGGATTTTGGTATTTCTGGTGCGGCATTTTCTAAGCGCCGTTTTGCTTCAATTAATTCGTGCTCCTTAATATCGGCATGCTTTTCCGTGCGCATTTTGCGAAGATCTCGGATGACCAGTTCGGCCTCACTCTTTGCCTCGTCAACGATTTCTCCAGCCTTCTCAGCTGCCTTCTCAAGCATAGAGTCTTTTTTCTCGTAAAATTCCATCAGTTGTTTCTGCAAGTCTTGATGGAGTTTCTCAGCAGACTTTAAATAATCGCGAGCTTCTTCTTGCTCTTTTTCTGCCAGTCGTTTACTATCCTCAAGCGATGAAATCATCTTATCAATTTGGTTCGTATCTTCACTAACATGTGAGCGGGCCGCCTCGATGACCCGTTCATTTAAGCCGAGACGTTTGGAGATTTCAAACGCGTTACTCCGCCCAGGAACTCCTAATAACAATTTATAGGTAGGGCTTAATGTTTCCACATCAAACTCGACACTCGCATTCAAAACACCCTCACGGTTATAACCGTATGCTTTTAACTCAGGATAATGTGTCGTCGCAATGACTCTCGCGCCCCGCTTGTGAACCTCATCTAAAATGGAAATCGCCAAGGCCGCACCTTCCTGCGGATCGGTGCCTGCCCCTAGTTCATCAAATAGTACAAGACTATTAAAATCGACGCGGTTTAAGATATCCACGATATTAACCATATGGGATGAAAAGGTACTTAAGCTTTGTTCAATGGATTGTTCATCGCCTATATCAGCATAAACAGCATCAAAAACAGCTAACTCCGAACCGTCATACGCTGGAATCTGCAAACCCGCCTGGGCCATTAATGTACACAACCCAAGTGTTTTTAAGGTGACCGTTTTTCCGCCAGTATTCGGACCCGTGATAACAATCGTTGTGAACTCTTTTCCAAGCATGATGTCATTGGCGACGACTTCATCGATAGGAATAAGTGGATGTCTTGCCTTATATAATGCAATCCTTCCTTCATTATTCATGATCGGCATGGTTGCTTTTATTTGCTTTCCAAACCTAGCCTTTGCAAAAATAAAGTCTAAATTAGCAAGGACTTTGACGATGACTTTAAGTTCACTCTCGTGTTCAGCCGCTGCGGCAGATAACTCGGTAAGAATCCTATCGATTTCGAGTTGTTCCTTCACACGAATATCCTGCAGTTGATTGTTTAATTGGACAATCACTTGCGGTTCTATAAAAAGAGTTTGTCCCGATGCGCTTTGGTCATGAATAATCCCGCCATAATGGCCGCGATACTCCTGTTTAACAGGAATGACAAATCTGTCATTTCGAATCGTGACAATAGCGTCGGAAAGCATTTTGCTGGCATTAGAAGAGCGAATCATACTCTCTAATTTTTCACGAACTCGCGATTCATTGGATCTAAGTTGATGCCTTAATGACCGTAAAAGATCGCTTGCACTATCTAATACCTCACCATTGTCATCGATGGCTTGTTTAATCGAATGCTCTAGGTTTGTGAGCGGAATAATTCTCTCCGCTTGTTCAGACAAAATTGGAATTTCTGTTCGTTCATCGGCAAACTCTTCGATAAATCGTTTCATTTGTCTGCTTGCATGGATGGTACTAGCTATTTGAATGAGCTCATGCGGGCTTAACACACCGCCAATGACAGAACGTTTGATGTGTGCAGTTATATCATGAACACCTGAAAGTGGAACATTCCCTTTTACTCGGAAAACCGTCGCTGCCTCATCTGTTTCAGCTTGAAGTTTAACCACCTCATCAAAATCAGTAGATGGGACTAAGTCCTGTATTTTTCTTCTCCCAAGGGAAGAAGCCGCATGTTCTAACAACTGTTCTTTAACTTTAGTGAATTCTAATACTTTTAATGCCTTTTCTTGCATGGAGATAACCTCCTATTCTCGATTATGTAAAAATTCTAGCAGGTCATTTTTATCCAGGGCATTTAACACGGATGATTTTTTAATCCAGCCTTTTTTGGCTGCGGAAACACCGATTTCCATATGCTTTAATGTGTCCATTTTATGTGCATCTGTGTTGATAAGGATTTTTACTCCCACATCTTGAGCCTTTCGTAGATATTCGGCTGCTAGATCTAGCCTATTGGGATTTGCATTTAGTTCTAGTGCTGTATTGGTTTCTTTGGCAAGTTGAATCAGTAGATCGATGTCGACATCATATCCTTCGCGGCGCCCGATTTTCCTGCCGGTTGGATGAGCTATTAAATCCACATGGGCATTCGTTAACGCTGTCTTTAGACGTTCCATGATTTTTTCCCGCGGTTGAGAAAAGGCAGAATGAATGGAGGCAATCACGAAATCCATGTCAGCCAGGAACTCATCATCATAATCCAAGCTGCCATCTGGAAGAATATCCATCTCGACACCCGCTAGAATAAGAAAATCATCATACTTTTGATTTAGTCTGTTAATTTCTTCTCTTTGCATTAGTAGTCTTTCGCGTGTAAGGCCATTAGCCACTTTTAAATACTGTGAATGGTCTGTGATGGCCATATATTGATAACCTCTTGCTCGGCAGACTTGAGCCATTTGTTCAATGGAATGGGCACCGTCGCTCCAGGTGGAATGCATGTGCAGATCACCTTTAATATCTGCTAACTCAATTAATTCCTCCGTTGCACTGAATATCTCGACTTCTTTCCCGTCCTCTCTTATTTCTGGAGGAATAAAGGGAAGGTCAAAATGCTTGAAAAATTCTTCTTCAGATGAGAAGGTGAGAATTTCCCCTGTCTCGCTTATTTCCACGCCATATTCACTGATTTTTTCACCGCGTTCTTTCGCAAGTTGTCTCATCCGGACATTATGATCTTTTGATCCAGTGAAATGATGCAGAGTTGTGATAAATTCTTCGGGTTTCACGAGGCGAAAATCGACAGAAATATCATAATCATAGGCAAAAACGAGGGAGACCTTCGTTTCTCCTGCTCCAATCACTTCTTTAATGTTTGCTAATTGTAATAGCTGCTCGCGCACATGTTCAGACTGATTGGTTGCGATGATAAAATCAAGATCTTTGATCGTCTCTCTCATTCTGCGCAGGCTTCCTGCACGTGAGAATTTCTCAATATCTTTTAATTCCGCCAGTGTGGCTTCAATCTGCTCTGCAATGGGCAGCATGTATGCTAACGGAAGCCGTTCAGGCCTTGTACCGACATTGGCAATGGCACTGAGAATTTTTTCCTCTGTTTTTTTACCAAAACCAGCGAGTGCTTGAACCTTTCCTGCTTCACAGGCTTTTTTTAAACTGGAAACATCAATGACCTTTAACTCTTTGTATAGTTTGGCAATCTTCTTACCCCCAAGTCCTGGGAGCTGAAGCAACGGGATTAGTCCTCTTGGAACCTCCGCCTTTAACTCTGTTAACACGGAGGAAGTACCCTCTTTTATATATTCATCTATGACAGCGGCTGTCCCTTTACCGATCCCAGAAATCGTTGTAAAATCTTCAATTTCTGTTAAGTCTCGTTCATCTGTTTCCAAGGCATTGCCCGCTTTTCGAAAAGCAGAAACCTTAAAAGGGTTTTCTCCCTTTAACTCCATATAAACGGCAATCGTTTCTAATAAGCGTAATAAATCTTTTTTAGTTGCTTCCATTATTAAGTCACCTACCTACTGATTAGCATTTTCATTTTAGCCTACTTTATGGCATGAATAGAAAAACTTCTCTGCTACAGAGAAGTTAAAGCAGCTGTATATTCTATCCACAAGCTTTTTATTTGCTGTGAAAGGATCGGAGTGTTATTCACAATTGCTTTTGACATGATCGAATGGTCCAAAGCATTTTGCATAAATTCGATTGGTACAAGGGCTGAAATATATAATAAAATAAAGATAACTAAATACACTTCAACGAAACCTAGAATCCCTCCTGCCCAAACATTCAACTGCTTTAAAATAGGCAGATGAGCAACGAAATCGAGCATGGAACCAATAATTTGCAATAATACTTTTACCGCAAAAAAGATGATGACAAAGGCAATCGCACGATAAAAGGCGGTTTCCATATTACTGCTTTCGCCAAGGATTTTCAGGGTGGACATATTACCGAAGTTCGGATAAGGAATCCATAATGTTAACTTCGGTGCTAACTGTTCGTAGTATGAATATGCGGCTACATATGCAATAATAAAACCTAATAAATGAACAAGCTGCAGTATAAAGCCTCTTTTCAGGCCTACAAAGAATCCAATAATTAAAAAAATGATAATGGCTAAATCCAACATGATTTTTTAGTCCTTTTCCTTTAGTTGTTCTGTTTTAAGCCGATTTAATTCGTCTTTCATTTGAAGAAAATCATTGACTGCATTTACAGCGGTTAAAACGGCGAGTTTAGTTGCATCTAAATTGGGATTCTTATAACTGATTTCGCGCATTTTATTGTCAACTAATGAGGCCACATGCCGGATGTGACTTGGACTTTCGGAACCCATAATAACATATTGTTGTCCGTATATATCTACGGTTGTTCTATTTTTTTGATTATTCGACAACGTCATGCCTCCATTCAGAGAATCCTACTCTCTATCATAACATGAACCGATATCTGTGGAAAAGTTAAAGCGTATTTTATCTTTATTTAGAAATGTGGTGTATATAGTATGGGTAATGTTGTATTGAATCTAGAAATGAATAAGATCATGGAAATGAGAAACTATTACGGGAAAAGTTTATTAGATAAAAACATTCCCGGCAGTGTGTTTGCCGCAAAAACGTCTGCCTGTATGATTACAGCTTATAAATCTGGCAAAGTATTATTCCAAGGAAATGATAGTGAAAAAGAGGCCAGTAAATGGGGAAGTGCCTCTTCAAATAAGCCTTCCTCTCCATCTAAACCGAAATCACAAGCAAAAGGCGACCTGCCTGTTGGGATTGGTCAAATGTCGGTGATTGGTTCAGATGAAGTTGGGACGGGAGATTTTTTCGGACCCATTACAGTCGTGGCAGCTTATGTAAAAAAAGAAAATATTCCCTTGTTGAAAGAATTAGGTGTGCGGGATTCGAAAGATTTAAACGATGAAAAAATCATTGCAATTGCAAAGGTTATTAAAGACATTATTCCGTTTAGTTTAATGACCTTAAAAAACGAAAAATATAATCAGGTCCAACAATCTGGAATGTCACAGGGGAAAATGAAGGCGATTCTTCATAATCAAGCAATTTTAAATGTATTAGACAAAATTTCGCCTGAAAAACCCGAAGCCATTCTTATCGACCAATTTGTGCAGGGTAGTACCTATTTTCAACATATTAAAGGCCAAAAAGCAGTGGCCAAAGAGAATGTTTGTTTTAGTACAAAAGCAGAGGGCATTCATCTTGCCGTTGCTGCAGCAAGTATTCTCGCAAGATATGCTTTCATCCAATACATTGATAAACTCAGCGAGTCTGCCGGCTTTAAAATTCCAAAAGGTGCAGGTGCACAGGTGGACGTAGCTGCAGCGAAACTGATTATGAGCAAAGGCCGGGACATCCTTCCATCTTATGTGAAGCTCCACTTTGCCAATACGGACAAAGCGATCGCCCTTGTTAATAAAAAACGAAATTGAAATGATTTTTTGGGCTTTGTTTCGAATAGATATATAAAAACGGTGTTTGGAGGAGTTCAAGGGTGGCAAATCGACTAAGTGAAGCGGAGATTGCGGCAGCTGTGGCAGGGGTATCAGGCTGGAAATTGGACGGAAAATTCATTGTGAAAAAGTATCGCTTTCGTGAATTCTTACAAGGCGTGGCGTTCGTGAATGCTATTGCACAGCTTTCAGAAGAAAAAAATCATCATCCATTCATTTCGATTGACTATAAACTAGTCACACTTCGCTTAACCTCATGGAATGCCGGAGGATTAACTGATTTGGATATCACTTTGGCGAAAAACTATGACACGATTTATGAAAAGAGATAATATGAATTGAATTCGTTATAACTTAGAAAAAAAAGCTAGCCCGAATTTTATCTTCGAACTAGCTTCTTTTATTAACCTCTTAAAACCGCGCCTGCTTTTTCTTCCAAAGCCTCAAGAACTTGGTTATGAACCTTCGTTACTTCTTCATCCGTTAACGTACGTTCCGGATCGACATACTTAAGAGAGAACGCAATCGACTTCTTGCCTGCCTCCATCTTATCTCCCTCATACAAGTCAAACACTTCAGCTTCCTTCAGAAGCGGTGCGCCCGCTGTTTCGATAATTCCTTTTAGGGTGCCTGACACCGTTTCTCTGTTTACCACAAGGGCAATGTCTCTTGTGATGGACGGGAAGCGTGGGATGGCCTGGTATTGTAATGCTGGTGTTTCTGCTTCAAGTACTGCCTTTAATGATAGCTCGAATACGTACGTATCCTTCAAATCCAGCTCTTTTTGAACTGTTGGGTGAACTTGACCGATAAAGCCGATTTTCTCCCCATTTAAGAGTACTTCAGCCGTACGTCCAGGGTGCATGCCGTCTACTTGCGCTTGAACAAATTGAACCTGTTCTAGTAAACCAAGCTTAGCAAACATTCCTTCTAGGATTCCTTTGATTACGAAGAAGTCGACCGCCTTCTTCTCTCCTTGCCAAGAATGACTAGACCATAGCCCTGTAATAGCTGCTGCAATGTGTTCCTTTTCGGAAGGAAGAGTATCCGTGCCATTTGCTAAGAATACAGCCCCAGTTTCATACACACCTAAGGTATCATTTTGACGAGCGCTGTTGTATTTTAATACTTCTAACAGCTGTGGCATGATGCTTAATCGCAGGATGCTGCGCTCCTCACTCATTGGCATTGAAAGACGGATGGTATCTCGTTTTTCAAGCGCGAATTGAGTTGCTTTTTCCTCGCTAGTAAGGGAATATGTCACTGCTTGATACAAACCTGCCCCTTCAAGGTATTGACGAACCTTTCGGCGCTTCTGTTGATACTCAGACAATCTACCAGGGGTTGTTGAACCAATTGGCAATGTTTTTGGAATATTATCGTATCCATAAAGACGAGCGACCTCTTCTAGTAAATCTTCTTCTATTTTAATATCACCGCGGCGAGTAGGCGCCGTTACCGTTACGGTATCCTCCTCAATGCTGACACCAAATTGAAGGCGATCGAAGATTTCTTTTACATCGTTCATTACCAATTCTGTACCAAGAACTCGATTGATTTTTTCTAAAGTAATCGAAACAACCGCTGGCTCAACGGTCAGTGTATCTGCCTCTGCGGCACCTTCTAGCACTTCACCGCCAGCGTATTTTGCCATCAGATAGGCAGCCCGATTTCCAGCAGCACGAACACGATTAGGATCCACACCTTTTTCAAAACGAGCGCTCGCTTCACTTCTTAACCCATGGTCTTTCGATGCCTTACGCACAGTTGCCCCATTAAAATAAGCGGATTCAAGCAGTACAGTTGTTGTATCTGAGGTTACCTCTGAATTTGCTCCTCCCATGACACCAGCAAGGGCAACGGGTTTCGTTCCATTTGTAATGACGAGATGATCGGAAGTAAGTGTCCGTTCTGCATCATCAAGCGTAATAAATTTTTCGCCATCAGCTGCACGGCGGACAAGGATTTCCTTTGAACCTAAGCGGTCATAATCAAATGCATGGAGCGGTTGACCATATTCAAGCAGGATATAGTTGGTAATATCGACCACATTATTGTGTGGACGGATTCCCGCTGACATCAAGCGAGTTTGCATCCAGAGCGGAGAGGGTCCAATTTTTACATTTTTAATGATTTGCGCCACATATAATGGATTATCCTCTTTTGCATCGACCGTAATTTTCACATAATCAGATGCTTTTTCAGTTGAAGCCTGCAGGTTTGTTTCTGGAAGTTTAACGTCTCTGCCAAGTATCGCTGCCACTTCATAGGCAACACCTAGCATGCTTAAACAATCCGCACGGTTTGGAGTCAAGCTAAGTTCAAGAATCTCATCGTCACGATTTAACTCGGCTAGTGCATCGACGCCTACTACTGTATCCGCTGGAAAAACAAAGATTCCCTCTGAATACTCTTTCGGAACTACCTTTCCTTCCATCCCTAACTCTGTCAGCGAACAGATCATTCCGTTTGATTCTTCACCGCGAAGTTTCGCACGTTTTATTTTAAAATTACCTGGTAATACTGCACCTACTGTTGCCACCGCAACCTTCTGTCCCTGTGCCACATTTGGTGCACCGCAAATGATTTGTACCGGCTGTTCACCGCCTACATCAACAAGACATTTGCTTAATTTATCGGCATTTGGGTGCTGCTCACGTTCAAGGACATGACCAACTACAACACCTTTAATACCATCGTTAAGGATTTCGACTCCCTCAACCTCAATACCGCTTTTTGTAATTTTTTCTGCTAATTCAGCAGCAGTTACTCCAGTTAAATCGATATAATCTTGGAGCCATTTATATGAAACGAACATGTCGTCATCCTCCTTTGTTTATTCAACTTCAACGGATTGAAGCCTTCCCATTTACTCGTGTTTTGAAAATTGTTTTAAGAAACGCACATCATTTGTATAGAAATGTCTGATATCATCGACACCGTACTTTAACATTGCAATTCGCTCAGGTCCCATACCGAAGGCGAAGCCAGTGTATTTTTTAGAATCGTATCCGGCCATCTCAAGGACGTTCGGATGGACCATACCAGCACCAAGAATTTCGATCCAGCCGGTGCGCTTACAAACGCTGCAGCCATGGCCGCCGCAAATTTTACAAGAAATGTCCATTTCAACAGAAGGTTCTGTGAATGGGAAGAAGCTTGGGCGTAGACGGATTTCACGATCTTCCCCGAACATTTTCTTCGCAAACACTTCTAATGTTCCTTTCAGGTCGCTCATTCGGATGTTTTCACCGACAACAAGACCTTCGATTTGCATAAATTGGTGGGAGTGTGTCGCATCATCATTATCACGGCGGTACACTTTACCTGGACAAATAATCTTGATCGGACCTTTGCCTTGGTGCTTTTCCATCGTCCGAGCTTGAACCGGAGAGGTATGAGTACGAAGAAGGATGTCTTCTGTAATATAGAAAGAATCCTGCATATCACGGGCTGGGTGGCCTTTCGGTAAATTAAGAGCTTCGAAATTATAATAATCCTGTTCAACTTCTGGACCTTCAGCTACCTGGTAACCCATTCCGATAAATAAGTCTTCAATTTCTTCGATGATTCTAGTCAGCGGATGGTGATTTCCAACCTTCACTGGGCGGCCAGGGAGAGTAACATCGATACTTTCAGAAGCTAGCTTTTCTAGGACAGCCGCTTCTTCTAACCCCTTTTGTTTGGCTTCAATTTTTTCGGCAATCGCTTCACGAACTTCGTTTGCTAATGCCCCCATCACTGGACGCTCTTCAGCTGAAAGTTTCCCCATGCCACGCAACACTTCCGTAATTGGCCCCTTTTTTCCTAAGTAGGCAACACGGATGTCATTTAATTCTTTTAAGCTTCCAGATTGTTCAATTTTTTGAATAGCCTCTTCCTGCAATTCCTTTAAACGCTCTTGCATGTCAATTCCTCCTTCATAGTAATCGGTAATTGGTGTCAGGCACCAGAAAAAAACAAAAAAACCCCATCCCTGGAAAGGGACGAGGTTAAAGTTTCGCGGTACCACCCTTGTAAACACGTTATGTAAAACACATTGTGTTCGCTTCATTCGGATAACGGCTTATGCCGGCGCATCTTTACACGGAAAGCGAAGCAGCTGGACTGCTATTGCTTTTAATCGTGGTCCCGATGCCAACTCAGGAGGTGAACTTCTCTTATCCTTGCCATAAAAGTGCTTTCAGTCACGGCACTTTCTCCCTAAATAGCTTTAAATAAGATACTTTTCTCCATCATCGTCATTTAATATTCCATATTGTTCATTATTATATAATAATTCTCTACGCAAGGTCAAACTAGTTTACGCCTATTTTTTCAAATAATAAAGCAGGATCCCTGTCGCAACGGCCACATTTAATGACTCACTCTTCCCGTAAATGGGGATATAAAGGTTCGCTGTTGTACTTGCAAGAATATCTTTACCCACACCATTTCCTTCATTTCCAACAATCAAGGCAAACGAATCACCTATGGAAATATCAGTATATGCAGAGGCCCCCTCAAGTGCTGTACCGTAAACAGGAATATTTTTTTCCTGCAGCTGGTCGATCCATTCATGAAGGTCTCCTCTAATTATTGGCAGGTGAAAATGACTTCCTTGTGCAGACCTTAGGACCTTAGAGTTGAAAATATCCACACTTCCACGTCCCACCACAACAGCGTCAATCCCCGCTGCATCAGCGGTACGAATCATAGTGCCGAGATTGCCCGGGTCCTGAACCGCGTCAATGAACAGGTAGGTTTTTGCATTACGTACTTCCGGAGCTGCGATTCGGCAGACGGCATAAATTCCCTGGGGAGCTTCCGTATCGGTTAAGGAATTCGATATCTCTTCCGTAACTTGTGTAACTGGCGTGGAACCAGCATCCCATCTTGAAGGTAAATCCACTTTTTCAGAAACAATGATTTCTATAATTTGTTCCCCTTGTTTCAGGGCTTCTTCAACTAAATGGAAGCCTTCCACTAAAAATGTTCCTGACCTATCCCGTTCTTTTTTCGTTAACAGTTTTTTCCATTGTTTAACTTTGGGATTATTGATTGATTCTATATGCTTCAAAACCCGCTCTCCTTTTACAATAACGATGATTTTTATATTATAGCCTAATAAAAATACATAATAAAACCAAAAATAGAAAACATATTAAAAGAAAAGCGAAAGCGCCTTGTCCAGGGGCGACAAGCATAAGACAAGCACTGACAGAAGGCGCCGTTTGCCTTCCGAAGTGATTGGCTTATGTCTCGAGCCCCTAGGCGCTGTAGCTAGACAGTTCTCCAGTTTCAGAGTTTTAGACTTTATTATTTATTGAAAAGGAGTGCATATACATGAATTTAAATTTACGTAACGCGATTGTTCACAATGTTGCTGGGAATACACAAGACCAATTAGAAGATACGATTGTTGATGCGATTCAAAACGGAGAAGAAAAAATGCTCCCGGGTCTCGGCGTATTATTTGAAATCATTTGGAAAAACTCATCCGAAGAAGAGAAAAAAGAAATGCTCGCTACTCTTGAAAGTGGGTTAAAGTAGCCATTTGTTGGTTCTGGGGCTGTCAATCGGTTAAGGTTGACAGCTTTTTTCTGTAAAGATTTAAACTTTCAGCAAAACTTGATCTAATAATAAATGTTTAAATGTTGATATATAAAGAATATCAGCAATTTAGACACTCAATCGGCGAATTTTTGGTTTCAATCAGCGAATTTGGGCATTCAATCGGCGAATTTTCATGCTTAATCAGCGAATTTGGAGATTCAATCGGCGAATATCACCTTTCAATCAACGAATCAAAAACTCGAATAAAAAATCCCCGGTAAAGTTCTACCGGGGACCCCACAATAAGTTATTCAAACGTAATTTTATCAACCATCTCACGGTCTAAACGCTTGATGACTTCCACAATCAATTTTACCGCATTTTCATAATCATCACGATGGAGCATCGCGGCATGAGAATGGATATATCTAGTCGCAATTGTAATCGCCATCGCTGGAACCCCATTATGTGTCAAATGGATTGACCCTGCATCCGTACCGCCGCCAGGTATTGATTCGAACTGATAAGGAATGTTCAGTTCATCAGCTGTGTCGGTTACTAAATCGCGCAATCCTTTATGGGCTACAAGTGAAGCATCATAGATAACAACTTGTGGTCCCTTACCCATTTTACTCATGGCTTCTCTTTCAGAAACTCCCGGTGTATCGCCGGCAATACCGACATCAACTGCAAAGCCGATATCAGGTTTAATTTTAGTCGTTGCCGTCTTGGCACCACGCAAACCAACCTCTTCTTGAACATTACCAACACCATAGACAACATTAGGATGGTCTACACCTTTCAGCTGCTTCAACACATCAATAGCAATGGCACAGCCAATCCGGTTATCCCAGGCTTTAGCTAATAACATTTTTTCATTATTCATAACAGTGAATTCAAAATATGGAACAACCATATCGCCTGGACGAACGCCCCACTCCGTGACTTCCTCACGACTTGAAGCACCTACATCAATAAACATGTCCTTAATTTCAACAGGTTTCTTGCGTGCTTCTGGTGATAAAATATGCGGCGGCTTAGAACCGATAATCCCGGTTACATCTCCCTTGCTCGACACGATCGTTACACGCTGGGCGAGCATAACCTGACCCCACCAGCCGCCAACTGGTTGAAAACGAAGGAAACCTTTGTCATCAATTTGGGTAATCATGAAGCCAACTTCATCCAAATGACCCGCAACCATAATTTTCGGGCCGCCTTCTTTACCCACCTTTTTGGCAATTAAACTGCCAAGTCCATCCGTTGTAAGTTCATCAGCAAAAGGTTCTATGTATTTTTTCATGACTTCCCGAACTTCACGCTCATTACCAGGTATTCCTTTGGCATCTGTTAACTCTTTTAACATCATCAAGGTTTCATCTAGTTTTGTCATTATTTCGCCCCCATTTTTTATAGGTACAATTTTATTATACAGAAGGATATTGTTCAGTTACAAATTTAGCCTGATTGGATGAAATAACTCGGCACCCTTTGAATCTTTAAGAAGTTCATGGAATCTAGGCTTCATGGATAACATGTATATCTATGGAGAATATTAAAAAAAAGGAATACTTTGTTAGGAACGGTTTTTTTTGTATAGCAAAAGCTTTTCTTATTTCAAAAGGGAGATAAATTAATGATTAAGGAAAAAATTAGTGCAATCCAGCTTGTTTATTTAATGGCAGGCTATGTATTAGGGACGGCGATGATTCTGGGTTTAGGGGCTGACACGAAGCAGGATGCATGGATCTATATCCTTATCGGCATGGGATCCAGTCTAATATTAATGGTTGTTTATACTCAATTATCAACCTATTATTCAGGGGATACACTCGTTCAGATGCTGCCAAAGATAATCGGAAGATTTCTTTCCTATCCGGTAATCCTGCTTTATATTGTGCATTTTACCTATTCTGCCGCAAGAGCGTGCAGAGAATTGGGGGATCTGATTGTCACAACCATCTTAACTGAAACCCCAATCTTAGTAGTAATAGGAAGCTTTATGGTGTTAATGATCTATTGTTTGCTGGGCGGAGTAGAGACTTTGGGGCGAATGGCGGAAATCATCTTTCCTATCTATATTTTTGCACTTATCCTGATTTGGCTTCTCTTATTTAGCGTTGAACCATTTGATCTAAAAAATCTAACTCCTGTTTTAGGTAATGGAGTACAACCTTTATTGAAAAAAGCAATTCCAACTGCCATAAACTTCCCTTTTGGCGAAACCATTGTCATTATGATGTTTTTTCCTTTTTTAAGCAATAAAAAACATATAAGAAAGATAGGATTGTCTGCTCTAGTAATCGGAGGAATCCTATTAACAATTAATTCTATTATGATGCTTTCTACGCTAGGACCGGAAATTTACAACAGAGATCTTTTTACCCTGCTTGCTGCAACTCAAATGGTTTCTGTTGCAGACTTTCTTGAGCGGTTTGATGCCCTTGTTATTTTAATGATGGTAGCAGGTGTATTTTTTAAGGTGGGAGGATTTACATTCGGTGCTTCCGTTGCCATATCTCAATTATTCAAATTAAAACAAACTCGTTCCGTACTGATATCACTAGGGTTAATTATTACCCCCTTGTCACTAATATCCTCATCTAATTATGTTGAACATATAGATTTTGGATTTAAGTTTTTTGTTCCATATTTCTTAACTCTATTACAAATCATTGTGCCGATTTTATTACTATTTACCGCAATGATTCGAAAAAAATTGGGCCTTTTATAGTCTCATTTTAATCAATAAGGGTGGTACGTTCATTGAAAACTTTAAGACGGATTAAAAAATTATATTCGACTTTCCAAAATCAAAACCGAGACAAAACTCTGGAGGAAAAAGGAAACGATCAATTATCAGGATTTCTTCAGGAAGATTTTTTACAGGTAAAGCATTATTTTGAAGGGGCTTCAGATTTCAAATATCGTGAACTTCAAATAAATTCTACCTACTCGGCTATGATTTTTTATCTCGATGGATTAGTGGGTATAGAAAGAATTGAATTAAACGTCATCACTCCTTTACTCAAAAACAATAATGCATTCCTAAATAACCCTAAACCGACAATTGAGACCATCATAGAAGAACTAAGTTCAGCTCAAGTAAAACAAGGGGAAACACTGCAGGAAGTGATTAATCATATTTTGTTAGGTGATACTGTTTTATTGATTAATGGATATAAACAATTCCTTTTTATTAGTGAACAAGCATGGGAAAAGCGCTCCATTGAAGAACCCCTATCCGAGGCGGTCGTTTTAGGACCAAGAGAAGGCTTTACTGAAAATATCCGGACCAATACAAGTATGATTCGTAGACGTTTAAAAACAACAAAGCTTAAATTCGAAAGTATACAGATTGGGAACCTTTCCCAAACTGAAGTAGTCATTACTTATCTTGATGGAATTGCCCAATATTCAATCATAGAAGAAGTTCGTAGCAGATTAAACCAGATTAATATTGATGCGATTGAGGACAGCGGCTATATTGTGGAGCTTATTGAGGATCATCCTTTCTCAGTGTTTCCGCAAATATTGCAAACTGAACGGCCGGATCGAGTGGTCGGTAACCTTCTTGAAGGCAGAATTGGGATTATCGTTGAAAATAGCCCTTTTGCTCTAGTGGTTCCTGTGACATTTTTTCAAATGATGAGTTCCCCTGAAGACTATTATGGAAAGTTTATTATGGCAACCTTTATTCGATTCATCCGCTATTTATTTTTATTGATTGCACTATTGTTTCCCTCCATTTATATCGCTGTGACTACCTTCCATCAGGAATTACTGCCAACCAATCTTTTGTTTAGTGTTGCAGCTTCCCGGGAAAAGGTGCCCTTTCCGGCGGTTATCGAAGCCCTATTAATGGAAATAACCTTTGAAGCACTGCGTGAAGCTGGTTTACGGCTGCCGCGGCCGATTGGATCAACAGTAAGTATTGTTGGAGCATTAGTAATCGGTCAAGCTGCTGTTGAGGCGGGGATTGTTTCCGCTCCATTAGTTATTGTTGTATCCACTACAGGCATTGCATCGTTTATGTTTCCTAGTTATACCCTAACTGGAGCTATTCGGCTCCTTCGGTTTTTAATGATTTTTTTATCCGCAACATTAGGGTTTTATGGAATCTTATTAGGAGTTTTCTTTATTTTAGTACACCTTGTCCAACTGCGCTCCTTTGGTGTTCCTTATTTGGCCCCTGTTGCCCCACTTAATTTTAACAACCTTAAAGATGTTTTTGTTCGTGCCCCTTGGTGGAGGATGAATGAACGGCCAGAACAAACAGGAAAAAGGAATTTGAGGAGATTAAGTCCCCGCAACCGTAAAAACTAGTTCGTTTAAAAGGACGGGATGGGATTATGAAGGTGATTAGAAAACTGCTATTAGGAGTCATAACCGTTTTTTTGCTTACAGGATGTTGGAACCGGATTGAAGTGAATGATATTGCCATTGTTACTGCGATTGGATTAGACCTTGTTGAAGAGAATATGATTCGCTTAACCCTTCAAGTGGCTATACCAACTAAGCTAGGACCAGCTGGAGGAAGTAGTGGAGGAGGAAAAGATCGCAGTACATTTGTCATTTCAGAGAAAGGTGTCACGGTTTCTGAAGCGTACCGAAAGTTACAAATGAAGCTATCGAGACGTGTATTCTTTTCTCAAAGCAGGGTCTTGTTAATCAGTGAGTCTTTAGCTAGAAAGGGAATTTTTAATATTATTGACTTTTATACAAGATTCCATCAACCTCGAATGAACAGTTTTATTATGTTTACAGAAGGAGCGGCTTCCGAAGTTATTAAAAACATGCCAAATTTAGAAAGTGTTTCAGCAGAGGAAACGAAGGAACTTGCAAAGCTAAGTGTAGGTTTAAAGGTTTATGTCAGGGATTTTTTAAACATGCTTCTTACAGACGGATTAGAACCATATGCCCCTCAGTATAAATTAACTTCGGTAGAAGTAGATACGGAAAATGAATCAGGAAAAATACAGTCTATTAATGGGGCTGCTGTATTTAAAAAAGACAAGCTAATAGGTTGGATGGATGAAACTGAAACCCGGGGAATTTTATGGCTTCGTAATGAAATTGAAGGAGGAGTCATTACTATTAAAGTCCCAAAGGAAAAAGGCGGGGGAAATATTAGTCTTGATATTATTAGATCAAAAACAAAAATCCTTCCTCATCATGACCATGGACAAATGAAAATTACAGTTAATGTTACCTCAGAAATGAGTGCAATTGAAAATACTTCAAAGCTAGTATTATTTAATCCAAAAGTAATTGAAGAGATCCAAAAAAATATTGAAAAGGAGATTAAGGGTCGAATTCAATTAGTAGTAAATAAGGCTCAAAAAGATTTTCAATCAGACATATTTGGATTTGGCCAAGCCGTTTACAGAGAATATCCAAAAGCATGGAATACATTTTATAAAAAGAATTGGAACCATGAGTTTTCACAAGTAGAAGTAAATATTAAATCAAAAGTTTATGTAAGAAGAATCGGCTTAAGTAAGTGAAGAAATACTTCATAAAAAGGAATGGAAAATGTTTAAGATTTTTTTAGTGATTTTTACCTTCGTTTTAATCTTTTCATGGGAAGCTTTACGTTTAATACGAAAAAGGGAAATAAAAGAACTAGTTGTTTTTTCTATTCTTTCATTAATTGGCTTAGCATTGAGTATTATGGTAATTATCCGATCATTTGTCTAATGATTTGGTATTAAAGGGGGACCATACTAATTTTTACTATCAAAAAATATGAAATGGACATTCTCACCTTTTTAAAGAAGTTGGAAGCTGCAAAGTCCAATTTCTAATGAAAATGTCCAATCATACTTTTATATACCGGAAGAACCGAATCCACCTTCTGATCTACCCGTATCCGCTAATATTTCTGTTTCAATAAGGTTAACTTTTAAGACTGGGGCAATAACCATTTGGGCAATTCTCATTTGTTTTTCAATTGTAAAATCTTCTTTCCCATGATTAATAAGGATAATTTTTATTTCCCCTCGGTACCCTTCATCAATAGTCCCCGGACTATTAAGCACAGTTATAGAGTGTTTTAAGGCTAGACCACTTCTTGGCCTAATCTGCGCCTCCGTTCCTTTAGGTAATTCAATTTGTATACCCGTTCTTATTAAGCCCGCATCCCCTGCTTTGATTATTTTTTCTTCAATAGAAAATAAATCTAAGCCAGCATCACCTTCATATGCTCGATGGGGTAATACAGCCTCATCGTCTATTAATTTAACTTTCAATTGATATTCCATTTTGAACCTCTTTTCAAGAAATTTTTATGTAACTTAATTGATTACGCATGCATTGCTTAGCCCCCAAGATGCGACTTTTATAGTAAAAACTTGATTAACAGAACTAACTCAATCACTGCAAGAACCGGAAAACCAATCTTAAATGAAGTATGCTTTGTTTTATGTCGATAAAGTTGCATGCCTGCTGTCGCACCTACAGCACCGCCAAATAATGCCACTAGCCATAAGGTCCGCTCGCTTATTCTAAACTCATGCTTTTTAGCCCTTCTCTTATCCTCCCACATAATCACGAGCCCCGCAATATTCATGATAAAATAGGCCACTAACCATATTTTCATCCCCAGTATCCCCCTCTATAGAAAAAGCCATCCTCATAAGAGAATGGCCTTTGATATGTCTAGCTACAGCGCCTAGGGGCTCGGGGTCATAAGCCAATCCGTCAAGAAGGTTAAAAAACAACCTTCTCGCCGGCTCGTCTTATGCCTGTCGCCCCTGTTCAAGGCGCTTCCGCTTTTCAAATTACTTGTTAATGTTTTGTTTTGCAACATTTGCTAATTCAGCAAATGCGTTTGCATCGCTTACTGCTAATTCAGCAAGCATCTTGCGGTTTACTTCGATACCAGCAAGCTTTAAGCCATGCATTAAACGGCTGTAAGAAAGACCGTTCATACGTGCTGCTGCATTGATACGAGTAATCCAAAGTTTGCGGAAGTCGCGTTTTTTCTGGCGACGATCGCGGAAAGCATACATTAAAGATTTCATAACTTGTTGGTTAGCTACTTTATATAATGTATGTTTTGAACCGAAATAACCTTTTGCTAATTTAAGAACTTTTTTACGACGTTTGCGCGTAACTGTACCGCCTTTTACACGTGGCATTTAATTTCCCTCCAATATATAAATCGATCACTTAATTTTTACTTCATGTAAGTTAAAATTTGACGAATGCGTTTGAAATCACCTTTAGAAACAAGTGATGCTTTGCGAAGCTTACGCTTTGCTTTAGTAGATTTGTTAGCAAATAAGTGGCTTGTATAAGCATGGTCACGTTTTAATTTACCTGAACCAGTTCTTTTAAAACGCTTTGCAGCGCCACGGTGAGTTTTCATTTTTGGCATTGGGATATCCTCCTTATTACTTGTCGGTTTTAGGTGCTAAAACTAGGAACATGCTACGACCATCCATTTTTGGATGTGATTCAATCGTTGCAACTTCCTTGCACGCCTCTGAAAAACGGTCTAACACACGTTGACCAATTTCTTTATGGGTAATCGCCCGGCCCTTGAAACGGATGGACGCTTTTACCTTGTCGCCTTTTTCTAAGAACTTAATTGCATTGCGTAACTTTGTATTAAAGTCATGCTCATCAATTGTCGGGCTGAGACGAACTTCTTTAGTGGTGATGATTTTTTGATTCTTACGAGCTTCTTTTTCTTTCTTTTGCTGCTCGAATTTAAATTTGCCATAGTCCATAATTCTGCCGACTGGAGGCTTTGCATTTGGTGCTACAAGTACCAAATCTAGGTTCACTCTTCCGGCAATCTCTAAGGCTTCAGTTTTGGTTTTAATCCCTAACTGCTCGCCATTTTGATCAATTAGGCGAATTTCGCGAGCGCGAATGCCCTCATTTAATAACATGTCTTTGCTAATAATTAGCCACCTCCAAGGTTTTATCACGAATACAACGTCATGGTCAAGAAAATCATTACGAGCCCTTTCAAACCTTAACGTAAAACGCTATACAAGAATCCACAGGTATAAAACTTTTTAGCAGTGCTATAAGTGCACAAACAAAAAAGTGCGGATGAATGCACCCACACTTTACAGAACAAAAGTAATCAAACCAAAAAGTTCAAGTAAAACCTGCTAACTGCTCTATTCGCGTCAATCAGGTGAGAAGCGGGTGCTTCTTCTTTTCCCAAAAACAAGTATTCAATTTTTCACCTTAGTAAATATAACATAAGCAAAGATACAATGTCAAATGAACTATTTTCTTTGACAACGAAATTTATTTTAGCAAGAAATAAATAATTATTCAATAGTTTTTTTCAAACAAAAAGAGAGGCGAACCTCTCTTTCTACTGTTTATCCTCTTTTCACTTCAGCAATTAATGAAGTTAAAAAGTCTGAGAATGGCTTTGTTTCTGAGTTTTGCTCGCCATATTTGCGGACATTAACCGCCTGATTTTCGACTTCTTTATCCCCAACAACAAGCATATATGGTATTTTTTGCATTTGTGCTTCACGGATTTTATAACCGATTTTTTCATCACGGCCATCCAATTCAACACGAATACCTTCATTTTGAAGCTGTTCTTGAACTTGTTTCGCATAATCATAATGCACACCAGGAGAAACAGGAATGACCTGCACCTGTACCGGAGCGAGCCAAGTAGGGAAAGCACCTTTATATTCTTCAATTAAGAAGGCAACAAATCGTTCCATTGTGGATACAACACCACGGTGGATTACCACAGGACGATGCGGTTTACCGTCCTCACCCACATATGTTAAATCAAAACGTTCTGGTAATAAGAAGTCCAATTGAACTGTGGAAAGTGTTTCTTCCTTTCCTAATGCAGTTTTCACTTGAACGTCAAGCTTTGGACCGTAGAAGGCTGCTTCTCCTTCTGCCTCATAATAATCAAGACCAAGGTCATCCATTGCTTCCTTCAGCATTCCTTGGGCTTTTTCCCACATTGCGTCATCGTCAAAATACTTTTCAGTATCTTGCGGGTCACGGTAAGAAAGGCGGAAGGAATAGTCATTAATATCAAAGTCTTTGTATACGGCTAAAACGAGGTTCACAACCCGTTTGAATTCATCTTTAATTTGGTCAGGTCGAACGAAGATATGTGCATCATTTAAAGTCATTCCACGAACACGCTGTAGTCCTGAAAGTGCACCAGACATTTCATAACGATGCATTGTTCCAAGTTCTGCGATTCGAATTGGCAGCTCACGATAGCTGTGGATGCTGTTTTTGTACACCATCATGTGATGCGGACAGTTCATTGGACGAAGAACTAATTGCTCGTTATCCATGTCCATTACTGGGAACATATCTTCTTGGTAATGATCCCAGTGCCCTGAAGTTTTATATAAATCGACACTTCCCATAATTGGAGTGTATACATGGTCATAGCCCAGACGTTGTTCTTTATCAACAATGTAACGTTCAACCACCCGACGGATAGTTGCACCCTTTGGAAGCCATAACGGTAATCCTTGTCCTACCAATTGATTGCTAGTGAAAAGGTTTAACTCTTTCCCAATTTTACGGTGGTCACGTTCTTTCGCTTCTTCAAGTAAGCGAAGGTGTTCCGCTAAGTCTTCTTTCTTGAAAAAGGCTGTTCCATAAACGCGCTGCAGCATTTTATTTTTGCTGTCACCGCGCCAGTAAGCACCTGCAATGTTTAACAGCTTAAACTCTTTGATTTTACCTGTTGATGGGACATGGACTCCGCGGCAAAGGTCAAAGAAATCACCTTGTTCGTAAATTGTCACTGTTTCCTCATCAGGAATAGCCTCAATTAATTCCAGCTTATAAGGGTCACCTGCTTCTTTAAAAAGCTGAACAGCCTCCGCACGGCTTACTTCTTTGCGGACAATTTCAATATTTTCATTAACGATTCGGGCCATTTCTTTTTCAATCTTTGGCAGATCTTCTGGAGTTAATGATTCTTCAAGGTCCATATCATAATAAAATCCACCTTCGATAACAGGTCCAACACCTAAATTCACACCCGGATAAAGTCTCCTAACAGCCTGTGCCATCAAATGCGCAGTACTGTGACGTAAAATTTCTAACGCATCATCGGAATCTGGGACGACGATTTCTATTGAACCGTCTTCATTAATTGGACGGCGAAGATCAAACAACTGTCCGTTCCATTTGCCGGCAATCGCTTTTTTCTTTAGGCCTGGGCTGATGGATGCGGCAATATCTTCCGTTGTTGTTCCTTGTGGGAACTCCTTTACTGCCCCATCTGGAAACGAAATCTTAACAACGTCTGACATGGTAATTCCTCCTTTGAAATAAGCGTTTCGGGTCAATTTTTGCCCAAAAATCCGCTTTTAAAAAATAGGCTGTGTTAAACTAGTCTGTTGATTTCCGTTCCAGGCACTTCGCTTTCCGCGGGCGTGCCGGGGAGCCTCCTCNNATCAACAGAGTTCCAAAATCAACATTATTCTTTAACACAACAAAAAAATAAAAAAACCCGTCCCTGGAAAAGGGACGAGTTTTGATAAACACGTGGTTCCACCCAATTTTTCATTTTCACATAATAACACTTTGAAAATGACTTTGGTCTGTTAACGGTCGAGAGCCGTCAGTCAATTACTAACCGCATGAAGACATGAAGCGTTCACTGCTGAAGTTTAAAGGTGGTAAGTATTATTTTCGTGTTAGGAGGCTTTCAGCCATGTCCTCCCTCTCTAGAAACCGTAAAAAATACTGTTATCCTTATCATCACTTTTGCTATGACTATACTATGTATGCAATTATAATGATTAATTTTTGAAAAATCAAGAGACATCAACCTAATAAGACAAATTTTCACACAATTCCTCTTCTCAAGCCTGATTTTCAGAAGATTGCTGATTCTCCGCCCATTTATTCACTTCTCTTAGTGCAGCAAATGATTTAATGGTTACTCTTTCTTCAAAAATATTTTTAATAGTCCTTACTAAGGGCTCATCCGGGTCCTTTGTATACAAAAAAATAGTTGTAGGCGCAAGTGATAATAATGGGGCAATCGATGCTGAGTCGACATAGACAGGATGGTTTACCAGGAGTTTACGGTCAATCATTCTTGTTAATTCAGCACGTTTCATTTCGACAAACTGCTCATTATAAAAGGTGATTTCCTCATCAAACAATAAATGGAGCACCTCCATTTTTGGTTCACGATTCACCAGAAACTCACGGAGCATCTGCACGAATATTTGATATTCTTGCTCCATTTTATATTCATCAATCGCAATCTCGACATACCCTTGCAGTGACTGTAAATACGGACGTAAACGAAATTTAAGGAACGAGTCAAACGAAAAAGAGATATTATCTTGAAAAATATGGTCGATTGCAGATTTGATCTGTTTCTCTTCATTTGTATCGTTTAAAAAAATAGACAGGTCTTCTCGTTGACCTTCGAGGATGGAATCAATAATCTCGATAATTTGCTGCTGTTCTTCATATTCATCGTAGAAATAATGGCCTTTTAATATTTCCCTAAACCAATCATCCCGCTTTATGATCGTAATGAATTCATAAAAAGCATGTTTAACAATTCTTGAAATTTCAACCGATACCATACTGCTAAAAAATTTTACTATATGTCGATCTTCAATTAGAAGAATAGTTTCTTTGTCATGATTATTTGGTAAGTACTTCAGCAAGTGGTCATAAAATTTTTCAGCATCCAACTTGCTTTGGAAGATGATTTCCGCCAACCGAATCCCCCCTTTAAGCCAATCTTTGTATTAATATATATGGGGGACTTGGCTAAAATAGAAGTTAGCTGGTACATGCTTTTGTTATTTACAGAAAAAAAGGATAGAAAAAGGACTGCCGACTTGTTTACGACAATCCTAATACTACATAAATTGATTTAAATTACCTTCTGTTTGGTCCCTCGACCATCACAGGCACACTCAAGGAACGAATCCGCTCCATGATTCGTCTTGCCTTCATCTTCTCTTCTTCGCCCCTCTGACTGTAGGTTAAATGATGCTCAAGCCCTTTAAAGTCAAAGTTTGATGTAAAAAATGTAGGAAGACTCTCAAGCATTCTAAATTGTAGAATGGGGCCAAGCACCTCGTCCCTCGTCCAACTTGAGACAGCTTCAGCGCCAATATCATCAAGCATAAGGATGGGTTCTTTTTTTAATGCTTCAATTTTTTCATTCAATGTGGAATCCGCGATTGACCCTTTCATTTCTCGCAACAATTCTGGCACATAGACAATCATCGAAGAAATTTGTTTCTTCGCCAATTCGTTGGCAATTGCACCTAATAAATAAGATTTTCCCACACCGAATTTCCCATAAAGATAAAGACCTTTTGGCTTATTTCCTGCCTCATAATTCATTAAGAACGTTGCAGCTTGATCGCCGGCATCGAGTCGGCCAGTGTCCGCTTCAAATTCCTCAAAGGAGGCTTCCAAGATATCTCTAGGGACATATAAACTCTTGATCAACTTCTCATTTTTCTTCTTTTCGTCAGCCATAATTTTTCGAGGACATTGTTTATACACCACATCGATAGAATTCCGAGCTAAAACCAAATCAGGGTGATACCCCTTCATAAAATTGATGCAGCCATCAAGGGATTCACATTTATTGCAATCCTTGCTCTGATTGATGTACTCATACAGTTTACTCATACTTTTATCAATCATCACAGAATCAATAGCCTCTTGATTCTGTGACAGAAATGCTTTAACATCAGGATTTTGCAGGACTTGCATTCGCTGTTGTTCATATCGTTTTTGAAAACTTTCATTTGAAGCCAATCTATTTAAGGTTTTATTGATTTTCTCCAACTACGGCACCCCCTATTTGCGGAACGCTTTTAATTTTTCTTCAATTGCCCGTTTCTTTGCTTCGACCTCATTATTAGTTCCCTGCGAAGGCTCTTTGCTTGTGTCCTTAGTGCCCTCATCAAACCAATCTGGGATTAATTCTGTCCGTATCGGCTTTTTACTAGTTGATTTCCCCGTTTTTTTACTCTCGGTTGCCTTGTGTTCTTCATTTTTCGCAAGTTCCATTGCTTCCTTCACCGTTTTAACCTGCTTCCTTGCCCAATGACTAGCAATGGTCTCCACAAAACCCTTGGTAAATTTCATGTCCGTCTTTCTCATTGCCACTTCAATTAAAACATTGACAACACCCGGTGGCAGTTTATATTTAATCATAATTTCTTCTAATGTCTTCAAATTGGCATTCGAAGGCTCTACTCCGCCTGAGAATTCTTTAAAAACGATTAGCGGCGGGGTCGTTTCGTAAGAACGGATTAATTTCTCCTCCGGAGTTTTAGGTTCAGTGATTTGAGTTTGGTGGACAATAGGCTGGGTTCGGTTAATAAGACTTGGTAACTGGTCATAATTAACAAACTGATACCAATCCCGAGCACCTTTTCTTAAGTCTTCAATGTCAATCTCATCATGTTCGTTAATAGCGCCTAAGATGAAATTCTTCATTTCTAATGGGGAGATTTGATACAGAAATGCAAGATTACTAATCACTGCTTTTACTTTTGGCGTTAATGCTTTTTTCGGAACGAGTGACTCATTCAGCCCGGCTGCTAACATATCAAAATCAAACGTGTCCAAACCAATTTGAATCGGATTGGAATCCGACCGTCCAATAAACTGCTGATTTTCTTCCTCATGTAATTCTTCAGAAATCCCATGTATATATTGCATACTGCCTGGTGCAGCTGAAGCAAACACATCCTGAAAGGCTTTAGTAACATCAACATACTCATCTTCACTCGGCTTTTGTTGATCACTAAAAAAGCGTTTCAACCGTGAAAAATGGGTTTTTCCGATCTTTCGGTAAAGATAAATATTTAGCATCCCATCTAAAAAGAATTGTTGGGGACTTAATGGAGGACGAAGTTCATATAAAAACGACCTGCCTCCTTCATCTGTTTTGACACGGGTATTTAACAAACCTATGCCTTCTAACTTTAACCTTGCTTCAAAAATGTCCTTTAAGTTCATCTCTAAGAGATTCATCAACAGATGGTGTGTGGAGGACTCAGACCATAAACGGTTTTCCTCTACCTCTGCCCAGAGAGTCATATATAAACTAAAGCAAGTTGAACCAATCAAAGGCTGATATAAAAACGTCAGCACTTTCCGGTCATAATCATGCAGTAGCCCATCAGCAGTTACGATATAACGGTCAATAGGAAGAATTTCCTGCCAATGCTGCGCCATAATACTACAACCTTCCCCTGTTATAAAGTCAAAAAGAGCCAAAAACCTATTTAGCTCTTACGATTTTTCTTTTTTTATTAATTCTTTTAATTCATCAATGAAAACATTGATATCCTTAAATTGTCGATAAACAGATGCGAATCTGACATAGGCAACTTCGTCCACATGCGCTAGCCTGTCCATTACCATTTCACCTATGGCTTCACTTTTTATTTCAGAGACCCCCTGACTTCGCAGGTCTTTTTCAACACCGTGGGTTATATCTTCTAGTTCCTTTAAGGCCACAGGCCGCTTCTCACAAGCTTTTATTAAACCTCGTAAGATTTTATCACGACTGAACTCTTCTCTGGTACCTTCTTTTTTGACTACAATTAACGGGATCTCTTCAATCTTCTCAAATGTAGTAAAACGATACCCACATTCCTCACATTCGCGTCTCCTCCGTGTGGCCCGGCCTTCATCAACAGGCCTGGAATCAAGGACACGTGTACCATAATTTTGACAAGAAGGGCATTTCATTGTAATCAACTCCAAATCTACACTGTAGCTTCCGAACTAAACGCTTACTTTCATCTTATAAAAAAGAATATCTTTATACAAGTAAGTATTAGGAGTTTTTTATTCCTACGAAGTTATGTAATTGATTAATTCGCTCGTAATAAGAAATAATCCGCTTTTTTAAAGCAGGATAGGTGCCGAGAATCGAAATTTTTTCAGATGAAATATTAAAGTCTACTGCGGTTTCCATTGGTTTTACAGACACAATGGTAACAATCAGAAAGCATTTAATTGGTTTATTGATTTCAATAGCAATTTCTCCATGATCTTTAGAAACGGTTGTTACTTGGCAATCGGCATCTTCATGAAATAACTTTTCAACTGAATCGAAAACTTGGTTAAACTTTGCCTTATAATAATGCGTTTTTAAAGAATCGTCAGCAATTTTGTCTGAAGTCTCAATTTGCTGCTTAAATCGAACAAATAAGTTACCTAACATAGCCATACTTTTCCTCCCCAATTGTCTTTTGTTTTATTGTACAACATTTTCGCTTAAAATATAGCCTCTGTTAAAGTTGCCTGTTGATTTCCGCTCCAGGCACTTCGCTTTCCGCGGGCGGTCCGGGGAGCCTCCTCGTCGCTGCGCTCCTGCGGGGTCTCCCCTGCCCCGTACTCCCGCAGGAGTCTTCGTGCCTTCCACTCCAATCAACAGGGTGCCTAATTCAGCAATAAACTTTAACACAGACAAAATATAAAAAGAGGTGTATGTTTAGATACACCTCTTACCAATTATGTTCATAGATTATAGTATTTTTGCCTGTTTTACATGGACAGGACCCATGCCGCGTGGAATTTCAATATTTTCACGTGTTTGGGCATTTAATGCCTCAGCAATATAATCTGCTGCAACATTAGGATTTAAATCGCCGCAAGTGAAGACATCAATGCTGGCGTACCCATGTTCAGGGAAGCTGTGAATAGTTAGATGTGATTCGGAAATAATGACGACACCACTCACACCTTGTGGAGCAAATTTATGAAATGCTACTTCACGGATTTCTGCCCCAGATTTAAGAGCTGCTTCAACAAAAGTCATTTCAATAAAATTCATATCGTTTAGTTTTTCAAAGTCGCATCCCCATAACTCAGAGATCACGTGACGTCCCATTGTTTCCATATTCATTTTCCCCCTCTAACCTTTTTGTTCTTTCTTGAAATCATGTATTGACGGTATCTTATAACTACCACGGGGGAAAGTTAGTCCAGAGAGGTCCTAACCCTTTAAGTAATTAATCGCTACCTAATTTCAAGAAGTTCACGATGACTAGTATACTTTGTTTATATTTTTTTTGCAACCTATCAATTTAAAAAACTTTATTAGGACGGGCTTTGTCATCCATTTGTTAATAAATTCAACAAAGCTATTTTATGCCTATTTCACCAAAATGGCACAAGATAGCACACAAAAAAAAGCTGTCAAATCGACAGCTTTTTTTGCGCTTTATTTACCCAACCTTTAACTCTGAGGACTTTGCTATTTGCTGAGCAACCAACAGAGTGAGATCTACCACACGTGACGAATAGCCCCATTCATTATCATACCATGCCAAAACCTTTACTTTTCTTGTGCCCATCACCATAGTGGATAAACCGTCAATGATGGCAGAATGCTCATTCGTATTAAAATCAACAGATACTAACGGTTCCATTGTGAAATCCAAAATACCTTTTAATGGTCCATTTGCTGCTTCCATAAGGGCATGATTGACTTCATCGACCGTCACATCTTGTTTAAGATCCACGACTAAATCAACTAGTGAAACGTTTGGTGTTGGTACGCGAAGTGACATACCATGTAATTTCCCCTTTAACTGTGGTAAGACTAGAGATATTGCTTTCGCTGCACCTGTTGTCGTTGGAATGATTGATTGACCGCATGCACGAGCCCTCCGTAAATCTTTATGAGGGTTATCAATATTTTTTTGATCATTTGTATAGGCATGAATCGTGGTCATTAATCCGCATTCAATTCCAAACTTATCGTCTAATACCTTTGCAACTGGTGCTAGACAGTTGGTTGTACATGATGCATTGGAGATAATGTCATGAACATTAACATCTAACATTTCCTCATTTACACCCATGACAATTGTAACATCCTCATTTTTTCCCGGAGCAGTTAAAATCACTTTCTTTGCTCCCGCTTCTAAATGTAATGCCGCTGCTTCACGGGCATTAAACTTCCCAGTAGCTTCGATAACAATCTCAATCCCAAGCTCTCTCCATGGAAGTTCCTCTGGATTACGACTGCTCAATAGTTTAATCCTTTTTCCATTTACAAGTAACTCTTCATCTAAAGGAATAACATCTCCTTGAAATGGTCCATGATTAGTATCATATTTAAGTAGATGTGCTAATGTTTCTGCGGGATAACTAGCGTTTATGGCTACAACATCAAGTTTATTTTCAAGGATCGCTTTTCTAAAAACCATCCTTCCAATTCTTCCAAACCCATTAATCGCAACTTTTGTCTTCATTTTTGCAACCCCTTTTGTATTAGTGACATACTTAATACTTGTATTATTGTAATTAGTATAACATATTTAGGTGGAATTGTGATGAATTATGTGCGGATTTTTTAATGTTTAATAATTTAGATAACTTAATAATATAAAAAAAGAGAAGGGGGACTCCTTCTCTCCGGTTGTTTCATCTTATTTTTTATTGATGCCAAACTTCGCTAAGATTTCAAGAAGCTGTTTTTTTGTGTCCTCGACCGATCCGTTATTATTAATTACTGCGTCCGCCAGCCTGAGTTTGTCAGATAACGGCATTTGCGAATGAATCCTTGCTTCAGCATCCATGACAGATAGGTTATTTCTCGCCATTAATCTTTTTAATTGCGTTTCATTGTCAACAAATACTAGTAATGTTTTATCCACCATATAGGTAAGTTTACTTTCAAATAGTAACGGTATATCAAGAACAACCACTTCTTCGCCGTTCTTTTTTGCTGTTTCGACTTGGTCTTTCATTCTTCTTCTGACTTCTGGGTGAACGATGTCATTTAATAATTGCCGTTTTTCGACTTGATGAAAAATAATGGAGCCCAGTTTAGGCCGGTCAATTTCTCCATCGGCTAATAATATATCTTCGCCAAACTCAGCAATGATCTTAAAATAAGCCGCTTCACCTTTCATTACCGCAAGGCGTGCTTCAATATCTGCATCAACCACAGTGATATTCATTTCTTTGAAAAAGTTAGAGACGGTGCTTTTTCCACTTGCAATTCCACCTGTTAAACCGATAACTAATGACATCCCAAAATCCTCTTTCTGATTCTTATAATTTCCAAATCCCTATAATAATTAATAATATCCCTGGTAAAAAGGTGAACTTTTGAATCCATTCAAATTTATGAAAAAAAGTTCCACTTTTTATTCCTAAAAGCACAAACAACGAACTCATAATCGCAACAGTAAACGCTAAATAATAAGGAGAGAAGCCAAGCATCGCTGCACCAATCCCAGCTCCAAAGGCATCCAACGACAAGGCGAACCCTAACATTAACGCCTCAATCCCAGTAATCGTACCAGATTGATCGAAATCAGCCGACATCGGCTTTTTCAATATATTAATGGCTAATCCAAGGGACTTGATCTCAAAATTCACGATGGTCTTTTCATGATCGAGTACGTCCTTTTCTTTTTCTGGCCGAAAAAATTGATACAAAACCCAAGCACCAAGACCAATTAGGATAATCCCCCCTAGGCTTGCGGTAATTCTTGGTGATAAAACTTTCTCAAGTCCATGTCCAATTGACACGGCGATCATTAAGGAAATAGCAGAGCAACTTGCAATAATAATTATTGACCTTAGCGGCATGACCATTTTCCTAAGTCCATAGGTAAATCCTACGCTAAAGCTGTCAAGGCTAAGGGCAAAAGCGAGGATGAGAAGTGATAACAACTGAACCATGATGTATAGGGCTCCTTCCACCAAAATCATTACGATAGTATATGGCAGGAGCCTATCCATGGTTAATGTTATTCTCTTTTCACTCTTTTACTTTTTCGGTTCTGCTTCGATTTTTTGGCATTGAGGGCAGTAATGGGTTCCTCTCCCACCAACAGTTGTTTTTTCTAAAGGTGTCCCGCATCGTTTACACTCTTCACCGTTTCGACCGTAAGCATATAATTCAAGCTGGAACATTCCTATTTCACCTTGAGAGTTTACATACGAACGGATTGTACTTCCTCCCTTTTTGACTGCTTCACTCAAGGTTGCCACAATCTCACGATGAAGAAGGGTAACTTCGCTGTTATCCAGAGTGTTAGCCAAACGCTCTGGATGGATTCCGGCCCTAAAAAGTGCTTCATCCACATAGATATTTCCAAGTCCAACAAAGACTTTTTGGTCTAATAAAGCTGTTTTAACTTTCCGATTCGTTTTTGCCAGCTTTTCAGCTAAATATTCGATGGTGAATTCCTCCGAAAATGGTTCAGGGCCAAGTCCGATCAAGGGCTCCGTTAAAAACTCATCCCCTTTTTTATAAAGATGCATGGTTCCAAACTTGCGAACGTCCCGATATCTTAACTCTGTCCCATCTGTAAAATGAAAGAGAACATGTGTATGTTTATCATAGGGCTCATCCTTAGGATATAGACCATACTTTCCTTCCATTCTCAAATGAGAAACTAAGGCGAAATTTCCTGTATAAATAATTAAAAATTTCCCTCTTCTTCCGACATCAAGAATGGTCTCCCCAATCAAGGCATCGACAAATTGTTCCACTTCCAGTGGATTTTTTATGATTTTCGGCCAATAGACCGTTATATCTTTGATGGTTTTATTCACTACTAATTTTTTTAATGTTTTTCGAACAGTTTCTACTTCCGGAAGTTCTGGCATTGTAGCCCCCTCCTATTATTTAGCGTCAAACCAAGTTGGCCCGTAAGCATAATCCACTTTCAATGGTACCTTTAATTCAAGGGCATTTTCCATTACGTCTGGGACTAATTTCTTTAAAGTTTCCAATTCTTCCTCAGGTGCTTCAAAAATTAATTCATCATGTACCTGAAGTAAAAGCCGTGTCTTTAACCCCATGTCCTTTAAAGCCTCATCCATATCTATCATTGCTTTTTTTATGATATCAGCAGCACTGCCTTGGATTGGTGTGTTCATTGCCGTTCTTTCTGCAAAGCTTCGGATATTAAAATTACGCGCAGTAATTTCAGGAATATATCTTCTTCTTTGCATTAGGGTTGAAACGTACCCCTTCTGCTTGGCTGAGTGTATAATTTCATCCATATATTCTTTGACACCTGGGTAAGTATCTAAATAGCGTTCAATGAATTGACCGGCTTCTTTCCTAGTTATTCCTAAGGATTGGGATAGTCCATAATCACTGATTCCATAGACAATTCCAAAGTTTACAGCTTTTGCCTGCCGCCTCATATTTGAGGTTATCTCATCCTTATTGACATGGAAAACCTCCATGGCTGTCTTCGTATGAATATCCATATCTTCCTTAAATGCTTGAATCAGCTTATCATCACCAGCAATATCGGCAAGTACGCGAAGTTCAATCTGGGAATAATCCGCAGCAAAAATGATCCACCCTTCCTCAGATGGAACAAAGGCTTGACGAATTTTCCGACCTTCTTCCAAACGAATCGGGATATTTTGCAAATTAGGGTCAATCGAACTTAACCGCCCTGTCGCTGTTAAGGTTTGTTGATATCTAGTATGGACTTTTCCCGTTTTAGGATTAATCACCTTTAATAATCCTTCTATATAGGTAGATTGCAGCTTACCTAATTGTCTGTATAGAAGGATGTATTCAATAATTTCATGATCCTCCGCCAATTTTTCCAATACATCTGCCGAAGTGGAATACCCTGTTTTCGTTTTCTTTAATGTAGGCAGGTTTAATTTCTCGAATAAGATAACGCCAAGCTGTTTAGGTGAGTTGATATTAAATTTCTCTCCAGCTAATTGACATATCTTCTCTTCAATTTCAATTAGTCTTTCATTTAGTTCTTTGCCCATTGTCTGAAGGCGTTCCTGTTCCACTTTGATTCCGCATGATTCCATATCAGCTAAAATGAGCGATAATGGCATTTCAAGTTCAGTAAATAACTGATATTGTTCATTTCTCTTTAATTCATCTTCAAGTTTTCCTCTTAAATCAGACATGGCAAGACTTTTACGGACAAGATGCTCCGCAAGCTGTGTTACTTCAGGGACTTTTCGTTTCGCCCCTTTCCCATAAAAGGATTCATCTGTTTGGATTGTATGTACATCGAATCGTTTCGTAATCGCGGCAAGATCTTCAATGTTCTCCGATGGATTTATGATATATGACGCCATCAAAATATCAAAATCGACACCTTTTAAATGAATATCATATCTTCTTAAAGAGACTTCAGAACGTTTGGCATCATAGACGGTCTTCTTTTTACTCTCATCTTCTGCCCATCTTTTGAAAGCCTCTGATTGCAATACCTGATTTGTAGGAAAATAAAAATGCCCATTTTCATTGACAAGGGAAAAGCCAATAATTTCTGCAAAATGATAATTATCATCCAACATTTCAACATAAAAATAATTGTCGTCTGCAAATAACTCTTCCGTGATTTCTGCTGGAGTTTGAAACTCAATCTCTTCCAGTTCTGGCACATCAGCCATCTCTGGACCTTCACCCAGCTTTTCCAATAACGAATGAAATCCTAATTCTTTAAAGAGAGCTACTAATTTATCGCGCGTAAACCCCTCATAAGCAATCGTATCTAAATTTACTTCGATAGGTGCCTGCCTTTCAATCGTTGCCAGCTCTTTACTCATTATGGCTTGATCCTTAAATTCTTCCAACTTCTCTTTAAGCTTATTACCATTAACCTGGTCAATAGAGGCTAATAAATTTTCAAGCGTTGTAAACTCCTTTAAAAGTTTGATCGCTGTTTTTTCACCAACGCCGGGTACACCAGGAATATTATCGGAAGGGTCCCCCATCAGCCCTTTCATATCAATGATTTGCTCTGGTGTTAGTCCATATTTTTCAGCGACATGTTCAGGGGTATATTCCTCAATATCTGTAATACCTTTGCGCGTAATTCCAACGGTAGTCGTTGGTGAAGAGAGTTGCGTTAAATCTTTATCTCCGGAAATCACCTTCACTTCATACCCATCATGTTCAGCACTTAATGACAAGGTACCAATGATATCATCAGCCTCATAATTTTCAAGTTCGTACCTAGAGATTCCATAGGCATCTAGAAGGTCACGAATGAACGGAAATTGTTCCGATAGCTCAGGCGGCGTTTTTTGTCTGCCGCCTTTATATTCACTAAAGGTCTTATGTCGAAAGGTCGTTTTTCCTGCGTCAAATGCGACAAGGATATGGCTTGGCTTTTCATCTTCAAGTATTTTCATCAGCATCATCGTAAAACCATATACGGCATTCGTGTGAATTCCTTTATCGTTATTAAGCAAGGGTAGTGCAAAGAATGCCCGGTAAGCAATACTATTACCATCGATAAGGACAAGTTTCTTTTTTTCCATTTAAATATATCCACCTTCCAAAATCACCTTAAATATTTATACAATTCAATTATAAACTCGCTTCCTTCACCCAATTCACTTCTAACACTTATATTTCCATGATGGGCTTCAATTAAATGCTTAACGATCGCTAGACCTAGTCCAGTCCCGCCGGAGTTTCGGCTTCTTGCTCGGTCAACACGGTAAAAACGTTCAAAAATACGTGGAATTTCTTCCTTATTAATTCCGATCCCAGTGTCTTTTACATGGACTCGTACCTTTTCACCGTGTTCGAGTAGGATTATTTCCACATTCCCTTCAGGCGGAGTGTAGTTCATGGCATTGGCAATCAAGTTAATAAACACTTGTTTTAAACGGTCTAAATCACCCTGGATCATCACTTGATCTTGCTTACAAAGAAGGCTAACCCGGATATTCTTTGCTTGGGCTTTTCCACTAAGAATCGTAATAACCTCTTTTAACATCTCGTTCAAATCTAGTTCCTGAATATTTAATCTGAATCCCTGTTGTTCTATTTTTGAAAGATCTAATAATTCTTGGATGAGGGTTTGGAGTCGGTCACTTTCTTTTAGAATAATGGAAAGAAACGCTTCCAATGTTTCTTTATTATTCATGGCACCATCCATCAGTGTTTCAGTAAATCCTTTAATAGAAGTGACCGGGGTTTTTAATTCGTGCGATACGTTGGCCACAAAGTCCTTGCGCATTTGCTCGAGTTTTTTTATTTCAGTAATGTCATGAAATACGAGCAATACACCTTTCCATACATTGTTGGTTCCAAGAATCGGAACACCATAGACAACAAAGTACCTACGTTCAATGAATAGTGGAACAAGTATTTGTTTGCTGACCTTTTTTTCCGTCCGAAAAACTTCAGCCACTAACTGACAAATTTCTTCATATTCAATAACTTCGTAATAAACTTTATTTAAATAATCACTAGAATTGACATGAAAAATATCAATAAATCCTTTATTAATTAGGTTGATGTACCCTCGACTATCAATTAGAACTAGACCAGCCCCCATATTTTCAATTAGTGCACTTAGTCGGTCCTGCTGCATTTCTTGTGCTTTAGTGAGTTCTTGCAGGTTTTCTGCCAGCATATTGATTGATGATCCAAGCATCCCCGTTTCATCTAATCTACTTACTGTAGTTCGAGCACGGTAATTTCCTTTAGCCAGTTCAATGGCAACGTTGGTTGCAGCCTCAATTGGTTTGGTATACTTTGAGGTAATTCTTACACATAGAAAAAGAATAATAATGATGGCAATCCCAAGACAAATGGAAAGAACCCATAAAACTTCAAATTTCAGATGTTGAGTTAGTGACTCTAGGTAATAGCTTTTAAAAAATTGACCTATCAAAATTCCTACCCCAACTAATACAATAATAACTAGTATGATTAGTGATATTAGCAGTCCTTTTCGGAATTTGGTCATTCTCCCTTAGGCTCCTCCAGTTTATAGCCCAAGCCCCGAATTGTTTTAATATAGGCCGGCTTTTTTGTGTCCGCTTCAACTTTTTCTCTTAAATGTGATATATGTACATCGACTATTCTAGTATCGCCAGCAAAGTCATAATTCCAAACAGCACTTAGTAATTGATCACGGGTCATAACACGCCCTTTATTTTTGGAGAGGTAAAGAAGCAATTCAAATTCTTTTAATGTTAACTCCAACAACTTGCCGTTAAAATAAGCCTCATATTTATCAGAATTGATTTTCAGATTACCTATTTGTAGCAATCCCGTCTCTTCTCCACCTACTTGTCCAGCATCTGTTTGAATTTGAGTCCTTCTAAGTATGGCTTTGACACGAGCGATTACTTCTCTTGGACTGAAAGGTTTGACCATGTAATCATCTGCACCAAGTTCCAGCCCCAAGATTTTATCGAATTCATCCTCTTTAGCGGTTAACATTAGAATCGGAGTCATAATCTTGTTTTGTCTCAACTGCTTACAAACTTCCATTCCATCCATTTTAGGCAGCATTAAATCTAATACAATGATATCAGGTGATTGTGTCTCTGCTAATTGTTTTCCCTCTTCTCCATCCATTGCTGTTATTACATCAAACCCCGCTTGCTCCAAGTTATATTGTAGTAAAGTAACAATCGACTGTTCGTCATCGACAACAAGCACTCTATTTTTCATAGTAACCCCCACTTTATTAGTTACCTCCATTATAATAATAAAGTTTGTGTATTTTCTAGCTTTACAAAACTTTAACAAATAAAAGGAATGTGAACAGGTCACATTCCTTCTTAATAACATTATTAAAAATTCTCTAAAGCCCTGCCATGAATTTCTTCTAATCGGTGTGGCGGACATACTTTAACGTTACCTTGAATGACGGTCTCGTTCTTTTCATTAGTTCCTGCCACACTAATCACAATGGTATGCTCATTCCTTGTTACTTCAACGACTTCGAATAACAACTCAACAGCTCCATAATGAAAAACAGGTTTAGGAAAATTGATTTCTTGGCTTAAAATATGGCTTCCAGGGCCGGGTAAATATTTTGAAATGGCTGAGGTGATCATACCTGTCAGCATAATGCTCGGAACGATCGGCCTTTCAAATGGAGTCTGTGAAGCATAATCATGCTGAATATAGAGGGGATTTGCATCATCCGTTAATCCTAAATAAAGAAGCAGATCCTTGTCTTCTATTTTTTCAGTCATAGCTAATTTTTCACCGACAGAAATTTCTTCAATTTTACGTCCTAACCTTCTTTTTTTACCTAAAAGCAAAAAACTCCACCTCCATGTAAGCGATTTCAAATGTATACAAAGAAATTCGGGGAACCTTTGTAACCCCGAATTTCTCCTTTATCCTTTTTTACGCTAATACTTGCATCACATTGCGAACGGATTCAACTGATTTATCTAAAGCAGCCTTTTCGTCAGCAGTTAATTCAAGTTCGATGACTTTTTCAATACCATTTGCACCAAGGATTGTCGGTACACCAAGGTAGATGCCATCGTAACCAAATTCGCCTTCTAGATAGGCAATGGATGGAAGAACACGGCGTTGGTCTTTTAGAATGGCTTCACACATTTCAACTAAAGAAGCAGCAGGAGCATAGTAGGCGCTTCCATTACCTAGAAGGTTAACAATTTCACCGCCGCCCTTTCTTGTACGTTCTACAATAGCTTCAAGACGATCTTTAGGAATTAATGTTTCTAAAGGAATACCGCCCGCATATGAGTAACGTACAAGCGGAACCATGTCATCACCATGACCGCCTAAAACGAAACCAGTAATGTCTTTAACAGAAAGGTTTAATTCTTGAGCAACAAATGTACGGAAACGAGCAGTATCAAGAACACCAGATTGACCAATTACACGGTTTTTAGGGAATCCTGATTCTTTAAATACTGTGTATGTCATTGCATCAACTGGGTTAGTTAAAACAAGAATAGTACAGTTAGGGGAATACTTCACGATTTCTTGAGTTACACTTCTCATAACCTTTTGGTTTGTCTGAACTAAATCATCTCGGCTCATACCAGGTTTACGAGCAATACCCGCAGTAATCACGACGATATCTGAATCACGCGTATCTTCATAATTTGAAGTACCAGTAATATTGGCATCAAAGCCTTGTACTGGACTTGCTTCAAGCATATCTAGTGCCTTACCTTTTGTAGGGTTTTCCATTGGAGCGATATCTACTAAAACTACATCTCCAAGTTCCTTTTGAGCTAGTAAAAATGCCGTAGTTGCTCCAGTAAATCCTCCGCCGATTACAGAAACCTTTTTACGTTTTAATGACATTATAACTCTCCCCTTTTAACGTTTTGTTGTTCTTGAACCATAAAATGCAGGAGGGGCTATTTAAAGAACAGCCCACATCTGCATCAACCCTTTACTCCATGTTCTTAATAAGCTCGCTAGCAAATTCAGAAGTTTTTACTTCTGTTGCGCCTTCCATTAATCGAGCAAAATCATATGTTACAACTTTAGAAGCAATTGTCTTTTCTACTGATTTGATAACCATTGAAGCGGCTTCGTTCCAGCCTAGGTGCTCAAGCAATAACACACCTGATAAAATAACAGATGATGGATTCACCTTATCAAGACCTGCATATTTAGGTGCAGTACCGTGTGTTGCTTCAAAAATCGCATGTCCTGTTTCATAGTTGATGTTAGCACCTGGTGCAATACCAATACCGCCAACTTGTGCAGCAAGTGCATCTGAAATGAAATCTCCATTTAAGTTCATTGTTGCAACAACATCAAACTCACGTGGACGTGTAAGAATTTGTTGTAAGAAGATATCAGCAATGGCGTCTTTTACGATAATTTTGCCTGCTGCTTCTGCATCAGCTTGAGCTTTATTAGCCGCTTCTGAACCTTGCTCCGCTTTAATACGGTCATATTGTGCCCATGTAAAGACTTTATCACCGAATTCCTTCTCAGCAAGCTCATAGCCCCAGTTTTTAAATGCACCTTCAGTAAATTTCATGATATTCCCTTTGTGTACAAGTGTAACTGACGTACGGCCTTCTTTAATGGCATAGTTAATTGCCGCACGGACTAGACGAGAAGTACCTTGTTCAGAAACAGGCTTAATACCGATACCAGAAGTTTCTGGGAATCTAATTTTGTTAACGCCCATTTCATTTTGTAAAAAGTCAATTACCTTTTTAACTGCTTCTGTACCTTTTTCATATTCAATACCTGCATAAATATCTTCTGTGTTTTCACGGAAAATAACCATGTCTGTATCTTGCGGACGTTTAACCGGTGAAGGAACACCCTCAAACCATCTAACTGGACGTAAGCAGACAAACAAATCTAGCTCTTGACGCAGTGCAACATTCAACGAACGAATTCCGCCGCCAACCGGTGTAGTTAATGGTCCTTTAATAGCAATCAAATATTCATTGATTACATCAAGTGTTTCAGATGGCAGCCATTCACCAGTTTGGTTGAATGCTTTTTCTCCAGCTAAAACTTCTTTCCAGATTAGTTTGCGTTCACCTTTATACGCTTTTTCAACAGCTGCATTTAAAACTCGCTCAGAAGCTGCCCAAATATCTGGTCCGATTCCGTCACCCTCAATAAATGGAATAATTGGATTGTTTGGTACGTTTAATACTCCGTTAGTAACTGTAATTTTTTCGCCTTGCATAGTTGATTTTCCCTCCTATTATGTAAAAAAGCTACGTTATGACTTATGGAAAGGTTAGAGATGTTTGTCTCTAACCTTATCATACATTCTTATTAGACCAATTATTGCGACAAAAGTAAATAATTAACCTCGTTGCTCAATTGGTACATATTTTTGCATTCCAGGACCTGTATAATCTGCACGCGGGCGGATTAAGCGGTTGTTTTGATACTGTTCAAGAATATGAGCAAGCCAGCCTGATACTCTGCTTACTGCAAAGATTGGTGTCATTAAATCATGGTCAATCCCTAAGCTGTGGTAAACAGAAGCAGAATAGAAATCCACGTTAGGCGGCAGATTCTTTTCCCCTGTTACAATACTTTCAATTTTTTCAGACATATCATACCATTGTGGTTCGCCTGTTAATTCAGTCAATTTTTTAGACATGGCTCTTAAATGCTTGGCACGTGGATCTCCTTTTCGATAGACACGATGGCCAAAGCCCATGATTTTTTCTTTCTTCTCAAGCTTACCACGTACATATGGTTCAACATTTTCGAGCGTACCAATTTCTTTTAACATTTTCATGACCGCTTCATTTGCTCCACCGTGTAATGGTCCCTTAAGAGCACCAATTGCAGCAGTTACACCAGAATAAACATCGGATAATGTAGCTACACATACACGGGCTGTAAATGTAGATGCGTTTAATTCATGGTCCGCATGTAATACAAGCGCTTTATCAATCGCTTCAACAGCGATTGGTTCTGGTACTTTCCCAGTCAACATGTATAAGAAATTGGCTGCAAAGCTTAGTTCTGGTTTAGGTGCAATTGGCTCTAACCCTTTTCTTATACGGGCAAATGTTGCAACAATCGCAGGCATTTTTGCCTGAAGGCGAATAGCTTTTTGATAATTTGAATCAGCATCCATTAAATCTGCTTTATCATCATAAATACCTAAAAGCGAAACGGCTGTACGAAGGGCAGCCATTGGATGTACTTCTTGAATTGGAAACAATTTAAAGTGTTCAATTACTTCCTGTGGCAATGCCGAATTTTCAGCAAGTTGTTTTTTCAATTCAGTTAACTGGTCTGCTGTCGGCAAATTACGATGCCATAATAAATAGATTACCTCTTCAAAACTAGCATTTACAGCTAAATCGTCAATGTCATAGCCAACATAAGTAAGCGTATCATCAATAATTGAGCTGATGGAGGAAGTTGTTGCCACTACCCCTTCAAGACCGCGTGTTACTGTCATAGTAAATCTCTCCTTCTCATTCTAAATTTCCCCATACCAGTAAAGTGAAAAAATCCCATTGTCCATCCTTTAAATTAACTGAGCGACTGCTCGGGTAAAAAGCAAACAATTAAAATGCTATTTCTTTAGGCTAAAATTAGTTAATAAGCAATCAGCATATATAAGTGGTTTATGTAAAAAAAGAAACGCTTACAAGCCTATTATAAACAATTATCAGATTTTTGTGAATGGAAAGGCTTAGAAAAGTGAAAAAAATATTATTTTACAAAAAATCTACGAAAAAAAACCATAAATTTTCATTGCGGTATAGGCGATTCCAGCGCCAATTAAGGGACCAACTGCTACCCCTTTGAAAATAGACACAGATAGGATTGTTCCAAGAACTAATGCTGTGGTAATCTGGGGGTCATCGGCTAATAATTTTACCCCTCCTTTTGCAAGAAGAGCGACAATCATACCAGAGATAAGGGCAATCCATGCAAAGGAGGATTTAAACGCTCCAGTTAAGTCTTTAAAACCGATTTCTCCACTTGCAATCGGTGCTAATACGGCAATGGTTATAATCGTTACCCCCCAATTGATTCCTTTCGACTGTATAAATGAAAATGCTTTAGTATCTAATCCTCCAATTTTTAAAACTAGGAGGACAGCAATTGCGATTAGTAATGAACTATTTTTCGCGATAAAACCTATGACTAGCAGTAATAGTAAAAATAAGACTGACTCGTTTAACATGACTTCACCCTTTCTTATCAAAATTATCGTAACATAATGTCAATCCATGAGCGAAATTTATGTTAATGCCAGACTTCCGTTATATTCCATTACGACTGTTCTTCCAAAAAGTGATTGTAATATTTTCAAAAGGATATTTATTAGTTAAAATATGCAGATTATTTCGTAAAATGTTAAACTGGAATTATGATAATTTCCGTTATAAGGAGGTTTGTCTTTGAATTTAAAGTATGTAAACCGGACAATACGATTTATCATTGTCATTGGAGCAATTGTTTTAGGACTTTTATGTTGTTTTTATATATCAAAACTGATTTATCCATTTTTGATAGGTTTAATTATTGCCTTTTTGATTAATCCGCTTGTTGACATTTTTGAAGGAAAGGCAAGGATGCCTCGTGCCTTGGCAGTTTTTATTGCACTCATTATTATTTTTGCTTTATTTGCAGGACTTATTACACTCCTTATCGCTGAAATTGTTTCGGGTGCAAATTATTTATCTACTGTGGTACCAAAACATCTTGATACGTTAATAGAGTATATAGAGAATTATTTCACAGCGCAGATCCTGCCGATTTATGAACAATTATCTAGCGTCTTTAAAAAACTTGATTCTGGGCAGCAGGATACCATTATTAGTAATATTCAGAATGTCGGGACTAGAATCGGCACCACTGTTGGGAGTTTTATTCAAAATTTATTCGGGATTATTCCCAATATTATTGCTTGGCTTCCGAATGCAGCGACAGTTTTAATCTTTTCTTTATTGGCTACGTTTTTTATTAGCAAAGATTGGTACCGATTTTCGACATTTGGCGGCAAACTTCTACCCGAGAAAGCAAAAGCAAGTAGCAGATCGGTTTTTATCGATTTAAAAAAGGCGCTTTTTGGATTTATTAAAGCCCAATTAACATTAATCTCCATTACAACAGTAATTATTCTAATCGGCCTACTTATCCTCCGTGTTGATTATGCAATAACAATTGCTTTAGTCACTGGCATTGTCGATATTATTCCCTATTTGGGAACAGGTGCTGTTTTTGTTCCTTGGATTATTTATGCGGCGATTGGTGGAAATATGGGGCTTGCCATCGGATTAGGTGTTCTTTATATCATTGTTCTCGTCCAGCGGCAGATTATGGAACCAAAGATCCTTTCATCTAATATTGGCCTCGATCCATTAGCAACACTGATTGCCTTATTCGTCGGATTTAAATTAATTGGATTATTAGGATTAATTGTTGGTCCTGTCACTCTAGTAATCATTAGTACTCTTTATCGGGCCCATGTTTTTCATGATTTATGGGGATTTATCATGGGGAAAGAAAAATAAATGCTTTTAAGTAAAAAGTCAGCTCCCTAATCGGAAGCTGACTTTTATTTTATTATTTTTATATTCCCTTTATTAATCTTCCTTTGCCACATTTTTATGATTAATATTTTTATCGGCTTACGGGTTGGTGGAAAAAGGAAGAAGAAACCGGATACATCAGTCATAAATCCGGGGGTTAAAAGCAGTGTTCCACCGATTAAAATGCATATTCCATCTAATAAAGCATCTCCTGGAAGTTGTCCATAGCTCAACTGTTCTCGAACCCTTCGGATCGTCTGCAAGCCCTCTCTCTTGGCTAAATAAGCCCCAATAACTCCAGTTAAAATAATTAAGGCAATGGTAGGCCATACACCAATTGTCTTTCCTGAAAAAAGCAGTACACCAATATCCAGAGCTGGAATGACTATGATTAATAGAAATAAATAACGCATAGATTGTCCCCTTTCCAAAAGGCTTAGTATCATTATATTACGAATGGGGATCTTTTTGTCAGATATAAAAAAAGAAGGGTTTCCCCTTCCTTTTTTTACAAACAGTTTATAATACGCTAGCGTGACCGTTGTAAATAACACCTTGTTTAGCATCAACGGTTATTTCTTGACCTTCTTTAAACAAACCAAAAGCATTTTCTACCCCTACAACCACAGGGATGCCTAGGTTTAGACCAACAACAGCCGCATGGCTTGTTAATCCACCTTCTTGGGTAATCACAGCAGCGCATTTTTCAAGAGCTGGGACCATGTCACGATCGGTACCTAGCGTTACCAAAATGGAACCTTGTTTTACCTTATCCAAAGCCTCTTTAGCATCATGTGCGATAACCACTTTCCCAAATGCAGACTTACGGCCAATGCCTTGTGCTTTAGTAATGATATCTCCAACCACATGAATTTTCATTAGGTTCGTGGTACCAGCTTCACCAACAGGGAC
Source organism: Bacillus sp. AFS073361 (assembly GCF_002567005.1). Taxonomy (GTDB): domain Bacteria; phylum Bacillota; class Bacilli; order Bacillales; family Cytobacillaceae; genus Neobacillus. The sequence goes on from NZ_NUZU01000030.1 coordinate 104,577, forward strand.
ACCTGCTGTAATGACTACTAAATCACCACGGTTCACTATACCGCTATTTAAGCTCGCTTCAACCGCATTATCGAGCATTTCATCTGTTGTGGTCGCAATATTGCCAAACTGCGGGTAAACACCCCAAACAAGGGATAGCCTACGGCAAACATGCTCAATAGAAGTTACCGCTACAATCGCTGCTTTCGGGCGATATTTAGAAATCATTCTAGCCGTGTGTCCACTTTCCGTTGGGGTAATAATGGATTTCACTTCAAGATTTAAGGCAGTGTGGACAACAGATTGTCCGATTGCATCAGTAAGATTGTGCTCTGTATCTTTACTGCGGCTTGAGAGAATTTCTTTGTGATCTAATGCGGATTCTGCCCTGGAAGCAATATTGTGCATAGTTTGGACAGCTTCTACTGGATATTGTCCTGCTGCTGTTTCACCTGAAAGCATAATTGCATCGGTACCGTCGAAAATCGCATTCGCTACATCACTTGCCTCAGCGCGAGTTGGGCGTGGATTTCTTTGCATGGAGTCAAGCATTTGTGTTGCTGTTATCACAGGTTTCCCCAGTGCATTACATTTCTTAATTAACATTTTTTGAACTAGTGGTACTTCTTCAGCAGGAATTTCAACGCCTAAATCACCACGTGCTACCATTAAACCGTCTGAGAATTCCAGAATTTCGTCGATGTTATCAACACCTTCTTGATTCTCAATTTTAGGAATAATATGGATATGTGTTGCTTTATTCGCTTCTAAAAGCTGACGAATTTCTAATACGTCCTTTGCACGTCGCACGAATGATGCAGCAATGAAATCAATTCCTTGTTCAATTCCAAAAAGAATATCTTGTGTGTCTTTTTCTGTGATACCCGGCAGGTTAACAGATACACCTGGGACATTCACGCCCTTTTTATTCTTCAATGTACCACTATTTAAAATTTTCGTATGGATCTCTTTATTTGTTTTATCTACATCCGTAACTTCTAGACCAATTAAGCCATCATCTAAAAGAATTTTAGAACCAACATGGACATCATCAATTAATCCAGGGTATGTAACGGAAAACTTATCAACGGTCCCTTCAACTTCTATCATAGAGACAATTATATTATTTCCAGCCTCAAGCTCAATTGCACCGTTTACCATATTATTTGTCCGAATTTCAGGACCTTTTGTATCAAGCAAGATCGCCACTGTTTTCCCAGTTAGTTTTGCTGCTTCACGGATATTTTTAATTCGTGCTCCGTGTTCTTCAAAATCACCATGTGAAAAATTCAAACGAGCCACGTTCATTCCCGAATTGATTAATTGAGTTAATTTTTCTACACTTTCACTTGCTGGACCGATCGTACAAACAATTTTTGTTTTTCGTAACATCCGTGATTTCCTCCTATATTAAAAAAGCACTTAAAGTTATCTTAATTTAATTCTTAAATTGATAATTCCATCGAAAGTTTATATAAATCAAGGTCTAAGGTATGTTCACGACCAAGAGCCTCAATTATGTCATAATCCACTAGTTGATTTTTCTCAATCCCTACCGCACGACCGCCTTTTCCTTCAATCAAAAGCTCAACGGCTCTGGCTCCTAATCTACTAGCAAGGACTCTGTCAGCAGCTGTTGGTGATCCACCACGTTGAATATGCCCTAAGACAGAAACTCTGGTATCAAAGTTGGTTGCTTCTTCTACCTGCTTCCCAAACTCTACACCACTGCATACACCTTCTGCTACCACAATAATACTATGCTTTTTACCACGCTCATGCCCTTTACGAAGTTTGTCGACAATATCATCCATGTCATAACCTTCTTCAGGAATCAAAATTGTTTCTGCACCACCCGCTAGTCCTGCCCATAGAGCAAGGTCACCTGCGTTTCGTCCCATTACTTCAATGACAAAAGTTCTTTCATGAGATGTAGCGGTATCCCGAATTTTATCTAATGAATCAATCACGGTATTTAATGCTGTATCAAACCCAATTGTAAGTTCTGTTCCAGGAATATCATTATCAATCGTACCAGGAACTCCCACACACGGAAAGCCATGTTCTGTTAAAGCCTTCGCACCCATATATGAACCATCGCCGCCGATTACCACTAATCCTTCAATTCCATGTGCTTTAAGCTGTTCAATTCCTTTTTGTTGTCCTTCTTTGGTTTTAAATTCTGGACAGCGAGCAGATTGCAGCATAGTTCCTCCGCGTTGAATAATATCGCCAACCGAGCCTAACTCGAGTTTTTTAATATTACCAGAAATTAACCCCGTATAACCTCCGTAAATACCATATACTTCTAAATTATGATAAATGGCTTTCCGTACAACAGCACGAATCGCTGGATTCATCCCCGGAGAATCTCCACCACTTGTAAGAACTCCTATTTTTTTCATAGCTTTCACCTCAGTTATTTGATTAGGAAATTATGTATAAATCCATATGTAGTAAAAAAAAAGGAACAAAGAGTTTTATAAATTACTTCTTTTATTATTTACATAAAACCCGCGAATATTTATAAAATAACACGAAGAAATAACTATAACAACCTTATGATATTAGTAAATTTAAGAGTCGGAATAGTCAGTTAAATGGAAACGTTTTATTCTTATGTGTAAGCGGAAACATTGGTTTTTTTGTGGAATTCTCGTGAACATTGTGTGAAATGGTCAAAAAAATAATGTGCCCATAAATTATGAGCACATTATTTTTAATTCACACCAATGTAATCATTAATGGTGGCAAATTCACCAATGGTTCTGAAACGATTGTAACGATCAGAAATAAGGTCCTCTTCTGAAAGCTTAAGAAGCTGCTGCAGAGCATTCTTCAGTATATGATCGATTTCCTCTGCTTGTTTCATGACGTCCCTTTGAGCTCCACCCTTAACCTCTGGGATAATATCATCAATAACGCCTAGTTCCTTTAGATCAGGAGCAGTTATTTTCATCGTTTCGGCTGCATTTCTAGCTAATGATGCATCTTTCCACAAAATAGCTGCAGCACCCTCTGGAGAAATAACCGAGTATGTGGAATTCTCGAGCATATATATCCGATTACCTACTCCAAGTGCAAGTGCACCACCGCTTCCGCCTTCGCCAATCACGATACAAATGACAGGAACCTTTAATCCAGCCATTTCAAATAAATTGCGGGCAATCGCTTCACTTTGTCCTCGTTCTTCTGCGGCCTTCCCAGGATAGGCACCCTTAGTATCAATGAAACAAATAATCGGCCGATTAAATTTATTCGCTTGATTCATTAATCGAAGTGCTTTTCGATATCCTTCTGGATGTGGCATTCCAAAGTTTCTGCGAATATTTTCTTTTGTATCTTTTCCACGCTGATGACCAATAACTGTAACTGGTAATCCTCGATATTTAGCAACCCCGCCTACAATTGCCTCATCATCAGCAAAGGTACGGTCGCCATGACATTCAAAGAAATTCTCAAACAAATAAGGTATATAATCTAATGTTGTCGGCCTGTTAGGAAGGCGGGCAATTTGTACCCGGTCCCATGGCTTAATATTTTCATATATGCTTTGTTCAAGTTTTTCAAGTCTTTTTTCTAATTTTTCTATTTCTGAACTTAAATCAACATCAGCTGTTTTGGTGAACTCCTGTAACTCAGAGATTTTCTTCCTTAATTCGATTACAGGGCGTTCAAATTCTAATTCTCCTACCATCTGAGCTCACCTCCAGGTTGATGGATTTCTAGAATATTGGTGATCTTCTCAACTAATTCCGTCCGATGAATGATTGCGTCCAGTTGCCCATGTTTTAATAGGAACTCGGATGTTTGGAAATCCTCTGGCAATTCTTCACGTATGGATTGTTCGATTACTCTTCGTCCCGCAAAAGCAATAAGCGCACCGGGTTCGGAAAGGTTGAAATCACCTAATGACGCAAAGCTTGCAGAAACCCCGCCAGTTGTTGGATGAGTCATAATTGAAATGATTAGTCCACCATTATTACTAAATTTCTTTAACGCAACACTAGTTTTGGCCATTTGCATCAAACTTAGTGCACCCTCCTGCATCCTGGCACCGCCTGATGCGGTAAAAATAATAAAAGGGAGATTTAACTCATCCGCTTTTTCAATAGCTTGTGTAATTTTTTCGCCGACAACGGAGCCCATACTTCCCATTCGAAACGAAGCATCCATGATGGCGAGGACAACCTTATGATCGTTAACTGTTCCAATTCCAGTTACAACAGCCTCATTTATCTTGCTTTTTTCCCGATCTTTTTCAAGCTTTTCAAGATAGTCAGGAAAATTTAATGGATTTTTAGAAATCATACTTTCATTAAATTCTACGAAGCTTCCTTCATCAATAAAGCTTTCTAAACGTTCCCTTGAGTTCATTGGAAAATGATGTCCACAATTCAAACAAACCTTTAGATTTTTTAGCAATTCTTTAGTATACATGATTTTCTTACATGATGGACACTTTGTCATTATGCCCTCAGGTACATCACTTTTTGCAGTTTCCGTCGGTATTTGAGCATATTTCTTCTTTTTTGTCTGGTTCTTTGAAAACAGATCTTTAAGCGCCAAAATTCTACCTCCTTTGTGCTACGGTAACGCCAAATGTTAGGTTTCTCCAATAATTACATATTAAAAGTTTTTCTATTGTTGCTTTACTTCATACCTAATAGCTTCTCATGGGTGGTCAGACCACTTATAGTTAAAAAACACCTAGTTTTCTTTGGACTTGGATAAACTTCACTATAAAATAAAATGTGTTCAAAATCTGTTAGTATTTGTCGTTAAAAACTGACAAATTCCGTAAACCGTTATAAGCAGTCAATAATTTCGATTCATTTTTTTCGGCTAAAGCCTCAAGCAAGCTTAAATAGTTTTCACGAGAATAGATCATCTTGCTTGAACCAAAAGAGTAGTAATAATCCTTTAAGATGGACCAAATTCTAGCAAAGAGGTGGTTATCTGCGATTTCAACTATTTGATAAAAAAAATCATTATCATCTATAATTCCTTGCTGATTCACCCATTTTTTTAAGTTTTCAATACTTTGATCATCTATTTTATGAATGGCTAATCGAAGGCAATCCATCTCAATAAAGTTCTTTGTTTCAAACACATCTCTTTTCGCTTTTTCATCTTGCAAAATAAATGTACTAAGCAACTGAACGAGATGATTTCCCCTAAAATCCCGAATAAACGTCCCTTCACCACGTCTTGTTTCAATTAGACCAAGCAATTCTAATGCTCTAAGGGCCTCTCTAATGGAAGAGCGCCCGAAATTCAGGCGCTCAGACAATTCACGTTCAGAAGGAATCTTATCTCCAGTTTCTAAACCATCATTGGTAATCATTTCTCGTAGTTGCTTAACAACTTCTAAGTAGACCTTGGTGTTATTTACCACTTACCGATCACTCACTTTTACCAATAATAGCGAGCCTCTTTGTTTTTTCCTTTATTTCTTCTGGATCAACCTTAATACGGGCAACACCTGTTTCCATCGCTGCTTTTGCTACAGCTGCGGCTACATCTGGTGCGACTCTTGGATCAAAAGGTCCTGGAATAACATAATCCGCATTAAGTTCATCCGGGCTGATCAGGTTGGCAATAGCTTCTGCTGCCGCAACTTTCATTTTTTCATTTATATGTGTAGCGCGAACATCGAGTGCACCACGGAAAATTCCTGGAAAGGCTAGAACATTGTTAACTTGGTTTGGAAAATCTGAACGACCAGTTCCTACCACTTTCGCTCCAACAGCTTTTGCATCAGCTGGCATAATTTCAGGGTCCGGATTGGCCATTGCAAAAATAATAGAATCAGAATTCATGGACGCGACCATTTCTTTAGAAAGTGCACCTGCAACTGAAACCCCAATAAATACATCCGCACCTTTGATTACATCTTCAAGGCTTCCTGATAGATTATCCCGATTTGTAAACTTTGCAACTTCAGCTTTCACCGAATTCATACCTTGTGGACGCCCTTCATAAATGGCTCCTTTGGTATCACACATAATTATGTCCCTTACACCATAACTATATAACAATTTAATAATTGCAATCCCAGCAGCGCCGGCACCGTTTGCGACAACTTTAATTTCGGTCATTTTTTTGCCAACTAACTTTAGTGCATTAACAAGCCCTGCTACTGTTACAATAGCTGTACCATGCTGGTCATCATGGAATATTGGGATATTTGCTTCCTTTTTCAATCGTTCTTCAATGACAAAACAATTGGGCGCAGCAATATCTTCCAAATTAACGCCGCCAAAAGTAGGTTCAAGCAATTTCACCGTTTCAACAATTTTGTCTACATCGGTTGTGTTTAAACAGATTGGAAATGCATCAACTCCGGCAAAACTTTTAAACAATACTGACTTACCTTCCATTACAGGCAGGGCTGCTTCTGGTCCAATATTCCCCAGTCCAAGAACAGCTGTTCCATCGGAAACAACGGCAACCATATTCCCTTTCATGGTATATTCGTAAACCAATTCTGGTTTCTCATAGATATCTTTACATGGCTCTGCAACACCTGGTGAATAAGCTAAGCTAAGATCATGTGCATTTCGGACTTGAACTTTTGATTTCGACTCTAACTTTCCCTTGTTAATTCGATGCATATGTAATGCTTCTTCACGTAATGTCAAGATATCCACCCCTCAAATTTTTACAAACATTTACAAACTTTCTCACTTATGCAGCCCGCTATTATTAGTGGTCAGACCACACTTGTCTCATTATCACTATAACATATCTGTGATAGTTGTAAAGAATTATTCCTTCAGGACGACATTTTTCGGGCCAAGCATCCCTCTTAATAATTGCAATAATTCAAAGGTTGGATTGATATTATTTTCTTCACCTAACTTTATTGTTTTGCGGCTTTTTTCATAGTGTAAAATGACGGATGCAGTTCCTTGGTTTTCTTTAATGAGCTGGTGAATTTGGAAAAGTAATTTGTCATCTTGTTTTTCCTCTATTATTTTCAAATATAATACTGATTGTTTACTTGTTTTTGTTTTTAGCCACTCTTCTATATGAAAAACGTGTTGAATGATAAATTGCTGTTTCCCATCACGTTCTTCGATTTTCCCCTCGAGCAATGTAAACTTCCCATGTCCTAATAGGTGCGAATATTTCTTGTATACATTAGGAAAGGCGACGGCTTCCATTTCACCGCTTGAATCACTGATCGTTAAAAAGGCCATTGAATCACCTTTTTTGGTGCGAATTGATTTCATTGAGGTGATATATACTCCAGTAGCGACCCGCTGGTTCTTATGAGTTATTCCAAATAAGGATTGTGCACCACTTCGTTTCAGCTGCTCTTCGTAAATAGATACCGGATGGTCAGAAAGATAAAAACCAAGGGCCTCTTTTTCAAATGTCAGCTTATTCTCCTGGCTGATTGGATCCACTTGCAGGTATTTCGGCTTTGGCATGAATTCATCTTCAAACAAATCAAATTGGTTATTGTCAGCCGGTTTAAATATTTGTGCATGTTCCATCGCCACATCTAAACTAGCAAGCAATACAGCACGATCTTCACCAAATTCGTCGAAGCAGCCAGAGTGAACCAGGAACTCGAGCGTCTTTCGATTGATGGCTTTAGTAGATACCCGAATACAAAAATCAAATAAGTCAACAAACTTTTTCTTTTTCCTGGCCTGAAAGATTTCTTTTAAGGCAGCAGCCCCCACACTTTTTATCGCTGCCAGGCTGAAACGGATTCCCTCTTGTTCCACTTGAAAGGAGTACCCGCTATAGTTGATGGATGGTGGCAGGACTGTGATTTCTTTTTGTTTCGTCTCCATCACGTATTGTGCTATTTTCGTGTCGTTTCCTATTGCCGAGGTAAGCAGACCAGCCATAAAATAAACCGGATAATTTGCTTTTAAATATGCTAATTGATAGGCGATCATACTATAGGCAACGGCATGACTTCGATTAAATCCATAGTTAGCAAAGCGAACGATTAAATCATAAATATCATTAGCTAAGGTATGTTCATACCCTTTTTTTAGGGCTCCTTGAACAAAATGGCTGCGCTCTTGATCAAGAATATCCTTTTTCTTTTTTCCAACTGCCCGTCTTAATAAATCGGCTTCACCAAGTGAGAATCCAGCCATTTTTGAAGCTATTTGGATAATTTGTTCTTGGTAGACAATAACACCATATGTATTCTCAAGGATTGGCCGTAAATCAGGGTGTGGATAGTCAACTTTTTGAATACCGTGTTTCCTATCAATAAAGAGCGGGATATTTTCCATTGGTCCTGGGCGGTATAAGGCATTGACTGCAACAATATCTTCAAATCGGGAAGGCTTAAGACGTGTTAAAACCTTGCGCATTCCTTCTGACTCCAGCTGAAATACACCCGTTGTTTCACCTTTGGCTAATAGCGCAAAAGTCAATGTGTCATCTAATGGTATCGAACCTATATTTATTTTCTTACCTGTTTTACGTGTGATTGAGGATACAATTGAATCAATCAATGTAAGGTTCCGCAAGCCTAGAAAGTCCATTTTTAAGAGGCCGATTTCCTCCAGATGTTCCATTGAAAATTGTGTTAGAAAAACATGGTTAGACCCTCGTTGGATGGGGATTAAATCAATGAGCGGCTTCTCACTTATGACTACACCAGCTGCATGTGTGGAAGTATGACGCGGCAGTCCTTCTAGTTTTAAAGCCGTTTCAAATAGGCGTTTATTCATAGGACTTTCATTAATAAACTTTCTTAGGGCTTCTGATTCTTTATAGGCACCTTTAAGGTCAATTCCTAATCGTGACGGGATCATCCTTGATACATGTTCAAGCTCCTTGGAATTTAACCCGAATACCTTGCCAATATCTCTAAGTACTGCCTTGGCTGCAAGCGTTCCAAAGGTAACGATCTGTGCGACATGCAGTTCACCGTATTTTCCTGCAACATAGTTAATCACCTCATCACGGCGATGGTCTGGAAAATCAATATCTATATCCGGCATAGAAATTCGTTCAGGATTTAAAAACCTCTCAAATAGTAGATTATGCTTTAGTGGATCCACATCTGTAATGTATAAAACATAAGCCACCAATGAACCCGCTGCTGAACCCCTCCCAGGCCCAGTTAAAATCCCATTCTCACGTGCGTATTTCATAAAATCCCACACAATTAAAAAATAATTGCTAAACTTCATCCGTTTAATGACCGCTAATTCATAGGACAACCGTTCAAAATATTCCTGCGCAGGCGAGGAAAAACGTTCACTTAATCCCTGTTTGCACAACATTTCAAGGTAGTCCTCAGCAGGAATCCCTTTTTCTGTTGGAAATGCAGGCAAGTAGGTTTTATTTAACTCAATGTTAAATTGACATCTGTTAGCAATTCGGATTGTGTTTTCTAATGCATCGGGGAAATCTGAAAAACAATCGACCATTTCACTTGCAGTTTTTAAATAGAACTGATCGTTTTCTAACGTTTCTCTGTGGTCATCTTGCAATTTATCACCATTTTTTATGGCTAACAAACACTCATGGGCAAACATATCTTCTTTTTCTAAATAATGGACCTGATTTGTGGCTGCAATCGGGACATTCATTTCTTTGGACAAACTAGTAAGCATATTTCTCATTTTTGTTTCTTGTTCGAGTTGGTGATTTTGAATTGCTAGGAAAAAGTTATTCTTGCCAAAAATGGAATCTAGTTTTCTAATTAGTTCTTTAGCCCTTTCCTCGTCGCCATTAATGAGCAACTGCTCAATTTCTCCTTCGAGACCAGGAGTAAGCGCAATGAGACCATCTGAATAATGTTTCAGCCATTTCAAAGGGATTCCATGATCCGTTTTGGTTTGAACGGTACTAGATATCTTTAAAAGATTTCTATAACCAGAATCATTTTCAGCGAGTAAGACTAGTGGAAAGGATTCATTAGAGGTGTACTCACTTTCCACATCCACTGTTAATCCAATAATAGGTTTCATATTATTTTTTTGGCACAATTTATAAAATTCAATGGTTCCGTACATGACGTTCCTGTCCGTTAACGCAATGGCAGAAAAACCTTTTGACTGTGCATTTTTTATTAAATCCGGGACTGATGCCGTACTTGATAATAAACTATAGGCACTATATACATGCAGGTGAATAAAAGACATATTGTCACCCCCTTAATTCGAAAATCTCTCCCTCTATTATAAAACTTAATTGCCAAAAAGGAAAATATGTTCTCATTTTATGCTCTGGTAAATTTGCCTGTTGATTTCCACTCCAGGCGCTTCGCTTTCCGCGGGCGGTCCGGGGAGCCTAATCCTATCCATTTTAAAAAACATATTTCTATTAGTTTGTCCATATACATGAGTATTGGGTATTGACTATGTGTAGAGGCGGTTGACATGATGAAAGAGATTGGTTTTTTTCCTGCTTTTATTGAAAGCTACTTTATTGCCTTGGGAGTCGTACTCGGCGGATCACTTATAGGGGGAATTGCTTCATTCCTAACCGGGCAGCCGCCGCTGACAACTGTTTATCGCTTATCTTCAGCGCTAAGAATCTGGGCCATTGTATCCGCTATAGGTGGAACGTTCGACGCGGTTTATACATTTGAAAGAGGTTTATTTAACGCCGATACAAAGGATCTTTTTAAACAGTTTTTATTAATCCTCTCCGCCTTAGGTGGTGCCCAGACTGGTGCCCTTATCATTAATTGGTTAACACAGGAGCATATCTCATCATGAGAATTCCGCCATTATATCGAAAACCTGCCTGGCAGCGTTTTTTTGCAGGAATGGCCGTCGGGGGCGCTATAAGCTGGTGCATTTTTTTATATATTTACGGAGTCTGGCAGGAAGAGAACACCGAATTAATTCGGAAACAAGCCCAGGAGATTGTGGACTTAAACGAGGAGAAAAAAATTTGGCAAGAAGAATATAAAGAAATCAACAAACGGAATATCGAACAGCTGACGGTACAGAAAATCAATATTCGAATTACAAACTGGGAAAAGTATAAACTTGACTCATTAAGTGTTTTAGAGACAGAAGACTCAGTGAAAGATGATATTAGTATGATGCTAGCAAAAGATATTGAAACCGTCTATAAAAGTAAGGACCTTCTGAAAAAGATTATTGAAAATAAGCCCGTAAAAATAAATGATAAAAGATATAAACTCAAGGTTAAAGAAATGGTTTTTTATACCAACCTTTCCATTCAACTAGAGATTCAGTTTGAATAACAAGAAATCGGCCCCTTCTACGAGGGCCGATTTTTTCTATTTGCTTAAAGAATAGGTTTCACAAACTTCACCAAGTGCTTTTAATACATCGTCTACTTCGTTCCACGAATAGATGGAGGCTCCGGAAGCTAGTGGATGTCCTCCTCCTTTGAACTTTCTTGCAACTACATTAATAACTGGGCCTTTGGAACGCAGCCGGACTCTTATTTGCTCGTCTTCCTCAATAAAGAATACCCATGCCTTAATCCCTTTTACATTCCCTAATATTCCGACAAGCAGTGATGCTTCTGCTGGTTTTGCATTGTATTCTTCGAGAAGTTCTTTTGTTAATTTAACCGATGCAACACCGTTTTCCTGAAGTTCAAAATTTTGAAGTATATATCCGTTTAATTTAACGATATTGAGATCTAATTCATACATCTTGTCAAATAACTCGGTACGAGAAAAATTATAATGGATCAATTCTCCAGCATAGCCCAGCGTTTTTTCTGTTGTACTCGGGAATAGAAATCTGCCCGTATCGCCGACTATACCAGCGTATAGAAGTCTAGCTGCTGAATCGTTCATTTTTAGCCCTTTGGCTTGTCCCTTTAGATAAAATTCATAAATCATTTCGCTGCATGAGCTGGCACTTGTATCCACCCATAGTAAATCACCATATGGGTCTTCATTTGGGTGGTGATCAATTTTTATTAATTTATCACCAAGTGTGTATCGTTTGTCACAAATTCTTTCCTCATTTGCAGTATCACAAACGATTACTAATGCCCCATTGTAAACTTCATCTTCAATCACATCCAGCCTGCGCATGTAATGAAGAGTTGGTTCTTCTAGACCAACAGCATAAATCTTTTTATCCGGAAAGGATTCTTGTAAAATAGCTGCCAAGCCGCCTTGTGAACCATATGCATCCGGGTCTGGACGGACGTGACGGTGAATGATTATGGTTTCATATTTTTCAATCTCTGCTAATATTTGCTCAATCATGGGCGCTTCTCCTTTACCAACTCATAAACCATGGTGGTCTTTTTTTGTTTTTACAGGTACAATAATAGAAGATTTTCTATGCTTGGAGGAAATAATATGTTTGTACTTGTTATATTAATTGCTATACTCTTTGCTTTCTACCTATTTTATAAAACAAAATACATCAGAAGCAACCGTTTAGTAGAAAAGAAATGGCTTGCGGCTAAATCAAATATTGCATTAGGGCTTTTTGTCTCTTTATTCGGAATTAATCACATGTTATTTATTTCCGAAACAACGGTTATGTATATTGTTGCCGCAGTTTTTATTGTTTATGGAGCCATATTCAGCTGGATTGGTTACAAAAAATACAAGCATTACCTTCCTTTCGCAATCGAGGAAGCAAAGAATTTTGAATTACAAAAATAAAAAGTCTGAAGCCGCTTCTCTTATGAAGCGGCTTTGTTTATTTCGATAACTATCTAGATCCAGTGCCAAGTAGCTTCCGCTTTTCTTTCTAACTTCGATCTAGCAGTTGACACATCATCATCGCTTTCCCGACTAATACGCCTTCATTGAAAACCTCAACATCCACTTTTCCAAATTTGCGCCCTACTTCAAGTACTTTTGGATATATTTCTAATGTACTTTCCATCTGAACTGGTTTAATAAAGTAAATGGTCATATTTTCAACAACAAGGTCACCTTTTTTATAGGATCGTAACACTCGATTGGCAGCATCGGAGACGATGGTAGTAAAAACGCCATATGAAATGGTTCCCAGATGATTAGTCATTTGTGGTGTTACTTCACAAGAGTAAACCTCTTCTCCTTTAGCTTTACCCTGAATTAATACCATTTGGTTGGTAACGATATCATCAATGGTTTCTCCCACCTGTGGCTGCCGTTGGTTCATTTGTAAGGCCTTTAATACGTCCTGCCTGCTGATGATCCCCTCTAGCCGGTTAGCATCATCCGTAACAGGAAGAACTTCAATTCCTTCCCAGACCATTGTATGCGCAGTTGAGGCCACACTTGTTTTCCCATTAACAGACATTGGGTGTTTGGTCATAATCTTATCGATAGTAGTATCCATACCTTGACCTAAAATATCTTTGCTTGTAACCATCCCTTGTATTTTCATGTTCTGATCGACAACAGGATAGCGACTGTGAGCAGTTTGTTGATTAAATTCGTGCCATCTGGACACCTTATCCGTGGTTTTGAGATAAAAAGTATCGACAAGAGGCGTTAGAATATCCTCAACCAGTATTATTTCTTTTTTAATCAATTGGTCATAAATCGCCCGGTTAATCATTGTTGCAACCGTAAACGTATCATAGCTAGTTGAGATCACCGGTATTTCGAGTTTATCTGCTAGTTTCTTAATATGTTCTTCCGCATCGAATCCACCGGTAATGAGTACAGCGGCTCCTGCTTTTAAGGCTAGTTCATGTGCCTGCGTTCGATTTCCAACAATCAACAGGTTTCCAGCTTCCGTATAGCGCATCATGGCTTCTAATTTCATTGCACCAATCACAAACTTACTTAATGTTTTATGCAACCCTGTTCTTCCGCCTAACACCTGTCCATCAACAATGTTTACTACTTCTGCAAAAGTCAGCTTTTCAATGTTTTCTTTCTTCTTCCGTTCGATTCTAATCGTTCCAACGCGTTCGATGGTACTAACATATCCTTTATTTTCCGCTTCCTTAATCGCGCGGTAGGCAGTACCTTCACTCACAGTCATCGCCTTAGCAATTTGCCTGACAGATATTTTTTCCCCAATTGGGAGTCCATCTATATATTGTAAAATTTGTTCATGCTTTGTGGCCAAGACCTTCACCCTTTTTATAGTCAAGTTCCAATCATTCAGTTACGAATAATCCGGATTACGTATAAATTTTATTATAGAGTGTTAAAAGCCTTGATTCAATGCGGATTCTCACATTGCCGTTAATTATCAATGAAAGGATCTGGATTTCCTCTTTACTCGTCGCTCGACATGAGGTTTTTGACCCTGCCTTTTTGGGCTATAAAGCAAACCAGTTAGATTTCCGGCAATGACCATTAACGCAAATGCAAGCCAGGCTACTGAAAATATCCCTTCGGCACCATCGGCATAAATGGATATGCGCGGGACTCCATAATAAAGCAAGAAGCCACAGAGTAACAGGCAAAGTAAATATCTGTTCTTTTTCATCTTCATTTCCTCCCCTATAAAGACTGCTTGTTCCATATTTATGCATAGGGGAGCGAAAAAAGTATGTAAATTACCTAGAACATTTAAAATTCAAATGCTTCGCCGGGTTGGAGTACTTTTCCGTTTTTATCTTCCAGCATTTCTATAAACTTGAAAGGATCCTGTTTAATTGGCGGGAATGTATTAAAGTGAATTGGTACAACTGTTTTAGCTCTTAGCAGTTTTGCAGCATATGCTGCATCTTCAGGACCCATGGTAAAATTATCACCTATTGGCAGGAACGCTACGTCAATCGGATGGCGGTCACCAATTAGTTTCATATCTGAAAATAATCCGGTATCTCCAGCGTGATAAATGGTTTTTCCCTCATTCATAAATAAAATCCCAGCAGGCATGCCACAATAAATGATTTCATTATTTTCCGATGTATAGCTTGAACCGTGAAAAGCTTGCGTTAATTTAACTTTGCCGAACTCAAATTGATGGGCTCCGCCAATATGCATGCCATGGGTGTTCACTCCCTGCCAGCTTAGGTAAGTGGAAAGTTCATGGTTGGCCACAACAAGAGCATTATTTTTCTTTGCTAACTCGACCGTATCCCCGACATGGTCGTTGTGTCCATGTGATAAGATAATGACATCAGGGCTTGTTTCATCCACTTTCAAGTCTGTTAATTGATTCCCATTAATAAATGGGTCAATTATAATATTTTTTCCATTTGTTTGAATTTGAACTACTGAATGTCCGTGATATGATATTTTCATCACATTCGCTCCCCTCATTTTCTTCCTTTACTTATTTCCATACAATGAATGGAATTCCTTCCATAATCTCTAGTATAATCCTAGATTATCGAAATTAAGCAGGTAGACCTAAATGTATCGAAAGTTTACTTTTCATGTTTTAATTGATACTCTCAAATAGGATATGAATTACATAGGGGGAGTTAACATGAATCAACGATTAACTAAACTTCAATCATGGATGAGGGAAAACGATATAGAAGTTAGTTTTCTAACCTCTTCAGAGAATGTATTTTATTTAAGCGGATATTACACCAATCCACATGAACGGCTGCTCGCACTTGCAGTCTTTCAAACGGAAGAGCCATTCCTTGTCTGCCCTGCAATGGAAGTGCCCGATGCCAAACGGTCAGGCTGGGACCATGAAATTCTAGGTTATAGTGATATCGAAAACCCATGGGAAATGATTTTAAATTCTATTAATAATAGAATAAAGAGTGTATCAAAAGCAGCCATTGAAAAAGAACATATGAATGTAGAACGCTATGAACACCTCTCAAAATTATTCCCACAAGCAGCCTTTGTTTCTGCTGAAGAAAAATTGCGCATGCTTCGAATGATTAAAGACGCCAAGGAATTAAAAATTATTGAAGAAGCATGTGCTCTTGCTGATTTCGCCGTTGAATTCGGGGCTAGTGAAATTAAGGAAGGCAAAACAGAGCTGGAAATACTAAATGCTTTAGAGTACGCCTTAAAACAAAAGGGCGTTACCGAAATGTCGTTTTCAACCATGGTTCTTACCGGAGCTAATGCCGCTTCTCCACATGGAAATCCAGGAGAGACGAAAATTCAAAAAGGAGATCTTGTCTTATTTGATTTGGGTGTGGTTGTTGATAGGTATTGTTCAGATATCACTAGAACTGTGGCTTACGGGGACATTGATGACAAGCAAAAAGACATCTATGACACTGTATTAAAAGCTCAGCTGGCTGCAATTGAAGTAAGCAAGCCAGGAGTAACAGCTGCAGAAGTAGACCTGACTGCCCGTCGAATTATTTCTGATGCGGGCTATGGAGAATATTTTCCACATAGACTCGGTCATGGGCTCGGAATTAGCGTCCACGAGTATCCATCATTGACAGAAACAAACCCACTCATTATTGAGGAAGGTATGATCTACACGATTGAGCCAGGTATCTATGTACCAAATGTGGCCGGTGTTCGGATAGAAGATGACATATATATTACTGCAGACGGGGCAAAAGTTCTTACAAAGTTCCCTAAAGACTTGCAGATCATAAAATAATTTCATTTGTAATTTTTTTACATTGAAATTTAAGCAGAATTGATATATTATACTAATACAAGCTGCGTTGTTCGTAGTCATAATAAAGTTTTAACCTTTAAGCTGTAAAAGGGAGTTTAACCATTGGAGCTGGAATGACAAGCCTCTGTCTATAAGACTTGGAGGACATGCAGGAAGGGTTTCTGAGAACACCCACTTTGAGGAGTGGTGGTTTAAAACTTTCTTATATTAATACGGCAAATGCGGCTACATAGTATGTATTTTAAACCAGTTCCTTTTAGGAGCTGGTTTTTATTTTATAAAAAAGAAGAGGAACATTCTGTCCCTCCTCCCGTGTAAGGTTATTATTTTTCAAGTAGCGTTTTTGTATCTAAGAATTCCAGCCCGTGTGCTTCTGCGACTGCTTGATAGGTTACGTAGCCGCCCAGTGTGTTGATTCCTTTTAACAATGCTTCACTGCTGAGACAAGCTTGTTTGTATCCCTTGTTAGCAATTTGCACGGCATAAGGGACCGTTACATTTGTCAAGGCAATGGTAGAAGTTCTTGGGACCGCCCCCGGCATGTTTGCAACAGCATAATGAACAACATTATGTTTCACATAGGTTGGATTGTCATGCGTGGTAATACGGTCAGTGGTTTCAAAAATCCCTCCCTGATCGATCGCAATATCCACAACAACACTACCTGGTTTCATCGATTGAATCATTGCTTCCGTTACGAGTTTCGGGGCTTTTGCTCCAGGAATAAGAACGGCACCAATCACCAAATCCGAATCCTTCACTGCTTCAGCGAGATTATAAGGATTGGACATAAGGGTCGTCACTTCTGAGCCAAAAATATCATCTAATTGACGAAGACGATCTGGATTTAAATCAATAATAGTCACTTTAGCTCCTAATCCAATCGCCATTTTAGCCGCATTCGTTCCGGCCACACCTCCGCCGATAATGGTAACAGTTCCTCTTTGGACCCCCGGGACACCAGATAAAAGAATTCCCATTCCCCCATGAACTTTTTCAAGGAATTGGGCACCTATTTGTGGTGCCATTCTGCCAGCTACCTCACTCATCGGCGTTAACAATGGTAAGCTTCTATTTGGCAGCTGCACCGTTTCATAGGCGATACCTATTACTTTTTGATCAATTAACGCCTTCGTTAATTCTGGTTCAGGTGCAAGATGTAAATATGTAAATAATATTAATCCTTCACGAAAGTATTTATATTCGCTTGGAAGCGGTTCTTTCACCTTCATCACCATTTCCATGGACCATGCTTCTTCTGCTGAATCTACAAGTTTTGCACCTGCTGATTCATAATCCTCATTTAAAAAACCAGATCCAAGCCCAGCTCCATTTTCAATAAAAACCTCATGACCAAATTTAACCAGGTTGATTACTCCGGCTGGTGTCATGGCTACACGGTTTTCATTATTTTTGATTTCTTTAGGTACTCCGATCCGCATGTACTTACCTCCAAATAAATTCAAATTAGTAAAATTAACCAAGACAATTTAATTATAACCTTTTTCCAAAGGAAGATGTAACTTCGTAACATTAACGAAGGAACATTAGATTTCGACAAAAACTAAAGCAAAAGCTTTGCCAAAATGGCAAAGCCCTTTTTTTTAATAATACCAAGGATAATATGGGTATGGGTATGGGTATGGCGGGTAGTAAGGATATCCGTATCCCCAACCTGGAGTTAATAAAGCACCTGCTGCTAAACCAGTTAAGAATGGGACCCCAAAGCCAAATCCACCAAAACCAAATCCTGGGCGTCCAAAACCAAATCCAAATCCTGGGCGGCCAAATCCAAAGCCAGGGCGACCAAATCCAAAGCCCGGACGGCCAAAACCGCCAAAGTGGCCAAATCCTCCGTGGAATCCATGTATCCTTTCATCCGCAGGTTCTACCATATTATAGTTCACATCTACGTTATTAGGCATTCCATACATTTCTGTGCTCATGTTTCTCCTCCTCATTTTTATTAATAGACACACTAAAGAATATGCATAAGTAAATGCATATTCTTGGGTATTTGCCCTTGATTTCGAAAATTCCAAGACATTTGACCACAAAAAAAGAACTATCCCCTTAAGGACAGTCCGTACGACATTACATTAATTCTCGGTTCCTGCAAAATCATCACTGTCTGCAATCGCTGTACCTTCGCCAATAAATCCACTGTTATATGAGTCCAAAATTAGCTGGCTTACTTCATTGGCACCATGCTCATTAAACTCAAACAAAAACTTTTTGTTTTGTTCATTTTTACCCATCATTCAATTCTCCTTTCCATTGAGGTTACCTCTATATTGTTCGAAAAGTTGCAACAGTTATTCCTTGTTAAATAATGTATAATTTAAGTAAGGAGATGATTAATCATGGGACTTAAATATAGAAATATTTTAGTCGCTATTGATGGTTCAAAAGAGGCTGATTGGGCTTTTAAAAAAGGGATTGAAATAGCCAAGAGAAATGATGCCACCCTATTATTAGTCCACGTTATTGACACTAGAACATTTGCATTAATTGAGGCTTATGACACGGTCGTTGAAGATCGAGCGGAAAAGGCTGCAAAAGATATGCTTGAAAATTACCGCAAGCAAGCCGAGGATGCGGGCCTAACTAAAGTGCAATATGAAATTGATTATGGTTCTCCAAAAATACGTATCCCAAGAGATTTAGCTAAAAAACACGAAGTGGATTTGATTATCTGCGGTGCAACTGGATTAAATGTTGTCGAGAGGTTTATTATCGGCAGCGTATCTGAACATATTACTCGTTATGCACATTGTGACGTACTCGTAATTCGCACAGAAAAAGATATCGCCTAATAGTCGAAAGCACGCAGCTGATTTTAAGCTTCGTGCTTTCTTTACAAATATACTGAGGTAAAGATTACTGTTGTTTTTGTACTCTGTTGATAGGAGTGGAAGGCACGAAGACTCCTGCGGGAGTACGGGNNCCCGCGGAAAGCGAAGTGCCTGGAACGGAAATCAACAGACAAGTTTAACACAGCCCACAAATATTAAACATAGATTTGTAGTGAATGGGTGGTAAATCTATAGTAAAATAAAAAGTAGTCAGTCGGATTGGAGGCAATCGTATGGAAGAATATTTTTCTTTTGATCATCGTCTTGGTATTCCAGTACCCGAATTAACTTTGGAATGGGACCAATACAACGAGGAAACACAACAAAAGATTCTCTTTTACTGGGAACAAGTCCGCGGTTCGATCCCTGACCGGATTAGTGAACTTGAAACCGAAATTAATTTGAAACAAACACTTCTCTCCAATGAATGTAATTTTCCACGTTCATGTCAACTGAACACGGAAATCGCAGAACTCGCTTCCATTATTAATGATTTATGGCTATGGTACCGAGCAAACGAAGTGCTTTCAACAAAAGCCCATCAATAGAAAACTCCCTTTCCATCGAAAAAGGGAGTTTTCTCTATTTAGAGGTCTTTTTGTATCTCTCTAACTACATGCCCTAGTTCAGGCAGAATTAATTTATTCATGGCGAGCTTCACGGCACCTGTGGAGCCAGGGGTAGAGAATACTGCTTTATTTTTTACCACACCAGCAATAGCCCTAGAAAGAATAGCTGCCGAACCAATATCTTCTTGAAAACTCAACATCCGGAATATTTCACCAAAACCGACAATCTCTTTATCAAGTAATTTTTCTACCGTTTCAATCGTTACGTCCCGCTTGGCAATCCCCGTTCCGCCATTTGTTATAATGACATCAATTTCTTCCATTCCACATCCTTTTACGATTTCATCTTGGATGGGCTCAGCTTCATCTTTTACAATGACGTAATCAACAATCTTGTGTCCTGCATGTTCAAGCAATTCCATCATTAACTTTCCACTTTTATCTGTTTCCTTTGTTCTTGTATCACTAACTGTTATAACTTTGCAATTAACTTTTCTAGGTGCGGCCTTTTTATGTTCTTGTGTACTCATCCCATTAACTCCTCTTTTTCTCGTAGGTAACGTAGTTGATAATATTTATGAGCCACATCCGTTACTTTTCTAGTTAACTGATAATTTGCACCAGCACCAATGGCCATGCTGACAAGCGGTATTCCTTGAATCGTTTTTTTTCTGAACAGCGAAATGACCAGCGCTTTCATAAGTTGTTGAACTGGTTGTTCAAGCCAGGTGATATCAGTTATTTCTTCATTTCCTTCATAAAAATAATAGTCTTCCTGCGCCTCTAATTCTTCCATCAGCGAGGTCCAGCCTGCTCTTTGCAGTCTTGGAGGTAGTGTAGCCGTGTGAAAGACCTTCAGAGAGGTCATCATTTCAAATGGGGTATTCACTTCCACCCCGTAAGTCATCGCTATTAATTGGACAACCCTTAAATTAATTACTGCTATCGCTGGTATATCTGTGCTTAATAGCAGTGGACCACCAGTCCCAGCTAATCCCCCTTGCGCAAAGGAATAAAACCGATGACGGGCAATTTGCTGCTCAGCAATATATTGTAATTGTTCAATGCTTAATTTTTTTAGATCTGCAATTTCTTCTAGATCCTTATAAAAGATTCGCCCCGATGAAAGAATTCTCTCCTTTGCATCCATTTGCAGCTGAGAACCTTGGATCATGCTATGTAAATGAAACAGCCAGCTATCGATCACTGAAAAGAATTGGCTTTGAACCTTTTCAGGCAATAATGAGAATGATTGCTGCAGAAATTTTTCATAGGTTAATTGGAAATCATTCGGCTCGAATTCAAATAAATTTCTTTCCCAATCCTGTATTTCATTCAAGACCATTGCTTCACGGTCTGTTAATGGCATGTTTGATTCCTCCCAGTGCAAGGCTTTCTTTTTCAAGTATATCATAAAGAATTACCTTGATAAAAAGACAAAAGACAAAAGCTATGCCCTAGCTTTTGCCTTTTAATATTATCGATTAATGAATGTTACCAAGACGTATAACGTCGCGGGCAATCATCACTTCTTCGTTTGTTGGGATGATTAATACTTTTACTGGTGAGTGTGGGTAGTTAATAAATGCTTCTTCGCCTCTAACTTTGTTAAGAGCTGGATCCCAATAAACACCCATAAATTCTAGACCTCTTAAAACATTTTCCCTAATGGTGTCACTATTTTCCCCAATTCCTGCTGTGAAAATAATTGCATCTACACCGTTCATTCGTGAAGCATAAGAACCGATGTATTTATGAATTCGATTAGCAAAAACATCCAAGGCAAGTTTCGCACGCTCATTGCCTTTTTTCGCTTCAATTTCAATATCACGTAAATCACTTGAGAAACCGGACATGGCTAGCATACCACTCTTTTTATTAAGGACATCAAGTACTTCTTCAGCTGTTTGATTGGTTTTTTCCATAATATATGGGATCAATGCTGGGTCAATATTACCTGAACGAGTACCCATGGTCACCCCGGCCAGTGGTGTAAAGCCCATAGATGTGTCAATGGACATACCGCCTTCAATTGCTGCAATACTTGCACCGTTTCCTAAGTGACAAGAAATTAGACGCAATTGTTCAACAGGTCGCCCAAGAAGTTCTGCTGCACGTTGAGAAACATATTTATGAGAAGTTCCATGGAAACCATACTTACGAATACCATACTTTTCGTAGTACTCCATTGGTAAGCTGTATAGGTAAGAGCTGTCCGGCATCGTTTGGTGGAATGCCGTATCAAATACAGCTACTGCTGGAACATTAGGAAGTACGCTCATGAAGGCCTTAATTCCTGTTAGATTGGCTGGGTTATGCAATGGCGCAAGTTCAGATAATTCATCAATTTTCTTTATTACTTCGTCAGTAATGAGAGCAGAATCATTAAATGTTTCTCCACCATGGACCACACGGTGTCCCATTCCAACAATTTCATTTAAGGATTTGATAATACCTAGAGTTGTTAATTTATCTAATAGCATTTTTACAGCTACTTCATGATCAGGAATATCAATTATTTCTTGGATTTTTTCACCATTAACCGTTATATTAAAAATTGAATCATTTAAACCGATTCTTTCGATTAATCCTTTTGTAATGACATCTTCACTTGGCATTTCAAACAATTGAAACTTCAAGGAAGAACTCCCCGCATTAATTGCAATAATTTTTGACATATTGTTACCGCTCCTTTTATATAACAACACTGGTTTGGCATTTTTTTTGAGTAGTACAACATTATTTTGCTCAAACCACTCTTGATTATTTTCATCCTTAATTGAATCATTGTGTATAGTTTATTTCAAGGCAAATTTCTCGTGGCAGCGGTTACATTACAAATGAAAATGTATTCTGATATTTCTTATTTTACAATATTAAAAAAGGATGAACCTAGAGAATAATCTCGGTTCATCCTTTGTTTTCTTGAAACCATTTATCCATTTGGAATAGTATTTTGTCCATCTCTACAGCACTTGAAAGATTTGGTAATTCAACCAGTAATGCTTGCTTAGGAGGCATTACACCTTCTCCTTTTTTTTGCAAGATAATGATACTTTTCGCTGTATTTTTATTTTTAAACATGCTTATTGGTAATTGGAGTAATCCTTGAACAATCACATGCTCTTTAAAAAATTCATGTAATTGTGGTGCTTGGTCACTTTCAAATAATCCATTAGGAATAAGAAAGAATAAATACCCGCCTGGCACTGTATGACGGACACTTTGTTCCATGAATAGATGATGAGAGTAAGTATGCCCTTCACTTACACTGACTTGATAATCTGCAGCTCTGACATCATTTGGATAAAAGCCTACGGGCAAATCTGCGATTACTGCATCAACAGGATCAATAAACATCGGTTCAAGACTGTCTTGATTGAAGAGTTGAATAGGATGAGCTTGTAAATTTGCATTAACATAGGCAAGCTTTATAAGAAGGTCATCAATCTCAACGCCGACAGAATCAATTTTTCTTTGAAGATGATTTAAAACAGTTGTTAGCAAATTTCCCGTCCCCACTGCTGGATCAAGCAAGCGGAAGTTTGACTGTTTCATAAATCTTTCAACTAAATAGCCAATAAGTATCCCAACAGAATCAGGTGTCATTTGATGGTTCGGTTGAACACTATCGTTCATCCCTTTTAAAATAGCCAGCTGAAAAGCTTTTCGAATTTCATCGTTTGAAAACTTTTCTAAATGAATCTGTTCATATTGTTTCTTCATTCTTTTTTCTGTTAGTTCGCTGACCTCATCTTGCAGGATTGATCCTTGGAATAAATTCTCTCCTGTCTCAGCGAGTGCCTCTAAATATGTACAATTTAATTCTTCCTGCAGAAGAAGTGCAGTTTCATTAAATAACGTAAACAGTTGTTCTACTGGAGAAACTCTCATTTGATCCCCACCCTCATTAATTTCCTTATTCATTTTAATGAGTATCGACATATTATACAAGTTTTAAGCATAGAAAAAGGCCCTGCAATACACAGAGGCCTTCTAAATCATTACATTATTTAGCTGCTTTAGCTGCTTCAAGTGCTGCTTCGTAGTTCGGGTGGTTGGTTGCTTCACTTACATATTCAACATATGTAACTGTATCGTTAGAATCAACAACAAATACAGCACGAGCCAACAGTCTTAATTCTTGGATAGCAACACCAAATGCTTCACCAAATGAGAGATCACGATGATCAGATAGTGTTTGCACATTTTCAATTCCACTAGCAGCACACCAGCGTTTTTGTGCAAATGGTAAGTCAACACTTACCGTTAATATTTTCACGTTACCTAAACTGTTTGCTTCTTCATTAAAACGACGTGTTTCCGCATCACAAACACCCGTATCCAATGAAGGGACAGAGGTAATTAAACGTACTTGACCTTTGGTACTTTCTAAGGTAACTTCTGACAAATCATTTGCCAATACAGTAAAGTTAGGTGCTTTGTCCCCTACCTTTACTTCATTGCCTAAAAGTGTAATTGGATTCCCTTTAAATGTTACATTTGCCATTTTACATCCTCCTTTGTCATGTTCAAGTTCTAGCGGATAATAGAAAACCGCTTCCCTTCAAATATGTACAGTGTAAATATATCTTTTCAAAATCTAATTTGCAATTAATAAGCTTTTGAATTTTCACATATTGCATGAAAAAAGTTAACCTTCCTCATCTTCCGGAAGATTAACCTTTTCTGCTATAATTCAAGTTCTTCTTTTGGTTTGTGCTCGTTTTTCAAACCTTGCAAACTATTTTGCTGTTGGCCCTGGTCCTTTTTTGAGAACATTTGCTGAATTTTATCTATCGCCTGAGGTGCCAGCTCTAATATTTTTTCATACAAATGAGTGCTTTCATCCAAATGCAGCATTTTTACGCCATGAGAGTTGACAATTAAAAAGGCAATTGGGGTAATCGAGACCCCGCCCCCGCTCCCGCCGCCAAATGGATGGGATGAACTTTGACTTTGACTTTGACTTTGACCTTGCCCTTGCCCTTGCCCTTGACTTTGAGACCCCTCAAGCTTAAATTCACTACCACCTGCGGCAAATCCAAAACCTACTTTTGACACAGTCAGAATAACACTACCATCAGGGGTTTCAACAGGATCACCAATGATCGTATTCACATCAATCATTTCTTTAAGGCTTTCCATTGCAGTTGTCATCAAACCTTGAATTGGATGGTCAGACATGGCTGTTTCCTCCTTTTTCAAATGGATTTTGTTTTATCATTTGCAAAATTTGTTTTCTTTTTAAAGTGCGGAAGTCCGCCCCTCCAGAATATAAACAGTTTTAATCCTGCTAGAATAGCATGCCCGATACGAAACTGAATAATACATGTAAGTCTTGTTTGAATTACGGCTGCCTGAAAATGTGGAGTCACTGTTATTTTTGGCATTTCCTTCAGTTTTAAATAATGACTAATAAGACCTATGATACTCCCTTTAAATGCCCAAATGGCACCCGTTATCGTCCCTGTGTGTGCTGCATCTCCTAAACCTATCAAAGTATTCCACTCAAATCCTTTCATTGTAACTTTTTGAAAAAAATTCCTTACAATCCGATGTAGCCCAAATACATGATGCAGTAATTTTTTGGCATTTGATAAATTATTTTCAACTTCTTCAGCTGTGATTTGCTTGGAGTCCTCGCTAGTTGATTCAGTTGAGGAATCCCCCATTTTAGATTTACTTTTTACAACAATGCTAGGAGAATTATCATCCACTTTTATTAAAGGTACATTAATTGTATATTTTATTAATCCAAACCAAATCTTAAATTTTATCTTTAAATCATCATTGTCATTATGATGATAATAATTAATTAGTATTGTTAATTTAGTAAAAAGAATGAGAATGAAAAAGAGCAATAGAATCGATAAAACTACGAGCACCCAGAACAATTTCAATCACAACCTTTCAGCGGGTAGTATTTGCTTTTTCAAAAAAAAATAAACCTACCAACAAATGTTGATAGGTTTAAGATCACCGTTCCACATGTACCACCGTTGTGTCAGTGAATAGATCATGCAAGCCTTGTTTTTTGGGTAAAAAAGCAATAATTATATATCCAACAATGATTGTTGATGAAATAAAACGGCCAATCCATTCACGAAAGAGAATCGTCCCCCATGTCATTTGATCACTTCTTAAATCAACTACTTTCAATCCAAACACCATTTTTCCTAGGGTTTGATTTAGATACTTGGTCATTAGTACGAAATACAGATAGAAGATTAACGCAGATATGATTGAGATTGGAGCAAACATGGACGATTCCGATAAAGAATAATTCACGATTCGAAAAACTGGTTTAATCAATATCCTAACGATACTTCCCACTACCACCAAATCAAGAAGATAAGCCCATAGGCGCATCCAGAAGCCCGCATATCGAAAGGAAAGTTCATCTTTTCTGTCGTTCGGGTATTCTTGATACTCATTCGTTTCCATGGATACTCCCCCTATTCCGCATACAGGTACATAAGCCGCGGAGAATTCGGTCTTGATAGAACCTTCAACAAACCTGCCATTTCCATATCTTTACCCATTAATTTTTTTGCCTGCATTGTAAATAAGGATCCCAGCCCAAGTGAGTCTGAATAACGGACAACTTGTGCACCTTTAAGTTTCTCTTGTTTTTTCATATGTTTCACCACATCATCTAAGTAACCAAAACCATCAATTAACTGCAATTCCTTGGCTTGACGGCCATCATAGACACGACCATCCGCTATTTTTTTCACCTGCGTGATTGGGAGGTTTCGTCCCTCTGAAATAACTTTAACAAATCCTTGATATGAATTATTTATCATCGACTGTAAGATCTGTCGTTCCTCCTCGGTCATTTTTCTTGTTGGGCTCATAATGTCCTTATGCTTACCACTTTTAATCGTAACGAAATCAACACCATATTTATCGGCAAGCCCTTTATAATTGACCCCTTCCATAATCACACCGAGACTGCCAGTCATTGTCTCGGGACTGGCATAAATCTTTTTAGCCGCTGTTGAAATATAATAACCTCCCGATGCAGCCATGGATCCCATTGAAATATAGACTGGCTTTTTGGTTTCTTTTTGGATTTCAGTTAATTTATCATGAATTTCTGCACTTTCAACCACTCCGCCACCGGGGGAATTGACTTTGATAATTATTCCCTTCACCGTATCATCTTTTTTAATATGGTTTAACTTTTTCATAAAGTCCTGATGATTGAAACCAGAGCTTTGCAGGATAGAACTTGTTTCCCCTGTATCCTGGATGACCCCATTTACATCAAGAATCACTATTTTCTTTAATTCATTCCCTTCATTGACAACCTCTTCTGTAAAAGGCTGTTCCTCAGAAGCCATAAAATCGGTGAAATTTGATTCCCATCCTTTAAAGGCAAAAGAGGATAAAAAATTAATGACAACCGAGATGAAGAATAACGCTGCTGCAATCCCTAGTGCGGCCCACCGCTTTCCATTCATAAATACGTAAGCCCCCCTTTTTGTTTATCTCAAAAAATCAAGTCCTATTTCATATTGTCTCAATAAAATGCTAAACTAATTTCAGACTAGCATTATTTCTTAGAGAAAATTTTTGTGATGGGGATAATGTTACAAAAATCTCATTAACTAGGGAGGTACATAATATGGAGAATAGACGCAATATTTACTTTTATCACAAACGCGATTCGGACATGCTGTCAAAAGTGGCTCCGCTTGTAGAAATAGCAAATCGATATGGATTTACAATTGTCACTGATTACCGAAACGCAAATATCATTGCTAGTGTCGGGGATGATGGAACATTTCTCCAAGCAGTTAGGAAAACTGGCTTCCGGGAGGATTGCCTTTATACGGGGATTTCAACCGAAGATAACCTGAGTATGTATTGTGATTTCCGAATTAATGATAGATCTAAAATGATTGATGCGATTGTCACCAATGAAAATGTAAAGGTGCGCCGTTATCCGTTAATTGAAGTAGAAGTTGATGGCCAAGGGACGTTTCCTTGCTTAAACGAATTCAGTATTCGCTCTTCAATCATTAAGACACTAGTAGTAGATGTCTATATTGACCAGCTTCACTTAGAAACCTTCCGCGGCGATGGACTTATTGTCGCAACACCAACGGGTAGTACTGGCTATAATAAAGCGGTGAATGGTTCGATCGTTGATCCCCTTCTACCTTGCATGCAGGTGAGTGAAGTAGCCTCTGTTAATACCAACAATTATCGAACGCTAGGTTCCTCCTTTATTGTTGGCAGTGAAAGAACCCTTACGCTTAAAGTAATCTCTGAAGGTAATGACCATCCAACAATGGGTATGGATAATGAAGCATTAAGCATCCGTCACGTAGAGAAAATCAGTATAAAAATAAGTGATAAAAAGTTAAAAACTCTTAAACTAAAAGACAATTCCTTTTGGCAAAAAGTGAAGCGGTCTTTCCTTTAAAAACAGCATTTACTCACAAAAAAACCTTATCCAAGAAAGCGGATAAGGTTTTTCTTTATATGCTAGTGCCCTTTTCTTTTCGCAAATGGAACCATTGTGCAGAAAATAGCTTTGTTTTTGATAAAGAATAAATCGTTAATGCGGACCATATGAACATAAAGGATAATAGCTGTATTTTTGAAAAATGTTCATGGTAAACAAATACGCCTAAAAGTAAGGTTAATGTTGGTGCAATATATTGTAGAAAACCTAATAATGATAAAGGGATCTTTTGTGCGCCTTTTGCAAAAAACAGGAGCGGTACTGCGGTTGCTATCCCTGCACCTATTAATAAAAGGTCGGTTTGTATCCCTTCCTTTAAAAAATCATTAGACCCATTAAGAAATAAGAAGCCTATATAAATCACAGCAATTGGTGTAATCACTAGAGTTTCTAAGGTTAACCCTACTTCAGAATCCACATTGATTAACTTTTTGGCTAATCCATATAATCCAAAGGAAAGGGCTAATACAATCGCAATCCATGGAAACTGCCCATGGGAAATAGAAATGATTAATACACCAATGGCTGCTAGGATAAATGAGACGTATTGATAAACCGTCAATTTTTCTTTTAGCACAATCATCCCTAATAAAATACTAATTAATGGATTGATGTAATATCCAAGGCTTGCTTCAATCATATGACCGCTGTTAACCGCCCAAATATAAATGAACCAGTTCACACTGATTAACAGGGAGGCAATCGTCAATGCAGCCATTTGTTTTTTATTTTTCGCAAACCCTTTAATGGTTTGAAGAAAAAGTCCCCATTTGTTGGTTAGGAGAAGAATGACGACCATAAAAATAAACGACCAAACAACACGACTGGCTAAAATTTCTTTAGCATTAACATGGTCTAAAAGCTTCCAATAGATTGGTAATAATCCCCAAAGTAAATAAGAAAATCCGGCATGTATTACTCCTTTTTGTGTTTCTGTCTTATTCATATGTGTACGAGCCCCTATTCTTTCTAGTTTCGAAATAATTTCTATTATAACGCGAAACTTCGTAAATAGGGGAAATTTTTACTTTAAAGAAAAAAGCAGACGAAATTCCGCCTGCTCGCTCTCCAACAAACTTTATGCTTGTTTCGCTCCCTCAAGTTCTTTTTTCCGAAGTTCAATCCGGCGAATTTTCCCAGAGGTTGTTTTTGGTAGTTCTGTGATATATTCAATTTTCCTTGGATACTTATATGGCGCTGTAAGCGTTTTTACATGCTCTTGTAATGTTTTTGTTAATTCAGGGTCGGAGGAATCAACATCTTCTTTTAAGACAACAAATGCTTTGACAATAAAGCCGCGAATCTCATCGGGACTTGCCACGACTGCACATTCCTTTACAAATGGATGTTTAACAAGTGCATCTTCCACTTCAAATGGTCCAATCGTATAGCCAGAGCTGATAATAATATCATCCCCACGTCCTTCAAACCAAAAATAGCCTTCTTCGTCCATTTTTGCTTTATCACCGGTTACATAATAATCACCCCGGAACTGCATTGCTGTTCTTTCCGGGTCTTTATAATAGTTTTTAAATAAGGCTGGCGTTTCTACATGGACAGCGATATCACCCACTTCACCGACTGCACACACCATGCCCTCTTCGTTTATGATTTCAACTCTGTTCCCAGGCGTAGGCTTGCCCATGGAACCAGATTTCAATTCCATTCCTTTGGTAACGCCTACAAGCAAAGTATTCTCTGTTTGTCCATAACCGTCACGGACATCAATATTAAAATGTTTTCTAAACGTGTCAATTACTTCTCGATTTAATGGTTCCCCTGCCGAGACAGCACTATGAAGATTTGGTAATTGGTAATCAGCTAAGTTATCAACCTTCGCCATTAGTCGATATTCCGTTGGTGTACAGCAAAGGACATTTACATCATATTTTTGGAGGAGACTTAAATATTTTTTCGGTTCAAATTTTCCACTGTAAACTAAGCCAGTACCACCGGAGCCAAGAACGGATAAGAAAGGACTCCAAATCCATTTTTGCCATCCTGGGCCAGCAGTTGCCCAAACTGTGTCACCATCTTCAATACAAAGCCACTGTGGTGCAGCTGTTTTTAAATGTGCATAAGCCCAGCCATGTGTATGGACCACACCTTTAGGATTTCCAGTTGTTCCAGATGTATAGGATAAAAAGGCCATATCTTCTCTAAGGGTGTCTGCTTGTTCAAAGGATTCGGAAGCAGTTGCCATCTCAGTGTCCAAGTCAATCCAGTCCGGTTCAGTTCCACCAATCGTAAATCTGAGCAATGGCTGGGTTTTGTTGATATTTTCAAATTGATCCGTGTATGGATAATGACTTATTACACCCTTTACATCACCGTGTGTTATCCGATATTGCAAATCCTTTTCCTTTAACATTTCCGAACTTGGAATAACGACCAATCCCGCTTTTAAAGCAGCCAAATAAACGACATATGCTTCAATGAGACGCGGTACGATGACAAGGACTACATCTCCCTTATTTAAGCCATTCCTAGCGAACACATTTGCCGCTTGATTCACTTTCCTCATTAATTGTTCATATGTAACTTGCTGGGTGTCTCCTGCTTCATTCTCCCACTTTAAGGCGACTCTGTTTGGATCCTGCGCAAACCGCTCCATTTCTGAGACTAGATTATACTTTTCCGGTGCAATCAAATCTTCCCGCTTCATGCTTCTCCCCCTAACAATATGTTATTTTTATCCCACAATATTAATTATACAAAATTATTAGATAATTTTGTATTATTATTCAGATACAATTATTTTTTACTATCTGGACTATAAAAAGAGAGCGTGGGGAAACCCCCACGCTCTCTGTAGCCATCGTATTAATTTTTTATTAACGAGAGAATCCGCCGCCTAATTGTGATTCAGCCATTGCTACTAGACGCTTTGTGATTTCACCACCAACAGATCCGTTAGCGCGTGAAGTAGTGTCAGCTCCAAGATTTACACCAAATTCAGAAGCAATTTCATATTTCATTTGGCTTAGAGCTTGTTCAACACCAGGAACCAATAATTGATTTGAGTTGTTGTTGTTTGCCATGTGATATCACCTCCTTGTGAGTATAGAATGTGTAGAACTTAAGAACTTCATTCTATCTTACAATTGGTAATTGTTCACAAATTGTTCGAATTTTACCTTCTTAAAATAATTCGCTAAATTCTGAGTGCTGTTTTTGATCCGGTTTGACGACAATTGTCTCTGTCCCCTGTACTGCTTCATGGATCAAGGGTTCAAAATCAAAAAAACTTTCAAAATGCTGAACCTTTTCTCTTTTTGGCTTTGTTTTCGGTGAGGAAGGTACAAAGATGGTACAGCAATCTTCAAAAGGCCTGTTTGAGATTTCAAGTGTATCAATTTCTTGCGCAATTTTTATAATATCTGTTTTGTCCATTGTAATCAATGGCCGCAAAATAGGCGTATTGGTTACTTCATTGATTGCAAACATACTTTCTAATGTCTGGCTCGCCACTTGACCTAGGCTTTCACCGGTAATAATCGCCAAACCTTCGTGTTTTTTTCGAATTTCATCTGTAATTCGCAGCATCATTCTTCTTGTGGATGTCATCGAGTAATTTTCTGGTATTTGTTCACGAATGGTTTGCTGAATATTTGTAAACGGGACAATATGCAATTTCAGTGAGCCATATATTTCAGCTAGTTTTTTTGAAAGATCAATGACCTTTTCTTTTGCCCTTTCACTCGTAAATGGAGGACTGAAGAAATGGACTGCTTCGACTTCTACTCCTCTTTTCATTGCCATATACGCTGCAACTGGGCTGTCAATCCCACCTGAAAGCATGAGCATAGCTTTACCGCTTGACCCAATGGGAAGCCCGCCAGCACCTTGGATGGTTTGACATGATAGATAAATGGCTTCTTTTCTGACTTCAATTCGTAAATTAATATCAGGATTTTTCACATTCACTTTCAACCCTGGGATATTCTGCAATAAATAGCCGCCGATGGTATGATTGATTCCATCAGTATCCAACTCAAACGATTTATCCGATCTTTTAGGTGTTATCTTGAAGGTTTGTCCATCCCTATAAAGAGAGCGAACTAATTCTAGCGAGCTCTGCTTTAATTCCTCCAACCCTCTTTCTACCTTAATCGCAGGGCTAAAGGACTGGATTCCAAAAATATTCTCTAATTTATCAATAACTTCTTCGCAAGCTTCACCATTTAATAAGACATACATCCGGTCACGGCCTGCTTCCACTTTCACGTTCGGAAAAGGAGCAAGCGCGATTCTTACACTTTTTTTTAACTTATCAACAAATTTATTACGATTTCTGCCTTTTGTTGAGATTTCACCATAGCGTATTAGTATTCGTTCGTATTCCATTTATTTCATTACCTTCCTTAATTGGTCTGCAGATTCTTTGAAGCCTTCTAAAGCCGTAATTGCTTCTTCTATACTATTTTCAAAGGAAAGACTTATTCTGACGGCACTTTCCGCTAACGTCTCAGGAACACCCATTTCTAGAAGCGTCTTACTAGGCGATTTTTTCTTTGAGGAACATGCACTTGTTGTTGAAACATAGATGCCTTTCTGCTCAAGCGAGTGGATAAATACCTCCGACTTAATTCCTTTTAGTGAAAAATTTATGATATGCGGGGCTGCATGTTCATGTGGCGTATGAATTTGAACATCTTCTATTTCAGTTAATCCATTCCTGAGCATGCTTTGAATCTTCTTCATTCTTACTAACCCGGTTTCCGCTTTCGTTAAGGTCATCCTAAGTGCTTTGGCCATCGCAACTGCACCTGCCACATTTTCAGTACCACTGCGAAGTTTCCGTTCCTGATTCCCCCCAGAAAATAATGGAGCGAGTCTTGTACCTTCACGAATATAAAGGGCACCAGTCCCCTTTAAACCATGAAATTTATGGCCGGATATCGAGCAGAAATCCACCCTGCCTTCCTTTAGTAAAAGAGGAATTTTCCCTATACTTTGAACAGCATCCACATGGAATAAAATCGTCGGATATTTTTTTAATAGGTCACCAATTTCTTCTATCGGCTGAACCGTTCCCACTTCATTATTCACATGCATAATCGAAATTAAAATAGTATCTTTCCTAATCGCGCTTTCAAGGTCAGCGACACTAATCCTTCCATACCGGTCCACAGGCAGGTAGGTAATCTCAAAACCCTCCTGTTCAAGCTGTTCCATCGCAGATCGTACGGATGGATGCTCTACACTTGATGTAATCAAGTGGCGTCCTTTATTTTTATGCAATAATGCAGTCCCTTTAATTGCTAAATTATTTCCTTCAGTGCCTCCAGAGGTAAAATAAATCTCGGAGGGCTTCACCTTTAGGAGCTTGCTCACTTGTTCTCGTGCCTGGGATAACAACTTTTCTGCTTGTGCACCCATATTGTGTAGTGAGGACGGGTTCCCATAATATTCACTCGATACTGTAACAAAAGAATCTAACACTTCTTTAAACGGTTTAGTCGTTGCACTATTATCTAAATAAATCATTTTTTCTCCTCCGAACTTCCGAACCAGTACACTTACAAAAATAAATCTTATCATAAAGATAAATAAAAGGAAAAACAAAAAACCGATTCAGCCAAAGAGTGCACTGATCGGTTTTAATTATTTACTCACTGACAAATGAAGCTTTTATTTTTTTCAAAGCATCGGGATCAATAACGTCCAGTGTTGCTGCCGCTCGTTCAAGAGCCTGTTGGTAATCATAATGTCTAAACGCAATTTCTGCTTCCTTTAAGCCTTTAGCTACTGCTGGGTACTGAGTTTTATATCGATTCCCATATTGAATAGCTTTTTCTGCAAGCATCACATTTTCTAATAGCTCAATCGTTGAATTAGTAAGTTTATCCACTGTTAAAACAGCAATTTCTAAATACTGATTTAATGCGGAAATGTTAAGCGGTTTTTCTTCAAGTTGGTATTTCACATTTTGAATACTCTCATTTGTATCCTCAAACAAATACTTATAATCCTCTGGTAAGCCTGGCACATTGCCCTTCGTCACGAGACGAACGGTCTCCCCCACTTTTTTAGTAAGTTCTTTAAGTGTCTCTCTTGCTTCAAATTCATCTTTCCTAAGGGCTTGGAGTTTTAAAGCAAAATCTTGCTGTCCCTCACGGATAATATCCAGCTGTTCTTTAATCTGAGCCAACTCTTCGCTTATGACACTTTGTGCTATTTCGTTTAATTTTACTTTTTCTATTAGGATTTCAAAATGTTTATAGACACTAGAAAGTTCCTTTTCCAGATGACGCTGTGTTTCAAAATCACTATCGGACAACTGGTAACTTTCTTGAACATGAAGGAGTTCACTTGAAAGATGACTATTTTCCTCATAGGCAGAAAGGAGGAGATCACTCGCAATTTGTTCATTTTTTAACACAAAATGCTTAGCATGAACTTCTTTTTCCAATTGATCGAATAGGATATCGATTCTTTCCTTTATTTCTGCTATACCTTCCACTGCCTCATCAATCTTCGTCGCTTCGATGAGTACTAAATTCTCAGACAGCTTTTCCTCTAAGCGTTTTAGCTCTTCATCCACGTTGATATGTTCTAAGTAATATTCTTGGCCAGACATTTCACGGTACCCTTCAAGAATATCGGATAGCTGATTCGGAAGAAGCGATTGACATTCAATTAATAGCTGCGGGATTAATTCCATATCTTTTTTTATCGTCCCCAGCTGACTTTGAATAGACAAAACTACTTCACGGGCTTCAAGATAATTACCTTGTTCCGTTTTTTCATCAAATTCCTGAAACTTTTGTGACACGCCATTAAGTTGTTCTTCTAAAGACTTTTCTGAATTGCCAAAACTGTGGCGGTGGGCAAGCAGCATTTTCTTAGATTCCCGATACTGATCTTTTAATCCCTCGATTTCAACACGGTTCTTTTCCTCGCTGCCAACCAATTCATGTAACTCTTCTAAAATACTTTTTATCTGATCCTCTGTTTCTTGTAACTTCCCTGCGATGGCTAGTTGGACACCTTTAGCTTTATTAAAACGATACTTATCTATGTACTCTTCTGCATCGAAAAGCATTTCTTCTAATTTAGGAAGTTGCACCGTAACAACCTCGTCCCACTGATTTCGCCAACGTTCGAAAAGCTCTTCCGTTTGCCCTGTCATATTAAGCAGCTTAACCTTTGACATTTCATCCAGTACTGGACGATTCATTAAATCGATTTTCCAAGCTTCCAATCGATCCATTTCCTTAAAGTACTTTTTCTTAATTAGATACCCTACTACGATTAAGGCCAGTATTAGGATAAAAAATCCAATGAAAAATTTCACAAGTAAGCCCCCTATTTCCAAAAACATTCTTTCCAAATGCAGTTATCGTACATCTATTTTAAATGAATCTAATAATGTTCTGTTCAATGCTATTATGATACCATGTAAACGACATTTTTTGACTATTAATTTCATTTTTTTTGTAAAATAAAAAAAAATAGCGATTGCCGCTATTTTACGACTGCCCCTAATTTCCTTGGCACATCCGAACATAATGTTTTATCAATCCATAAATTTATATCTTTTAAATATTTCTGTTCAAAAAATGGTTCATTAGGAAAAACATATAACACTTCCCTCATATAATGGGTGTTCATAAATGGCATCATAAGTAATCCTTTTAATTGAATAATTAAATAGGGAATCGAATGAGGTCGAAACTCATTCCATTCAAAACCTCTCTCAAAGATTAATTGAAAATAGTATTTTTCTTTAAGTAAATAAGTAGACATGATTTCTCTTACTATTTGTGAGTCCATCGACATTTCTCGGTAAACCAAACTAGCCAATTTACTATTTTCACATTGATAGTGTAATAAATCCGCGACAATTCGTTTTAAACATTCCTTTGCTCCCCTTTCAATGGATGCATAGGCTTCTTCCATCTTACTAATATATTGTTCAAAAAAATGCGTAAAGCAATATTCTAATAGACCTGGTTTGTTTTCAAAATGGTAGGCAATGGTTGCCGTATTTACGTTAGCAAGACGGGCGATATCCCTTATGGACGTTCCTGTATAACCATTGGACGTGAACAATGTGATAGCAGCCTTTACTATTGCTTCTTTAGCATTTTTCTTCATAATAGTGGCCCCTTTCTGGAATACCCGATAATCCCCTTACTTAAAAATTCTTTGTTACACGACAGATTCCTTTATAAAAATATCGACAAAGTCTGCTTATATTCCTGTAAATTTGATAAAATACTTATATTAAATTGTTGAAACAAAGGGGAAATTTCATGTTTAACGTCGAAATGTATTCAGGGAGCCGCGAAGAAAATTATAATCTTGTCATAAAACAGTTGCATGCTCTCATTCATGATGAGGACAATCAAATCGCCAATCTTAGCAATGCAAGTGCCCTGCTGAATCAATTTCTTGATCGAGTTAATTGGGTTGGATTTTATTTAATGGATAAAAACCGACAGCTTGTCCTGGGGCCATTCCAGGGTCTTCCTGCGTGTGTCCGAATTCCGGTTGGTAAAGGGGTTTGTGGAACGGCTGCCTTAAAACAGGAAACGGTTCTAGTTGCTGACGTTCATCTGTTTCCAGGCCACATTGCCTGTGATGCTGCGTCCCAATCAGAAATTGTCGTTCCGTTGATAAAGGATGGAGAGCTACTTGGTGTTCTTGATATTGATTCCCCAGAAAAGAATCGCTTTGATGAGTTAGATCAACAAAAACTAGAAGAGTTTGTCGCTATTCTGGTTGAACATATATAGAGAGAGCACAGAGGAAGTTTCCTAATGGGATGCGTTTTCGGGTGCTTTATTATTAAAAGACAAAAGAATTGACGTATGAATAGGCATACGTCTTTTTCTTTATTCATCAAGGTTTCTTTCAGGTTAAGCACTCGAGCTAATAAATAACCGGAAAAATTCCGCTTATTTAGAAATTATTATTAAAAATAACCAAAATAGGCGAAGAGATTCCGCCTATTGACTCGAAAAACGTGAAAATGAGAGATTTTGCCTTGCATAAGCGGAAAAACTTCCCTTATATACCCCGAAACGAGCTTCGTTATGCATTTAACAGGAAATTCTCCGCTTATTTACTTTTATGCTCTTTCTATTATATCTTATCCAGCGCTTGTTCGAGGTCTTCTTGAAGATCCTCCCATGCTTCTAGGCCAACAGATAGCCGCAGCAAGGTATCATCAAAGCCCATTTTTTTTCGTTCTTCCTCTGGTACAACTGCATGGGTCATCGTCGCAGGATGTTGGATTAATGACTCAGCATCACCGAGACTAACAGCAATTTTTATTAATTGGAGTTGATTCATCAACTGTTGTGCTGTTTCCTTTGTTCCCTTGATTGTAAAAGAAATAAGCCCGCCTGGTTGTTTCATTTGATTTTTTGCAATTGAAAAATCTTGATGCTCTGGATCGCCAGGAAAATAAACTGTTTCGATTTTCGGATGGTCTTTCAAAAATCGAAACAATTTCCTGGCATTCTCACAGTGGCGGTCCATGCGAAGTGGCAGTGTTTTCATCCCTCTTAATAAAAGCCAAGCATCAAAAGGGGAGATAATCCCACCAATGTCTTTTTGGGTCGTCTTTGATACTTGTCTAATAAACTCCTTCTTTCCAACGACAAGCCCCGCAATGACATCTCCATGTCCGCAGATATATTTGGTTGCACTATGAATGACAACATCGCACCCAAGTGTGAGCGGAGTTTGAATATAGGGGGAACAAAATGTGTTATCCACCACAACAGGAATCCCTTTTTCATTGGCCACCCTCGCCACTAATTCTAAATCTACCAACTTCATTGTAGGATTTATCGGCGTTTCAATATAGATACATGCCGTGTTTGGACGGAGTTCTTGTTCTAATAAATCCGCCGAGTTCATTAAAGAAAAGTGGTGGTCTATACCATATTTCTCTTTTAATAGCTCTAACAAACCAAAGGTACAACCATATACTCCTTGTGAACAAAGAATATGATCCCCCGTCTTTGTTAAGGCCACTAACACGGCACTGACGGCTGCCATTCCAGACGAAAACGCTAAGCCCGCTTCACCTTGTTCAAGAACGGCGATCCTGTCTTCCAATATTTTCACGGTTGGATTTCCCAAGCGTGAATAAATAAATCCCGCTTCCTGACCAGCAAACCTTCTTTCCCCTTGTTCGGCGTTTGCAAAAGTGAAGGTGGATGTTTGATATAAAGGGGGAACTAAACTGTCTTGATGTTCATCCGCCTTGTAGCCTGAATGAATAACTTCCGTTTCAAACCGTGATTTCTTTTTCTCCATTTTTGATTCCTCCCGTTTGAAAACGTTTGCATTTTGTTGATTTATAATATGTCAGTTTGATAAATATCGTTAGGGCACTCTTCATATGAGTGCCCTCTCCTAACAAACTCTAATACTTTGCTTTTGAATGACAACCTTGTTCTTTCCTGTCCCCTTTGCAATATACAGTGCTTCATCTGCCCTTTTAAATAGGTAACTGTAGGCATCATCCTGCTCCTTATTCCAATAAGAAACACCACAAGACACCGTAATATGCGGCACAGAGGATTCAGCAATTTTTTTTACTAATCTTTCAGCTACAGCCGCTCCTTTGTCTAATGGAACTCCCGGAAGATAAAGAGCCAACTCTTCCCCACCCCAGCGGGCACCGATATCTTCTCCACGAATATTGTTTTTTATCAATTTTGCAACCTGTACTAGAACTTGATCTCCCACCTGATGGCCATATGTATCATTTATTTCTTTAAAATTGTCAATATCGAGCAGGATAAAAGTACCTTCTCCGGACTCTTTCATTGACCCCTGAATCCTCTCATCTAAAAATTTACGTGAATAGAGCTTTGTTAGATGATCGGTAATAATCATATGCTCCAACTCTTCTCTGAGCATGGAATTGGTTAGTGCAAGCGATGAATGATGAATAAGAGACTGAAGGAGTTTAAATGTATCAAAAGAAAAGAAATAGGGCTTTTGATGCATTACAATGGAAAAACCTTTTAATTTTTCGCTATGAATCATTGGTACTGCAAGAATCGAATGATATCTTGGTGTATTTTTTATGTTTTGGAGGTTGAAATCTCCAATAAATAAAGGATTTTTTTCTCTTTCAATTTTTCCCTTTAAATAATCAATATAAAATTTGGCTTGTGGTGTGTAAAAGTAAGGAGTTGAACCTGGGAGTATTTTTACCTTAGCATGTTCGTTAGTGAATAAGAAAAATCCAACTTCTTGTGCATCAATGGATGAAATGATTTTTTCTGACATATACGTCATTGTATCAACTAATCGCAAGTTAGAATTTAAGCAATGCGAAGTTTCGTTGATGAATTGCAAATTGGCGATTTCCTGCCTTGATTGTTGATAAAGATAGGCATTTTCCAAGGAACAACCCGCCGCACTCGCAAGTAAACAAATAAATTCCACCTCAAACTCATCGAATTCATCCGCGGCTGCTGACACTACCTGTAAGACACCATAGGTTACTTGTTTTCCTTTGAGGGGGGCATAAATAATCGCATGGTCACCAGTTGCAGAATACTCAAATTGAAGTTCTCCTGATCCATATGCTTTAATAGCTGCAATATTTTCACTATCATATTCAAGTTCAATAATCGGAAGTTCATTATGACTATATGTATCCTGTGAAAGTAATAGGGAAAAGGAGGAGTCAGGATATAATTCTTTCAAAATAACACATAATTCACCTAAAAGGTTCTCTACATCTAAAGATGAATGTAGTGTTTCTGTAATCTCTATTAATTGTTTGTATCTTTTTATTTGCCACTGTAAATCACACTCGAGAATATCCATTTAGGTTTCACCCGATCTAATTCCAGATATATACATAGTCTCTTAATTATAGTTAATGTTCAGACATTTTGGCGATATTAATTTGTATAAATTATTAACTTTTATTAAAATAATGTTTCTTACAAAATTCGTTTGTACTTATTCTTTAAAAATATTCTTGACTTTAGAGGAATAAAAATTATATAATACTTTTTGTGTAAAATATTGCAGCCTATTGTGTTCACTTTGAATAGTCTCATTTTATTCCTCATATTTAAATGATGGTGTATCTCGTAACCCTTAGCTGCAAGGGCGAAGGTGCATGAAAATAAAATGGCTGTCAAAGAGTCTCATAACGGTTTTTATTTTACCAAAATAAAAACACGAAGGAGGAGTCATTCATGGCTCGTTATACTGGCTCTAGCTGGAAAATTTCCCGTCGTCTTGGAATCTCTCTAAGCGGCACAGGTAAAGAATTAGAAAAGCGTCCTTACGCTCCTGGACAACATGGTCCAAACCAACGCAAAAAGCTTTCTGAATACGGATTACAATTACAAGAGAAGCAAAAGCTTCGTCATATGTATGGCGTAACTGAGCGTCAATTCCGTAATCTTTTTGATAAAGCTGGCAAATTAGCTGGTATCCACGGTGAAAACTTCATGGTTCTTCTTGAATCACGTCTTGACAACGTTGTATACCGTTTAGGTTTAGCACGTACTCGTCGTGGAGCACGTCAATTAGTTAACCACGGCCACATCTTAGTTAATGGTTCACGCGTTGATATCCCATCATTCCGCGTAACTCCTGGTCAAACAATCAGTGTTCGTGAAAAATCACGTAACCTTGATGTGATCAAAGAAGCAATCGAAGTAAACAACTTCGTTCCTGACTTCTTAACTTTTGATGCTGACAAATTAGAAGGTACTTTCACTCGCTTACCTGAGCGTTCTGAATTACCTGCTGAAATTAACGAAGCTCTTATCGTTGAATTCTACTCACGTTAATTGATTTGCTTATTAAACAGCAATCACAAAAACCCTAGAAGCGTTATATTAACGCTTCTAGGGTTTTTTATTTTTGCTTCGCTTAGTAGAGTATTCGAAATGAGAGAATCTACCTATGTGATAGTCTGCCTTTTGTCTCCATTAATAAAGCATAGAGGAATTTTTTGATATCGATTCGGGTAGTTGCTGTGTGGTTTTTTCCTTCCAGTTCGAGCATCTTCATTCTTACTTGGGTGTAGTCGAACAATTTGGATGAGTAGTACTCAAATGTTGGGTTGGCATAATCGGTTAATCCTAGTGAAGCAAGATGCTCGAGCACCTGTTGGAGAATTCGGCGGATCCGTTGTTCCACAGCCTTGGCTTCTTTTCTAATTTCCTCCGGAGAGACGGACGAACCAAGCCGCTTTTTGGCCGCTCGCTCATAAAGATCCTTCATAGGCGGGAGCTCCCGACTTCCCTCCATGTCCATTTGATGTAAAATTTCTAGAAGATCCAACAAATCCTTTTCACCGTTTTTGCCAACAATTCCAAGTTCAAGCAAGATGCTTTTGGCAGAGGACGGAAACATGGGTTGTTTACTTGGGAGGTCGTTCTCAATCTGCCGTTTTTTTGTATTATGCGTAGTTAAAAAGCTTAATGACTTTTGAATGTTATGAAGTGATTTTTCCAGTAAAAGATAGTCACTCACTTTCTTAATGACACTTACCACCTCAAGTCGGTTTATCGGCTTGGTGATATAATGCACTACACCTAGGGAATACGCTTCACTAATCATATCCTTCGTTTCGACTTGGGAGATCATGATGATTTTTCCCCGAAAGGAGGGAGCAATTTCTCTGACTGTCTCAATCCCGTCCCTAATGGGCATGAGAAGGTCAATCATTAATATATCAATTTCCTGTATATCGAGGGTATGTGCATCTACTTCAGACCCGTCAGCCGCCTCCCCCACAACCGTACCCAATATCTCTTCTTCAATAATATTGGATAACATCCCTCTGATAGTTGGGGTATCATCGACAATAAAAAATTTCACTGTATATCACCCCTTTTTCATTAAATTCACAACCGGAAGCTGGACTTCAAAGGTGGTTCCTTTTTCTTTTGAAGACTCAATCAAGTTAATTTTACCCTCAAGATCTTCAATGACATTTTTTGTGTAGGATAAACCAATTCCATTAGAAGCGATTCCTGCCTGGTCAAATTTCGTCGTAAAGCCAGGTTCAAAAATATACACTTTGTTCTTATTTGAAATCCCGTTTCCATTATCCTTTATAGTTATTTTGACTAGGTCTTGAACCTTTTCAGACGTTACCACAATCTGCCCCTCCTGATCGATGGCTTCCACAGCATTGGCGACAAGATTATTGATTAGGGAAAGGAGGATAAAAGTGCGGTACTCCGGATGGTCACCGGAAATTCTTACTTGGAAATCAATCGTTTTCCCAAGCAACTCACTATAATTTTTATTCGAGATAGTTGCAACAGAAATGATTTCCTGAATGTTCATAAAATCATCCAATTTTTCTTTGGTCATTAATTTGGACAAACCGGCATATATACGTTGATTATCTTTTTTAATCTCGTGTAATTCTCCGGCGATTTTCAACATCGCTTGTGCTTGATTCTGATTGTTTAGAGCTTTTAAATCACGATAAATTGCATAGCAGGCACTGGTTAAATTCTCCGCATCTTTCGCGGATTTTTCCAATTGAAACATTTCTACGTACAAATTTGAGACTAATAGTAAAACCTCTTCGGCCCTCTTTTTTTGCTGCTCTTCAGCCAACCTAGTTTCCCGCACTAAGATAGTATTGAAAAAACCGAGGACAAAGAAGCTGCGGATAATTGCTACCCCTATAATAATCAAGAAACTCGAGGTTGTCATTTTCATATCGGTTGTAAAATGACGAATGGTCATTTCGGTAACATTCCCCATAATTTCGAGCACCATGCCAAGCAGACCAATGAGAAGAGGCTGATGATACAATTTCTTTACCTTAAAAATATGGAAAAACATGCCGAACACCATGTAATAAAAAAACACAGGACAATGGATAGGGAAATCGAATGAGCCAGCCTGTACCTTGTCCAGAATAATCCGAAAGCAAACAACTGCACTTCCCGTTAAAAAGCCGGCTAAAACAGGATGGATTTTTCGTGACCATAACAAAATGAAGAAGAATACAGTTGTACTCATGCTGAATCTTAAATCAGCTCCACTTAAGGGGTAAAACTTCAATTCTCCAGTAATGGGCACAGCAATAATCATAAATAAATACGCTAATAATTTATCGCGAATACAATTACTCCCTTTCTATCGTAAAAAAAATATTATAAATTGTAAAAATATTTTTATCCAATTTGTAGGTTTTTGTAGTTTATCGTAGTACTACAAGTATGATGTTAACGTTGGAAACGTTTACAGAATATACCCTACTCTAATACTATCAAAAAACTTACGATGGGAGAGAAGTGAATGAAAAAAATTAGTTTAGCATGGCAAATTTTTATTGGTTTAATTCTTGGGATTATTGTGGGTGCCATTTTTTTCGGAAATCCACATATTGAGGAATTCTTACAGCCGATTGGAAACATCT
This sequence comes from Bacillus sp. AFS073361, assembly GCF_002567005.1. GTDB lineage: Bacteria > Bacillota > Bacilli > Bacillales > Cytobacillaceae > Neobacillus. The sequence goes on from NZ_NUZU01000030.1 coordinate 148,298, forward strand.
TTTTGCGATTAATTAAAATGATTGTCGTGCCGATTGTTATTTCATGCCTTGTTGTCGGTGTGGCTGGTACGGGAGATATGAAATCGTTAGGGAAGCTCGGGGGAAAAACACTCCTTTATTTTGAAATTATTACAACGATCGCAATCGTTGTTGGGTTATTAATCGCCAATGTTTTCCATCCAGGTACAGGCGTGGACCGTTCACAACTCGTTAAATCAGACATCAGCTCCTATGTAACGACTGAAAAAGCGACGGAATCACACTCCAAAATTGATACACTCGTGAACATCGTACCGACTAATGTGGTGCAGGCGTTCGCAAATGGGGACATGCTGGCTATTATTTTCTTCTCTGTAATGTTTGGACTTGGCGTTGCGGCAATTGGTGAAAAAGGTAAGCCGATTATCGCGTTTTTTAGGGGTACTGCTGATGCGATGTTCTATGTAACCAATCAGATTATGAAGATTGCTCCATTTGGGGTGTTTGCCTTAATTGGGGTTACAGTTTCGAAATTTGGGTTGGAATCATTAATACCGCTCGGAAAATTGGTAATGACCGTTTATGGAGCAATGATATTCTTTATTATTGTGGTCCTTGGCATTGTCGCAAAAATAGCCGGCTATAATATTTTTAAGCTATTAGCTTACTTAAAAGACGAATTAATTTTAGGGTATTCCACCGCAAGTTCGGAAACCGTCCTTCCGAAAATCATGGAAAAAATGGAGCGAATCGGCTGTCCGAAAGGGATTACTTCATTCGTGATTCCGACTGGCTATTCCTTTAATCTCGATGGTTCAACCTTGTATCAGGCAATTGCAGCACTGTTCATCGCACAAATGTATGGTATTCATATGAGCATTGGACATCAGATTACATTGGTCCTTATTTTAATGATTACCTCGAAAGGGATTGCGGGTGTCCCTGGTGTTTCAATTGTCGTCCTGCTTTCCACCTTAGGAAGTGTTGGTGTTCCTGTCGAGGGCTTGGCGTTTATTTTAGGCGTAGACAGGCTGCTGGACATGGCCCGTACATGTGTAAACATTGTTGGTAACTCACTAGCTGCTATAGTTATAACTAAATGGGAAGGTCATGAAGTTAAAGAACACATCGAAGAACAGGCTGCCTAAGCTGTCATATGGGAACAGGCACAACTAGTGAATATAGCTGGTTGTGCCTGTTTGGTTTTTTGCAAGGATTCTGTTCCAGCCCAAAAAAAGGGCTTTGAACCCAAAGCCCTTCTCCTATTAGTATTTGATTAATGTGTACTTCTTCTTACCTCTTCTAACAATTGTAAATTGTCCTTCGATCCGATCGGTTTCTGCTAATACATAAGCGGTATCTGTGATTTTTTCGCCATTAACTGTGACGGCACCATTTGAAATGTCTTCCCGTGCTTGACGCTTGGATGGAGAAATTTTCGCCGCAACTAAAAGGTCGACCAAATTCTCCTCATTTTGTGAAGTATATGCTGGTACATCTTTAAAACCCTGCGCAATTTCCGTCGCTGAAAGACTGCTTACATCCCCACTAAATAATGCCTGAGAAATTTTGATTGCCTGCTGTAAGGAATCTTCTCCGTGGATCAAACGAGTCATTTCTTCTGCTAATACCTTTTGGGCCTTACGAAGATGAGGCTCTTCCTGAACAGCACTTTCTAATTGTTCAATTTCCTCGTGCGAAAGGAATGTGAAAATCTTTAAGTATTTAACAACATCGGCATCTGCGGTATTAATCCAGAACTGGTAGAACTCGTATGGCGTTGTTTTTTCAGGATCTAACCAAATCGCACCGCTTTCCGTTTTCCCAAACTTAGTACCGTCTGCTTTGGTCACAAGCGGAATCGTTAACCCATATGCCTTCGAGCCTTCTGGTTGAACTTTACGGATTAATTCCAACCCTGTAGTGATATTCCCCCACTGGTCACTTCCTCCGATTTGCAATTTACAGTTATGGTTCTCATACAAATGAAGGAAATCCATCGCTTGTAAAATGGTGTATGTGAATTCAGTGAATGAAATTCCTGTCTCAAGGCGATTGGCAATAGTGTCTTTTGCAAGCATATAATTCACGCCGATATGTTTACCAATATCACGCAAGAATGTAACGACATCCATAGAGCCTGCCCAATCATAGTTATTAACCATAATAGCCCCATTTTCGCCTGCAAATTCGAAAATAGATTCAAGCTGCTTCTTAATTCCCGCTACGTTATCTTGAACTGTTTCAAGAGTTTGCAGCTTTCGTTCTTCGCTTTTTCCACTTGGGTCACCAATTAATCCTGTTGCTCCGCCAACTAAGACAATCGGACGGTGTCCATGCTGTTGAAATCTTCTTAATGTTAAAAACGGCAGTAAATGGCCGATGTGCATACTATCAGCGGTTGGGTCGACACCACAATACAAAGAAATTGGCTCCTTACTTAAGGTATCCTTTAACCCCTCTTCATCCGTTTGCTGGTAAATAATCCCTCTCCAAGTCAAATCTTGTAATAAATCCATAAATATTCCCTCCAATAATGTAAAAAAATAAAAACGCCCCTGCAAAATGCAGGGACGTAAATTTACGCGGTACCACCCAGCTTGAGGAATAGGAACATTCCTCCAACTCATAAAATTAACGGTTTAGACCGTTCTCCACTACTGTCAATCAATCTTCACAGAGAAAGCTCAAGGACGTAATTCATTCTTCTATATGTATCAGCTTGCACCACCGCTGACTCTCTACAAACAGGGATAGAAGAACTACAGTTGGTTCCCTTCATAGCTTTTTATTAAATTAATGTATAGCTTTTTTTACCATAATTATAGTTACTTGTCAAACACAACTGGAAATTTCAGATAATGTAGAACTTTGTCAGTTTTTATACCTTTGATATGCTATAATGTATGTGATTTTAGATGAGGTGATACTATAGATGGTTGAAAAATTACAAGCATGGCTCGAAAAATCAAAATCCGTACTGAACATATTTACCCATAGAAAAACGGTTAAAAGTGCAAGAATCACATATCAAGTCGTTTGGAATCTGTTTCTCCTTGTACTAACAGTAGTAATTCTGGGTGGATCATTTGCAACAGGTGTCGGTGCTGGTTATTTTGCCTCACTTGTTAAAGATGAACCTGTCCGATCCTATGACAGCATGAAAAAGGACATTTATAACTACACGGAAACATCTGAGTTATATTTTGCTGATAATAAATATCTTGGAAAACTCCGTACAGATTTAGAACGAGAAGAAGTAAAGCTAGAAGATGTATCCGATTATTTGGTGAACGCAGTTGTTGCGACTGAAGACGAATACTTCTACAAACATAAAGGTGTCGTACCAAAAGCCGTATTTCGGGCAGTCTTCCAAGAAGTGACAAACTCCGCGGTACAATCCGGCGGTAGTACCTTAACACAGCAATTAATTAAAAATCAAATTTTAACCAATGAAGTTTCATTTCAAAGAAAAGCGAGTGAAATATTACTTGCCCTTCGTTTAGAGAAATTTTTTGATAAAAAGGAAATTTTGGAAGCTTATCTAAACGTGTCTACGTTAGGAAGAAACTCGTCAGGACGAAATATTGCTGGTGTCCAAGCAGCGGCAAAAGGAATCTTTGGTAAAAAGGCAAGTGATTTAACACTACCACAAGCAGCCTTCATTGCAGGATTGCCTCAAAGCCCATTCGGATATACGCCTTTCACAAGAGAAGGGACGATAAAAGAACCAAAATATCTTGAACCAGGTCTTACAAGGATGCAAACGGTCCTAAAAAGAATGTTTGATGGTGGCTATATCACCCAAAAGCAGTATACAGAGGCCTCTGCCTATGATATTAAGAAGGATTTTATCAAACCTGTCGCAAATCCACTCGAAAAATATCCTTGGCTAACAGTCGAAATTGAAAAGCGTTCCACTGAAGTTTTAACTACCGTCTTAGCAAAAAATGATGGGATTTCAGAAAAAGAGTTAAAGAACGATGATAATCTCGCTTATAAATATCAAATTTTAGCTAGAAATGCTTTGCGTCAAAATGGATACAAGATTCATTCGACGATTGACAAAAAAATCTATGATGCTATGCAGAAGGTAAAGGATAATTATCAATATTACGGACCTGATAAACCTCAAGAAAAAAAGGATCCAGAAACTGGAGAGGTCAAAACGGTTATGGAACCTGCTGAGGTGGGAGCAGAGCTGATTGAAAACAAAACTGGAAAAATTATCAGTTTTGTGGCTGGAAGGAATTATGATGATCAACAGCTTAATCACGCAACCAATGCCATTAGACAAAACGGCTCCACAATGAAACCGCTTCTAGTGTATGCACCTGCGATTGAGTTAGGAAAAGCAGCTCCAGGCACACCGCTGCCTAACGTAGCATTAGCTTTAGCGCCCGGCAGAAGTGATCCATGGCCGCAAAACTATGACTATCGCTATAGCGGATTGGTTTCAGCACGATATGCTCTGGCGAAATCTTATAACGTTCCTGCTGTTAAACTATACAAGAGTATAGTGGAGCAGCGTCCTGCCAAGTATCTTGAAAAAATGGGATTTACCTCTTTACGAAAAGACGATTATACAAATCTAGCTACCTCGATTGGCTCGATGACAAATGGGGTAACAATTGAAGAAAATACCAATGCATTCAGCACCTTCGCTAACAATGGTAAATTTATTGATGCTTATATGATTGATAAAATTGTTGATAAAAATGGCAAGGTTATCTATCAGCATCAGGTAACACCCGTTAAAGTCTTTAAACCGCAAACAGCTTATTTAACCCTCGATATGATGCGAGACGTTGTTAAAATGGGAACGGCAGCAGGTGTTAGAAGCCAATTAAACTTTAGCAGCGACTGGGCAGGGAAAACAGGAACAGGAAATCAATATATTGACTCCTGGTTTGTTGCTTCAAACCCTAATGTCACCTTTGGTCTTTGGAGAGGATATGATACACCAAAATCGCTTCAGACATCTGGAATGTCTTATAGTGCACGGACCAATAACTTATGGGCAAAGTTAATGAACGCTGCCTATAAAATTAGGCCAGATTTAATTGATCCGGACAAGTCATTTAAAATGCCAAAAGGAATCGTGAAACGCTCCTATTGTGCTGTTTCAGGAATGCTTCCTTCTAAAGCTTGTTCAAAAGCAGGTTTAATCGAAAGTGATTACTTTAATGTCAATAATGTACCTACAAAAGTAGACGATAGCTTAATTGAAGCAAACTATGTCACTGTAGGTGACAAAAAATATTTAGCCTTAGACTCTACACCAAAAGAGTTTTCCCAATTTGGTCTCGTCTTAAATCCTGATTTTATTAAGCGGATTGTTGGAAGTAACTTCCACAATTATAGTCAACTGATTCCACAGAAGGATCGTTGGGGAAAAATTCTTGTTTCAACCGCAAGAATGTACGATAACGGAAAAACTCCTGCTAGTGTTAGCGTAAACGCAAAAGGAAATACCATATCATGGTCAGCCTCAGGGGATAAAGATGTTGTTGGTTACCGCATCTATCAAGGTGGGGCAAGTGCTAAAAAAGTAGGAAGTGTAGTCAATGGCTCTAAGCGGTCATTTAAAGTGGGGACCGGATCTTTCTATGTAACAGCAGTTGATATTGCCGGCAGGGAGTCTGCTCCATCGAATTTAGTCGATGCAGGAGTGATTATACCAACGGAACCAACGAACCCCGTTGTACCGAATGACCCAAACGTTCCAGCTCAGCCGAATCAACCGACTAATCCGACTAATCCGACTAATCCACCAACGCCGTAAATAATTAAAACGCACCGACTGCAATGTGTCGGTGCGTTTTATTATTTTCCTATTGTTCAGCTGGTTTTTAATCTTCCATCGTAGAAAGGTCACCAGTTGGAAGGTTTAGTTCCCATGCCTTTAGAACCCGTCTCATGATCTTACCGCTTCTTGTTTTTGGCAGTTTATCACGGAAGTCAATTTCACGTGGAGCAGCGTGAGCGGCTAGTCCTTTTTTGACAAACTGACGGATATCTTCTTTTAGTTCGTCTGTAGCTGAGTAGCCGTCCCGTAGTGCTATAAACGCCTTAATGATTTCCCCGCGAACTGGGTCTGGTTTACCGATGACACCAGCTTCTGCAACAGCAGGATGCTCAACAAGCTTGCTTTCTACTTCAAACGGTCCAACACGCTCCCCTGAAGTCATAATGACATCATCCACACGTCCTTGGAACCAGAAATAGCCATCCTCGTCCATATAAGCTGAATCGCCTGAAACATACCAATCACCTGGCATAAAGTAAGATTCATATTTCTCAGGGTTATTCCAAATTGTATGCATCATAGAAGGCCAGCCCTTTTTAATCGCAAGGTTCCCCATCCGGTATGGAGGCAGTTCGTTTCCTTGATTATCAACAATCGCTGCTTCCACACCTGGAATTGGTTTCCCCATGGAACCAGGCTTAATTTCCATACAAGGATAATTACTAATCAGCTGCGCACCAGTTTCTGTCATCCACCAGTTATCATGAATGCGCTTGTTGAATACTTTTACTCCCCATTTAACTACCTCTGGGTTTAAAGGCTCTCCAACACTCAGGACGTGGCGGAGGCTGCTTAAGTTGAATTTCTTCACCAACTCATCACCTGCACCCATTAACATCCGGAACGCCGTTGGTGCACTGTACCAGACCGTTACTCCAAAGTCTTCAATCATTTGATACCAAGCTTCTGGACTAAACCGCCCTCCTACAATCACATTTGATGTTCCTGTAAGCCATGGTCCAAAGATTCCGTATGTTGTCCCTGTTACCCAGCCTGGGTCAGCTGTACACCAGTATACGTCGTCTTCTTTTAAATCGAGCACCCATTTTGCTGTCTGATAATGCTGAATCATGGCATTATGTACATGCAGTACGCCCTTTGGTTTCCCAGTAGACCCGGATGTATAATGCAGGATGAGACCATCGGTTCTGTCTACCCATTCAATTTGAAGATCTTTACTTGCAGATTCAAATTTTTTCAGAAAGTCAATGTATGGTCCTTGTTCATCTACATTCCCACCAATAAGGAAAATAGACTTAAGAGCTGGCAGCTCTTGAACAGGTACACGTTCCAACAGTTCAGGGGTGGTAACTAAAACCTTCGCCTCACTATCTTGCAAGCGGTCCCTGACAGCCCCTTCCATAAAAGCTTCAAATAATGGACCAACAATTGCCCCAAGTTTGATGGCACCTAATACCGTAAAATAAAGTTCAGGAGAGCGCGGCATAAAAATAAAGACACGGTCGCCTTTATCAACATCCCCGAATGTTTTTAACACATTGCCCGCTTTGTTTGATAGTTCTTTCATTTCCTTAAAAGTATACTTTTCATTTCTTGAACCATCTCGATAATATAGGGCTACTTTATTTTTCCGGAAGGTTTTCGCGTGACGGTCGATGGCCTCATAAGCCATGTTGACAAGACCTGTTTCACTCCATGTAAATTCCCCTTCCGTTTCTTTCCAATCAAAATCCCTATACTTTTCTTGATAATTTACTAGATTATGATCCCCTTGTACGACTGGTAACGCTTCCACTTTCATTCAATCTCCCCCTTTGAACTTATTTTAAAATTACTATAGTACAAATATATACTATTCGCAATTTTTTAAAAAGTAAATTATATACATTTTTTATTTTTACTTACTAAATGCCTAGAAAAATATTATTTTTATCTTACAGAAAATTTTGTGAAGTTACTTATCATTGATAGATTTTATGTATAATAGAATTAATATTGATGGATTTTCCCAAGGTAGGTGATCGTATGGAACACAAAAAGACATACAATGCCAAACAATTAAAAACACCCCATGGTTCTATAATTATTGAAGGACCCATTAATGCAGATAAACTGGCAGGATTTGATTTCCATGAAGACCTCATTGCATTCCGCCAGCCCCCGCAGCAGCATCAGGCCTTAATTGGAATAGCAAACCTTCCAGAAGGCAGAATTATTATTGCCAGACATCAAAATACTATTGTCGGCTATGTGACCTTCCTATACCCTGATCCGCTTGAACGATGGTCAGAAGGCAAAATTGAAAATTTAATTGAACTAGGCGCAATCGAAGTCATTCCAAAATATAGGGGCTGTTCTGTGGGTAAAAATCTTCTTATCGTCGGCATGATGGATGATGCGATGGAAGATTACCTCATTATCACGACAGAGTATTATTGGCACTGGGATTTAAAATGTACCAAATTGAATGTGTGGGAGTACCGGAAAATTATGGAGAAAATGATGAATGCAGGTGGTCTTGAATGGTATGCAACCGATGATCCTGAAATTTGCTCGCACCCTGCCAACTGTCTCATGGCACGGATGGGGAAAAGAATCGATCAAGAAACCATCCAAAAATTTGACCGCCTCAGATTTATGAACCGGTTTATGTACTAACTCAATGTTAAATGCTTAAGAAAGGAGGATGTTCAAATGATAATAGAACAAATTATGAAAACAGATGTCGCCACACTCCTTCCGACAGATACCATTGCAGACGCCATTCAATTAATGGAATCAAGAAAAATACGCCATATCCCTATTATCAACCATGAAAAACATTTAGTGGGCCTTGTAACAGTGGCAAAAATCCATGAAGCAACTCCATCTATTTTCCATGCGAATGAGCATCCAGAAGATATAAAAAAACCACTTAACTCAATTATGGAACGAAACGTTATTACCGGTCATCCCTTAGATTTTGTAGAGGAAGTAGCTGGCGTTTTTTATGAACATAAAATCAGTTGTCTTCCTATCATCAATAATGGGGAATTAGTCGGAATCGTGACTGAAACCGATTTACTTTGGACAATGGTGGAATTAACGGGTGCCCATCAGCCAGGTTCTCAAATTGAAATCAAGGTTCCTAATCTTGCCGGTAAACTTAGTGAAATAACCACTGTGATTAAGCAACGGAATGCAAATATTCTGAGTGTCCTCGTTTACCCTGATAAGTTGGATGATCAGTTTAAAATACTTGTGATTAGAGTACAGACAATGAATCCCACTTTATTAATTCAAGATCTTAAACAGGCTGGTTTTCACGTACTTTGGCCTAATCTGCCGGGGATTTCACTATGAGTGATAAGTGTTCCTTCGTATTTTCAGATGAGCTTCTGAAATACAAATTCAGTAATCAACATCCTTTTGACCAATTCCGGCTTAAATTAACAGTGGACTTATTAGAAAAGATGAATGCGCTTCATTCAGAAAATGTCATCCCGCCAAGAATAGCCTCTGATGAAGAGCTAGCCTTAATTCACGACATAAATTACATAGAAGCAGTAAAAAAAGCAGGCAATGGTCTATTATCTCCAGGAATAGCCGAAAACTATGGACTTGGTACAGAAGATACCCCTATATTCCCTAACATGCATGAAGCGAGCGCTTTACTTGTTGGAGGGACATTAACAGCCGTCGATCAAGTTATGACTGGAAAGGCTCTGCATGCTCTCCATTTAGGCGGAGGGCTGCATCATGGATTCAGGGGAAAAGCGTCTGGGTTTTGCGTGTATAATGACAGTTCGGTCGCCATCAAATATTTACAGGAAAAATATAATGCTCGTGTTTTATACGTGGATACTGACGCTCATCATGGAGATGGGGTTCAATGGTCCTTCTACGATGATCCCAAGGTATGCACACTGTCCATCCATGAGACAGGAAGATATTTATTCCCTGGCACTGGCAATGTAAATGAACGCGGTCAAGGGATGGGCTATGGTTACTCATTTAACATACCCGTTGATGCTTTTACCGAAGATGAATCTTGGCTTTACGCCTATACACATGCCCTTAGAGAAGTAGCTGATTTTTTTAGACCCGATGTGATTCTTACCCAAAACGGCGCAGATTCTCACTATTTGGACCCATTAACACATCTATCTTCAACCATGAAAACCTATCGGGAAATACCTAGACTAGCCCATGAAATCGCCCATCAATATTGTAACGGAAAATGGATTGCTGTTGGCGGCGGTGGCTATGATATTTGGCGTGTCGTTCCAAGAGCCTGGGCTATAATTTGGCATGAGATGACTGAAAACTCAAACTGTTATGGCCGTTTACCTCAAGAATGGATAGATACTTGGCAAAAAGAATCTCCAGTGGCATTACCAAAGGAATGGGATGACCCAGAAAATTTATATACCCCCATCCCGAGAAAAGCAGAGATTACCGAAAAGAATTTATTAACACTCGAAAAAGCTCTTTACCCAATTAGAAGCCAACAAAAAAGTGAGTCGATATAAAAAGATGGGTTGACCAAGTTTGGTCAACCCATCTTTACAATTATTTTGTTGAACGACGGTGTTCAATCCGGTGTGGAAGAACTACAATTTGATCTGATACCTTTTCTTTGTTCATCAATTTGGTTAAAAGTCGCATCGCAACTGCTCCAATATCATATAACGGCTGAACGATGGTTGTTAATTGCGGACGCACCATCAGTGACAGCCTTGTATTATCAGATGTGATAACCTCAAAATCCTCAGGAATTTTATAACCTTTGTCCTCTGCACCATGCACAACGCCAAGTGCCATTTCATCAGATCCAACCAAGATCGCCGTAGGTCTAGCTGAGATTTCCAGTAGTCTTTCGATTGCTTCAATCCCAGAGTCGTAGGTATAATCACCTTCAACGATAAGCTCCTCATTATAAGCAATGCCAGCTTCTTGTAATGCCCTTTGGTACCCTCTAAGTTTCTTGATTGTATTCTTAGGTTCATGAAGTGGACCCACGACAAAAGCAATATTCTTATGACCTTTTTCAATAAATTCCTTGATGGAGTCATATACCGCTTCCTCATAATCAATATTTACGGAAGGTATTGTGTTGGATTCTTCAATTGAACCCGCAAGCACAATTGGTACAGGTGATTTTTCAAATTCTTCGACATGGTCTGCTGTGATATTGCCACCCATGAATACTAGCCCGTCCACTTGTTTGCCAAGCATTGTATTAAGCAAATGTAATTCCTTGTCTTTGTTTTGATCTGAATTGCTTAAAATAATGTTGTACTTATACATTGTGGCAATATCTTCGATCCCACGAGCTAATTCTGCAAAAAAGATATTTGAGATATCGGGAATAATTACCCCGACAGTGGTTGTTTTTTTACTAGCCAATCCCCTTGCTACAGCATTCGGACGATAGCCTAGTCTTTCAATCACTTCTAACACTTTTTTCCGTGTTACTGGTTTAACGTTCGGATTTCCGTTTACTACACGGGATACCGTAGCCATCGAAACATTTGCTTCTCTTGCGACATCATAAATTGTTATATTCACCTAATACACACTCTCCTAAAACGATCATTGTTTTCATTATTTTACAACAGGTTGTATAAACTTAATCATTTGTTTTTTGTTTTTGTTTGTGAGAACGTAAACAATCTTTAATATGTATTTAATCATACGATAAGAAGGGAAAAGCCGCAATTGCATTTGTCAACATTTTTTGCAAAAATACTAAATAATATCAAAAAAACCTCCTGCAATGAAGAAGCAGAAGGTTTTTATTACTATTTCTTACAATTAAACCCGAACATAGTTGGATGCGAGAAGTTCGTTATAGAATTTATCAAACTGATTAAGATCCATTTGCTGCTTTTGATCGGAAAGCGCCACGGCCGGGTCTGGATGTACCTCAGCCATCACACCATCTGCACCAATTGCAATAGCAGCTTTTGCACACGGTAATAAAAGGTCTCTTCTGCCAGTAGAATGAGTTACGTCAACCATGACAGGTAAATGTGTTTCTTGTTTTAAAATTGGTACCGCTGAAATATCAAGAGTGTTTCTTGTGGCGCGCTCATAAGTCCTTATGCCTCGTTCACAAAGAATGATTTGGCTATTCCCCTGTGAGGCAATGTACTCGGCCGCATTAATAAATTCTTCGATTGTCGCCGCAATCCCTCTTTTTAACAATACAGGTTTATTTACAGAACCCGCTGCTTTTAACAATTCAAAGTTCTGCATATTACGTGCCCCAATTTGGATGACATCAATATAATCAATCGCCATTTCAATATCGGCAGGGCTGACAATTTCACTGATTACAGCCATATCAAATTCCTTAGCGACCCGTTTTAGGATTTTTAAGCCTTCTACCCCCAACCCTTGGAAATCGTAAGGAGAAGTTCTTGGTTTATAAGCGCCGCCTCGAAGAAGCTTTAAGCCTTTTTCTTGCATCGATTTCGCTACTGTTGCCACTTGTTCATATGATTCGACTGCACACGGACCAAATACGAAGTGTGGCTTGCCATCGCCAATCTTTTCACCTTTTAATGTTACAATGGTATCTTCAGGCTGTTTTTTTCTAGAAACAAGCAATGCCTTACTATGGTCATCCTGTTGGAGGTCAAGACCTGCTTTAAAAATCTCTTTAAAAATATGATCAATTGTTGAATTTTCAAAAGGACCATCATTATGCTCTTTAATAATATCAAGCATCTTTCTTTCACGGACTGGATCATAACGGTACACACCTTGGTTTTCTTTCACTCGGCCGATATCCTGAACCAGCTGTGCCCTTTCATTAATTAATCTTAACAATTCTAAGTTTAGCTCATCGACCCGTGCCCTCAATTGTTCTAATTCGATTTTTTTGCCCATCCTTCGTCCCCGCCTTTTCCTTTGCTAAACAGATCTTTCTGTTAAAAAGTTCTGAATGCATATATGTTCTTTTGTGAAAAGCTTAACGTGTACATTCAAATATATTCATCTTTATAATTAGGCTTATTATATCGGATATGTTTTTATTTGTCACTAATTTTTTCTTTAATGGTTAAACGCTTTTAAGCGCTAAAGCATTGTGTATAATATTAGAACGAAATCTGCCTTTTATTAAACGCAAACTTTAATGAATTTATTGATTTTCAGCAATAGCACCTGTTAGGGAGCGGTTTGTAATTTTCCAGTGGGAAGCATTCCATAATGGCTCTCCATTTGAAAATAGGATCGTTTGCGGTGATTCATGTTTAATTTGGAATTTTTCAGCCACCTCATTAGACAATGGACGAGAATCCTGAACAGCAAGGAAATAAGTGGGTACAGACTGATTTTCATTTGCAAACTTTTCATATTCCTTGTATGCTGCATGGCTAATGGGACATGTTAAACTGTGCTTTAAGAGAAAGAACTTACTCTCCTTTTTCAATACTTCATCAAATTGTTCAATTGAATCAATTTTCTCTAACATATGTACATTCCTCCAAAAATGAAATAAACGGTGAAGTAATTTTATCACTCCACCGTTTCTATCACAAATAAACTGATTCAATTCATCCATGTTTTTAAAGCTTAACCTTATTTTCTTCCTCTTCTAATGCCCTTTCCGCTTCCTCGAGTTTTTTTCTTATTTCAGTGCTATCTAAGTGTCCAATTTCGATGGATTTCTTTGCTTTGCTCTTTTCTTTCAAGGGCTGAATGGGAATATAGGTTGATTCTGTTTCGTCTTCTCGTTCGCCTTGGTTTGTTATTTTCCCTTTAACCTTATCCAATAGTCCTGTAGATTGCAAGACGATTCCTTGGGACAGCGAGGAACTCTTAGAGACTAATTCATTACTTTTGCTCATTACATTTTCTTTCATTGTCGATGTCTTATCGATGATGGACCCAGCTTGGTTACTAAACGTATTCCGCAGATCTTTTCCCGATTTGGGAGCCAGAAAGAGAGCAACAGCAGCACCAACTATTCCTCCAATAATTGCACCAAGCAGAAAACTATTGGATGACTCCTCACTTCGAGTTTGATTCGTCTCTCTTGAATCAAATTCCCTATTTGACATCTTCAAATTCCTCCTCTAGTTCTTAATGGGATCTAACCTTCTTACCTTCATTTACGCTTATCTCACTTTTTTGTTGCTTTCTTGCCTGCCATTTATCCTTTAATTCTAGAATGACATTACTCCATTGCACAATTTGCGAAATTTTTTCTTTGCTTTCCTCAACTTGGATATCCACTGTTTTTGTAATATTTTTAAGTGTTCCATTGAATTTATTGACTGTTGTGCCCACATCTTTTACCGCATCTACAACGCTTGTTAAGCTTTCCGTTTTCTCTTTGAGATCATCTGCTAATGCGTTTGTTTTTTGTAAAAGTACGGTTGTCTCAGCTGTTACACCATCCAACTGTTTTTCCAATCCAGCTAAAGTTTTTGAAACGCTTGTAAGTGTAACTTGAAATGATTTGAGCGTTGTCGATAAAAAGATGACAAGCACAAAAAACGCGATTGCTATCAAGGCTACGCTTAAGTATAAAATTATTTGCATCGTGCACCTCCGCCTTAATCCTATCAATATGTATATCCCATCATGAAAAGATATAAACCTCGCTAATTATCTTATACTACTTCCATATTTTTGTCCTCTTTTCCTGCCGTTTCTTTAAAAAATTTCAACAAGTATGGGCTACAATAGTTTTATTTATCAACTTTAAGGCTTATTCGGTTACAATATGTTAGTAAGAACATTATTTTTTGTTGGAGGCGTAAAGTATGAAAGATCCTCGTATTGAAAAACTAGCAAAAAACTTAATTAATTATTCGGTCCAGCTCCAAAAAGGAGAAAAGGTTTTAATTGAGAACTTCGGGCTGCAGCGTGAGCTTGTGACCGCCCTCGTAAAGGAAGCCTACTTAGCGGGGGGATACCCTTTTGTGCTGTTAAAGGACCATCAGGTAGACCGCTCACTCTTATTTGGAGCTCAAGAAGAGCAATATAACATGATGGCCGAATTCGAAGCAAATGTAATGAGTAAAATGGATGCATACATAGGCCTTCGTTCCGGGGATAACATCAGTGAACAATCCGATGTCCCAGATGATAAAATGAAAATCCACGGAAATACGATTGGTAAAAAAGTTCATCGCGACATTCGTGTTCCAAAGACAAAATGGGTTGTTCTTCGCTACCCAACTTCTTCCATGGCTCAATTAGCTAAGATGAGTACAGAGGCATTTGAAGACTTTTATTTTGATGTTTGTAACCTTGATTACGGTAAAATGGATAAAGCAATGGATAGTCTGAAAGAGCTAATGGACCGAACAGACAAAGTTCGAATCACAGGTCCAGGAACTGACCTTAGCTTTTCCATTAAGGATATACCAGCCATAAAATGTGCTGGACGATTAAATATTCCTGACGGTGAGGTTTATACGGCTCCTGTTCGCGACTCAGTCAATGGCGTAATTACGTATAACACTCCTTCACCATACCAAGGGTTTACGTTTGAAAATGTGAAGTTAACCTTCAAAGAAGGGAAGATTGTTGAAGCGGAATCCAATGATTCTAGTCGGATTAATAAAATCTTCGATACCGATGAAGGTGCACGTTATATTGGTGAATTTGCTATTGGCGTTAATCCGTTCATTCTTAATCCAATGCAAGATATCTTGTTCGATGAAAAAATCGCTGGCAGCTTCCATTTTACACCTGGGCAATGTTATGATGATGCCTTTAATGGCAACCATTCCAATATCCACTGGGATATGGTTAACATTCAGCGGCCGGAGTATGGCGGAGGAGAAATCTATTTTGACGATGTCTTAATACGAAAAGATGGCCTATTTGTTCTTCCAGAGTTAGAGGTATTAAATCCGGAAAACTTAAAATAAAGGTTGTGTTAAAGGTTAATATTTATTTTGGCACTCTGTTGATTGGAGAGGAAGGCACGAAGACTCCTGCGGGAGTACGGGGCAGGGGAGACCCCGCAGGNNTTTAACACAGCCAAAATAAAAGAAAGGATGCCAACTTGCTGGCATCCTTTCTTTATTATTTAGCTGACTGTTTTTCGTAGGATTCCTGGAACTTTTGAATGTCACCAGCACCCATAAAAATAATGACGCTATTGTCATAGTCATTTAAAACCGAAGTATGCTCTTCCGTAATGACTTCAGATCCTTCGATTCTTGCTTGAAGGTCCTTGATGGTTAGTTTCCCATGATTTTCACGAGCAGACCCAAAAATCTCACATAAATAGGCTTTATCTGCTTCTCTTAAACTTTTGGCAAAGTCTTCAAGAAACGCTTGAGTTCGCGAAAAAGTATGTGGTTGGAATACAGCCACAATTTTACGGTCGGGATATTTTTGCTTTGCCGCATCAATTGTTGCTTTAATTTCAGTCGGATGATGGGCATAATCATCGATTAATATTTGTGAACCGATTCTTTTTTCTGAAAATCTTCTCTTTACACCTTGAAAGGTAATTAATTCGTTCTTGACTATTTCTACACTAATTTCTTCATAATGACACAAACCGATAACGGCAAGTGCGTTTAATACACTATGATCGCCGAAAGTTGGAATAGTGAATGTGTCATAGAATGTATTACGAATGAAGACATCAAACGTCGTTCCAGTAGTTGTCTTCACAAGATTTTTTGCTTGATAATCATTTTCATCGCCAAAACCATAAAACAAAACGGGAACCTTTGCCTGAATTTTCTGAAGCTGTTCATCATCACCATAAGCAAATATTCCTTTTTTCACTTGGATGGCCATCTCTTGAAACGCTGAAAAGACATCATCAATATTTGCAAAATAATCAGGATGATCAAAATCTATATTCGTCATAATTGCATAGTCAGGGAAGTAAGACAAGAAGTGCCTTCTGTATTCACAAGCTTCAAATACAAAATATTCTGAGCCTTCTTTTCCTTTACCAGTCCCATCACCAATTAAAAATGATGTTGGCTTAGCTCCTTCCATCACATGGGCAAGCAGGCCTGTTGTAGACGTCTTTCCGTGTGCACCAGTAACTGCCACACTTGTAAAGTTTTGCATAAAGTCACCCAAAAAGCGATGGTAACGCACAATAGGAAGCCCAAGTTTCATCGCTTCCTGTATTTCCTCATGTGTATCCGGAAAAGCATTCCCTGCAATTATCGTCATTCCTGGCTTGATATTTTCCTTTTGGAAAGGAAGAATCGTAATCCCTGATTGCTCAAGGGCCAGTTGTGTAAAAAAGCGCTTTTCGACATCGGAGCCTTGCACCTGAAATTTCATATCATGTAGAACTTGTGCGAGTGCACTCATTCCAGACCCCTTTATACCGACAAAATGGTAAATAGTCATAGAAGAACCTCCAACAACGTCTATCTGTAGAACAGTATATGACATCTGTCTGTATTTGCTAACAAGAAAACAGAGAGCTATTGTACACTATAAATAATTTCAATAACCTCTAAAAAACATATTTAATTATTATATCATTAATCACACTGAAAAACTATTTGTAAACAAATTCTTTAGATTCTGACTAGTTATTTCACTATATATTATTTGTCCTAGTCATGAAAGAATACTATCAATTAATTATTTGCATTAGCCTCTAAAATCGATTCTAAATCTGCATGGGTAATTAATACTTCACGCGCTTTGCTTCCATTTGCACTAGTAATATAGCCACTAGTCTCAAGCATATCCATCAATCTTGCTGCACGATTATAGCCTATTTTAAAACGCCTTTGCAGACTTGATGTTGATGCTCCGCCTTGATCAATGATAAATTCACAGGCCTCATAAAAAAGTTCATCTTCTGTTTCCGATACTTGAGCTTTTTTCAATAATTCCTCTTGCTCAAACAAGTAATCTGGTTCTCGCTGTTCCCTTACATGACCTACGACCAGATCAATTTCTTCATCCGAGACAAACGTTCCCTGCAAACGGACAGGCTTAGATGAGCCATTTTCTAAAAATAGCATATCACCGCGGCCGAGTAACTTTTCTGCCCCACTAATATCTATGATCGTGCGTGAATCCACTTGAGAAGAAACAGAAAAGGCGATTCGGGTAGGAATATTGGCTTTAATTAAGCCGGTTATTACATCCACTGATGGCCTTTGTGTCGCGACTATTAAATGAATCCCACAAGCTCTTGCTTTTTGAGCAATTCTACAAATTGCTTCTTCCACATCTGCTGGTGACATCATCATTAAGTCAGCTAATTCATCAATAATAATCACAATAAATGGAAGTTTGTCTGCATACTGTTTATGCTTTATTGCCAGTTCGTTAAAGCGATTAATATCACGAACACCGGTATGGGCAAACAATTCGTAGCGTCTTTCCATTTCATCGACCGCCCATTTTAATGCAGCTGTCGCCGCCTTAACATCCGTAATAACTGGACTGACAAGATGCGGAATACGGTTGTATGGTGCGAGTTCGACCATTTTTGGATCAATTAATAATAGCTTTAAGTCTTCAGGACTGGCTTTAAAAAGTAAGCTAACTAAAATCGTGTTAATGCACACACTCTTCCCTGATCCTGTTGCACCAGCAATCAAACCGTGCGGCATTTTCTTTAAGTCTGTGACAATCGGCTTTCCGGCAATATCCAGACCAAGCACAGCTGTTAAGGGAGAGCTTGATTCTTTGAAAGTACTACTTTGAATTATTTCGTTAATGAATACAGGACGTGACTTTTGGTTGGGAACTTCAATCCCAATCGTATGCTTTCCTGGTATGGGGGCCTCCATCCTAATATCTCTAGCAGCAAGGCTTAACTTAATATCATCCGTTAAATTGGTAATTTTGTTTACCTTAACACCCGGCTCCGGCTGAACTTCAAAACGAGTTACCGAAGGACCCTGTGTTACATTAACGACACTAGCGCCCACATTAAAGTTTTTTAAGGTTTCGTTTAATATTTCCTCTTGCTCTAATAACCATTTCATATCATTCCCCACTGTCACAGGAGGGTTTAGCAAACTAGATGTTGGCAGCACATAATCACTATCATCTGGTTTATCTTGGATGACTTCTTCCTTTTTTGGGAATAGGTCAATCACTTGGTTATTTTGTTCAGGAGGCACATGTTCTTGTGACCGCACAACTTGTGCTTCCGATCCCCTATTTTTCTTTCGCTCTTCCCATTTTTGTTTATCTTGTTTTAACATCATCACATTAAATGGCAAATGGGAACGCTTTGGTACTGTGGATTCTGGTGCTGCCTCTGGTTCTGAGATGATCTCTAATCCTGAGTTGGTCTCTGGTTCTGAGATAATCTCTAATCCTGAGTTGGTCTCTGGTTCTGAGATGATCTTTAATCCTGAGTTAGTCTCTGGTTCTGAGATAATCTCTAGTTCTGATTCGGACTCTGGTTCTAATAAGGTCTCTAGTTCAGGTAAATCCTCTTCTGCATCATTTGAATCGTTTGCTGCTGCTATTAATTCTTTAACCTCTTCATGTGAGTCTTCATCCAGTGCTTCTACTACGGTTTCTTTTTGAATCATTTCTCCAGGAATTGTTTCCACTTCGAAAATTTCCATGTCAATTTCTGATTGTTTAGTGATTTCTATTTCAGTTGTCATCACTTCTGAAACAGTTGGACTGTCAACCAGACTTCCTTCATTCTCTTCTAAAAAGCGGCTTAATTCATGCTCGACAATTTTATCCGTATTCTTGGGCCGATTAAACCCAAAAACGGGAGAAGGAATTTCTGTCGGTTGGAAGGTACCGTTCTTCTTCAGAGATGGTTCTTTTTTATGTTTAGGCATTTCCTGTTTTACCATTTGAACTTCTGGCTTTTCCCTAATGATCCGCTTAGGCGGTTCTGGGTGGGAATTTTTTCTTTTTTGTCGTAATGTTTGTTCATTTTCCTTTGGTGTTTCCTTAAGTTTTGGCGGATGAAAAGGATGATTACTGCCTTTTGGGTACTGATAGGACACCTTGGTCTCTAAATCCTTAAAATTTTCTTTTTTGTTTAGAAACGGCTGGCCTTCTTGTTTATGTATTAAGTAACTCTCAAATTCATCATCTTCTTCTTTTCTTAATTTTTGAAATAGGTTTTGGAACCAGCTCAAAACTATCACTCTTTCTACTAACTACTTTAAATCTATCACTTTATTTTATCAGTTTTTTAGATTTTATCGACATAATTCTTATAAATGAGGCAAAATACACTCTGTAAAAATAGTTCAATGAAAAAAGATCACTGTGAATGTGATCCTTCATCTATGTTTAATTATTTGTTTTTTCCTAAAATAAAAATGGGTTCTAATTCACCATTTTCATATAAAAATGATAAAGCTGTTATTGGCACATGACCGTTTGCAAAAAAGCTCATGGACATCTGTGCCATCACATCATATCCTCGATCATTACGAATATCAGCAATAATTAAAACATCCTGGTGTGGAACAGCTAGCACCATTGTCCCCGTCATCTTCTTTTGGAATTCATTTAAGAACACCTTATTTAAGATCCGGCTCGCATCGTATCCATCATTTGTGTTTAAAAAGTAAAAGCTATTTCCTGCAACTTGATCCTCTTTTAGGGGAGTAGAAAGGGATCTCGCATTAAATAAAGCAATTTCCTTAATTCTGTTTGCTTCCCAGCCCTCTTTTGCCATAATACGAGAGTCGATTAACCGATAGGTGTTGCCTTGGTCATAGGCATAATAAATTTTTGTTTCAGCTGTGTGCTCGTCAATTAAAAATGGCACCCCCTCTTCTGCCTCCTTTGGGAAGGATGAGGAGCGAATGACGGGGAAGATTTTCCTCTCATGATCGGTTAACTGAACTGTGTCCTCCATCGCACGAAGCCCTTCTTCAATATAATAAACAACTTCATCGATGGCTTTCTCTTTTTCGATATGCCATTTGGCAATAATCCCAGGTAAAGCGACTGTTATACCTTTTCCTGACTCTTTGCTTTCAAAGCGCAATTGGTCCTTCTCTCGATCGTAGGTAATCACCCGATCTTCACGAGACAGGCGTCTCTCTAATTCGGTTTTCATTTTTCTGCTATCCATTTTCATTTTAAATTCCTCCATTTTAGGAGCTGCTTTTCTATTTTACATGAAAAACCCTCCATCTCAAAGTGATGGAGAGTTCTAAATAATTTTGGTTCTGCTAAAACTTGTATTGATTTCTGCTCCAATCAGCAGTGGTTAAAAATTATTTTAAACCTGAGATAAAGTTTTCTATTTCTTCTTGTGTCTTTCGGTCTTTGCTTACGAATCGGCCTAGTTCATTTCCGTCTTCGAATGCGATAAAGCTTGGGATTCCGAAGACATCTAATTGCTGGCATATATCAATATACTCATCTCGATCAACATGAATAAATGTATACTCATTAAATTTTGATTCTATTTCTGGTAAAATCGGCTCAATAATTCGACAATCTGGACACCAGCCTGCTGAAAACATGAAAATTGTTTTTCCATGATCGCGCAGTTGTTCAAATTGCTCAACTGACTCTAAATTCTTCAAATTCAACGCCTCCGTTAGAATCTTTTGCTCATTTTCATGGCTATCTTCTTAAATCATAGCAGTAGACTACTTTTCAGTCCAATCATCTGCCCCTTTTGTATTGTCCCACTAACAGGTTCATAACATGAGTGAACATTTCAGAGCGATTTACCATTCCGTTAGTAAAAATACCAACTGCTCCCTCTTGTTTCCTTACATTTTTACTGTTCGCATAATCTTCCATAACTGGTCCGAGTTCTTCACCCGCCCTTAATCGGACCGCAACTTCTTCCGGAAGTGGGATCCTTGCCCCGCCGGCAATAATCGGTTCTCCATCATTGGCTGCAAGTGCTCCCCAGTTACATATAAATAATCCGTAACTGGTTTCTTGTACACCTCCTTCAAGTCCAATCCCAACATCACCACTCCCTAGGTTTAAAGCACCTTTTGCCCGATTAATAGCACCTTTAATTGTTTCCTCATCGGAAAACGGCTGCTCATTAACACCTGATGGGATGTCTAAGTCAACAAACTCATGGTCCTCAGTAAAACAATTTTTCACCGCACTAATTTTAGCAGGATTCTTTGACCCAATGATAATTTTCATGATGATATTTACTCCTTTTAACAAAGTAAAGGGAGCATAAAAATGCCCCCCTAAAAAGGTAACCTAACTGTTAGCTTTAATCGTATCAACCGTTGTTTTGTCACACGCTTTGACTAGTTTAACAATTAGTTCTTTCGCAGCTGCATAATCATCCACATGAACGATTGAGGCATGGGTATGAATATAACGTGAGCATATTCCAATAACCGCACTAGGAATACCTTCATTTGATTGATGAACCCGGCCGGCATCTGTTCCTCCCTGCGAAACAAAATATTGGTAGGGAATTTTATTCGTTTCAGCTGTATCGAGGACAAACTCTCTCATCCCGCGATGCGTGACCATTGTCCGGTCAAGAATGCGAAGCAATGCCCCTTTACCTAATTGGCCAAACTCATTCTTATCACCCGTCATATCATTTGCCGGACTTGCATCAAGTGCAAAAAAGATATCCGGGTTTATCATATTTGCAGCAGTTTGGGCACCACGTAAACCAACCTCTTCTTGAACCGTTGCCCCTGAAAATAGTGTATTTGGTAAAGTCTCATCTTTTAATTCCTGCAGTAACTCAATAGCTAAACCACAACCATAGCGGTTATCCCATGCTTTGGCTAATATTTTTTTCGGATTGGCCATCGGTGTAAATGGACAAATTGGCAGAATTGCCTGACCTGGCTTAATCCCTATCCGTTTGGCATCCTCACGATTATCTGCGCCGATATCTATCAGCATATTTTTAATTTCCATTGGTTTATTACGCTTTGCATCGTCTAAAAGATGTGGAGGTATCGAACCAACGACACCAATGACTGGACCATTATTGGTCATCACTTGAACACGCTGAGCAAGAATTACTTGACTCCACCAGCCGCCAAGAGGCTGAAAGCGAAGCATGCCATTTTCCGTAATCGCCGTCACCATGAATCCTACTTCATCCATATGACCCGCAACCATGACCGTCGGGCCTGTCTCTTCCCCTCTTTTCATGCCAAAAATACTGCCCAGATTATCTTGAACAAGCTCATCTGCGTATTGAGATAATTGTTCTCTCATAAATTTTCTGACCAAATGTTCATTTCCGGGAGCACCAGGAAGTTCTGTTAGTGTTTGAAAAAGTTTTAAGGTTTGATCGTTCATTTTTTGAGCTCCTTTAGGTTTCTCAGATTTAATTATGTATATTATAATTTTACAAAACTTTGAGTTCTCTTTCCATCAATTGAATTTAATATTAGTAATAGTATGTTCCTTATCCCTAAATACGATATACTGAGAAGAGAATCCTATCTTTTCCAAATTTTATCTTTGGGAGGTCCTTTATGAATTGGAAGTCATTTCTCCTTGGTGCAACGGTCGGGTTGATTAGCGGATATGCTGCC
The DNA here is from genome assembly GCF_002567005.1 of Bacillus sp. AFS073361. Lineage (GTDB taxonomy): Bacteria > Bacillota > Bacilli > Bacillales > Cytobacillaceae > Neobacillus. Next base: position 171,485 of record NZ_NUZU01000030.1, read on the forward strand.
AAAGAAATCATTTATGGTAGAACAAATGTATCGCCCGAAAAAGTATTAGAACAAGTAAAAAGGCAATTTACTAAGAATGGACCAATCAATGGTTCATGGATACATATGGAAGCAGAGCCGTATGAAAAACAGCACATCGATTACCTCGTCTATAAAGGCGGTATTTCTAAAAACAATAATGGGACAACAGAACAATTCGAATTCATTGCCGATGCCCAAACTGGTACCCTTTTGGATATTCGGTCTTTGTCCAACGAACTTGTTTCATAGTAAAAATAGCCGTACCTGAATGGTTACGGCTATTTTTTTACTTAATTTTCTCTTTTAATACTTTCAACAATTTGCTTTCCTTCTGTATCCCATTTCACTGCCCGGTAAAAAGCATCATGATAAAAACTAAACCATGCGTGATTCCGTAATCCGTATGGAAGCCATTTTTCCTTTGCTGCAATCGAAGTCATCGGATAGTCGTCATAAGCCATCACCCATAACACTGGTTGATGGGCATGAGTTGCCATCAGATCAGCCATATGAATCAACATTTCTCCCCGATCCTCTATAATAAGGATGGAATGTCCGTTACTATGACCGCTGGTATGAACCAAGGTCAGCGCCCCTAAGTTCCATTTTTCTTCAAAAGGAACTACCTGCGATTCAATCGCTTCCCAGTTTTCTTTCCAATATGTATTTTTCGAGCGGATATTAGGGTTACGCATTTCATCCCATTCTACCTGTGAAGTAATGATTTTTGCATTGGGAAAGGCTGAAACGTATCGTCCATTTTCTAGTTTTGTCAAGCCGCCTGCATGGTCAAAATGCAAATGAGTCATCAAGACGTAGTCGATATCTTCTGGATGGAAACCTAACTTAGCTAAAGATTCATCCAACTCTGATTCTTTCGTTACACCGAAATTTCTTAATTGTTTTTCTGATAATTTCCCTTTACCAATTCCTGTTTCAACTAAGAAATTTTTTCCATCCATTTGAATGAACATCGGATCCGTTGGTAATTCAATTTGATTTCTTTCATTGGAGGGATATTTCTTCGACCACATTCCTTTCGGTACAACCCCAAACATAGCCCCGCCATCTAAATTTGTTACTCCTCCTGATAACCAGGTTAGTGTCACACCACCAACTTTTACTGTTTCCAATCCTTCTGCCCCCTTTGCCCATTTTCTATATATTAACATTTTGTATATACTTGAAGAAATAAAAAGAACAGCTCATTAATGAACTGTCCTTAAAAAGTTAGTTTTGATATTTTACTTCACAGCGATAAATACGGCTTCCTTTTTCTGAAAATTTCTCTTCATACTCTGTCATGATGTTACCTTCATAATCACTTTTATGAAGATCTAGACTGATGTACTTTAATAACAATCCATACTCTGAAAAGCTAATTAAGGAATGTTCAAATAAGCCTTGATTGTCTGTTTTAAAATGGATTTCACCACCATCAACCATAATATCCTCATAAAGCTTTAGGAAATCCTTATATGTTAATCTTCTTTTTCTATGACGATATTTTGGCCATGGATCAGAGAAGTTTAAATAGACCTGGTCCACATCATTTTTGGCAAAATATTTCGGCAAATCCACTGCATTTACATTAAGGAGCCTTAGATTCGGTAAATCCGCTTCAATTAATCGTTCTAAAGCAGTAATGATGACACTGTCGTATAATTCAATACCAATATAATTTATCGTCGGATTCGCTCTAGCCATTTCCGTAATAAATTGACCTTTGCCTGTACCCACCTCAATATGTAGCGGCTGATCGTTAGTAAATACTTCATGCCATTTTCCTTTATATTCTTCAGGATTGGCAACAATATATTGTGGATGCTGCTCTATTTTTTCCTTTGCCCAAGGTTTATGTCTAACTCTCATTTATGACACTCCTAATAATAATTTTGTTCGTTACATATATCATGCACCATTTTTCAGTACAAGTTTAACTTAATGGAAAATAAGATCATGAATAAACAAAAAAAGAATTCACAACCTAACAGTGTGAATTCTTGTTTTTAAATAACACTTGAGAGGGTGTCCATTCATGCCATTAAGTCATGATGACCAAGTCACTTTATTAAAAGATATATTAAACAATCATCAAACCGATTGCTGTGGGTCCGTTGCCGAATGTGAACAATTAGAGCGATTGGTGAAATCTCTAATGGTGAACACCGAGGTGGATCAAAATGTTAAGAATATCTTACAGGAAGTATATCAATACAGCCACCATGGAGTTGGTACTGCTGATTTAGATCAACATATTTTATCTAACCAAGCAAACTTATCAAGCTGGGTAAGTAATATAGACCAATTTTCCTGATTAGAGAATTTCACCCAAGAACTTTATCCATTTGTTCATTTCTTCCAAGCGATTTTTATTTTTATACCATTGAATTGAAGAAAGCGTCTGAATGGTAACATACCATTTCATTCGTAACTTTAGGTTATCGGTCAGCTCTTTGCCGTACATGCCTAACCAATCCTGCCAATTCTCTTTTGGAATATACCAATATAGGAGCAATCCTAGGTCAATGGCGGGGTCGGCGATCATTGCCCCGTCCCAATCAATCAAATACAACTGGTTGTCTTCTGCAAGCAGCCAGTTGTTATGGTTAACATCACCATGACAAACCACTTTCTCATCGCAATAGACATTTAATGCTTCCTTTTTTAAAAAGCTCATTGCATTTTGCACTTCAGGCAAGGAAAGTGTCTGCTCATCTAACTCATTTACCACCGATTTCAATATAGGCTCTGGATGTAATGGAGAAGTCTCTATCCGGCTTAACATTCCCAGCATTGGCTCTGAGCAATGAATCTTCTTCAGCAGTCTTGCCACGAGTTCTTGATTCATTTCTGACGGCTTTAGTTCTCTGCCGGGAAGCCACTGCTGTGCAGTAATTACATCTCCACTTTCCAACCTTTTTGTCCAAACAAGCTTTGGGACAATGCCTTCTGCTGAGAGTACAGCAAGGAACGGAGACGAATTCCGCTTCAAAAAAAGCCTTTGGTCTTGATATTTTGCATAAAAGGCTTCACCTGTTTTGCCTCCAGCAGGGGTAATTTCCCACTCTTGTCCTAGTATATGATCCAAAATTGCTCACCTTCAATTTATGCCGTTCTTATGGGCTTATTCCTCTATATTTAGAGGTATAACCTGCGTTGCCGGAAGGTCTTATATTACCACAGTTTCATCAACAGCTTTTATTTTTTTAAATAAAAAAAAAGCTATTGAAACCATTGCACACAATAGCCATCTTATTAAATTTTATCTCGGATTACCTTTTTTCGTCAAGTATATCTGCAGAAACTATTTTTTTAGCAAAACATTTATGGAGACTGGTTCAATACTCCATTCTTTCCTATACATATTCCGCCCGGCAGTAATCCCTGCGTTTACATCATCAACTAAGACCGTCCAATTCCCGTCAGGTAACGTTATATTGTGCTCTTTCGTGGTGGGATTGATTAGTAAAATTAGTTCATTATCCCCTATAAACCTATATCCTAACAGTGGTGAAGCTAATGGCATTTGGCGGATATTTGATCGGATTTCTGCAGGAGTTCTCATTCGGAAACAAGAAAATTTCTTACGTACTTGAATAAGTCCTTTTACATATTCTACATTATCTTTATATATAATTTTTCTTTCCCAGTCCAGTTGATTGATTTCATCAGAGGAACGATAACTATTCCCCTCCCCCTTTTTTGTTCGAAAGAACTCTTGGCCACTGTGTAGAAAGGGGACTCCCTGGGACAACAAAACAATCGCTGTAGCGAGCCGATGATACTTTATTCGTAACGATTCATCAGCATCGGGGAGACATGCTTGAAGTTTATCCCACATCGTGTGGTTATCATGACATTCTACATAATTTAGTGATTGAGAAGGTTCATTAAAAGTACCCGGCCCGTGTTTAGTAAAACCGATGCTCCCAGTTATCACTTCATTAGCTGCCTCGAGGTAATGGTCATTACCTAAGGCAAAACCTTTATCAAATAAGTTAAAAGAACTTCCCTTTATAGAATCACGAAATTTATCATTGAATTGAGCAATACTTGGCATTTTTGCCTGATTTCCAATTGTTGCTTTCTGCTCTGCTGGAAGTGGTGTATTGAGGTTCCAGCCTTCACCGATGATGATCGTCCCTGTTGAATGCCTATCGCAAACTTTCCTTACCTCTTTCATGGTCTCCACATCCAAGATCCCCATTAAATCAAAGCGGAACCCATCGATATGATATTCTTCCAACCAATATTGAATGGAATCCACAATATATTTTCTGACCATTTTGCGTTCCGATGCAATATCATTTCCAACTCCCGTACCATTTGAAGGAAGTCCGACCTCGTTATGACGGAAATAATACCCAGGAACCACCTTTTCAAAGGATGAGGTCTCACGAACATATACATGATTATATACGACGTCCATGATTACTCTAAGACCAAGACTATGAACTTGATCAATTAACTGTTTTAATTCGATGATTCTTGAATATGGATTGGCAGGATTCGTTGAATAGCTTCCTTCAGGGGCATTGAAATGAAGAGGATTGTATCCCCAATTATATTCCTTATTTCGATGCAGTTCATCCACACCAGCAAAATCATGGAAAGGAAGGAATTCAATATGGGTAACACCTAAGTCTTTAATATACGCTAACCCCGTGGGTTCCCCATCCATTCCTTTTGTATTTTGCTCACCAGCACCTAGATACAGACCCTTATTCTTCACACCACTTTTAGGATGAATCGTTAAGTCCCTTATGTGGGTCTCATATATAATGGCATCCACTGGATTTTCAATTTTAGGTAAGTTAAGACGCGTTCGCTGGGTTTCGTCAAATCTTACAATCACTCCAAGTTCTCCATTAACGGTCACAGCTTTAGCATAAGGATCCACAGCCTCACGCCATTCTTGATTGACTAAGATTAGAAAACTATATTGATAGAGCTCTAAATCACGGTTAACAGCTACGGTCCAAATGCCGTGATCTTCTCGTTTCATTTTTACAATTTCTGAAAAAGTACTATTAGATGGACGTAACTTTAATTTAACCTGGGTAGCGGTGGGTGCCCAAAGCTTAAACCGGGTTAGCCCCGGTTGGAAGGTAACACCGAGATCCTTTCCGTCATAATAAAATTTCTCGTCAAATTCCTCTGTTCGAATCACGGCACCAATTTGGAGGTCAGTTTTCCCTCCATGCTCATCGATAATTACATATTGTTTTTCAAAGGAATACTCTTTTGAAAATTCGCAAATATATTTCATTTTATTATCTATTTGTCTCTTCTCGATGATTTTCAATGGATGTTCCTGAAAATCACTTGTAATCGAAAAGGAGGATGACAATCCGTGATGATAGGAAAGAGGTAGAAGAATCGTAATGATCTTCATCTCATCTAGATAGGCGAAGAAATTTCGGTCAGTAGCAATCATTCGAGTCCCTCTCTTTCATCTCCACTTCTTTCGGATGACTTCTTCTTGTTAACACTTCCAGAGCGCTTACTTGAAGATCTATCTTAAATGGTGTAGTTCCGATATGCTCTCCATCTGCATGAACAAAAAGTTTTGTTGGAGAATGGATGGACACACTCCTGCCCGTATAAGTTTTCACTTCTTTAAAATGGGTGTGTTTTCCCCAAAATACACTTATAAAAACAAGCAGCAGTTTCCATCGTGATAATTGATGGACCACGGTAATGTCAAAAAGGCCATCATCTGGTTCAGCATCAGGGGCAATTTTCATCCCACCGCCATAAAAGGGTTGATTCGAAACAGTTACAAACCATGTCTGTTCAAATATATGCTTTTTCCCGTCAATTGATAAATCAATTGTAGTGGTTTTATAAGTAAATAATTTTTTTAACAAAAAATAAACATAAACCATTCTACCCATCGAGAGTTTATTTAATATGGCTTTCATCCGGGATTGATTTACTTCATAGGAAATGAGGGCATCAAATCCAGCACCCATGTTATTAATAAAAAAGCGCTCATTTGATTCAGCCAATTTAATTTTCCCGATATCGATTGACAAACCCTTTTGTTTTGCCAGACGGAGTATTACTGCTATGGCTTCAACAGGATCAGCAGGAATTTGAAAACCTCTAGAAAAGTCATTTCCAGACCCTCCAGGAATAAATCCTAGTGTAATTTTATTATCGTTGACTGCCCCATTCATCACCTCGTGCATCGTTCCATCTCCACCCACAGCAATAACAATCTTTTGCTCAGAAGTCTTTTGCACAATTTGCGTGGTAAGAATCTTTGCATGTCCAGGGTATTCAGTAAAAAATGCAAGATAATTTACATGATTAACTTTTAGTTGGTGCTCCACTCTTTCCCAAATCTTAAAGCAATGACCATTGCCAGCTTTGGGATTAATAATAAAGTATACTTGTTTCATACTACCAACCTTTATTTATTTAATGGTTTTATGCTGGTTAAAGGATATGTTTTAATTGCTTCATACTTTGGTGTTTTGTTCAGGTGTGTTTGATAAAGCACCACATCAACAGCATCAAATGAAAGGGGCGTAGGCTGGAGCTCTTCCCACAGTTTAAGCATTTCGTTTTGGAAAGGATGTTCACCTATCCATTTTCTCGCAAGAGTAATATGGGGACGGAATGGTCTTGTTTCCAGTTGGAACCCTGCCAGCTCACAAGCAGAAAATACTTTTTTTCTAATAACTTGTAAATGTGTGCTTTCCTCTATACCGGCCCAAAAAATACGGGGAGAAGTCACACTACCGAAAATACCAAGCTTGTTGATGTTCAATGTTAGTGTTTTCTCATCGCTAAGGGCAATTTTAACGTTTTTAACTGCTTCTGTTAATATATCTGACGTTGCACCACCAAGAAACGCTAGGGTTATATGTAAATCCTGATCATGGACCCAGCGACTAAACGGGATCATGTCTCTGATTTTTTCCAAATGGTCTTTCATCACTAGTTTCGCATGCTCTGGTATTCTTACGGCAAAGAAATAATGGGGGCGTTTTTCCATCGTTATGTTCCCTTCTATAAATAATTCTAGTCTATTTTGTCCTAAATGTATCTATTAGCAAACAGACAATTAGCCGATTTTTTTACAAAGTATTAATTTTTATTTATTATTAGTTATGAATCAAGTAATAGTTATTTACTTCAAAGGATGGAAAGGACGCGGGCCTCTTGAAAGTAGTCAATAATATAGCTGAACTAATCGGAGATACACCACTTGTTAAACTAAATCAATTAGCACCTAGGGGTGGGGCATCGGTTTATCTAAAGTTGGAATACTTTAACCCTAGTAAAAGCGTAAAAGACCGTGCTGCATTTAATATGATTGTTGAAGCGGAAAAGGCTGGGAAATTAACCACAGGTTCCACGATTATCGAACCAACAAGTGGAAATACAGGGATTGGCCTTGCCATGAATGCTGCTGCACGAGGATATAAATCGATTATCATCATGCCAGATACGATGACGCAAGAAAGAATCAGTATTTTAAGGGCATACGGTGCGGAAGTTGTCCTTACACCTGGAGATGAAAAAATGCCAGGGGCCATCAAAAAAGCCATTGAATTAGCTAACGAGATTCCCAATAGTTTTATTCCAATGCAATTTGAAAATCATGCGAACTCAGATGCACATCGTCATACTACCGCTGTAGAAATCATTGAAGCAATGAACGAACTTGGCAAACCGCTTGCTGCCTTTGTTGCCACCGCTGGAACAGGTGGGACCATAACTGGTACAGGCGAAACCTTGAAAGCACATTTTGAAAATATATCTGTCCACGTGGTGGAACCAAAAGGCTCGCCTGTTTTGTCAGGCGGAAAACCTGGTAAGCACAAACTTGTTGGAACAAGTCCAGGATTTATTCCAGACATTCTTAATCAGGATGTCTATGACGAAATCCATCAAATTAATGATGAAGATGCCTATGATATTGCACGCAGGTTGGCTGTAGAAGAAGGAATTCTTGTCGGGCCATCCTCAGGCGGGGCTTGCTTTGCAGCGATAGAAGTTGCCAAACGATTAACCCCTAATGATGTCGTTGTATGTATTGCTTGCGATACAGGCGAAAGATACTTATCGAGCGATTTGTTCCAGTTTTAAAAATAATAAGTGGACGTTCTTTTATTAGGGAAAAAAGTAGTTCATTTTTTCCCCTAAAGGTACCAAGCATATGGATTAAAGATTAAGACGTGGACACTTCTGTGTACACGTCTTAATTGCTAATGAAGAATTTTGTCAACAAGTGCTCCGCATTGTTTTTCAATTTCTAACTCAAAACGTTCCTGCAGTAATTTGGTGACAGGACCAGGCAAACCATCCCTTACACGCTTCCCATCCACTTCAATAATTGGCATTACCTCTGCGGTCGTACTTGAAAGGAACACTTCCTCAGCATCTATAAGTTCATCAAGTGTAAATGTTCGTTCCTCAACAACAATGTTATTTTTTTCGCAGACATGCAAAATAACATCTTTTGTAATTCCTTTTAAAATTAAGTTATCCGACTGATGTGTGATTACCCTTCCATTTTTAACCATATAGATATTTGATGAACTTCCTTCCGTCACATTCCCGCTGCGATGTTGAATTGCCTCAAAGCAATCGGCTTCGGCAGCTTTTTGCTTCGCTAATAAATTTCCAAGCAAATTTAAACTTTTTATATCACAGCGCAGCCAGCGTATATCATCTGTAACGATTGTTCTTACGCCCATCTTCAAACTCTCTAATGGCCTAGACACTTCCTTCGTATATGCTACTAAACTTGGCCTCACATTTTCTGTTGGGAAAGCATGATTACGAGGGGCAACGCCTCTTGAAATTTGCATATAAATCGTTCCTAACTGAAGGTTATTTTTCTCAATCAGTTCTTCCAGAAAATTTGTTAATTGATCCATTGTGTATGGGAGTTGGATACCGATACTATCTAAACTTTTCAATAAACGATTTAGATGTTCGGTTACTGTGAACATTTTTCCGTTGTAGACACGGATCACCTCGTACACTCCATCCCCAAATTGATAACCCCGGTCTTCTACATCTACCTTTGCTTCGCTTCGCTCAATTATTTTTCCATCCATGATTGCATATTTCATTCTCCCATTTCCCCTTTATTTTTTATTTGCTGTGTTAAAACTAAAAATTCAAATAATTTGTCATAATCCATACATTATAACCCATAACCTATAGTAAGAGTACTACAAGGGAGGGAGAATATCCGAACAATTTTTGTTAATTTTTGAAGATTATTTTGTAAAATAAAGTATATTGGTGGAAATTTTCAGTTTTTGTGGTTACAATAAGGATAGATGGACACCATCTAAGTATCCACAGTAAACATCCATAAAAAGGAGTTGTCTGCGCGGAAAAGAAAACTACATATTTCTTGAAGAGGAATCTTCAAACAGGCTGTCGGTAGAGGGATTAAGCCATAGGTTTGAAAAAAGGATAGGGAGTGGTTTTTTGAAACCTTCGACTAACCGGATGTTAAACCGCATCAAATGTATCTACATGTTTATTCGCAATAATGGAACAGTCACAACGCAGGAACTTGTAGAGGAATTTGGTATCACTCCTCGCACCATACAACGAGATTTAAATGTCTTAGCCTATAATGACTTGGTAATAAGCCCAAGCCGCGGAAAATGGACGACTACACAAAAAAGAGTTAAAATGTCTTCTTAAAACGAAAAGTAACGTAAATGGATAGCATAAAAAAGCACACGAGATACTCTCGGTGCTTTTTGTTTGTCAAAATATTAAGTCCTGCCATGTAAATGATTAGTGATTTTGTTATATTCTTGTTCACTTATGATGCCGAGCTTTCTAAAAACATATGAATACATGAAAATTCTCCGCTGCAATCGAGGGGTAATAAACATATGCATCATCCTCCTAATTTACTTTATTTATATTCGCCTCTTCAAACAAAGTTTCCTTCAACCAAAAAAAATTCTTCTGGTTAATATTTAAACTGTTATCAAAATTCCCAATGAAATAATGCGATCGTCCAGGTCAAAATAGGGATATGGCTTAACTGCTCAGTCTCTCGACTCCAATTGACAGATTTAAATAGTATGGTAGTATATTATTATAGAAAAATACTTTAGCGCTTAAAAGCGTTTAAGCAAAAAAGTTTAATAGGAGAAGATATGAAAAAAAATCATCAGAACTTACAAAAAGGATTATTATCAAGGCATGTCCAGTTTATTGCTTTGGCTGGTATGATTGGGACGGGGATATTTAAAGGAAGTTCCGATACATTAGCCATTGCTGGACCTAGTGTAGTCGTGGCCTATTTACTTGGCGGTCTATTACTTTTTATCATAATGGCTGCCCTTGGGGAAATGGCACTTGCTTTTCCAAATTTAAATGTACAGCATTTAGTAAACAAAGCATTTGGTTTCCAAGTTTCTTATATCGTCGGATGGCTGTACTGGATCAATTGGACTCTTGTTACGATTGTTGAATTACTAGCTGCGGGAAGTTTTCTACAATTTTGGTTTCCTACGATACCTTTATGGCTGTTAAGTTTCCTATGTGCAGTTGTAATCGTAGGAATCAATTTAACTCAAGTAAAAAATTATGGGGAGCTTGAATTTTGGTTTGCAGGGATTAAAATCATTGCACTTGTGGCCTTTATTATCTTAGGCTTTTCACTCCTTTTTGGTATTATTCCCAGCTCGATTCAGGACCCACTCTCTAACTATACAGCTAATGGCGGATTTTTCCCGCACGGAATAGGTGGAATGTTCAGCGCATTTTTAGTAGTCATGTTTTCTTATGGCGGTGCGGAATTAATCGGGGTAGCTATAACCGAAACAAAGGATGCCGAGCGAGTATTGCCAAAAATTATTAAAGGTGCCGTATGGCGTGTCATGATTTTTTATATTTTACCAATTCTAATCATTTGTGGACTCATGCCTTGGGACAAAGTTACTGGTACAGACAGTCCCTTCGTTCAGGTCTTTAGCGCAACCGGATTACCGGGAGCAGCACATATTATGAACTTTGTCCTTTTGACAGCTGTCCTATCGGCTGCAAATTCAGGAATCTATGCGACATCAAGAACACTATTTTCGATGGCACAAAGTGGTGTTGCGCCTAAGGTTTTTGCAAAACTCTCCGCAAAGGGAATCCCATTAACAGGAATTTTCCTTACGAGTGTCTGTATACTAGCAGGAGTTTTTCTAGCTTATTTAACACCTAGTCAGGTTATCGGCTATCTTATGACCATTCCAGGATTTACAGTCATGTTACTCTGGAGTAGTATTTGTGCAGCGCAGTTAAAATTAAGACCACTTTACAAAAATCAACCAGCGTTCCAAATAAAATGGTTTCCATATACGACCATTTTCGCACTTGCATCTTTAAGTATTATCTTTATTGGATTTGTGTTTAATCCAAATAATATTATTGGTTCATCGGTAAGCCTAACAATAATAGGCTTGCTAATCATCCTCTCATTTCTTGTTAGAAAAAATGGGTTGAATGAAATTACTGTTTAATATGAACTTAAAAAGGCCACCAAATATTGGTTGGCCTTTTTTGCTTTTTCAATCTCAATCCTTTGGATCCGTTGGCGTATCTTGATCATCTGACTCTACAAATAGCCTGAGTGCTGATAATTTATTTTCCCAAAATAGCTCAAAATATTGGAGCCAATCTTTTAATTCATATAACGGTTCTGGCTCCAGTTTGTACCTTGTTTCCCTGCCAGCTTTTCGTTCCTTAACCAGCCCAGCCTCCGCTAAAACACGAAGATGCTTAGACACGGCGGTACGGCTTATCGGGAAGTGTTCACTTATTGCCGTTACGGGCATCTCTTCCTTGCTAAGCAGTTTTAACAGCTTTCTTCTTGTTGGATCAGCGATGGCTTGAAAGACATCATGCTTTGCCGAGGAAGCCGCCATTTATGCCTCAACATATCCCTGCAATTTTTTCACAATACCTGCCCAGCCCTGATTCATATGATCACGGATTGGAGTATGCGGTTGACCAAATTCAGTGACTTTATTCGCGTCCCAACCTCCATGGATTAATGTTAACTCCGTTTTATCATCCAGTTCTTTTAATTCAAATGTTAGTGTCCAGTCTTTCCCCCAATTAAAGGATAGACGGTTTGGAGGATCAACATGGGTTACCTTACATGGCGACATGCCAAATTGAGCTGCATTTAAATGAAACTCATGTCCCTCAACTGCCTGTAGATCATTTGGCATAAACCAGGCACTTAGACCCTCTGCAGTCGCTACTGCATCCCATACTTTTGCAATCGGAGCATTATAAACAACCGTATACTTTATATCCTCTAATGTTGCCTGTGACTCGTTACTCATATTAATTGCCTCCTCGAATTTTACTGCGATATTTTTCAATACGAAACCATTTGGTTTCATATAAAGACTATATAACACCATTTGGTTTCACGTCAAGCCATTTTTTTAAGGCTGCTAACCTCTCCGTGACCTTCGTCTTTATTCTGACATGATTTAAGTCACGTAGACTCCTTCTACGTGACCTTAGTCTTAATCAATTACTTTTTGAGCCACCTAAGAACCGACCACACCTCTGTTCCAGTGACCTTAATATTACTGCTCCTTTTCCTGTTATTGAACAATATTTTTCCCATAAAAGATTTCATCCATCTCTATCTTTAACCGCTCAGTGATTTCAATATGTTCTTCAGGTGTTAAAGTGTCTTTGCTATATCCAAATAAATAATTATTTAAATCGAATTCACGCAGTTTGCATTTCGTGTGAAAAATATGCTCCTGATAGACATTGACGTCAATCATATCGAATAGTTCACCAACATCTTCCGGGATATAATTCTGAATCGAATTGATTTCATGATCAATAAAGAGCTTGTGTCCCGATTTATCCCGTGTAAACCCGCGCACACGGTAATCAATTGTCATGACATCCGTTTCAAACGATCTAATTAAGTAATGAAGAGCCTTAAGCGGCGAAATCTCCCCGCAAGTGGAAACATCAATATCCGCTCTAAATGTACTGATTCCTTCATCGGGGTGAAATTCAGGATATGTATGAACCGTGATATGGCTCTTGTCTAACTGCATAACCACCGATTCTGGCAGTGGTCCTGGTGATTCTTCAAATGATTCATCTGGTGCATTCGCAACCGGCCCCTCAGAAACCAACAGGGTCACACTCGCCCCAGCCGGTTCAAAGTCCTGACTCGCAACATTTAATACATGGGCACCAATGATATCTGAAACATGCTTTAATATATTTTGCAGCCTTTCCGCACTGTATTGTTCATCAATATACTTTAAATAAGCTTCACGCTCTTCCCTCGTTCTCGTAAAACAAATGTCATACATATTAAAGCTTAACGATTTCGTTAAGTTATTAAAGCCGTGTAACTCAATTGCCTGCTCGTGTGTAAGTTTCATGACAGTTCCCCCTTAATATTAAGGTATCCTTTTCAAGTAAATATTATTAAGATACCCAGAGAACCGTATAGTTAATTATTTTTCTCCTTATTTATAATAATTATAATTTAATATTTACTTTTAAATAATATGTGTTATAATTAACTCAGATAAGAAATTAGGAGGAATGTTAAATGACAGTCGAACAAATGCTCAACCAACAAATCGCTAACTGGAATGTCCTATATACTAAATTACATCGTTTTCACTGGTATGTGAAAGGTCCTCACTTCTTTACCTTGCACGGAAAATTTGAAGAATTATATGAAGAAGCAGCCGCTTCCATTGATGAATTTGCAGAACAATTATTAACGATTGGAGGCCGTCCTGTTTCTACCCTAAAAGAGTATCTTCAACTTGCAACGATTGAAGAAACGAACGAAACACTAACAGCTGAGGAAATGGTACAAGCAATCATCCATGACTTTTCTTTACTCATTGATGAGTTAAAAGTTGGGATGGAAGTCGCCGAGCAAAATGATGACGAAGTCACTAGCGACATGTTTTTAGGCTTAATTGGAAAACTTAAGAAACATAACTGGATGTTACAATCTTTTTTACAGGCTTAATACTGTAAGGACAAGCTATAAAAAGAGAAAAAGCAGCTTCAAATGAGGCTGCTTTTTCATATATAAGTCTATTTCACTTGATAATTTCGGAGTAACTCCACTTCTTCATCTGTTAGTTCTCGATATTCACCTAATTCAAGTGTCTCATCGAGTGGTAATGGACCCATCGAAATCCGTTGGAGATAGACTACTCTTTTCCCAACAGCTTCAAACATTCTTTTCACCTGATGAAATTTCCCTTCAGTAATTGTTAATTCAATATCGGATCGGATTCCAGACTTTAAGATTTTCAATTCACCTGGCTTGGTTTCATAGCCATCATCCAAGGTAACGCCGTTAGCAAACGCTTCAATATCGTCCTCAGTCACTTCACGATCAATGACCGCAAAATACGTCTTCGGAACATGCTTTTTCGGAGAAAGCAAACGGTGGGCCAATTGGCCATCATTGGTGATTAGCAGCAACCCTTCAGTATCCTTATCCAATCGTCCAACCGGAAAAGGCTCATAAACTTGGTCTTCGAGTTCTAATAAATCGATGACAGTTTCGGTAGAACTATCTTCTGTAGCAGATAAGACTCCTTGTGGCTTATTCATCATCAAATAAATAAATTCTTTGTATTCGATAATTTCTCCGTTTAAGGTTACAGTTTGTGAGGATGGATCCACATGCTGTTTTGCATCTTTTACTACCACATTATCCACTTTAACCGCACTGCTTTTTAACAATTGCTTAACTTCTTTTCTGCTTCCATAGCCTAGGTTTGCAAGCATTTTATCAATTCTCAACGCTTCTCTTCCTCCCAGGTAATTTTAATTTGTTCATGATCCGATCAAGTTTATCCCCAAATAAACGGGCCGCAAGTCCTGATTTTAAGCCAAGATAAAAATAAATTCCAGCCCCCACTGCAGCACAAATAACAATTATTATAACGGATTGAACTTTTAATGCAGGAGAGAGGAATAACAATAATAGTTTGTACATTAATTCTGTGCCCACCCACATGAATCCAGCAAAGATAACAATTAACAAGCTTCTTCTCCATACAAGTCGGAATGGATAACGGGCATATATCTTAATAACAATAAAATTGATGAGAATGGCTGCAACATATCCAAGTGTTGTTGCTAATACTGCCCCTCTTGTTTCCATCATTTTTATTAACGGAATATTTAGAGACAGTTTAATTAATAATCCGACAAGTAAACTTAACACCGTAAATCGTTGTTCGTTGATTCCTTGTAATATGGCTGCAGTAACAGAATATAAGGAGAAAAGAATGGCTACAGGTGCGTATGCCCTTAATACTTCCGTACCAATTACATCATGCTGATAAAACGCTGTATAAACAGGTTCTGCCAATAACGAAAGACCAATAGCTGCTGGTAATGTTAAAAATAGCAGGACCTGAAATGTCTGATCTAACTGTTGGTTTAAGCTTGCTCCCTCCCCCTCAACGAAGGCCCTCGTTATACTTGGTACAAGGGTTAACGAAAATCCTATTGCCAGAGACACTGGAATAATGACAATTTTATGGGATTCAAAGTTCAAAATAGAGAAAAAGGATTCTGCAAATTTCGCTTTCCCGATTTCTGCCATTGCCTGACTAAAGGTGAATTGATCAATCGCCTGAAATAAAGGGTTGGCAATCCCCACTAACACGAACGGAAACGCATAAATAAGAATTTCCTTATAGATATCCTTAAGAGAGATATCTATTGTGCCCTTATCCTGTGAAAGGAGTTCGTCTAAATACGGTTTTCGTTTATACCAATACCAAAATAAAACAAATAAACCGCCAATCGCGCCAATAAAGGCAGCAAACGTCGCCACACTTACCGCTGTTACCATTTTTCCATGAAAAATATGTAAGACGGCAAAAGCCCCTAGAAGGGTAAAGGCAATCCTGACAATTTGTTCCACAACTTGTGAAAGTGCAGAGGGGCCCATCGATTGATGCCCTTGAAAGAATCCTCGAATGAGGCTCATAAATGGAACAACAATTAACGCAAAGCTTACAGCTCGCATAACCGTGGTGACCGAATCTAAATTTGCCTTTTTATCACCAACACTCATTTCCGCTAATGTCGGTGCCGCAAGATACATCACTAAGAAAGCCATAATCCCTGTTAACATCATAATGACTAAACCAGATTTAAACAGCTTCCTGCCAACTGCATATTCCTCTAGAGCATTATATTTTGAAATAAATTTCGAAACGGCGAGCGGCACACCGGCTGTTGCAACGCTAATAAAAATCGTATACGGTACATAGGAAAATTGATAAAGCGTAGTCCCTTCCCTACCGACAATTTGAAAAAATGGTATAACATAAATTAAGCCGATTACCTTTGAAAGTATCGTTCCTAGCGTTAATATAAATGTTCCTCTTAAAAGCTTAGACTGCATAAAATCCCTTCCTACCCGAAGAAATACGTGCGCTCTTCACATATATAAATCGACTATTTTTTTGCACACTATAGTAGTTTACAACTTCTTGTCCCCAGACGCCACTAACAACCAAGTGAAATTTATGAAAATATGGGCACATTCGTTTTATTTTGATGATAAATGTTTATAATGGAGTGATGGATTAATAAAAAGTTGGTGTAAATATGGAATATGATGTTGTTGTCATCGGCGGCGGCCCATCAGGTTTAATGGCCGCTATTGCCGCTGGTGAAAAAGGCGCAAAGGTCCTTTTAATAGATAAAGGTGACAAACTTGGCAGAAAACTAGCGATATCTGGCGGCGGCCGCTGTAACGTGACCAATCGCCTGCCAATAGAGGAAATTATCAAGCACTTGCCTGGAAACGGGAAATTTTTATATAGTGCTTTTTCTATCTTTAGTAATGAAGATATTATTAAATTCTTTGAGAAATTAGGAATTGCCTTAAAGGAAGAAGATCACGGCCGGATGTTTCCAGTCTCTAATAAAGCACAGTCCGTTGTGGATGCATTACTAAATCAACTAGAAAAACTTCATGTACGTGTCTTTACAAATAGCCCTGTCCGCGAACTCATGTATGAGGATGAGCGTGTTTCGGCTGTGGTACTTAAGGACGGACAAACCATATCTGCTCAATCCGTCGTGATTGCTGTCGGCGGAAAGTCTGTCCCTCATACAGGTTCGACGGGTGATGGCTATGCCTGGGCTGAAAAAGCGGGCCATACCATTACTGAACTTTTTCCCACCGAGGTTCCAGTGACCTCGAATGAACCATTTATAAAAAACAAAGTCCTTCAAGGGTTGTCGTTAAGAGATATCGAATTAAGTGTCTTGAACCCAAAGGGTAAGCCCCTCATCTCTCATCGAATGGATATGATTTTTACCCATTTTGGACTAAGCGGTCCTGCTGTCCTTCGCTGCAGCCAGTTCGTGGTGAAAGCGATGAAGAAATGGAAGTTACAAGAAGTAACCATGAGCCTTAATGTCTTACCAGATAAGAAAGAGGAAGAAGTTTTTCAAGAAATTCTTTCACTTGTAAAAAGTGAGCCTAAGAAAAGCATTAAAAATACACTCAAAGGGCTCGTCCCTGAACGGTACCTCCTGTTTCTATTAGACCAAAATGGAATCGATCCTGCTGAGCAAGCTGGAACGATTTCTAATGAAAAAATACGCAGCTTTTCCAAGAGTTGTAAGCAATTCCTAGTTAAAGTTAATGGCACCCTGCCACTTGAAAAAGCGTTTGTCACGGGCGGCGGTGTGTCAGTTAAAGAAATTGAGCCGCAAACGATGGGCTCGAAACTTATGAATGGTTTATATTTTTGCGGTGAAATCTTAGATATCCATGGGTACACCGGAGGGTATAATATTACTTCTGCACTTGTAACCGGAAGATTAGCTGGAAGTAATGCAGCCATATATGTGAAAAATAAAAAGGTCTGACAAGTTGTCAGGCCTTATAAATAATCATCGCTGAAAAACAATAAATCTGTTCCTCTTCTTCTTCCTCTGCCATTGCTGCCACATTATATTTAATATCAAGCAGACTTGTTTCATCCAGTCCCTTTAAAAAACGATTCATTTCCTTTTCCAGATCCTTCTCATGCTCCCGATCAAACAACTTTACCTGTATCAATGTTCTCTCCCTCTCTTTTTTTACTACTATTCTTACCACTTTTCTGAAATTTTAAAAATTTAATCTTTATAAAAAGTTAAGATTATTTTGAGTGGAGGCTTTGATACAACTACTGGTGGTACTTACTGAATACCTAAATTGTCACCAGCAGACTTGATTTGCCGCCGCACAAAAAAACCGATTCCATTGTGGAATCGGTTATTCTGTGTATTCTGTTTCACCAGTCCAAGAGAGCATGCCGCCTACCATATTACGAACCTTATAGCCTTGATCCTGCAAATAATGGCAGACATTTCCACTTCTTGCGCTGGAGCGGCAGATAAAGATATATTCTTTATCCTTGTCAAAGTAGTCGAGTTTATCAGGGATATCTCCCATGCGAATATGCTTTGCTCCTGGGATCATCCCGAAAACGACCTCATGATCTTCCCTTACATCGACTAGCTCAAGTTTTTCCCCTGACTCAAGCTTCTTTTGTAATTCTTCTGGTGTAATTGTTTGAATTTCTTCCATTAAGTCCATCCCCTTTAGGAAAAACAGCCCCGAAAAAGGGGCCATTCTATAGATTAATTTGCGACGATATTTACAAGCTTGCCAGGAACAGTAATGACTTTGCGGATTGTTTTCCCTTCAATTTGTTCCTTAATTTGGGCATCCTCCATTGCGATTCCCTCAAGAGACTCTTTGCTTGCATCCACTGGTACCAAAAGCTTTGCTTTTACTTTACCATTGACTTGAACAACAATTTCAACTTCATCATCTACTAGTTTTGCCTCATCATAGGCTGGCCATGCTTCGTAAGATATTGTTTCACTATGACCTAACTTCTCCCAAAGCTCCTCAGCAATATGCGGGCAAACAGGTGCAAGCATTTTAACAAAACCTTCAATATATTCTTTTGGCAGTACGGTTGCTTTATAGGCCTCATTTATAAATACCATCATCTGTGAGATCGCCGTATTAAATCTTAAGCCTTCGTAATCCTCAGTCACTTTCTTCACCGTTTGATGATAAACTTTTTCCAAATTTGAGGCTTCTTCATTTACTTGAATCTTTGGATTTAATTCCCCGTTTTCTTCAACCAATAAACGCCAGATGCGATCTAAGAAGCGGCGGGAACCATCCAGTCCATTTGTTGACCAAGCAATTGATGCATCAAGCGGTCCCATGAACATTTCATAGAGGCGAAGGGTGTCAGCACCATGGCTGCCGACGATATCATCAGGGTTTACGACATTCCCTTTTGATTTACTCATTTTTTCATTTCCTTCACCTAAAATCATGCCTTGGTTAAATAGCTTTTGGAATGGTTCTTTGGTTGGAACAACACCAATATCATACAGGAATTTATGCCAGAAGCGCGCATAAAGTAAATGTAAAACTGCATGTTCTGCCCCGCCAATGTAAATGTCAACAGGAAGCCAGTGGTTTAATTTTTCCTGAGAAGCAAGTGCTTGATCATTTTTCGGATCAATGTAACGTAAATAATACCAGCAGCTGCCTGCCCATTGCGGCATTGTATTGGTTTCACGACGGCCCTTTTTACCGGTTTCTGGGTCCACCACGTTGACGAAATCAGAAATAATTGCCAGCGGAGATTCCCCTGTTCCAGATGGTCGAATTTCTTTCGTTTTTGGTAACATCAATGGAAGCTGATCTTCAGGAACCGCAGTCATTGTGCCATCTTCCCAATGGATAATTGGAATCGGTTCGCCCCAATAACGCTGGCGGCTGAATAGCCAGTCACGCAAACGGAAAGTGACTTTCTTCGTTCCGATTCCCTTTTCTTCTAACCAAGCAATCATCTTTTGAATGCCTTCTGCTTTATCCAAGCCATTTAAGAATTCAGAGTTAATATGTTCACCATCGCCAGTATAGGCTTCTTTGTCAATATCTCCACCAGCGACAACAGCTTTAATCGGCAGATTAAATTCTTTAGCGAATTCATAGTCACGCTCATCATGAGCTGGAACTGCCATAATTGCCCCTGTACCGTAACTTACTAATACATAATCAGCAATCCAGATTGGCATTTTTTCACCATTTGCAGGATTGATGGCATATGCCCCAGTGAATACACCTGTTTTCTCTTTTGCAAGATCGGTACGCTCTAAATCGCTCTTTGTTTTCACTTTATCCAAATAAGCATCAACCGCAGCACGTTGTTCAGCTGTTGTGATTTTATCAACAAATGCATGTTCAGGAGCAAGCACTGCATAGGTAGCACCGAATAAGGTGTCAGGGCGTGTAGTGAATACTGTGAATGTCTCATGGTGGCCTTCAATCGAGAAAGTCACTTCTGCACCTTCCGAGCGGCCGATCCAGTTACGCTGCATTTCCTTTAAACTTTCCGGCCAATCAAGTTCTTCTAGGTCTTCAAGTAAACGATCACCATAAGCAGTGATTTTTAACATCCATTGCTTCATCGGACGGCGTTCAACGGGGTGCCCGCCACGCTCACTTTTGCCATCAATGACTTCTTCGTTTGCGAGAACTGTTCCAAGCGCCGGACACCAGTTTACCGCAACCTCATCAATATATGCTAAACCTTTTTCGAATAACTTTAAGAAAATCCATTGGGTCCATTTGTAGTATTCTGGGTCGGTAGTATTAACTTCACGATCCCAATCATAAGAGAATCCTAATGATTTAATTTGGCGGCGAAACGTGTTGATATTCTGCTCTGTAAATTCTGCAGGGTCGTTACCCGTATCTAGTGCGTACTGTTCTGCCGGTAAGCCGAACGCGTCCCAGCCCATTGGATGAAGCACATTGTATCCCTGCATCCGCTTTAATCGTGAAAGAATGTCGGTTGCTGTATAGCCTTCAGGGTGCCCTACGTGTAGTCCTGCTCCTGATGGATATGGAAACATATCTAAAGCGTAGAATTTTCTTTTGTCATATTCCTCGCTTGTTTTAAATGTTTTTTCTTCTTCCCATTTCTTTTGCCACTTTTGTTCGATGTGATTATGATCGAAACTCATATCTGTTGCCTCCTTAAAATAAAGGCTGTGTTAACCTGTCTGTTGATTTCCGTTCCAGTCACTTCGCTTTCCGCAGGCGTGCCGGGGAGCCTCCTNNGGGGTCTCCCCTGCCCCGTACTCCTGCAGGAGTCTTCGTGCCTTCCACTCCAATCAACAGAGTGCTAAAATCAACATTTAACTTTAACACAGCCAAAATAAAAAAACCCCTCATCCCAAAAAGGGACGAGAGGATTGTATGTATCTTCCCGCGGTACCACCCACATTAGTGTTAAAAACACTCGCTTCATTCATCCTTAACGCGGAATACGGCAAGCCTTACTATACTTTCACACTTGCAACTCAAAGGCGAGTTCATGATGTACCCGGTTGACTTTCACCAGCCGTCAACTCTCTAAGTGCGGATATGAATCATTACTACTCCTAATCACAGTCATTTCAATATAAAGTATTACGGTTATTGTAATAAATTTTCAACAAGTATGCAAGGCAAACTAGCGCCTAAATTCAGGATAGACAAAATATCGGGATAATAAACAAAAAGACAAAGAAGAGTTACTTCTTCGTCCGCGTGGAATGGACAAATAACTAGATTTGTCCATGGACGGTGCCTGACACCATTTTTGTTTTTAGACCTCGATCGTAAAGGAGTGTTGTGATGATTGCGATGAGGAATAACACTATTAGTACAATGAATAGTGCTGATATGTTGTACATGTCTACGATTATTCCGCCCATTAGGGGACCAATCATTCTGCCGCCTGTTGCCGTACTGTTGACGATTCCTTGGTAGAAGCCTTCACGTCCCTTCGGTGCCAGGTTAAAGGAAACTGTTGGAACTGCCGGCCAGATAAACATCTCACCAATTGTTAAGATAATCATCCCAACTAGAAACCCAGAAAACAGCGTTGCCTGCCCTGCAACTAAAAATGAAACAACGAAAATACCAATTCCAATAATCATTTGCAGTTTAAGTGATGCTTTCAGATGCTTCATTACACCATTTAAGAATGGTTGGCCAATGACAATTAGGGCACCGTTGATCGACCATAAAAGACTATACTGTGTTAATGAAATATTAATTTCCTGTGTATAGGTGGCAATCGTTGTTTGCCACTGTACATAGGCAACCCAGCAAAGCAAATACCCTGTACACAGTATTAATAAGGCATACAGTTTTTTTCTATTTTTTACAATAGGAACATTTATATCGTTAGTTGCCGGTTTTCCTGACTCTCCTGAAATTCCTTTATAGCCAAATAGAGCTATAAGCAAAAAGAGGACGTACATAATAGTATTGGCTAGGAAGATGAGTTGAAAGGAATAAGCGGCAACAATCCCGCCAAGGGAGGCGCCCAAGGCTACCCCAAGGTTTTGGGCAACATAAATGGCGTTAAAGGCTTTCCGTCCACCTTCAACCCAAACGGCCCCTGCCATTGCATACATCGACGGAAAAATAATACCGGTACCGAATCCAATAATGCTTTGGAAGACAATATAGGCAGGCCAGCCATGCCAAAAAGTTAAACCGATGAGTGCTGTAAGAGTAATCGAGATTCCTATTAAGATAGATTTGTAGCCGCCTATTCTATCAAATAGGCTGCCGCCATATAGGTTACCAATCACACTTGCCCCTGAATTTAGCATTAGGACTATTCCAGCAATCGATAAGGACTTACCCAGGTGATCATGTATATAAATTGTATTTAAAGGCCACAGAAATGATGAGCCTGTGACATTAACGACCATCCCTATTATTAAGAGCCATAAGGCACGTGGCATGTATAAAACGCCCCTTTACATATTACAATTTCAATTACCAAGGATATATTCTATTATTTTTTCTTGGGGCGCGCAATGCTTTTTGTTTTCCAGTGCAATGGGGAGAGGTATGGAGATTTGGTATTCCCTCTTTAATTGATCCTGGATTCCGTCAAACTGGATTGGATTTCGCCGAATTGGCCCAGGATTTCGCCAAACTGAATTGGATTTCGCTGAATTGTCCCAGGATTTCGCCAAGTTTCCCAATTATTTCGCCAAATCTAATGAAGATATCGCCAATCTCAATTTCTCCTCAAAAAAGCCATAAGAAAAAAACACTGTAAATGAAACAGTGTTTTCCTGACCAAAATATTTATAGTTATTTCTTTGGTACTCCTGGTATTACCGGTGCTTGCGCAGGGAAATAACTATTCACTGCGGCATCTTTTTTCTTCTCATTATCTTTTTCGTCGAAAACAGCCTTTTTCACTTTTTCAATTTCCTTGTCTACTTCTTCCATATCAACGCCTTTTTTAACAAGCTCTTCAGTTGCAAGCCGGACCGCTTTGTTGGATTGAACAACAGATTCTCTTAAGGAATCCATCGATCCCTGTGGATTATGAAAACCGGCCGAGTTTTCAGCTGCGATAATATCCCAGAACCATTGGCCCTTCCGAACAAATTCCTGCGCTTGCTTGATTTTCTCCTGATTTACACCTGAAGTAATCATTTTATTTACATAATAGTGTGATGTCGTGGAAATATCCTGTGCTTCGTGTAATGCACTAACATTTGCTTCTTGAATTTCAAGGACACGGTCCTTCAGTTTATCTAAATCGCGATCGCCATGACACTGACCGCATGAAGTTTGCATGGTTTTAAGCGGTGAAGTCCACCAGTGTGAGCTGATTTTTCTTTTTCCATCGACACGCTCATACGGCATATGGCAGTCAGCACAAGATACATTCGCTTTGCCATGTGTACCTGATGAATGTGTTTCATATTCGGGGTGCTGTGACTTTAACATCAGCGTTCCAGAAATATTACTAATCCAATCCTTCTCAAAACCTTTTTCTTTCGCAATGGTGCTGTAATACTCATACATTTCATCAGGCTTAAAACCTTTTGTCCACGGGAATGTTACTTCACTATTATCGGCTGCAAAATAATACTCCACGTGACACTGGCCGCAAACATAGCTGCGCATATCGTTTTTGGTTGGATTGGATGTATCTACGCCTTTGGCTTGTAATGCCTTATAGAAGCTTGGACGAGTGACACGCAAATCCATTGTTTTTGGATCATGACAATCCGAACAGCCTATGGGCGAGTGCCCCATCTCCTCCCCTTTTGGCCAAATATCTTTATTAAAATTAGCACCCCAGTAGTGGTCGCCCATTTCCTCAATCATCTTTGGAACAGCTGTCGATTTACAAGTGTAACACGAGCCAACCGATTTATCGGTAATCCGTTGAATACTGCGTATATCTTCTAAGGCGTATGTATGTCCACGTTCTTCATTATATTCCGTTGCAAATCCATATCCATTAAAGAGGATAGGTAACAAAGGCTCTTTATCCTTTTCAAATTTGCTGCGTTTTTCAGAACCGCCATTAGTAGTATCTTCCATCTTTTCATTCTTTTTGTAACTATTATATTGAAGTGGAAATAAGTCCTTAAACGCTTCATTTCGAATTTCATCGGCTGCGAGTCCTGTAGTCTTCTTTCCTGCTGCAGACGCCGTTTTCTCAGTAGATCCATCGCTGCACCCAGTAATGATCAAAACGATCGCTAGCAGGAGAAGATATGCCCCATATCGAAAGCTTCCCATTTCTAAAATCCTCCCTTATTTTCTAATAACTCTCCTGAAACAGGCGGCTTATTATAACGATCATCTTTAAAGCCTTTCCCGTGTGGAACTGTTTTGTGACAGGAAATACACTTTTCCTTTGCATCATGCGATACATTGCTAAGTGTGCTTTTATGACAAGAAATACAGTTGTCATTCATAATTTTTTCAGTTCGTTCGGTCGCCTCAATCACATCCGGAATCTTCTTTGTTCCGAGTGTATTGAAATAAATATGTGTCATCCCTGCGCGGCCTTTAAAAAATAATTTCCCCACTTCACTTTTATGAGGCAGATGGCAGTCATTACACTGTAAATCCGAGTGAGTTGAATCCATAAAAGACTTATGTACGGATTTCATCGTATGACAGTTTTGACAAAAACCAGGTGAATCCAAGTAGGCCATTGTTTTTACAGTGGAAAAAGATAAAAACACACCAATCAGCAGCGCCAGCACAATTAAAAACTTTTTGTCCATTTTAAGGAATCTTTTTAACATTTCCTCACCTCCCATTCTTTTCTCTTTTAGTTTTTCTGCATCGTAATCCTGAGTGGTCTACAACCTTATTTAAACCATGATATAAAAGGGCAAAACTGTGACGTACATCACATATATATCACTACTTGTTACCGACCTGTGAACGAGCGTTTCCTTCTATTTTCAAGGTGTTTTTAATGTAATATTGTTATTCCAAGTGATTTTTTACACTTTTTTCAATAATTTTCGGAAAAATTATTTATAAAAAAAGAACCCCTCAATGAAAAAAATTGAGGGATTCTTCCTTGTTTTATGAAGATTGGTCTTTTTCTTGGTGGAATTTGGACTTTACAGGCTGCCCACCGGATTCTTCATAATTCTTCTTGGCTTGCTTAACAAGATCGAAATCTTGCCCCAGTTCTAAATCTTGATTATTAATTCCATTTCGGGTTTTCTGTTCAGGATTTTGTTGCTTAGAACGCTTTTTCAAAGGTTTTCCCCCTCTAGAACCATGGTATTCTGAAGCTGCTGCAGCTGGAGTCTCATTCTATGGAGCTGTTCCCGTTGCTGCGAGTTTGCACTATGTGCCATTTTAGCAATGTCTTGATAAGTATCTTCAAGCTGCTGCAGCGCCTTTGTGTAATCATCGTCATTATAATGCTCTTGGAGACTACTTTGTTTGTATTGTTCTTGGGCAAAGCGAACTGTGTCCTCAACCTGTTGCATTAATTCGTCCATAGAGTCGCGAGTAGCCATTTAAGAACCCCTTTCTATAATAACTGGAAGCCCCGTGTGAGAAGCATAATGCTTCATTTCTTATTTTGTTCTCCATTTTCTTTCCTATAACATAAACAGTTGAATAATTATTACCAGCCAGTTCCGTAAATAATTACATTTGGATAAGCTAGCCACTACATGATAAAATTGATGTTATGCGCTTTTTATTTTTTATAAGGAGGTTTTCTGATTGGTTCAGATGAGACCTTTTATATATGCTTCTGATGATAAACGATACCATACTTGGAATTACCACTTGCGCCAAGAATTTGGTCATAAGGTGTTTAAAGTCGCGCTTGATGGAGGCTTTGATTGTCCGAACCGGGATGGCACTGTCGCACACGGAGGCTGTACGTTTTGTAGTGCGTCAGGTTCTGGAGATTTCGCCGGTAATCGAGTAGAGTCCCTAGAAATTCAATTCAATAACATTAAAGAAAAAATGCACACAAAATGGAAAGATGGCAAATACATGGCCTACTTTCAGGCATTTACAAATACCCATGCACCAGTAGATGTACTTCGTGAAAAATATGAATCCGTTCTGGATCAGGAAGGCGTCGTGGGTTTATCGATTGCCACGCGTCCTGATTGTCTGCCAGATGATGTGGTCGAGTATTTAGCGGAACTGAATGAACGAACCTATTTATGGGTTGAACTTGGTCTTCAGACAGTCCACGAACGGACAGCCTCACTCATCAATCGTGCCCATGATTTTCAATGTTATAAAGATGGGGTAAACAAGCTAAGAAAGCATGGGATTCGCATCTGCTCCCATATAATCAATGGATTACCGCTTGAGAACTACGACATGATGATGGAAACTGCTCATGAAGTAGCCAAATTAGATGTTCAAGGAATAAAAATTCATTTGCTCCATTTGTTAAAAGGAACGCCCATGGTCAAGCAATATGAAAAAGGAATGCTCGAGTTTATGTCCCAAGATGACTATGTAAAGTTAGTATGTGACCAATTAGAGATTTTACCACCCGAGATGATTGTTCATCGAATAACAGGAGATGGTCCCATTGATTTAATGGTTGGGCCGATGTGGAGTGTGAACAAGTGGGAAGTCTTAAATGCCATTGATGCGGAACTGAAAAAACGAGACAGCTGGCAGGGGAAATTTTATCAAGGTCAATTGGTGAAGTATTTATGAAAATAGACAAGGTTCTTCCGTTTGCGAAAAATCTACTTAAAACAGCGGTTCAACCTGGCGATGTTGTGATTGATGCGACAGTTGGAAATGGCTATGATACAGTTTTCTTAGCAGAACTTGTTGGTGCCTCCGGTCACGTATTTGGGTTTGATATTCAAGAGAAAGCGATTGCCGCAAGCAAGGAACGTTTGATTAATCAAAGCCTTTCTGAGCGAGTTACACTGTTTCACTCTGGGCACGAACAGCTATCCCAATTGATTCCTAACAACTATCAAGGTAAAGTAACTGGTGCAATTTTCAACTTGGGATATTTGCCTGGCAGTGATAAAACGATAGTTACTCAACCTGAAACAACGATTAATGCTCTGCAACAACTACTGGAAATGATTGCTCCTGAAGGAATCATCGTTCTCGTTATTTATCATGGCCACAAAGGAGGGGCTGAAGAACGTGATTCCCTGCTTGATTATTGCCAAAAAATTGACCAAAAAACAGCCCATGTGCTCCAATACCAATTTATCAATCAACAAAATAGTCCAGCTTTTATCATTGCAATCGAGAAAATATAAAAACCAGGCCTAAGCGCCTGGTTTTATTTTGAAATTAACCTTGTAACAAAAGCTGGGACTGATTTTTGCACTGAACGGTAGGCAAGACCATTGAAATAGAAGAAATAGCTAATCCAACCGCCCGTTTTAATCATACCTTTGGCTAATTTTCGCACGTTTTTCTGTTTGCGAACCTTGGCATCGGATAAATAAATACCCAGCAGACCACGATTAATCAAGCGATGAAAATTTTTGTGAGGGAGAAATTCCGTGTGCCGGTCTGCTTCAATCATAAAATGATTCAAGCGTTGAAAAAGCATTTCCTCATTACGATAATAAGTACAAAAGTTTAAATCTCCCCCAATAAGGTCTTCCTCTTGATCAATAAAATAATCTAAAAGAATATGTAAGCCCTGAATATATGGAAAGTATCCATTTCGAATTTTTTCCGCATCACTCAACTGAAAATCATCACGATGTGCATAGGACACAAGGCAAAAAATCCCTAAGGTAGAACCCGAACAAGCTGAAAATTCATACCATTCCATATCAGGTAAGTGAGGTTGGTTCTTTTGAAACCATTTTTCAAGACGTGGGACCCGCTCCTCATGGATGACATGTTTGTGAATTTGCAGTTCACAATAGTATTGGCATAGCTCAAGCAAATAATCTTTAATTCCTTCATAATTCTTAATTTCTCTCAGGATAGAGCGGCAGGTTTCCGATAAATCATTTAAATAATTATCATCGTCCTGGTCTTCACGGAGCCGGTAATAATTTTTCTTCTCTGCCTTAAGGACGAGCGCATCTGCCATGGATTCATTGAGCGCTGCAAAATCCTCAGGGTCTAGTGAGGTGGAACGGTCACAAAGATTATCCAAATAATCACTAATCGTTTGATAAGCAACGATAAATTTTATCGCTTTTTGATAATCCCCTTTTGCGGTTAGTGCAAGGATAGCACCACCCTCGCAATGGAACGTTTTATGATTGATACTTGCAAGGGCCTGAGTCCTCAGTTCCTCGTTCGGGATTTTTTCTGCACGGCTTTTCCAATAAGCCAATTCTTTGTGTACTGCTGGAAGTATTTTGCTGTATACCCTCGACATAAGGGTGATTGGCATCATTAAAACCGACAACCTTTCTAAACAATATAACCGATTGCTTTTAATTGACTATAAACAAAATCCTTTGCGTATTCAAATACCACTTCGCGCTCCGGTTCATTAAAAATCTCATGGTAGCATTTCGGCCATTCCTTAAATCTTTTTTCCGAAAGTGGTACATGATTAAACCACTCTTTTACGGTACTTTTATTGACTATTTTGTCATCGCCCGCCTGCATGACTAGCATCGGGATGTCTTGTGTTTTTTCAAGCGCCTGAAAGGCCTCTTTCATGGCACTCACTAATTCCCGATACCATCGAACCGATACCTTGGTTACATAAAGGGTATCATTGGAATCCGCTTCACGGACCTCTTCGTTTCTTGTTGCCATTTGGACCGATAATCCAGAATTGATCCGAAGTGAAGGAAAAACCATATTCAGACCATGCGATAGAATATCTAGAATTTTAGATGGGGTATGAACTAACCCTAAACACGGCGATGAAAGAATCACTCCAGCGACATTCAGCTTCTCTTCCTGTAAGAGCCGGATTGAAATTAATCCCCCCATACTGTGACCAAGTAAGAATACTGGTAAATTATAGCGGTAGGCTGCCTGAATCCAATCCTTTACTTCAAAGATATAATCATCGAAGGAATGAATATGACCGCGGTTTGCCCTTGTTGTCATCCCCTGGCCCGGAAGGTCAGCCATAATCACATGAAATCCGGCAGAACGCCACATTTCGATTAGCCAGCCATAACGGCGGTGATGCTCCATCGCACCATGGACCATCACAATTACTGCCTTGGCTTCCCCTTCTGCTTCCCACTTCCACATAAAGTTCCCCCCTAGAGTAGTTATAACCAATTAGTGAATGAATTCCAATGCACGAAACTTCACTAATTTAAAAAAGACGAATTATTTTTAAATGCCTCCTACTTCCGCTAAAATAATATCATCATGGAAAAGGAGCGAGAAGAATGATCTATCCTTATAAAGATAAGTATCCTCACATAGCGGATACTGCTTTTATTGCCGACTATGTGACAATTACTGGTGATGTTGTAATTGGCGATGAATCAAGTGTCTGGTTTAATACTGTCATTAGAGGGGATGTCGCCCCAACCATCATCGGTAAGAAAGTAAATATCCAGGATAATTCTATATTACACCAAAGTCCCAATAACCCGCTAATTTTAGAGGATGAAGTGACTATTGGACACCAGGTAATTTTACACAGTTGTATCATTAGAAAAAAAGCACTCATCGGAATGGGATCGATTATCCTTGATAATGCTGAAATTGGTGAAGGTGCATTTATTGGTGCCGGCAGTCTGGTTCCCCAAGGGAAAAAGATCCCGCCTAATACCTTAGCATTTGGCAGACCCGCAAAAGTTATTAGAGAATTAACACCTGAAGACATTAAAGATATGGTAAGAATCTCTAGAGAATATGCAGAAAAGGGACAATATTATAAGTCCATTCAACCTTAAACTACCCAAAAATAAAGCACCCAAGAAAACTTGGGTGCTTTTATTCATTAATTTTTCGATGATTGCAATGCTTTTTCTAAAGAATAGTCCCGTTGAAATGAATAGACATCTTCCACATACACTTGATGCCAAACCATAAACATCAGCACAGTCCATATTTTCCTGCTGTTATCTGCTTTGCCTTGGCTATGATCTTCAAGCAATTGAAGCACATAGGTTTTATTGATCAAATGATCGGTGTTGCTTTCACGGATGATTTTTTTGGCCCAATCGTTCATTTCATCCTTCAACCAGTGACGGATTGGAACAGGGAAACCTAGTTTCTTACGGTCTAGCACATGGGCAGGCACGATGCCTTCAGCGGCTTTACGCAAGATATACTTAGTCGTTCCATGAGCTGTTTTTAGGCTAGTTGGGATTTTTGACGCCACTTCGAAAACCGCTTTATCGAGGAATGGCACACGTAATTCTAATGAATGAGCCATGGTCACTCTATCCGCCTTCAATAAAATATCACCGCGCATCCAAGTATGAATATCAATATACTGCATCCGATCAACCGGATCGTAGCCCCGCGATTCGGAGTAAAGAGGCTTCGTAATATCCTTATAATCTAATCCTTCACGGTAGACATTTAATAGTTCGCGTTTCTCTTCTTCCAAAAACATTTTTGCATTACCGATATAACGATCCTCCATTGGCGTTACACCACGTTCAATAAAGCTTTTTCCTCTCATTCCTTCAGGCATCATGCCTGCAATCCCTTTTAAAAGCACTTTTCCTGCTCTTGGGATTTTATTAAATACCTCTAATGATTGCGGTTCACGATAAATATTGTAGCCGCCAAATAATTCATCCGCCCCTTCACCAGACAGAACAACGGTTACGTGCTTTCTTGCCTCACGAGCAACAAAATATAACGGAACGCAAGCAGGGTCGGCAAGCGGGTCATCCATATGCCACATGATTTTTGGAATTTCATTCATGTATTCCTGAGGGGAAATCACATAACTGATATTTTCAACACCAAGTTTCTCAGCTGTCTCTTTTGCGACATCAATTTCACTGAAACCATTATGCTCAAAGCCAACAGAGAAGGTTTTAATGGCAGGGTGAAATTCTTTAGCAATTGACGCTATGATGGAAGAATCAATCCCGCCTGATAAGAATGAACCTACCGGAACATCACTGCGCATATGCATTTTGACTGAATCAAAGAGGACATCTTTAATTTCTTTTATAAAATCAGACTCCGCTTTTTGAACCGGTTTAAAATGTGCCTTCCAATATCTTTTAATTTCCATTGGTGAGCCAATTTTTTTTGTAAAATAATGACCTGGTTCTAATTTCTTAATTCCATCAGATAAAGTGTTTGGTTCTGGAACAAATTGATAGGTTAAATAATGCTGCAAAGAATCATAATTGAGCACATCATTTTCAAGACCCAACAAAATACTCTTTTTCTCAGACGCAAAAAATGTTCGGTCTCCATCTTCAAAATAAAAGAACGGTTTAATTCCAAAAGGATCGCGTGCCCCATAAAGACTTTGCTCTTGTTTATCCCAGATAACGAAAGAGAACATTCCACGCAGTTTTTCAACGGCCTTTTCCTTTAAATGGCTGTAAAGAGCAATAATAACCTCCGTATCAGAACTTGTTGCAAACGTTAAACCCTCAGCTAATAGTTCTTCACGCAGCTCAACATAGTTATAAACTTCACCGTTAAAGATAATCCAGTAGCGTTCATTTTCATAGGTTAACGGTTGATGACCGCTCTCAATATCAATGATACTTAAACGTCGGAATCCAAATTGAATATGATCATCATAATAAAAACCATCATCATCTGGACCACGATGAGTGATAATATCGTTCATATTTTTAAATTGTTGTTTTTGTACTTCACTATAGTTTTGTGTTGTATCGTGTACACAACCTATAAAGCCACACATTATGTACCTCACCTCTTCTAAATATCCCTAAATAAAGGATTTAATCCAAAAAACATACTCTCTAATACTACCACTTTTTTTTGAAAAAATGCACTGTGAACAATAGGTAAATTTACTATCCCCATTTTTCACTTCTTTTGACCTGTATAAACATTTCATTTTAGGCAAATACCGATTAAATGTACAGGTAATTAGACGTACAAATAAAAACGGGAGTTACATGTCATATGTAACCCCCTCTTTCTATTTAAATATTTGCTTGCGCTCGTAATGCCTCTACTTTATCCGTACGCTCCCAAGGCAGGTCAATATCTGTACGGCCAAAGTGACCGTAGGCTGCTGTTTGTTTGTAGATTGGACGACGAAGGTCCAGCATGTTGATGATTCCAGCAGGACGGAGGTCAAAGTTTTCACTCACCAGGTTCACTAGAATATCTTCGTTTACTTTACCAGTACCAAACGTATCCACAGCAATGGAAACCGGTCGTGCTACACCAATCGCATAGGCCAGTTGAACTTCACATTTTTCAGCAAGACCAGCAGCGACGATGTTTTTAGCAACATAACGTGCGGCATATGCAGCGGAACGGTCCACTTTTGTCGGATCCTTACCTGAGAAAGCACCGCCGCCATGACGAGCATATCCGCCATACGTATCAACGATAATTTTACGGCCGGTTAAGCCTGCATCCCCTTGTGGTCCGCCAATGACGAAACGGCCAGTTGGATTAATAAAATACTTTGTCTTCTCATCGATAAGTTCTTTCGGTACAACAGGGTTGATGACATATTCTTTTAAGTTACGTTGTATCTGCTCTAACGTTACTTCTGGGTTATGTTGAGTAGAAATAACAATGGTATCAATCCGTACCGGTTTATCATTCTCATCATATTCCACCGTTACCTGGGTTTTTCCGTCTGGTCGAAGGTATTCAAGAACATTGTCTTTTCGCACTTCTGTTAATTTACGAGCAAGCTTGTGTGCAAGTGAGATGGGAAGCGGCATAAGCTCTTTCGTTTCATTACATGCAAAACCAAACATTAGCCCTTGATCCCCTGCTCCAATTGCTTCAATTTGCTCATCAGACATTTGGCCTTCACGAGCCTCCAATGCTTGGTCAACACCCATTGCAATGTCTGGAGACTGTTCATCAATAGATGTTAAAACGGCACATGTCTCGGAGTCAAATCCATATTTCGCACGATCATATCCTATCCCTTTAATCGTTTCACGAACGATTTTTGGAATATCCACATATGTAGATGTTGTGATTTCCCCTGCAACTAACACTAATCCAGTTGTTACTGAAGTTTCAGCCGCAACACGAGCATTAGCATCCTTTGCTAAAATAGCATCTAAAATGGAATCAGAAATTTGGTCACAGATTTTATCTGGATGACCCTCAGTAACTGATTCAGAAGTGAACAAACGCGCGTTTCTTGACATCTGAATTCCTCCTTTATTATGAGATCACGAGGATTTTTTTCGAAGGTTACAGGTATACTTCTTAAACCTCGAGAATTTGATACGGTACTCATTCCCTTAGTATGTAATAAACAAAGGATTTTTATTAGAGACTCATTTCATAAAAGGACTTATAAAAAAACAAAAAACCTTACCATAGAGGAAAGGTTGTTTTCGGGCCTTTCGCTCTTATCGTTCAAGGCATTAGCCTTGCGTCAGATTAGCACCTTCGCATTTGAAAAGGACCTTTTAAAGTGGTTCATCTTTTCATACTGCAGGTTGCTGGGTTTCATTGGGCCTGTCCCTCCACCAGCTCAGGATAAGAGAGTATCCGTTCAACTTAGAATGATATCATACTGGGTAACAATGTCAATGTATTTTTTAGAAATATCTTCCTCAAAAAATGGAAAAAATACGGTGTAAGTCATTAACCTTTTATAAAATTTTTTTATATCTTCATTTAAAGTTTTAAAATATATAAATTCAGATTAATATGATACATTATTTCAACTAATGTGTTATACTTTTTGTATTATTAACAACATAAAACTTAGACAAAGGAAGGTCTCATTAATGAATTCTGTTGATACTCCTAATGAATTAAATCAATTGTTGAATGAAAGTCATGTTCATGTACAATTATCTGTTCCACAGTTAGTTGAAAAAGTCTTAACTCGTCATGAAGGGGGACTAACTTCTACTGGGGCAATTAGTGTCGCTACTGGTAAATATACTGGCCGATCTCCACAAGATAAATTCATTGTTGTAGAAGATTCAACGAAAAATAAAATTGAATGGGGCACGACCAATCAACCAATTTCAGAGCCGGTTTTCACAAAACTTTATCAAAAGGTCATTAATTATTTACAACAGAAAGATGAAATCTTTGTTTTTAAAGGCTTTGCTGGTGCCGATAAAAAATCGCGTTTACCTATCAGGGTTATCAATGAATTAGCATGGCAAAATTTATTTGTACACCAATTATTTATTCGCCCGACAGAAGAAGAGCTGCTTGAACATGATGCTGGTTTCACTGTTATTTCTGTCCCTAATTTCAAGGCAAATCCGGCAATTGATGGCACAAATTCGGAGGCCTTTATTATTGTATCATTTGAGAAAAGAATTGTTCTAATCGGTGGAACAGAATATGCAGGCGAAATGAAGAAATCTATTTTCTCAGTCATGAACTATCTGCTTCCGGAAAATAATATTTTTTCCATGCATTGTTCTGCCAATGTTGGTCTTGAAGGCGATGTTGCATTATTTTTCGGCTTATCTGGTACTGGAAAAACCACTTTATCCGCGGATCCAAATCGTCGATTAATTGGTGATGATGAGCACGGCTGGTCATCCAACGGTGTCTTCAATATCGAGGGAGGCTGCTATGCAAAATGTATTAATCTTTCTCGTGAGAAAGAGCCGCAAATTTTTGATGCGATCCGCTTTGGAACGGTATTAGAAAATGTTACCTTGAATCAAGAATCCAGAATCCCTGATTATGATGATGGCACATTAACAGAAAATACACGTGCTGCTTATCCAATTCATGCGATTGATAATATTGTTCAACCAAGTATTGCTGGACATCCAAACACTATCATTTTCTTGACGGCTGACGCTTTTGGTGTATTGCCTCCTATTTCAAAACTAACTAAGGAACAAGCAATGTATCATTTTTTAAGTGGTTATACTTCAAAACTAGCTGGAACAGAGCGTGGAATTACCTCACCACAAGCTACCTTCTCTACCTGCTTTGGTGCACCATTCTTGCCGCTGCCTGCAACTCGATACGCCGAAATGTTAGGTGAAAAGATTCTTGAGCACAATGCGAATGTATTTCTTGTGAATACAGGCTGGACCGGCGGTGAATATGGGGTCGGGAATCGGATGAAACTTTCTTACACTCGTGCTATGATTCAAGCAGCGCTTGAAGGGGAGTTAAATCATGTAGAAACAACCAAAGATAAAATTTTCGGTTTGAATATCCCTATTCATATTGCTGGAGTACCAGATGAAGTCCTTCAACCTAGTAAAACATGGTCTGATCCGTTTGCTTATGAGAAGAAGGCAGAAGAATTAGCAGCACAGTTCCGAGAAAACTTCAAAAAATTCACAAATGTCTCAGAAGAAATTGAACAAAAAGGCGGACCTATCGCGTAAGCGAAAAGTGCCCTAACTATTCTAAAAGCCCATATCATTTCGATATGGGCTTTCTTACTTCTACCGTCTCTGATTTATTTAATAAAGTAAACCGATATCTGCCGCTTTTTTTCAGTTGGAAATCTCCCTTGTAAATAGAAATCTTTTTTCCATCGGTGGTGATATAATCGGTCTTATCTTTAAAGGTAAAGGTGGATTCTTCTGCATTTTCTAAGTCAAATATCTCTAATTTAATTTCAGGTGGAAGGTTTTCCCCCTCTACCTCAATTGCAGCATCTTCATAGAAACCTGCGTATAAAACTTCTTGGGAAATCATTAGAGTGGAATCACCTATCTTGATATAAGGCTCCATTACATAAATTGAAAATTCACCGACCTTTTTATTGCCGGCTATAAATTCAAGATTATATTTACCGGAAAAAGGAAATGGATTAAAACTTGTCATTGCATGACCATCTGCCCCATACATCCCCCCTGATATTACGGCTGTTGCAAGATGTTCTTTGACTCCTGTTTTTACATGGGTTGCCGTTATGTTTAAAGGTTTATTGGCAAAATCCTTTTCATAGTCACCCCATAAATAGACTGATATTTTTGAAACACTCCTTTGATCCTTCGCTATCCACTCCAGTGGAGCAAGCAGGCTAACCTTGTTTGGTATTCCAAAATTGCTATCAGGATAATATGGTGTGCCACTCTTATCCATTAAAGCAAAAAACTCGCCCTTTTTTACAACTTCTGTCTTTACAGATCCCGAATTGCTTAAATCTTCACCATGGCTTGTAAAATAAAGGATTGGAGCAATTATCGCCAACATAAATAGAGCTGCTAATGCTGCTAGTCTTTGAAAATTAAATCGCCTGCTTTGTTTCCGAGTGCTTTCCACACGAATTGTTTTAAGAAAAGCGTTTCTCTGCTTTGCAGTTAACTCATGCTTTGGAAAGTCAGCCATCATTTCCAGTAATTCTTTATCCTTCAATTGACTCAAAATACTCCCCCCCCTTTAAGCGTTCATTTAGTTTTTTCACTGCCCGAAAAAAAGTAACATTCACTTTATTCTCCGTCCAGCCAAGGACTTGACCTGCTTCTTGGGATGAAAGTTCTGCAATACCTCTTAATAAAATTACATCACGATAGGTGGGCTTTAATTCATTAATTGCTTCATACAAATAGGCATATTCCATTTTCCTAACAATTTTTTCCCCTGTATCTTGTTCATGAAGCTTAGGGGATTCATAATCTAAAATCTGTTTAAGTCTGTTCCAAACAGATTTCTTCCGGTAAAAGTCTATTGCTGTATTTCTTGCAATTGATATCAGCCATGTTTTCGGGCTTGAATCATTTTTAAAGTGACTTAAAGCTCGTAATGCCCGTAAAAAGGTTTCTTGAACCAAATCCTCAACATCCACCGAGCCTGTATAATAAACTAGATAATTGGTAACATCCTGCTCATATTGAATAAACCATTTCTCTATTTGATGGCCGCGCTCCAATCCAATCCCCCTTCCCAAAAACCTTAATCCTAATAAATCTATTAATAAGACGAATGTATCGAAAGTTTATTACACATTAATAATATTTTTTTCAAAAAGAAAAAGCAGGTGGCAAAACCCTGCTTAGTTCGTTGAATTTAATGAGATTAATTGGTAGGTGATGGTCGTGCTGTTATTCTGCAGCTCAACTTTTTTAATGATTGCTGTACCACTTGAATCACTATCCATTG
Source organism: Bacillus sp. AFS073361 (assembly GCF_002567005.1). Classification (GTDB taxonomy): domain Bacteria; phylum Bacillota; class Bacilli; order Bacillales; family Cytobacillaceae; genus Neobacillus. Next base: position 209,070 of record NZ_NUZU01000030.1, read on the forward strand.
TTTTTCTTACATCAATCGGAATCTCAATAGGATAAAGTCTATACCCTTCTTTTTCTAATGTGAAGACATTTTCCTCTACTCGTATCTCTCTTCCTTTTGTCACAATCATTGTATTTAACTCAAGAGGCATACCCATATCTTTGATCCGCTCCTCTGCTTGTTTTACCTTTATATTAACATCTTTTACGTTGACTTTTCATCCACTTTGATAGATCTGAGACGACTTTTCTATTTACTTCAGGAGGGAAGTAATGTGTAAACTCATCAAAATACCAGCAATCGACTGGCTTTTCTAATTCTCTCAACCTTCTTTCCAGGCGATAGGCATGCTCCACAGAGACATTACCGTCATTTACACCATGGATAATTAGGACTGGAGCAGTCAGTTTTTCTAAGGAATAGATTGGGGTTCTGTCTTGATAACGTTCCGGATATTTCTGTGGGGTCCCTCCAATCACACGTTTCATCATTCTTCTTAAATCCTTCCGTTCCATATAGGTAAGGGACATATCACTGACTCCTCCCCAGGTAACTACAGACGCGGTTTCAGGGAATTCGATCCCAGTCAAGAGTGCCATGACTCCACCACGCGAGAACCCAAAAATATGTACATTAAGAACCCTCGGCAAAGATTTTAACAGCCAAAAGGCCGCAAATGCATCTTCCCGATCGTTTCCGGCGAAATCCTCATTGCCCTCACCACCCTGATTGCCACGATAATAAGGCGCAAAAACAATAAAACCTTCAGCGGCAAATTGGGCAATCCGTGCGGGTCGAACTTTGCCCACATTTTTGATGCCTCCCCGTAAATAAAGGAATCCATCATACTCACCTTCCCCTATAGGTTCTGCCAACATTCCTTTGACTCTTAATCCATTGGAAAGGTAGGTGATGACCTTTAATTCAACAGATGGATTTGGAGAAGGAAACCGCATGATCTCAACGATTTTCCCTTCAATGCTTTGGTTCATCTGCACAACTTCCCTCTTTTTATCAAATTTATAACACTTTGGCATTCACACATTTTTCTTCCGTTCATACGATATCTTAGGCAATTAGCCCAGATTTTTTATGAAATATAAGGAGGCTTGCTTTATGAAAAAATCATTAAAATTCAGTTTCTCCTTTCTGCTCATCACTATACTTATGTTCTCACTAGTGGCTTGTAATAGCACCACAAAAAATGAAACCAAGAAACTTGAAAAGGTTCGAATCGCTGAAGTTACTAGGTCCATCTTCTATGCCCCGCAGTATGTTGCCATAGCAAAGGGATTTTTTAAGGCTGAAGGTTTAGATGTGACGCTAACAACAACGCCAGGCGGCGACAAAACCATGACTACATTAATTTCCGGAGGAGCTGACGTTGCTCTGGTTGGATCGGAAACCTCGATTTATGTATACGCGCAAGGCGCAAATGACCCGGTCATTAATTTTGCCCAATTAACACAGACAGATGGTACATTCCTCGTTTCTAGAGAGAAAATAGATAATTTCTCATGGGATCTCTTAAAAGGAAAAACCTTCTTAGGTCAACGTAAAGGCGGCATGCCGCAAATGGTTGGCGAGTTTGTTTTAAAGAAGCATGGCATTGATCCACATAAAGATTTGAACTTAATCCAGAACATTGATTTTGCTAATATTGCCAATGCCTTTGCCTCAGGAACGGGCGAATTTGTGCAATTATTTGAACCAACTGCGAGTATTTTCGAAAAAGAAGGCAAAGGTCATATAGTTGCTTCCTTTGGGAAAGAATCTGGCCATGTTCCCTATACCACGTTTATGTCCAAGGAGAGTTACATGAACAAAAATAAAGAAACAATTGAAAAGTTTACTAGGGCAATTTACAAAGCACAACAGTGGGTAGAATCCCACAGTGCCGAAGAAATTGCCAAAGCAGTCGAATCATTTTTCCCGGACACAGACCTAGCTATTATGACCACCGTTGTGGATCGCTATAAAAGTCAAGGTTCCTTTGCCACAGATCCAGTTCTCGACCAAGCCGAATGGGATAATCTTCAAAACATCATGAATGAAGCGGGAGAACTTCCAAAAGAAGTAGATCATCAAACACTTGTAAACACAAAGATAGCTGAAAAAATTATTAACGAATAAAGGAAAGGGAGGCCGTCTCCATGAATTTTTTGTCCGTCCAAAATATTCATCATACCTATTTTACCAAAGCCTCGGCTGCCACGGCCCTCTCCGATATTTCATTAACCGTTGAGGAGGGGGAGTTTGTCTCCCTTCTCGGCCCTAGCGGCTGTGGTAAGACGACTCTGCTCTCCATTATCTCTAGCTTGCTTAAACCTACCCAAGGTACTGTCTTATTAGAGAATAAGCCTGTAACAACCACCAAAAACCAAATCGGTTACATGCTCCAGCAGGATTATTTGTTTCCATGGAAAACGATTGAAGAGAATATTCTGTTAGGACTGAAATTATCGAAGCAGTTGAATGACCAAACAAGAGCGAAGGCCATGAGCCTGTTAGAGCAAATCGGATTAACCGGTGTGGAAAAACAAATGCCTAGGCAGTTATCAGGGGGGATGAGGCAGCGGGTAGCGCTCGTCCGTACCCTTGCCACAGAACCAAAGCTGCTTATGCTTGATGAGCCCTTTTCTGCTCTCGATTATCAAACTAAATTGAAACTGGAGGACCTAGTCTCGCGCACATTAGATGAATTTGGCAAAACCGCCATTCTTGTGACACATGATATTGGTGAAGCGATTGCCATGAGTGATCGGGTCTATTTACTTTCTCCAAGTCCAGGCAGGATTTATAAAACATTTACGATGCCCGATGAACTAAGAAAGATCTCCCCGTTTGAAGCCAGAAATCATGAAGCATTTTCAAGCATCTTTCAAACCATATGGAAGGAGTTGGAGTCACTTGAGCGAGAAAAAGAATAAGCTGGAACTCCTCCATAGAAACTATATTCAATCGTTGATAGTGGAAAAACGTTGGGTTAGATTTTATCAAGCGATTATTTTTATCATCTTTTTCGCAAGCTGGGAATTTTCTAGTCAAAAACAGTGGATTGACCCGCTTCTTTTCAGTTCTCCATCAAAAATTTGGAACTTATTTTTGGAAAAGATTAACGATGGAACTTTAGTTAGCCATATTGGGGTCACCCTCACCGAAACTGTACTAGGATTTATTCTGGGCACACTGCTTGGTACCATTTTAGCGGCAATCCTTTGGTGGTCACCAATGATTTCAAAAGTGCTTGATCCATATCTTGTCATATTAAATGCTATGCCCAAAGTAGCTTTAGGGCCGATATTGATTGTGGCGCTTGGTCCAGGATATCCATCGATTATTGCCATGGGTGCGATTATCTCCATCATCATTACCACGATCGTTGTTTATACCTCATTCAAAGAGGTAGATCCAAATTATCTAAAAGTGCTTCAAACTTTCGGAGCCAACCGTTTACAATGCTTCAAGGAAGCAATCCTCCCTGCTAGTTTTCCGACGATAATATCTACCTTAAAGGTCAATGTCGGCTTATCATGGGTCGGTGTTATTGTTGGGGAATTCCTTGTATCCTCGAGAGGGCTTGGCTACATGATTATCTATGGCTTCCAAGTTTTTAATTTTACCCTCGTTTTCTTATCACTCATGATTATTGCCGTATTTGCCACTATTATGTATCAGCTCGTTGAATTATTAGAGAGAAAACTTATCAAGGAATAGCGGATTGGTTATAAGTACTTTCTGCTATTCTTTTTGTTCTTTTATCCTTTGGATGTGTTTCACACATTGCTCAATAACCTGGTCTTTCATAATAAAACTGTATGTATCCCCAAATCGTTGAGTTAATATATCCCCTTGAACAAGTACTGGACCATCGGTTTCGTAATAACCAGACGTTTTTTCTATCCTTTTTACGTTCCCCCAAAAGACCGTTTTCACAAAGGACTTCTCTGGATCGAAAATTTTATACTCAGCCAAAAATATAAGCTCAGTTAATATTGCGCCAGTCTCCTCAAAAACTTCTCGTTGCGCTGCCTCTTCAAGGGTTTCACCTGATTCCATCTTACCTCCTGGAAATTCAAGGCCTCTTTGTTTATGGTTCGTCAACAACCATTCATCACCATGTTGGCAGATAACCAACACATGTTTGGCCTTCTCTTGGAAAGAATTTGGACTAAAAGACAGTTCACCTTTATTCCCATTTGCATCTAAAAAATGTATCATTCTAAATTCCGCCTCAATATTTGTTGCTCTTATTATAATCAAAAAAAGAAAAATCCTAAAGGAAGGATTTTTCTTATAAAATACTTTTTAAAAATAAATTTTTTTACCTTGGTAAAATATTTATTTTACTTTGGTAAAATATTCATTTTACCTTGGTAAAATATTCATGCTTTCAATGTGGCTTTTTGCTTCTTCATCACCCAGCTTATGCAGCATTCCATACACTTGTTGGAGTGTACTATCGTAAGCATCGTTTTCACGATCGTAATGATACTCGACATATGGTACGTGGGCTCGAAAGAAGTTCTTCCATTCGGTCGAATAATTTTGATTAAATAATTCACGGAGTTGCGTAATTTCTTCATCACTTGCCTGAATTTTATAACTCCATGTTGAACTTGTAGCACTTTGCGAAATTTCACCGCTCCCTACATCAATATAATAGGTTTTCTTTTGCTCATCCATTATGTCATCCCCTTTTACTCTTTAGTAATTTGCAAATAGAAAAAATTTATTCTCAGCCAAATTTCGATTCATTTTTTAGAAATGAATACGATATAATAAACATACAACAGAAGAAACAGATTTTTCTGTTAATTTACAAAAACGGAAGTTAGAATTATTTTATACTTAAAAGGGAAAAGAATATAACAAGGAGGTGTACTGAATGAAATTAGTCGATGAATTGTATGAAATGTACCGTAATAAGTTAACCGGTGACGAAGAGGATATCGATATGCTGGCATTTGCCTTTTTAGAAGAAATGTCACATGAGGATTTACTAGCGTTAATCCAAGACATGGATAAACAGGAATTATATAATTTAATGGGCATTTATTTAATTGAAAGTTTAAAAGGTAAATTTGCCCAAGAAGAGTACGGCCAGCATCGCACGAATACTTATCATCCTCGAAATATTCATTGATTATACATAATAGTGTAGAAACGGAAGCCAAAACAGAGGGCTTCCCTTTTTCTTTTCTCAATAAAACATCAAATCATGATACAATAGAGGAAAAAAGGAGGCAGCCTATACACATGTATGTAGTAGCCGTAATTTGTATTATTATTGTGTTCGTAGTTCTATTTCTAGCGGTGGGCACCACTTCTAAAGCCTATACTTATAAACATACGGTCGATCCATTAGAAAATAACCCGCATCTTGAACAGGAAAAAAATCAGGATGAAAACAAAGCTTAAAAAAATTCCTATTCACATCGAATAGGAATTTTTTTAAATCATCATGCAAAAACTTGCTTGAGGTCTTCTTTGCTTTGCTCGAGCCAGAAACGCATTAAACGCTTGGCACCTTCTAGGTCATGGAGTTTTGCTTGACCACATTGTCTTTCATTCGCAGCTGGAATTTCAATAATTTCAAGGGCATCTTTCATTGTATCTTCCATAAGATCAATGATTTCCTCCACAGTAGGTTCACCGCTAACGACCAGGTAGTAACCTGTTTGGCAGCCCATTGGTGAAATATCAATAATATCAAAGTGGTCATACTTCTCAGAATGCTTACGAAGATTAAAAGCAAGCAAGTGCTCTAATGTATGAATCACATCTGGTTTCATCGCCTGTTTATTGGGCTGGCAAAAACGAATATCATATTTATTAACAACACCGTCACTACCAACTTTGTGAACACCACAATGTCTCACATAAGGGGCTTTAACCGCGTTATGGTCTAAATCAAAGCTTTCAACTGAAGGCATCGATATCACTCCTTTTTTTATCTACTAGTATCATACAATAAATTCCGAGTTTTTTCATCTACTTACATTTATTTAACAATTTAGACGTTCCTATTAAATTATGGTATGTTGTAGATAATTGTAATAAAGGAGTGTTCCAAATGGTAAAAAAATTTTTCCTTGCGATTATTCGTTTTTATCAAGTTGCTATCTCACCGTTAAAACCACCCACCTGCCGCTTTTATCCGACATGCTCTCATTATGGGGTAGAAGCCATTCAACGGTTTGGTGCCTTAAAAGGCGGCTGGCTTACGCTCAAAAGGATATCGAAATGTCATCCGTTTCATCCGGGAGGGTTGGATCCAGTTCCCGAAAAGGATTCACATTAATTTTGATAACCATCCACAATAAGATCCAGTTTTCCTGTTTTAGGGTCAATAACTAAACCATGCACAGGAACATCCTTCGGCATTAACGGATGATTTTTAATAATTTCTACGCTGTGTTCTACACTTTCGGTTACACTATCAAACCCATGCAGCCAATTTTTTATATCAATTCCGGAGTACGTAAGCGTATCAATCGTTTCTTGGGATATTCCACGTGCTTTCATACTTTCAAGCACTGGTTCTGCCTTTAACCCGCTCATCCCGCAATCATAATGAGCAATCACCAAAACCTCTTGAGCCTTTAATTGATACAGGGCAATTAATATACTTCTCATTACACTGCCAAATGGGTGTGAGAGCAGTCCCCCAGCGTCTTTAATTAATTTCGCATCACCATTTCCCAAGTTTAATGCTTTGGGTAATAGTTCAAGCAGCCTAGTATCCATACATGTTAGGATGACCATTTTTTTATTCGGATATTTGGTTGTTTCATACCTTTCATACTCATGGTTTTCCACAAATTTTTCATTATAGTCTAGAATCTCACTCAGCAATTTTGAGTTATTCAAGATAACCACCCTTCCTTTGTTTCTTTCTAAGCATACCTAATTTTTGATAGTTAGACAAAATTTTATACTTGCTTTTAAGGAAAATATTTTGTAAGATACTTATGGAAATCGGAATCGTTCCGTATTATGTAGTTATTATTTTTCAGAATTCAAAAAATTTTCGATAATAAATCGTAATAAATCCGATTTATAAACATATGAAGGAGTTCCTATGAAAAAAATCATCCTTTTCCTATCTATTCTATTACCATTAAGCCTACTGATGTCTGCGTGTTCAAATGGTAAAGAACAAGTACAAAAAAATAAGGACCAGTTAACCATTTATACCACTGTATTTCCACTTCAATACTTTACTTCGCAAATAGGTGGAAAATATGTAAATGTTAACACGATCTATCCACCTGGGGCCGATGAACATACATTCGAACCTTCCCAAAAGGATATGATGAGGTTAGCTGATTCAGACTTATTTTTCTACATCGGGCTGGGGCTTGAAGGGTTTGTAGAAAATTCAAAAGAAACATTGAAAAATGAGCATGTTAAACTAGTACCTACTGCAGAGGGCATTAATCTCCCAAAATCAACCGATACACATGATGAGGGGGAAGAGCATCATGATGCAGATGTCAATCCACATGTATGGCTTGACCCCATTTACTCTAAGGATATGGCTGCTGTCATCCGGGATGCATTAATTAAACAGATGCCGGAGCACAAAGATCTATTTAATAAAAATTTCCAACAACTTTCCCTCAAGTTAGATGAACTTAATACGAATTTTGAACAGACAATTACAAAGGCAAAGCATAAAAAGATCATCGTTACACATGCAGCGTTTGGATATTGGGAAAAACGATATGGAATTGAACAAATTAGTATATCAGGACTTTCGACTGCCAATGAACCAACGCAAAAGGAGTTAGAAAAAATCATTACCCTTGCGGAGGGCGAAGGATTACACTATATGCTATTTGAACAAAATGTCCAATCGAAACTTGGAAACATCGTTCAAAAAGAAATTGGTGCCAAAGCATTACCTATTCATAACCTTGCTATTTTATCAAAAGACAATATTAAAAACAAAGAAACCTATTTTTCGTTAATGAATCAAAATCTTGAATCATTAAAAACAGCTTTAAACAATTAAATCGATAAAAAAATGAACCAGGTCTTTAATTGGTTCATTTCAGACTGTCGACAAATC
>NZ_NUZU01000031.1 GCF_002567005.1 Bacillus sp. AFS073361
CCATTACTTTCCGAATGCACGCAAAGTAAAGATCATAAAAAATTGATTGAGCGGCATGTGTGGGAACATTACATAGAAGAAGCCGATCATCTTCGTCATACACAAAAGAACAAAAGCATTTACGCAAAACGTAAAGAAACAATTGAACGTGTCTTTGCGGANNGATATAGGTATAGGAAAGGTCAAAATTTTGCTCTTACGAGCAAAAAAACCATAAAAAGGCATTCGATTAAGCTCATCGAATGCCTTTTGTCTACAATCTGAGAGTGCCTAGAGACACTCTTTTTATTAGAAAGAATTAATACCTTATTAAGTTAACAAACTATTTTTCTTTAACAAAAGCTGTTTCTGTTTTTTGGTTAAATGATAATAATTCGAAAGCAATCCCATAAAGGAATGTAACAAGGAACATGGAACCAATCATATCGAAAATGACATGCTGCTTTACAAATAACGTTGAAACGATAATTAAAGTACCAATGATATGAATACATAAATGGTGAATGACGTGTTTATCTTTTATATGAAGTGAAGCAAGCATGATTGTAAAAGTAGTAAGCACATGGATACTTGGGAAACAATTAAAAGGACGATCATGGTCATAAATCCATTGAACCATATTATTAAAGTAATTATCCCCAACAATGGTTGGTCTTGGAACTGTTGTTTGGAAAAAGAAATATATAACAAAACAAATTAACTCTCCCACAACAATTAATATTAACGTCTTTAGGTATACTTTTGTGTCCTTAAAACAAAAGTATACAAGATAACCAAAGATATATGCATACCAGATGACATAAGGAATGATAAACACTGACAAAAACGGAATCGCATGGTCTATTGAAGTACTAATATCGATCGATCTATGTGAACGGGAATTTAATAATTCATATATTTTGGCCAAAGCGGGAATGACCAGCAGGAAAAGTAAGTAGGGAGCTCTTTTTATTATATTCTTCAAGCAAGGTCCCTCCTTTAATAAATTGATAAATTTCTAGATAACTAACATGAATTTGTCGAACACATTCCATAATACCATAAAAATCGTGGAAATAAACATACTTTCCTAATTTCTAAAGAAAATTCACCTGGAAATCAAATTCCTTTAATGTCTTTAAATGGTGTTGTTACATGGTGGCGTTATATGGTGTCAGGCACCAATTGTGGACACTTTGGGGATTTGTCCGTCTCCAATGGACACTGACTTTAAAAAATGGAGAAACCATTGGTTTTTGGTTTCTCATGTTTGTTCCTTTTTTGGGTTTCCTTTAGCTTCCTATGCCCCTGCTTGGTTTCGTGTAAATCCATGGTATCTTGTGCCTTGGAAATGTAGCTCGCCGACATCTCCTTCTGCCAGCAGACCATATTCCCGCCCGCCCACACTGAATTCCATCCGGTCACCACTTTCAACTTGAAATGTGGCATAGTACCATGTACTGGAAGAATGATCACTCCCTCCTCCACTCACTTGCAATCTTTTCGAGACAACAACCGCAGCCACAGTTAAACGTGGTTGTTTATTATTATGACTCCACATTTTAATCCCTTTAATAAACATAAACAAAATGAAGCCTGTTACAAGAACAATAAAAATAGGGATAATGATAAACATAATATCAAAAATCTCAAAGCCATCATTAAATCCCATACCTCCGCCCCCTTCTAACTCTGTACAAATGAAGATAAACTAAATAATTTTGGTCTCTTTTCCAATATATAGGATGGATTTCCCGTTTTGCAAGAATATTTTTAATATTAAAAGAACCAAAATACCTATATGAGCGACCAGTTTAAGAAATATGCTAAACTAAGGAAAACATACAAGAAGAAAATTGGAGGTGAAACTTTGGAACGGATCATTTTATTTGATGGAGTTTGTAATCTTTGCAATAACAGTGTGCAATTTATAATAAAAAGAGATTCCATTGGCTTATTTAAGTTTGCTTCTCTCCATAGCGAGACGGGCCAGTCACTTTTAAAAAAGCATGGCTTAAACAATGATTTAAAGAGTTTTGTCCTCCTAGAAAATGACAAATTTTATATCAAATCAAGTGCAGCACTCCGGGTTTGTAGTAAGCTAGGCAAAGCATGGCCCTTATTATCGATCCTCCGGTTCCTCCCCCCTTTTTCAAGGGACTTTCTTTATGACATTGTGGCAAACAATCGATATAAATGGTTCGGAAAAAAAGAGAGCTGTATGCTTCCATTGCCTGAATGGAGGGAAAGATTTTTAGATTAATGGATCGCCTGGGCACTTTAATTCTAACTAATATTTTATTCCCTAAAGCATAGATATAATTAAACAATTTTTTTAAAGCAGGTGGGCATAAATGGAGATTGTTGTTAGACAAGGAGATTCATTATGGCATTTCAGCCAGATGTTTCAGGTAAATTTACAACTCATTAATGATTCCAATCCAAAGATTGATCACAATAATCTTACTGTTGGCCAGAAGGTACAGATTCCTGGTTTTGTTGCTATGGAATATCAGATACATCGAGGAGACTCCTTATGGAGCATTGCTCAAAAGATGAACCTCCCTCTAGAAGCAATGGAGTTAATTAACCCTGAAGTAAAGGCATCAACCCTAAGTCCGGGCCAAACCATAAAAGTTCCAACCAGGATAAACTGGAGATTAGTTCAAAATCGACAAAAATATGATTACAGTCAACTGCAAAAAGATATCAATAAATTACATGAGATATATCCATTTTTAAAAATTTCAAACATTGGAAAGACCGTACTCGGAAAAGAAATTCCTGAGATCCTGATTGGAACAGGTGAAAAAAGGGTTCATTATAATGGTTCTTTTCATGCTAATGAATGGATTACTTCATTGGCGATTATGACTTTTTTAAATGATTACCTATTATCCTTAACAAATCATCAACCTATTCGAGGACTAAATGCTTCTCCCCTCTACCAACAAAGTACTTTATCAATTGTCCCTATGGTAAATCCGGATGGAGTCGAGCTCGTTTTAAATGGACCACCTGATAAGGAAGAATGGCAAAAAAGAGTGGTTGAATTTAATAAAGGAAGCACAGACTTTACAGAATGGAAAGCAAATATTAGAGGTGTAGACCTTAATGATCAATTCCCGGCTAGATGGGAATTAGAGAAAGCCCGTAACCCAAATGAACCTGGACCACGGGACTATGTGGGCGAAAGACCATTATTAGAGCCCGAAGCCATTGCGATGGCAAATCTCACAAAAGAACGGGATTTTACACGAGTGCTGGCCTTCCATACACAGGGAGAGGTTATCTTCTGGGGATTTGAGAATCTTGAGCCTGCTGAGTCTGAGGTGATCGTCAAGGAATTTAGCCGGGTCAGTGGATATGAACCGGTGAAAACAATTGCCAGTTACGCGGGATACAAGGATTGGTTTATTCAAGACTGGCAGCGAACAGGATTTACAATTGAGCTCGGTCGTGGTATCAATCCACTTCCATTGTCCATGTTTGATGACATTTATAAAAAGTCACTGGGAATTTTCTTAGCAGGACTTTATATGTAAGTGAGGAGGCTGAAAAAATCCAGCCTCCTCTCTCTTTATTTAAGTAGATTTTGTATGATTTTTATCCCAAATTACACCATAATTAATTTCCCATTGGATGAAAACCTCAGTATTTATTTACAACACATCCCTTAAAAGACCTGCTTAACAACTAATTATTTTACAGGTCCTGATTATGCCCCTTGATACGATGCCTTATGGAACCTTTCAATATACTTAAACAGTTCCTCACCTTGTTTAGGTATATTGGTGTCAGGCACCAATATTAAATACATAGCACGATAGGATTCGGGGACCCATATGTAATGGTGTATGTATTCTGTCATGGTGAAGCCGCATTTTTTCCAGAATTGGTTTCTGGCTAGTGTTTCGGGTGTCTCCTCCGATTCGACTTCAATCACTATACTTCTCGCATTTCCTTTGGTCATTGCCCATTTTTGGATATACCTCATCATTTCCATGCCTATCCCACGATACTGCCACTTGGAATCAACAGCAAGATAATCAATGATTAAAGCATCGGTGCCTTCCAGTTTACCTGTTACTGCCATGGCCACTACCTGATTCTCCACGATCCCGATATGTAAGTAACAAAGTTGTTTGCGAAACATATTGCGAATGATTTTCTCCGGCTTTGCTCCCTTTCCATCGAATGCCCGGTGGTATATAGGGCTGATTTGATTCTTCCATAATTGTGCATCCCATTTACTAATTGTATTAAATTCCAATGGCTGTTTGCCTCCTGCGCCTCTCATATATTACCAAAGTACCCAGGAATCTTGATTTTTATAAAAAAACGCTAATCGTAACTTTGTTACTGTGTTCGATTCGTGGCCAATAGGACAGCATTCGGGATTTCAAAGACAAGCGTGTCCGAACACCGGTCCTCTTCGGACAGATCACGGGATTATAAAGGTAAGTGTGTCCGAACATTGTTCGTCTTCGGACAGCTTCCGGGATTTTAAAGGCAAGTGTATCCGAACATCGGTCGTCTTCNNGCAAGTGTGTCCGAACATCGATTGTCTTCGGACAGCATTCGGGATTTCAAAGACAAGTGTGTCCAAATTATAATTCCTTCTGTAGATCTTTATGTTTAAATCGGTTCCATAAACAACAATATTACGAAAACAGCCATAAAAAAGAACCTTTGAATGAATTCAAAGGTTTAAATGAGAACTTGGTGGTCTATGCCAAGTCCCTAATTAGGAGGTCTAAACTCAGAAGAATTTAAACATCTTTATATTAACATTTTCTAAAAATTCTATCAATCATTATTGCTTTAAAGTGAGAAAGTGAGACGAAAGGCACAGAAAAAAACAAGAAATTCCCTTTTTCAAAATCGAATTTTCCTAATTGGTTTTACGTTTTTTGTAATATTTAAAAAATATAAATTCACCATTGACACACTTGTATATACAAGTTAAAATGAAAACGTAATCACAACTTGTATATACAAGCATCTGAAGCTTAATGAAAACGCAGCCACAGTCTGTATACTAAGTGAATAAAAAAAGAAGATAAAAAATGGGGTTTTACCCATTTAAAACAGGGGGAAAGACAAATGTCGAACTACACAGATCCATCAAAAGATCTATTAAAACACATTGGAGGCAAAGAGAACATTGCTGCGGTCACTCATTGTGTGACAAGAATGCGCTTTGTTTTAAACGATCCAAGCAAAGCCGATGTTAAGGAAATCGAATCAATTAAACTTGTAAAAGGTACATTTACTCAAGCTGGACAATTCCAAGTCATCATCGGGAACGAAGTATCAAGCTTTTATAATGAATTTGTCAAAATTGCTGGTGTGGATGGCACTTCTAAAGAAGAAGCAAAAGTAGCCGCACAACAAAATATGAATTGGCTCCAACGCATGATGGCCCACCTTGCAGAGATCTTCACACCTTTAATCCCTGCCCTAGTTGTTGGTGGTTTAATCCTTGGCTTTAGAAACATCATCGGAGATATCAAATTACTTGAAGGTGGAACAAAATCAATTATCGAGGTTTCTCAGTTCTGGGCGGGCGTTCATGCCTTCCTCTGGTTGATTGGTGAAGCGGTATTCCACTTCCTTCCAGTCGGCATTACCTGGTCGGTTACGAAAAAAATGGGTGGTTCGCAAATCCTTGGGATCGTCCTTGGTATTACACTCGTATCTCCGCAATTGCTTAATGCTTATGGTGTAGCAGATGCAAAAGAAATTCCTTTCTGGGATTTCGGTTTTGCCAAGATTAAAATGATTGGCTACCAGGCCCAAGTAATCCCAGCGATTTTAGCCGGATTAGTACTAGCATTCTTAGAAACAAGATTACGTAAAATTGTTCCGAATTCCATTTCCATGATTGTCGTTCCATTCTTATCTTTAATTCCAACAGTGTTAATTGCTCATACCGTATTAGGACCTATTGGCTGGAGTATCGGTTCAGGAATTTCTCATGTGGTGTATTCTAGCTTAACTTCAGCATTTGGCTGGATTTTTGCGGCAATCTTCGGATTTGCTTATGCCCCGCTGGTTATCACTGGTTTACACCATATGACAAATGCGATTGACTTACAATTAATGAGTGAGCTTGGCGGTACAAACCTATGGCCAATGATTGCTCTATCTAATATCGCCCAAGGTTCTGCTGTTCTGGCGATGATCTTTATTAATCGTAAGGATGAAGAAGAAAAACAAGTTTCGATCCCAGCAGCGATCTCTTGTTACTTAGGAGTAACAGAGCCGGCAATGTTCGGAATTAACTTAAAGTATGGCTTCCCATTCCTAGCTGCAATGATTGGTTCTATGATTGCAGGCGTTGTCTCCGTTGGCAGCCACGTTATGGCGAACTCTATCGGTGTCGGTGGTATTCCTGGATTCTTATCAATTCAGGGGCAGCATATGGCAATGTTCGCGATTGCCATGGTAGTAGCCATTGTGGTTCCATTCATGCTAACGGTTGTCTTTGCTAAAACACGCATGAATAAATTTTCTTTAAAAAAATAACAGCAAAATCACATAGTTTGGAGGGGGACATCCTCCCTCCTTTTCCTCATTAGATTACTTTATAGGCAGGTGCTGAAAAATGACAACAGACTGGTGGAAAAAAGCAGTCATTTATCAAATTTATCCGAAAAGCTTTAATGATACGACCGGAAATGGGACCGGCGATATTAAAGGCATCATTGAAAAATTAGATTATCTAAAACAACTAGGTGTGGAAGTCCTTTGGCTTACTCCGATCTATAAATCTCCACAACGGGATAATGGCTATGATATCAGCGATTACTACTCCATTCAGGAAGAATATGGTACGATGGAGGATTTTGACTGCTTATTAGCAGAAGCCCACAAACGCGGCTTAAAAATCATTATGGATATCGTCATCAATCACACGTCAACAGAGCATGAATGGTTTAAACAAGCACGAAGCTCGAAGGATAACCCTTATCGTGACTTTTATATCTGGAAGGATGGCAAGAACGGCCAAGCACCAACGAACTGGGAATCAAAATTTGGTGGTTCGGCATGGGAATATGACGAGAACACCGACCAATATTACCTTCATTTATTCGATGTTACCCAAGCAGACCTTAACTGGGAAAATGAAAAAGTTCGTGCTGCCCTATACGAAATGATGCACTTTTGGTTAAAAAAGGGTGTCGATGGTTTCCGTCTTGATGTCATCAACTTAATCTCTAAAGACCAAAATTTCCCGCAGGATGACAGTGATGGCCGCAAATTCTATACAGACGGTCCAAGAATCCATGAATTTTTACACGAAATGAATGAACAGGTTTTTTCCAAATACGATATTATGACGGTTGGGGAAATGTCGTCGACATCCATCGATAACTGCATTAAGTATACGAACCCAACACAAGAAGAGTTAAACATGACCTTTAGCTTCCATCATTTGAAAGTCGACTATCCAAATGGTGATAAATGGACGAAAGCAGACTTTGACTTTCATTCCTTAAAACAAATCTTATCTGACTGGCAAGTGGGAATGAATCAAGGCGGCGGCTGGAACGCCCTCTTCTGGTGTAATCATGACCAGCCACGGGCTGTTTCTCGTTTTGGTGATGATCAAAAGTATCATAAAGAGTCCGCGAAAATGCTGGCAACTGCCCTTCATTTGCTGCAAGGTACTCCGTATATTTATCAAGGGGAAGAATTTGGAATGACCAATCCAAACTTTAACTCAATTGATGAATATCGGGATGTTGAATCGTTAAATATTTTTAATATCAAGAAAAATGAAGGCATGGATGAGCAGGAGATTATTGAAATCTTGAAACAAAAATCCCGTGACAATTCAAGAACTCCAGTGCAATGGAATGCAACCAAACATGCTGGCTTCACAAGTGGTACTCCATGGATTGAAACGGCTCGTAATTATCAAGAAATTAATGCGGAAAAGGCACTCAAAGATTCTAACTCTATCTTTTCCCACTATCAAAAATTGATTAAAATGAGAAAAGAGTATGATGTGATTACGGATGGAGAATATCAGCCGATTTCCAATCAGGATGATGCTGTATTTGCTTATCTAAGGACAAGTGGTACAGAACAAGTACTCGTCATCAATAATTTTTATGGCAAAGAGCATACCTTCGTCCTCCCTGCACATTTACATCTTGAAGTAGATAATAGTGAGATGTTACTCTCTAATTATGAGGATTCGAATGCACTTGGCCAGGACATCTTATTAAGGCCATATGAGTCAATCGTGTACTACCTGAAAAGATGAACGGAGATGTCCTTATGACGAACAAGTATCTAACAATCTATAACATCATTGTCGAGCAAATTAAAAGCGGCGAGATCCCGCCCCAAACGCTTCTTCCCTCTGAAAACGAATTAAAAGATCAATTCGAGACATCCAGAGAGACCATCCGGAAGGCGTTAAATTTGCTCTCACAAAATGGCTATATCCAGAAAGTTAGAGGTAAAGGTTCGATTGTAATCGACATGAGCAAATTTGATTTTCCAGTGTCGGGGCTGGTAAGTTTTAAAGAACTTGCCAATAAAATGGGCAGTAAACCGAAAACGATTGTGAACGAACTTGAGTTAATCAAGCCGGAGGGTTTTGTTAGACAACAGCTTCAACTCGGCAGTAAAGACCTTGTGTGGAAAGTCATTCGGACAAGGGAAATGGGCGGTGAGAAAATTATCTTGGATAAAGATTTCTTAGCAAAAAAATACGTCCCTTCCCTTACAGAAGAAATTTGTGCTGATTCGATTTACCAATATATTGAAAATGAATTGAACTTGACAATTAGCTTTGCCAAAAAGGAAATTGTCGTGGAGGAGCCTTCATTAGAAGACAGAGCCCTACTGGACCTAGAGGGTTTTCACAATGTTGTCGTCATTAAAAACTTCGTATATTTAGATGATGCCACCCTCTTTCAATACACCGAATCAAGGCATCGTCCCGATAAGTTTCGATTTGTCGATTTTGCTCGCAGATCCCATTGATTTCAGTAAAGAAGACCGCTTTTCCATACTAGCGGTCTTCTTTTCATTTCTACTCGTTTGGAAAGGATTTTTATCCATAAAGTTTGCTACAATAGAACTATCCAAATCGTGAGGTGGAAATAATATGTGCGGCCGATTCACATTAACAGCAACGTTCGAAGAAATCATCGATCGTTTCGATATTCAAGCCTTTATGGAACAAGAAAATTATGAGCCAAGTTTTAATATTGCTCCCTCCCAGGCGGTCCTTGCTGTCATAAATGATGGGAAGTCTAATCGGATGGGATTTTTAAAATGGGGGTTAGTTCCGCCTTGGGCAAAAGATCCGGCCATTGGCCATAAAATGATTAATGCCCGCGCAGAAACATTGGCCGAAAAACCAAGCTTTCGTAAAGCTTTCCAAAATAGAGTAGGCGCATGAAAAAATTTCATGCGCCTCTCACAGATCCGTACGTGCGGGTCATCGCATACGGCTCCTCCACTTTATCCCCGCTGGGGATGTAGTTCGTTGTAAATGTCCAAAAGAAAAACAAGTTTAATTTCGCGAAACCTTTCATTAGGAATCGCGAAGTGTACATGTTGGGTCATCGAATTTTTCCATCTTGTCATTGAAAGATGAGGTAGTTCACCCTCCCAATTCCTTTTTCTGAGCTCCCTGTGGAGCTTTCTTATTTTTCTCCAGCTTCTTAACTGAATCATCCTAAGTCTTCTTCGAATCCATGAGTCCAGCTGTTGAAACAGTTTCTTCGAAAATCCGATACCAAAGTACCTACCCCATCCTCTGATGATAGGATTCAGTCGATGTTTAACGAATTCCTCCAAATTAATTGTTTGGTTTCTTTTCGTTGTTTTCTTGATACTTTTCTTAAATTTCTTTACTGCTTTGTCTGATGGAGAATGGAAGTATCCTTTTTTAAAAACATATCCTAGAAAGATAAACGGCTCTTCAAAGTTGTCTACAATCTTGGTTTTATCCGGATGGACTTTCAGACCTAACTTTTCCTCTAATAGCTTCACTACTGTTCTTAGTACTCTTTCAGCACCCTTCCGGGACTTGCAACAGATGACGAAGTCATCCGCATACCTTGTAATACGGTGACCTCTTTCCATCATCATTTCATCAAGAGGATGCAGATAGATGTTTGCTAATAGCGGACTGATTACGCCACCCTGAGGACTGCCGGTGTCACTTTCATAGAAACATCCGTTCTCAAGGATTCCCGATTTTAAAAACTGTATGATTAGCGCTAACACGCTACTGTCCACAACTTCTACTTTGATTAAATCGATAAGTTTATCATGAGGAATAGAATCAAAGTATGTTTTTATATCGGCATCAATTACAAAGGTGTACCCTTCCATTAAATCCTTTCGGATTTTGTCTATCGCCATATGTGCACTACGGTTTGGACGAAATCCAAAACTACAGTCTAAGAATTTCTGTTCAAAGATTGGTTCAAGTATTCTTTTAGTTGCGGCTTGGAGAATTCGGTCTTCTACTGTTGGAATTCCTAGTGGACGTTTTGTACCATCAGCTTTTGGAATGAATACTCTTCTGACTGGTTTTGCACGATATGTTTTGTTACTCAAAGATTCCTGGAGCACTCTTAAGTTGTGTTCCAATTTTATTTCATACTCTTTAATCGTAACTTTATCCACTCCGTGTGAACCGCGGTTTTTCTTTACGTCATAAAAAGCTTGTTCCAGGTTTTGATAGTTCCATAATTTATCCATTAGACTGTACCACTTGCGTTTCTTTTTAGAATTTTCCACTACACGTAAGCTTCGTTTACCTATTAAATCATTCATGCATTCGTTTCCTTTCCCAATACAATATCAACTGAATAGGTAACCCAATGGCTGATATTTAATATTAGTACTTCGCCCTAAACAACCTACTTTCTTTCGGTCTCGATTCTTCGGCTATCAGCCTCATCGACTTCTGTTAAGTACATGACGAGTAAATAAGTTCGTATTGCTTTCTTCCATGGACAGACGGGCTTCGCATCAGTTCACTGCCTTTTGGGTCAATGTCTGCCTTACCAACTTCGTGATAAGTCACATGTCTTTGTGGCATTTCCGACAAGTTTATTCACTACTATCCCCTGCTCTGACTTCTCACCCTCCATAGTCAATTTCTAGTCCATCCCGGTTTTGAAAAAGATTTACCACCTACGGTGGAGAAGATGAGATCTCCTTGGGTCACGTTCCTCGCCTTTCACTCGAAGCCAGTCCTCATAACTAATAAGATACAGAGTGGTATTGGACATCCCCATCCTTTGCAAGGTTATCCCATCTTACCAGCCAACATGGTTACAGCCACCTGTTCCGAGCTTTGCCTTCAGGTCCTCCGCACGAAATCTCACAATACTCGCACTACCTGTCAGCTGTACATTTCCGCCACAACGGCATGTTAGGGACTTTCACCCATTAGAGCGAGGCGCTGCCAAGCGCACAAAAGCGCTGTCTAGTCATTGCTGACAGCTTTTATGAATGGAAGCGGCATGAGGACAAAAGCAAAACCCCCATGCGGATTAAACTAAAGTCCGATGATTTGTTTGCGATGGCGGGAATTTGGGAAGCTTGGAAATCTCCCGAAGGAAAAACACTCTATACTTGTTCTGTCATTACAACTGGACCAAATGACCTTATGAAAGATATTCATGATCGGATGCCAGTTATATTGAAACCAGAAGATGAAAAAATCTGGTTGGATCCATCCCTGTCAAATCCCAATGATTTAAATAAACTACTCGTCCCATTCGATGAAAGCCAAATGGAGACTTATGAGGTATCTTCCTTAGTTAACTCACCCAAAAATAATTCAATCGAGCTTATTCAAAAAATTTGCTAACCCTTTTAAAAAAAATAGGCACTCTTTTTTAAATTATTTTTTCAATATGGACAGGTTTACTACATGCATGTACATGCTGCTACATATGATGTACTAACCCATAAAAGTTTTCCTTCTTTAGGAAAGTGGTTCAGCCACTTTCCTTTTTTTATGAAAAAAATGGTCAAAGCATCTGATATTTCATTATTCTACAAAAATAGGGAAATATAAGTCATATTTACTTGATATAGATAGGGTTGGATGCATATGGGGATGAAAATGAGAAAAATGCTTTATCATTTAATAAAGGTTCGGGATAAAATTTTTATTCCATTTGTCTTTTTATACATATTAATGGCAGCCTTAGGAATTTATATAATTGAACCGAAAACATTTAAAACATATACTACATCTATTTATTGGGTTTTGACCACACTGGCAACTGTAGGATTTGGAGACTATGCCCCCGTTACCCATGCTGGTAAGGTGTATACAATCTTCCTCTATATTACTGGAATCGGACTTGTCAGTGTGCTTATCGGAAAAATTTTCAATTCTGTCTTTCTAATTGATAAAATGAAAGTTGGAGGCAATATGAAGTATACGGGAAAAGACCATATCATTTTGATTGGTTGGAGTGCGAAATCGAAATTAGCCATTGAGGAAATTCTAAAAACGGATAAAAAAATAGACATTGTCATCATTGATAATTTAGAAAAAGCCCCCTTACTGGAAAAGCGTCTATATTATGTCCGTGGAGATGCCACCCATGAAGAAACCCTTTTTAATGCAAGTCTACCGACTGCAAAGGGAGTAATTATTTTTGCTGACCAAATTACCCAGGATAATTATGCAACTCCTGACCAAGTACTAGTCGATGGAAAAACCCTATTAATTGCAACGGCCATCACTTCCATAGAAGAAGAATTACATAAATCGATTCACGTCACTGCCGAGGTGATTAATCAAAAGCACATCCGGTTATTTGAGCATGTAAATGTCGATGAGTTTATTCCTACTCAAGAAATGATCTCACACGCTGCAGTAAGATCATTATTTTCCCACGGTGTCACTCATATGTATTCTGAATTAATGAGCATTCAATATGGAGAAGCCATGTATGAAATTCCTACACGACCTGAATGGAAGACCTATCGGGAAGCCTTTGAAGACCTTTTGAATAAAGGGGCAACCCTAGTGGCAGACCGAGGTGACCTTCATATAAATCAAAAGCTAGATAGTAATATCCCTGAAGACGCCCAGCTTTTTGTGATATGTGATAAAGAGACAATTTCTCTTCTACAATAGAATGACCGCACACGAAAAGGATGCCACCACCGGCATCCTTTTTTAAATGGAATAATAATAAAAATAATTTGATTCTTTTTCAAAACCAATTTTTTCATAGAGCCTTTGTGCATTGTGATTTTCCTTACCTGTTTCCAGCATAATTCCTTTTGCTCCAGTTTCTTTGGCAAACTGAATCGCCCTATTTATTAATTGTTCTCCAGCGCCCTTTCCACGGTATTGTTCCTTCACATACAAATCATTTAGTACCCATGAGCGCTTCATACTTACCGAAGAAAAGGTGGGATACAACTGAACAAAACCAACAGTATGATTTCCTTCAACCGCCAAAAAAACAATAGATTCTTCGTTCATTAATCTAGCTTTTAGAAACTCTTGTGCACCCTCAAAATCAGACTTTTGCTCATAAAAGACCCGATATAAATCAAATAATTCAGTTAACGGTCCCAATTCATTCATCGTTGCTTTTTGAATAATCATCCGTAAATTCCTCCAGGTTTTTAATTTAATATAGAAGGATAATTTCAATAAATGCAGAATATTTAAACATGATCAAACAACTACGAAATTTGCTAGTTTACTACTTCGAATTTTGGGTCTTGGGGGAAATAAAGATGAACGCTATGAATGTTAGGCTCGATCTGTTTGAAAAAATTATTCCATTTAATCATAAGTTAGCGCCATTATTTATTCGTGACAGCTTACATTCGATTATTCCAGAAGGAACAGATCATATTTTCGTGATTGGAATAGGTTCAAATGTAATAAATGGTGACAGTCTTGGTCCATTTGTTGGTACCTTGCTTCATGATCTATATCCACAACACTTAACAGTAGTCGGGAATCTGCAGTCACCCCTAGATGGACAAACACTTGTCCCTAAGGTTTCACAGATTACTCTGCCCCAAAATAGTTTTGTCATTGCCATCGATAGTGTTCTCGGTTCAGAAAGAATCGTGAATTCCATCGTGGTTCGTGACGGGTCCCTCCTGCCTGGGTCCGGATTAGGAAAAAGTCTTCCCCCGATTGGAGACTGCAGCATTATGGGAGTTGTGTTGGAAAATGACCCAACATTAGAATGCTCTCTACTATCAACGAACCTTCATCTTATTTATACAATGGCCACAAATATTGCGAAAGGGATTTCCCTAGCTATAAGACAATACTATAAATATCCATCGTTCCATCCAATTTTGCAACAATGCTAAGAAGCGAATGTTCGTTTTTTTGGACCATTTCATAATAACAGATATTTCAAATAATTAAAATATTAATGACTCAGGAGTGGCCCGGACTTTCACGTGTATTTGCACTAATTGACTCTATAACAAAGAAAAAGGACAGATGAAGCAGCGCCGCTGCTATAATCTGTCCTTTTCTCCATTTTCCGATTCATCTTTATTGAACCAAAGCGGGTCATTATTGTCTTCTTCACCATTATAGTTGATTAGGATTTCATCCCCTGCTTTGATATCTTTGTATGCATAAAAGTCAAACGTGTGATTTGGAAAATTAATTTCATATGTAGCATTCGGCTCATATGAATGGTTAAATAGCATTCCATACCCTAAGAGAAGTGCGGTGTGGTTGATTCCATATTCAAACGCATAATCAGCAAGCAGCGTTTTCTCAATATGTACATGCTCCTCATTTGGATAAGGAATAACGGGTGCTTCATGAATCAGCTCCCCTTTTGCGATATCACGAGTTGCAAATACTCCTCTATTTAATTCCCCATCACTAAGTTTGGATGTCTTTACCTCAATCATGTTAATCACCTATTCAATCTTTCCAATGAAGTTTTTACTCTTTATATAGCTTGCCATTAACTAAACAAGAAAGCAAATGTTTTTTGCTTCACCCCTTTTTTCAGGTTCTTTTTTGAAGAGGTAAATCATAAAATAAGAATATACGTTCGCAACAAGAGGAGGGCACAAATGGGGAATTTGATTACGGGTGAAATGTTGGTGAAGTATTACGAGTTGAATAAGCAGAAAAAAGAAATAGAAATGGAAATGAATACATTAAAGGATGCTTTTCAAAAATATTTTAATAATCTAGTGGGTACGGATCATAAAGGTGAAATTACCATTAGTGGCTATAAACTCCAACGGCAAATTCGTAAGACTGAAAAATATGATGAAGTTGAAACCATTAAAAGATTAGAAGAGTTACAGATGAACGAACTGATCCAGGTAGTGAAAAAGCCCTATGAGGTAAAAATTAAGGCAGCTCTAAATTTAGGCTTGTTAAATTCCAATCATTTAGAAGGATGTATTATTTCGACTACCTCCCCTGCTATTAGCGTGAAACCAATCACGCCTAGATAACGATCTAAGGCCCCCGTATTTTTTGATGCGGGGGATTTTCGTTTATAAAAATATTGACGAAATTGAAGAATTAGTTCAGATGCATTTTAATTATTAAATGTTTAATAGTTATAATCTTTTTAGTAGATAACAGGTGCCGTCTTCGGCAAAGAATAATGATTCGCCTTGATGAACGTTAAAATTAACATTCTTTTTGTCATAAATCAGTTTTGCCACTTTTTCAAATTTCCCTACTTCTTCTACTGTTGGATTAACAATAATATCTTGTTTTGCATTTGTTGTCACAAATCCTTTGGGGTTATATTTCCGTTGGGGTTTCAATTCTGTGCCCCACCTTCCATCGACGAGTACGGAAATGGCTGTAAACTTTGTTTTTCGCGTTTGAATGGACCATAATTTCCGACAATTACAACGATGTATTTTGAATTTCATCACAAGTTACCTTCTTTCTGTAAATTCAAAATCGGATGATTGTAAAGTGTATTCGCTCGGAAACTAAATTATTTATCTGGGTCAGGTTATGAGTTTGGACTAATTGGAAATTTGAAATTAATCCAGTAAATGGTACAATTACCAATGTTTATATTTTATAAAAAAGGGGTTATCACACATGTCAGTGGATGTTTATCTTAATTTTAATGGGAACTGTCGTGAGGCAGCAGAATTTTACGCGGAGGTATTTGGCTTAGAAAAGCCGCAAATTATGACGTTTGGGGAAACGCCGCAGAACCCAGATTATCCGCTTCCAGAAGAAGCAAAAGGTTTGGTCATGCATACAAGGCTTAATATTGATGGAAGTAACGTTATGTTTTCTGATGTTTTCCCTGGGATGCCGTTTGTAGCAGGTAATAACATAAGTCTAGCTATTGTTAATAAAGATTTGGAAAAGATTAAGTCTTATTTTAACCAACTGAAAGAAGGCGGTACGGTAGTCATGGAGCTTCAAGAAACCTTCTGGAGCAAATGCTATGGTTCCCTAAAAGATAAGTTTGGTATTGAATGGCAATTTAATTATGATAATGGGGAAAGTGCTATGTAATTGGTTTATGAATGATAGAAGACCGGGCAATTTGCTCGGTCTTTTTTTGATTTTCTTATTGGTGAGCATATAGTCCTTTATTGATTCCCTTGGGTGGGATATTTTTGGATCAACAGGCATCAAAGGGCTTCTATAGTTACTGTTGAACGAATTCCTCCGCATAATTCAACTGGCATCTAGGGTGATCCTTTAATTTAAACCTCGATTTGATGACTTTCTTGTGATGGCACTTCCTCTTCTTCCCAACCTTTACATACATCAATCCATTTCTTTGCAAAAGAATATGTAAATAACTCTTCTTTCGTTAATTCAATCGCAGAATTTGTGCTTCCGCATGCTGGATATAGTGTTTCGAAGCGCTGCATGGAGATATCCAAGTACACGTCTAACTCTTTATTCAATCCAAACGGACACACACCACCAATGGCATGTCCGGTTTGTTCGAGGACTTCATCGGGAGAGAGCATGCGTGCTTTGTAACCGAACTGTTCCCGAAACTTCTTATTGTCGATTTTTGCATCCCCTGCGGCAACGATCAAAATAGCCTTATCTTCGCTCCCCCGAAAAGATAAAGTTTTAGCAATTCGGGCTGGAGCCACTCCAATTGTCTCAGCCGCTTGCTCTACAGTTGCGCTGGAGGTTTCAAATTCCATTACATCATTTTCACGATCCCATTGTTTAAAATGGGCCTTTACACTTTCCAATGACATCTTATTCATCCTTTCTAGGGTGGTAATATTATGAATAATAACACACTTTAAGGGGATAAAGCGAAAAGTTGACTTGTGTTGTACCTATTAAACATCTATTTGGTCCCGTGGGCTCCTTTTTTCGGAAATCATGGGAACAATTAACCTCTAATCGTTCCCTTCGCATGACAATTTCCGCTAATTGCCTGAGTTGTTATCACACACCTGCATTAGGGGACATGTCATATGATATATAAGCCTTTGAATTTTTAATCACTTCTACCTTATCGGACAGTATTAAGGGTAGATGCTTTTTTCAAAAAAGGAACTTCAGGAGGGACATTTTGAAGACATTATTATTGGAAAACATTTTAACTGCCATGAACATTCAGCCTCATGAAAAGCAAAAAGGGATCTGGATTGAGACGGTCACTGATGACAGATCTGAAATTGGGAGTCATACTTTATATTTTCGTTTTAACAATCGAGAGGTGCCGGTTGAAAGGATAAAGAAATACAAAAATGTATTTATCGTTACAGATACCCCATTTTCTCACATGGAAAGTTTACATCCTAATCAAATCATTATGGTAAAGAATCTCAAAGATAGTTTCTTTAAATTCACCTCGTATTACAGGCACCTGTTTAACATTCCTGTAGTGGCCATTACAGGTACATGTGGAAAGTCTACGACGAAGGAAATGTTAAAACACATTTTAGAAAATACTCATAATGTGCAGTCAACCATTTCTAGCAAAAATGCCGATTATTACAACCTTTCATATTTATTGGGAATTGAGGAAGATACGGATGTGGCAGTGTTTGAAACAGCCGTATCTAAAAAAGGGGATATGACGGCGTCCTGTAAGTATTTTTACCCGACAATGGGGATTTTGACGATGATAGATGTGGATCATACAGATCAAATTCGTTCATTTGATGATTATCTAGCAGAAAAAGCAAAGATCATGCAAGGGATGAACAATGAGGGAATTCTCATTCTAAACTCGGACGACCCCTATCTCTCCTCGATCGATACCTCTAAATTTAAGGGAGAGATTATCACATTCGGAAAAAACAAGAATGCTTTTTTTAGGATTAAGAGATATCAATATACGTCATCAGGTATGACTTTTTGGATGGAATATATGCAAAATGAATACAGAGGATATATACCGGGTCTTGGGGAGCATAGTGTATATAATTCAGTCGCTTCAGTAGCAGCCGCTGCCATGTTAGGTGTCGATATTCACTATGCGTTAAAAAGATTAGCTTCTTATCCACACATGAGATCCCATTTTCAAGTAATGGATGGTCGAAATCAAACCATATTGGTGGATGATACGTGGAAGTCAAATCCAGCTTCTTTAAGAACAGGCTTAGAGACATTAAGCAAGATTGCATTGCCATCCCAAAGAAAAATTGCTGTTCTGGGAAGAATGGCGGCACTTGGAAAATATGCCGATGAAGAATACGAAAAGGCAGGACATTTAATCGCTTCTTCGGGGGTAGATATTCTCATCACCAAAGGGTTTATTGCAAAAGATTTTCAAAAGCCTGCTATAGAGGCAGGAGTAAAGCCGCAGCATGTTTATCATTTTTCAGATCCAGATGAGATGAAAAGATTTTTTGATTCATTTTTACGTCCAAATGACATTGTATATTTCAAAACGGGCGGGAATGACTCAGACTTTTATGATGTCATCGACTATTTAAAGCGATAAATAATAGAAAATTCACATATTAAAAGGCAGCTATCCTTTCTGAATAACAACCCAATTGTTCACAATTGGAGTTGAGATTCATGATCGGTACGCTGCCTTTTGTTGTATCATGTATTCGTGTTATATGTTTGTTTGCCATTTAATCTTTATTTTTATCCGCTAAATATTTTGCATACAAAATTGTATTTTTCGCTACATCTAATTCAAGACTATATATATTTGGCGGACCTGGTCTCCAGTTCACTTCAAAAAGCCATAATTTTTGGCTCGCATCAATTCCGACGTCTATTCCTAATTCATCTAATTCATTGTCATATAAAGAGTCAAAATGATTTGAAAAACTGATTGCAAACTGTTCAAGATATCTTTTAATATCAAACCAGGAGTCACCAAACTCTGTTTTTAAAAAAATATCCAAATATGTGCTATAGCCACCACTCGCCATATTAGAAGTTATCGTCCCTAAACGCCCAATCCTTGGATAAATAGAAGTTATTACCCATTTTCCTTCTCCATTTTTTTGGACATGTAACCGGAAATCAAAAACATGACCAGAATTTGTTTGACTGGTAATAAACTGTTGAATAATGTAATCTTGTTCTTGCACTTTATGAGATAACCAATCTAGCATTCCTTTTTCATTAATAACTGATTCTACCCCTGCATCATTTATTTTGTAATGGTTTGAACTATCTTTTTCTATAAAAACAACACCTCCACCTTGATGGCCAGATAATGGTTTGATAATTACTTTTTGATAACGATTGATCATGTCAAAAAAAATTTTCACGTTAGTTATTTCGTAGTATGGGATAAGGTAATGTTTAAATTTATTTGCTTTTTTAATTCTGTTGTATACCGATAATTTGTCCCCAATCGAATGACTAGTAAACGGAATCCTATCATACAAATAATCAAAGATGTGTTGCGTTTTCTCACTCGAAAGATAGCTTGCATTATATATGACATCTGGGAAAGGAAATTCTCTTTCAATCCAACGGCCATTTTCATAGGATTTCCCCAAAATTGTTTGCTGTTTAATATTCACCTTCCCTGGGGTAAAGTAAAAAAAGGTTACACCTTCTGCTTTAGCTACAGCGGCATAAGCATAAGCTTTCTTTACCTTACTTGGATCTCGACGATGATGAAGCATGCCAATTAGCGTCATTATACTTCTTTTCACCTCTCCAAAATCATTTTTCTCATTAAAAGACTAGCAATTTATGTTTAATCATTAAACAATCACGATGATCATTATTGTCACTCAGGAATTTTAAATGGGGTCAATGTAGAAATGTATATTGTCTGCTGCTCGGATGGCATTTCTTTTCGCTTCTAATTTATTATAGGAGGATGCTAAAATGTATCCACAACGATCTCCCATTGATAAAGGCGGACGTACGATCTGTCCTTGTCGAGGTTTAATATATACCTCTTCTATACCCGGATATTGAGAGCTGATTTCTTTCCCGGTTACTTTCTGTAATATGCCTCTAGAATCTACGGTTAAATAATGTGCATAAACATACTTCCTGTGTTTTTTCGTAAGGCGAGGCTCCTTTCCTAACATTAGTTGGATGGTTTCTTCTACTAAATTAATTCCATAGCCTATTTCGATGATTCGATTCATCGCACCGCCTGAGATTCTCGGATTAATTTCAATTAATTTCCACACTCCATTTACAAGACGCATTTCAAGGTGGCAGGTACCATTTCTCATATCAAACGGCTTTAAGATGGAAGTTATTGTGTCCAGGACACTATCGTACATTCTTTGATTGACATGTGGAAGTAGGCTATATCCAGTTACGATAAATCGATGTAAAAAAGTAATTTGTTGTTCGATGATCGCGACAATATGAACTTTTCCATTGTGTACTAAAACTTCAATTAAAAATTGTGGTCCTTCTAAATACTCTTCCAGTAAAATCTGTTTATTTTTTTTCTTTAATGCTTGTATTGCGAGCTTTAACTGTTTCTCGTCTTTTACCAACATCACATCTTTTGAACCGGCAGAAGTGGGGGATTTTACAATAAGAGGTAAATAGTTTTTAGCAATATCAACAAAGTACTCTAAGGAATAATCATTTGAATTATAAAGTTCATAATAGGGAGAATTGGGGTGTCCTTTCAGAAGCTCACGAGTTAAAACTTTATTCTCCATTTTTAAAATGGCATCGGTAGAAACGACCGTTGAACAAAATTCTTCTGACAGGGTTGCTGCTAAATGGACATAAGAATGTACAAAACTCATAATGGCTTTTATTTGTTTATCTTGTTGATGTAGATTGTGGATTTTTTTTCTTATTTCATCAAGATTGGATAATTCCACTAAAATCATTTGATGGACCTCTGGAAATTCCGTTCTTTGCTGCATGTACTTTTGTCTATTGGTGAATAACACCGTAAAATAGCCGAGTCGCTCCGCAGCTTTTATGGCTTCTCTACTAGATCCAGATTTATTCGTTTCAATAAATACAATAGTTCGCATAAGCTTTGTCATCCTATCTTTAAAGGTTTTTTAGTGAAGGATGTATCTTTACCAGTTTTATTCTCCATTATCTGATAAGTACATTTTATTATATTGTCATAGGACAAGACTGGTCTGGACAATCGTCATTATTCTTATGACATTTCAATAAAAAAACAAAAAAAGATGTCACATATTTTATAGGCGTAATATGTGACATCTTTATATTTTATTTGAACACTAGATCTTGATAATTGTACAGGTCTGCTTTAATGCTTATTCACCTAAGTCAACATTGTGATACACTTGTTGAACGTCTTCTAGGTCCTCTAATACATCAATCATTTTCTCGAATTTAGCTTGTGCGTCTTCAGGGAGTGTTACTTCATTTTGCGCAAGCATTGTTAGTTCTGCAACGGTAAAGTCAGTAATTCCTGCATTTTTAAAGGCTTCTTGAACCGCATGGAACTGTTCTGGATCAGCGTAGACAATCACAGAATCCTCTTCTTCAATAATGTCTCGTACATCGACATCCGCTTCCATTAGTAATTCAAGCACATCTTCCTCGTTTTTACCTTCCACACCGATAACCGCCGTTGCATCGAACATATAAGCTACAGAGCCGCTTACGCCCATGTTCCCGCCGTTCTTACCAAATGCCGCACGTACATCTGATGCGGTACGATTTACGTTATTTGTTAGAGCATCAACGATAACCATTGATCCATTTGGTCCGAATCCTTCATAACGAAGTTCAGAGTAGCTTTCCTCTGATCCGCCTTTTGCTTTTTCAATCGCACGGTCAATAATGTGTCTTGGTACATTATATGTTTTTGCACGCTCGAGCACGAATTTTAAAGCCTGATTGGATTCAGGATTAGGTTCGCCTCGTCTTGCTGCAACATAAATTTCCACTCCAAATTTAGCGTAAATACGGCTAGTATTTGCATCTTTTGAAGCTTTCTTTTCTTTAATATTGTTCCACTTACGTCCCATTCTGAACACTCTCTTTCCACTTTTGAATCTACACAAAATTAGTATTATGGACTAAGCTGTATCAACAGCAAAGTACAAAATAATAATTAGGAGTTCATAATTTATTGATGTTTCTATCATTGACAAATAATATTATACCTTAATTGCATCATTTGTTAAGAGTCTATTAAGCAAAATAGTGTAAGAAGTTGATTTGAGTCCCATTTTAACGCCAAAAAGAGGTCGAACCGTCACGTCCGACCTCTCCAAAAAGTATGGAACTATACCAACATTTGAAACAGAGTACTGTCCTTATTGACTTCACGATATAAAAATCCTTTTGCTTTAATGCGTTCAATCAACGGCGAATAATCTCCTTTATCCTTCAACTCAATTCCCACTAATGCTGGGCCCGTTTCACGATTATTCTTCTTCGTATATTCAAAATGGCTAATATCGTCGTTTGGACCAAGAACATCAAGCAGAAACTCACGTAAGGCACCTGGACGCTGCGGGAAATTGACGATGAAATAATGCTGCAATCCTTCGTAGATTTTTGAACGCTCTTTAATTTCCTGCATTCGGCCAATATCGTTGTTTCCGCCACTGACGATACAGACCACCGTCTTGCCTTTAATTTCCTCAGCATACATATCCAAGGCCGCCACTGAAAGTGCTCCAGTCGGTTCCACAACGATGGCATTTTCATTGTATAAGGATAAGAGTGTTGTACATACCTTACCTTCAGGAACGACAAGAATATCGTCAACGATCTCCTTACAAATATTATAAGTTAACGTACCTACTGTCTTTACCGCTGCCCCGTCCACGAATGGATCGATTTCTTTTAATGAGGTTACTTCCCCTTTTAAAAAGGATTCCTTCATGCCAGGTGCGCCTTGTGGTTCAACCCCAATTAATAAAGTTTGTGGAGAATAGTGTCTAAGGTATGTACCGACTCCTGACATTAGCCCTCCACCGCCAATGGCACCAAAAAGGTAATCAATTTTCTCCGGGCAATCATTGAGCAATTCCACGGCCACTGTCCCTTGTCCGGCAATCACGTCGGGATCATCAAAAGGATGGATAAAGGTCCGATTTTCTAATTGACTGCATTCCATTGCTTTTTCATAGGCATCGTCAAAAGTATCTCCAATCAAAACAATCTCAACATCTTCCTTGCCCCAAAATTTCACTTGGTTTACCTTTTGTTTTGGTGTGGTACTTGGCATAAAGATTTTCCCATGGATATTTAAGAGATGACAGGAATAAGCAACCCCCTGCGCATGATTCCCTGCACTTGCACAGATAATTCCATTTTTTAGCTCATCCTCATTTAGTTTTTTAATCCGATTATATGCACCGCGGATTTTAAAGGAACGAACGCTTTGTAAATCCTCTCGTTTTAAGTAGACATGGCAGCCATATCGTTCTGATAACAAGTGATTGTATTGCAGGGGAGTTGGTGCAATTTCATCCTTAATGTTATGGCTGGCAATAATAATATCCTCCACATTAAACACTTTCTTATCAACTTGTTGACTCATATTCCTTTTCCCTCCTAATTTTTTGCATCCATCAAGTAAAATTAATAAGTTCAAATTCTATTTTTAAACACAAAAAACTCGCCCCCATAATATAGGGACGAGTGAACTCGCGATACCACCCTACTTCTGCAGCAACCAACACTACAGCTCTCGATCAACGTACCACTCTGGTACGCGTTCCATTGTAACGGCGGACATTCCGGTCTAGCTTACTCCATTGTTTCAGCTACACATCTCCGAGATGATCTTCGAATACGTCCTGACATCGACTTTCAGCAACTGTCGACTCTCTGTGGAACAAGGACTTACCCTACTCTTCTCATCATTGATTCTTCTTCAATTTTTTATAAGGTTACCACTGAAAAAATAACCTGTCAATATATTTTGACTATTTTAATTATTTTGTTAATTATAAAGCGCTTACATCTGTTCAAGCCACTTTTAACACTGTTATTACCTTATTTTAAGTCGACAGCAAAAATATAAAAAACTCTTTTCGAATGACGAAAAGAGTTTTTTAATAGAAATGAAGTACTTTATTCAGATCCTGTAATTATCAAATCATCTTGGATGGTTGCTAGGACGGTTTGAGTGTTTACTTCTTGACCCTCTTTGACAGGTAAAGAGGTGATATGCCCGCTTATCCCGATTGAAACCTCTTCCATTCTACCGTTCTGGGTTCTTATTAAAAACAATTTCTCCCACTCATATACATGATTATTTTCCTCGGTAAAAACAGTTTCTACAGTACCAGAACATGGACTGAAGATAGCTTCTTCCGTTACTGACAATTTCTTCACTCCTTTTTAGTTTCTTACAGTCATTGAACAGATCAAGATTTCTCGGTCCAAACGTTGGGCGATTCGTCTTATAATTTCTTTTATACCCATCCTCTGAAACGAGACGCTTCAGCAACTTTTCTGATACCAACCATATATGCTGCTAATCGCATATCTACTTGATGTGTTTTAGCTGTTTGATAGATATTTTCAAAAGAATCAACCATTACTTTTATAAGCTTTTCATCTACTTCTTCTTCGGTCCAATAATATCCTTGATTATTTTGCACCCATTCAAAATAAGAGACAGTTACTCCGCCTGCACTTGCAAGTATATCTGGTACAAGAATGACTCCACGTTCAGTAAGAATTCTTGTTGCTTCAAGTGTTGTTGGTCCATTTGCTGCTTCGACAACAATAGGTGCTTTAATATTGGCCGCATTTTTGGCAGTGATTTGGTTTGAAATGGCTGCCGGAACCAGAATATCACAATCTAATTCTAGTAGTTCTTGATTGGTGATTGTGTTTTTGAAGAGCTTTGAGAAGGTACCGAAACTATCTCTTCGGTCCAGTAAGTAATTAATATCTAGTCCGTTTGGATCGTAAATACCACCATATACATCGGAAACGGCAACTACCTTCGCCCCAGAATCATGCATAAACTTTGCCAAGTAACTTCCGGCATTCCCAAAGCCTTGAATGACAACGCGCGCTCCTTGAAGTTCCTTACCAATTTTCTTCAATGCTTCTTCAATACAAATCGTTACGCCGCGTGCAGTGGCTGTTTCACGACCTTGTGATCCGCCGAGGACGATTGGTTTCCCAGTAATAAATCCTGGTGAATCGAATTCACGTAAACGGCTGTATTCATCCATCATCCATGCCATGATTTGTGAATTGGTATAAACATCGGGTGCAGGTATGTCTTTCGATGGGCCAACAATTTGGCTAATCGCCCGGACATAGCCGCGGCTTAAGCTTTCAAGCTCTCTAAAAGACATGTTGCGAGGATCACAGATGATCCCGCCTTTCCCGCCGCCATACGGAAGATTAGTAATTCCGCACTTTAAGCTCATCCATATGGACAACGCTTTTACTTCTTCCTCATCCACTTCCGGATGAAAACGGACACCGCCTTTTGTTGGACCAACCGCATCATTATGCTGAGAACGATAGCCTGTAAATATTTTGACAGAACCATCATCCATTTTTACTGGTATGCGGACAGTTAATAAACGAATTGGTTCTTTTAATAATTCATACATTTCGTTGTTATAGCCTAATTTAGATAAAGCTTGTTGGATGATCGTTTGTGTTGAATTAAATAGATTTAAGGATTCTTGTTCTTCTTGTTGTTGTTTTTCCATTTCAGTTACCATTGGTTTCACTGACATGCCTGACACCCCGTCGTATAGTAGATTATTAGATTTATATATTTTAAAATTAGCTTAAAACCGTTTTGATTTTTTCAAAGGCCCAATCGATTTCTTCTGTTGTAATGGTAAGTGGTGGTGCGAAACGAATCACTGTGTCATGGGTTTCTTTACATAATAAACCTGCTTCTTTTAATTGCTCACAGTATGGTCTTGCGGCTTCTGTAAGTTCAACCCCGATAAATAACCCTTTGCCTCTTACCGATTTAATTTTTGGATTGGTAATGGACTGTAATTTTTCAAAGAAGTATTTGCCTAATTCTAGCGAGCGTTCTGCTAGTCTTTCATCCTCAATCACTTCCAAAGCAGCGAGTGACACGGCACATGCTAATGGATTTCCTCCAAACGTTGACCCGTGGGACCCTGGATTAAATACACCTAATACATCAGAATTTGCCACGACACAGGAAATTGGGAATACCCCGCCGCCTAATGCTTTACCTAAGATCAACATATCAGGATTTACGTCTTCCCAATCGCAGGCAAACATTTTACCTGTCCGCGCTAAGCCCACTTGAATTTCATCCGCAATGAACAATACCTTGTTTTCCTTACATAAATCTGATGCCGCTTTCAAAAAGCCTTCTGGCGGTAAGATAATCCCGGCTTCACCTTGAATTGGTTCAATTAAAAATGCAGCTGTGTTTGGTGTGATGGCGGCTTTCAATGCTTCAAGATCACCATAAGGAATTAAATTGATTCCAGGCAGCATTGGCCCAAAGCCGCGCTTATATTCCGGGTCTGATGATAAGGAAACAGCACCCATCGTCCGGCCATGGAAATTTCCTACACAGGCAATTATTTCTGCTTGGTTTTCAGCGATGCCTTTTACATCATAACCCCAGCGACGGGCTGCTTTAAGTGCCGTTTCAACCGCTTCTGCACCCGTATTCATTGGGAGGGCCATATTCTTATTGGTTAATTGACAAATTTTTTCGTACCATGGTCCGAGTTGATCATTATGAAAAGCACGAGAAGTAAGTGTGACCTTATCTGCTTGGTCTTTCAATGCTTGAATGATTTTTGGATGACGATGTCCTTGGTTCACTGCTGAATAGGCACTTAGCATATCCATGTAACGGTTTCCTTCTGGACTTTCCACCCAAACACCCTCCGCCTTCGCAATGACGATTGGCAGTGGATGATAGTTATTTGCACCGAATTTATGTGTTTGTTCAATAATTTGATTCGTTTTAGTAGTTTCTGAGACTGTCATGATAGTTCCTCCTCTATTTACCTCGGGTAGGTTGAGTTCCTAAACCACCCGAGGGATCAATGATGTAGTGATTAAAGTGTTTCAGATGTTGTTTTCGCTTGCATATGAAGCAGTAAATATTCTGGACCGCCTGCTTTCGAATCTGTTCCAGACATATTGAAACCGCCAAACGGTTGGTATCCAACAATCGCACCTGTACAAGTGCGGTTAAAATATAGGTTTCCGACATGGAATTCTTCGCGTGCGCGTTCAATATGTTCGCGATTATTTGAAATCAATGCACCCGTTAAACCATAGTCCGTATTATTAGCAATGGTCATCATATGGTCAAAGTCACGGGCTTTACACATACCAAGAACTGGTCCGAAAATTTCTTCTTGCATAAGGCGTGCGTTTTCATCTAAATCAGCGAAGATTGTCGGCTGGATGAAGTACCCTTTAGAATCATCACCTTCGCCGCCCGTCATAAGTCGGCCTTCTTGCTTGCCTACTTCCATATAATTCATGATTTTTTTGAACGATTTTTCATCAATAACAGGTCCCATATAAGTAGTGGCCTCTTCAGGATTTCCAAGCGTAAGTGTTCTTGTTTGTGCCACAACTTTCTCAAGCACGACGTCATACACATCCTGATGAATGACTGCACGAGAACCTGCCGAACATTTTTGTCCTGAAAAACCGAAAGCGGAATAAACAATGCTTGAAGCAGCTAAATCTAAATCAGCATCATTATCAACAACCACTGTGTCCTTACCACCCATTTCAGCTATCACACGTTTGATCCATTTTTGACCTGGATGAACCTTCGCGGCCCGTTCATTAATACGGCAGCCTACTTCACGTGAACCTGTAAAGGATACAAAGCGTGTTTTTGGATGATCAACAAGGTAATCACCAATTTGCGCACCGCTACCTGGCACAAAGTTTAACACTCCTTTTGGAAGACCTGCTTCCTCCATTAACTCAACGAATTTTGCGGCAACTACTGGTGTTGAGTTGGCTGGCTTAAGAAGAACTGTATTACCCGAAACAATTGCTGCAATGGTTGTTCCTGCCATAATCGCTAATGGGAAGTTGAAAGGTGAAATAATAATTCCTACACCTAGTGGGATATAGTTGTACTGGTTGAATTCCCCATTTCGACTATTTACCGGTGAACCTTCTTTTAATTGAAGCATTTGACGGCCATAATACTCGATAAAGTCGATCGCCTCGGCTGTATCTGCATCCGCTTCCTTCCATGGTTTTCCGGCTTCTTTCACTAGATAAGCTGAAAACTCATGTTTCCTGCGGCGCAAAATGGCGGCTGCTTTGAATAAAATGTTGGCACGATGTTCTGGTCTCCACTTTTTCCACGTTTCAAATGTGGTTAATGCGGCATGCATCGCCTTTTCTGCTAGTTCTTGGTCTGCCATCGACACTCGACCAATAATTTCTTCTTT
This sequence comes from Bacillus sp. AFS073361, assembly GCF_002567005.1. Taxonomy (GTDB): domain Bacteria; phylum Bacillota; class Bacilli; order Bacillales; family Cytobacillaceae; genus Neobacillus. The sequence continues at coordinate 28,771 of NZ_NUZU01000031.1, forward strand.
ATTTGCTGGATTAATAGAAATAATTTTTTCCTCAGTTGTAATCTGTTCTCCACCGATAACAACTGGGTAATCCTTGCCAAGCTGTGTTTGTACAAAGGCCAGTGCCTCTTGGAAGGCTTGTTTATTTTTTTCATCTTCAAAGTTTGTAAATGGTTCATGTGAATATGTTTTCAATGGTTGTTCCCCCTTGTCGTTTGCTACATCAATTATATATGCAAGTTACGTGCCAACTTGTATTTTGCATATATAAAGGGTTTTCATTGGATTTGGTGCAAATAGATTTTGCGCAAAATAAATAATTAATCAGCATACGCAAAATTTTTTGGCATTTTGCAGATTCTATTATTAAAAATAGATGCAAAAAATTCAATTTTAACGAAAATAGATTCGAATTGATAATAAAAACCCTTCTAGGACATTTTTTCATGGTATATTTAGATTAATAGAAAGATAATTCTGATAGTTAAAAGGAGAGATTGATTTGATTATCCCTTACAAAGGTATTTCCCCTGATGTCCATGACTCAGTATTTGTAGCACCCGGTGCCTATTTAATTGGTGATGTAAGAATTGGAAAGGGTTCATCCGTTTGGTTTAACGCGGTTCTACGCGGGGATGATGGACCAATTATCATCGGTGAACGGTGCAGCATTCAAGATAATTCAACAATTCATTTGTTCGAAGGGTTCCCGGTCGAAATTGCAGATGACGTGACAATTGGCCATAATGTTATTCTGCATGGCTGTAAGGTTGGGAAGCGATGCATTATTGGAATGGGTTCGACGCTTTTAGATAATGTTGAGATTGGTGAAGATTGTATTATTGGGGCCAATACACTGTTAGCTGGCGGAGTTAAAATTCCTCCTCGTTCCCTAGTGTTGGGGTCTCCTGGTAAAGTGGTCAGAGAAATAACCCAAAAGGACCTGGACCTGCTGCAGATGTCTAGCGATCACTATGTCCAGAAGGGGAAAGAATTTAAGGAAATTCTTAAATAGATTAATAGTGAAAAAAACTGCCCTCATGAAGGATTCATAAGGGCAGTTTATCAAACATATAGGTTAGGTACTCTTACTTGAAGAGGTTGTTTTTGCAGGGATAAAGAAACTTATTACAATATTAATTAGGCTTAATATCAGTGCATATAGAAATAAATTTTTCATTCCAACATGGATGTTTACAGCTTGATTGATGATCAGTCCCATAACAGTAACTCCGATGGAAGTTCCGATATTTTTTAAAAACATTTGCAATGAGGTGGACATCCCTTTGATGTGGGCTTCAGCAAATTCTTGGGATGCAATTGTTCCTACTGCAAACAACAAACCAAAAGCAACACCCTGGATTGTTAAGATGATAAACAAGCTAACATAAGATATATCTGTGATGAACAAATATAATGCTAAGCCTGAAACTGTTGTGATGAGGCTTCCAATAATAAAAAGGAGCTTATACCCAAAGCGAAGGATCCACTTTCCCGCAGGGGTGCTTCCGAAAGTCCAGCCAACGGCAATACTTAGCAGGATGAGCCCGCTTTTATAAATACTCATGTGACTGCCTTCTTGCAGGTACAAAGGAATAAAGTTAGATGTTCCAAAAAAGGCCAAACAATAAACTAACATGAAAAGGTTCGTCATCAGAATTCCCTTGTTCCTAAATAATGAAACAGGCAGGAACGGATGGGATTCTTTTCGTTCTACTAAAACAAAGACAATTAAACCAATGACTCCTAGAATCAATAACCAGATAGAGTGTTCTATATTAGTAGATAACAATAATAGCGTAATAGAAATCCCGAATAAGAAGAAACCTTTATAGTCAATATGTGTTTTCTTAAATTCCATCTGTTCTTTATAGGGCAGCAAACAAAGCACGCTGGCAATACCGATGGGAATATTTATAAAGAATATCCATCTCCATGTTAATGCTTCCACAAAGAAAGATCCTAGTATGGGACCAACAATAGATGAGATGGCCCAAATACTGCTAAAAACCGCTTGAATTTTCCCGCGACGTTCAATCGTAAACAAATCACCTACGATGATCATGGAAAGTGGAATCATCCCACCTGCACCTAAACCTTGAATTCCCCTAAATATAATCAGCGTGACCATGGAATTCGCCATCCCACAAAGAATGGAACCTAGTGTAAATAAGCCCACGGAAAACATTAACAGGTTTTTCCGGCCATACATATCCGATAATTTACCGTATAACGGCACAGTAACAGTGCTAGCTAACATATAAACAACAAATATCCATGCAAATAACTCCATGCCACCAAGTTGTTTGACAATGGTCGGACTGGCTGTTTGCATAATATTAGCATCTAGTGCTGAAATTAACGTCGTGATGACTAGACCCCAAAATACATACATATTCTTTTTCATAACTTCCTCCAAAACCAATTAATCGACTATCTATAGGATAGTTTATCATTTTTTCATCTACATAGAACAAGCCATTCACTAAGAATGGCTCACTTCCATCTTCAATAACGGCTGAGTAATCGTTGGTAAAATGATTTCAATTGTTGTTCCCTCATTCATTTTACTATAAATATTTAGCGTCCCATTATGACCTTCGATTATTTTGTAACAGGTCATTAAGCCGAGACCCGTTCCTTTTTCCTTAGTTGTATAAAATGGTTCTCCAAGAGTAGAAATCCGTTCTTGCGGGATACCGATCCCTTGATCGATAATCTGAATCGATATTTTCCCCTCTTCTTTTTCTTTTACGGCCACATGGATAGATCCACCCGTAGGCATAGCTTCCATCGCGTTTTTAAGTAGATTTAAAAACACTTGCTTTAATTGATTTTCCTCACAGCTGATCAACGGCAAATCATGATCAAAATCTATATTGATTTGAATATTATTCAAAAGTGATTGGTTGTTTATTAAGGTGATGACATCCTTTAAGAGGATTCTAATATCTTGTGTCTTATAGACGGCTGCAGAAGGTTTGGCCAGGACCAGAAATTCCCCGACGATTTCATTGATTCGGTCGAGTTCAGATAACAATATCTCAAAATATTCCTCTTTCTGGGTGCTGGTTTTTAACAGTTGAATAAAACCTTTGATCGAGGTGAGAGGATTTCGTATTTCATGGGCTATTCCCGCTGCCATTTGACCTAACAGCGCTAATTTTTCAGACTTTTGAATGAGGCGTTCAGTTTCTTCACTTTTTTCAGTTATGTCCTTCCCAATGGACAAGATGGCTTCTTTCCCACCAAAAACGATCAATAAAGAAGATACTTCAAATAAAAAAGTGGATCCATCCAATCGCTTGGCTTTGTAATCAATGGTGTGAACAGGCTGCTTTTCTTTCTTTATTTGTTTAAATCGTTCAAGCATCCGGCTTCGATATTCAGGAGCAATAAAATCCATAATGGACTTCCCCGTCAAATCTTCAAGGTTCCCAGCACCAATCATGCTAAGTGCTGCTTTATTTACATATACTAATTTATGATTCCGCGTAACATAGACAGGTGCAGGCAATGAATCGATCAATTTCTTATAGCTTTCTTCACTCGCTCGAGCCTTTTTTTCATAGTAGCGTGCCTTATCATATTGCCATCCCACCACCCAGGCAATTAGGGTAAACAGAAAAAAGTCAATCGAGAAAAAAGGTAGATGATCGAAAATCTTTTGGTAGCTGGTAAAAAGAATCGAAATCATCACCAGGATAATTTGACCGGATTTATTCATGGTTCAGCCCTCTTATTTAGGTATATTTACTTATGCAATTCGACATAATTTGATTTATTCCTCTATTAAAATCAATAAATATTATTATGGAGAGAAATAGCAAAAAAATCTACCTAAATTCAATGGAAATAATTGATTACCAATAAAAAATTTTGCACTTATTTCTAGATTGTCAGATTTATAGGCAAAAAAAAGAGTCTATAATATTCATTATAAACTCCAAAATCCCTTATAAAAGTATCTCGTCTTTAACCTTTTCAGGAAACCACGATAGTTTATCCGATAGTTTCACCACTTCTCCGATTACAATCATGGCTGGATTGGTCATTCGTTTCTCTGTTACTACTTCAACGATTGTCTCTAGTGTACCAACAACTGTTCGTTGGTTCCCTGTTGTCCCTTGTTCAATAACAGCAATCGGTGTAGACGAATCCTTCCCGCAGGCTAGTAATTGGTCACAGATAAATGGAAGATGCTTGACACCCATATAAATAGCCAAAGTATCAACGCCGTGGGCGAGATGTTCCCAGCGTATATTATTGGGTTGACCGTTCAAACAATGACCTGTAACCATAGCAAAGGATCGGCTCAAATCACGGTGAGTGACTGGTATTCCCGCATAAGCTGAAGCAGCAATGCCAGATGTGATCCCTGGAACCACTTCAAATTCGATTCCATTTTGCATTAATACTTCGGCTTCTTCACCACCGCGGCCAAAAATATACGGATCGCCTCCTTTTAAACGAACGACCGTTTTGCAAGCCTTGGCTTTTTCTAGTAATATCTCATGGATGGAGTCCTGGGAAACACAATGGTTCCCGGGCTCCTTCCCGCAATAAATCAACTCAGGATCAGCCTTACCGTAACTTAGTAACACCGGGTTGACTAATCGATCATATAAAATAACATCAGCCTGCTCTAGGCATTTCATTGCTTTAATCGTGATTAAATCAGGATCGCCAGGCCCGGCTCCAACAATATAAACTTTTCCCTTTTTATCGGTCATATGAACCTGACCTCCTTTTTGTGAATTATTCAATGAGGAGAAACACTTCTTCCCCAACTATTTTCGTTTGATAGGTTTTCACACAGCCGGAATCCGGCTCTTGTACTCTTCCATTATCCAAACATATTTTCCAATCATGCATCGGACAGAATACAAATTCTCCGCTTACCAAGCCTTCGCTCAGAACCCCGCCTTTGTGCGGACAGCGATTTTCTACGGCACGAATGGTTCCGTTTAATAATTTGAATACTGCCACTTCCTTTTCCCCGACAATAACAGTTTTCCCTAATCGTTCTGGCAGGTCCTTTACAGATCCGATTGACACCACTTCTACGTTTTTCTTAATCATTGGATGATTTCCCCCTTTAGCTGTAAGTTTTAAGACATTACTACGCTCTCAAACAATTCTTTTCTTACTGTTTCATCCTCATTAATAGTTTTCCAAGGATCCTTAATTACCGATAAGGCATCTTCCATCCGTTTATTTAATTCTTGACGCTTTGTTTTATCATCTAGAACGGATCGTACATGTGTTAACCCAACACGTTCAATCCAAGCCGAAGTACGTTCCAAGTAATTAGCTGTTTCACGGTAATATTGAAGGTACGCACCAGTGATTTCCATGGCCTCTTCTGATGTTTTTACTTTATATAATAGGTCTCCCCCGCGTACGTGGGTCCCGCCATTTCCACCAACATATAGCTCCCAGCCGCCGTCAATTCCAATAAAACCAATATCTTTAAACCCAGACTCCGCACAGCTTCTCGGACAAGCGGAAACGGCCATTTTCACCTTATGCGGTGTTTGAAGTCCTTCAAATTTCTTTTCGAGGTCGATTCCAAGTCCCATGGAATCTTGGGTCCCAAAACGGCAGAACTGCTCTCCAACACAGGTTTTCACCGTACGCAGTGATTTCCCATAGGCGAACCCTGATGGCATATCCAAATCTGACCACACTTTTGGTAAGTCTTCCTTTTTTACTCCAAGCAAGTCGATTCGCTGTCCGCCGGTTAGTTTTACTAACGGAATATCGTATTTTTCAACCACATCAGCAATTCGGCGCAGGTCTTGGGCGTTTGTTACACCGCCATACATTCGTGGTACAACTGAATAGGTTCCATCCTTTTGAATATTCGCATGCATCCGTTCATTAACAAACCGGGATTCTTTTTCATCCTGATAATTGATTGGATGGACCATCCCTAAGTAGTAATTCAGAGCCGGCCGGCATTTTGAGCAGCCTTCATCAGAACTCCAACCAAGGACATTCATGACTTCCTTGATATGGGTCAACCCTTTTATTTTAATTTCTTCCACCACTTCATCTCTAGATAAATCAGTACAGCTGCAAATCGCTTCTTTCTGGATAGAGCCGTCGAACTCCGAACCAAGTGTATGCTGTAATACTTCCGCGACAAGCGGTTTACATCCGCCGCAAGACCGGGAAGCACTTGTACAAGCTTTAATTTCATCAACAGATGAACATCCTTGATTCTGAATCGCCTCAATAATCGCTCCTTTAGAAACACCATTACAGCCACAAATTATTTCCTCGTTACTCATGGAAGCTACTAAACTACCTCCAAAATCATCATTTAGCGGTTGTAAAAGTGATACCTTCGTGGTTGAAGAAACATCCGCTTCCTTTTGAATCATCGAAAAGAGACGATTTCCATCACTGCTATCACCAAACAGCACGGCACCAACAATTTTATTGTCTTGGATCACAATCTTCTTATAAATCCTGTCATTACCATCAAAAACCTTGATGGCTTCCTTTCCTTCGCCTTCGATAAAGTCTCCAGCTGAAAACACTTCTACCCCAGAGACCTTCAACTGTGTGGATAAAACAGATCCATGATAACCTTTGGTTTCTAACCCGCAGATATGTTTTGCTAATACTCTTCCTTGATCATATAAAGGGGCGACTAGACCGTATACTGTTCCGTTGTGCTCTGCACATTCCCCTACAGAATAAACATCAGGAATACTCGTTTGCATATAGTCGTTGACGACAATACCTCGATTGACAGCTAGTCCGCTTACCTTGGCTAATTCCGTATTTGGCTTGATGCCAACAGCCATGACAACTAAGTCAGCATCAACCGACGTTCCATCGCTAAACCTTAGACCTTCGACACGTTCGTCACCAAAGATTTCTTGGGTTTGTTTTTCTAATAAAAATTTCATTCCCTGTTTTTCTAATTCAGTTTGCAGCAACTTCCCTGCTTGCGGATCTAATTGGCGCTCCATCAAATATGGGGCGAGATGAATGACCGAAACATCCATACCTAGATTTAAAAGACCTCTTGCTGCTTCAAGCCCGAGTAAACCTCCGCCAATTACTGCAGCCTTTTTATACTTTTTCGAAGTTTCAAGCATGACATCTGTGTCCTTAATATCCCGAAAAGCTGTTACCCCTTCCTTTTCAGCTCCCGGAATCGGTAAGATAAACGGAAGAGATCCCGACGCAATAATCAATTGATCATACGGCTCCATTCTCCCTAAGTCAGTAATAACGACTTTACGCTTCGAATCGACCTTGATCACTGTTTCACTTGTGAATAATTGAATATTGTTTTCTCGGTACCAATCCCAATCATTAAGTGTTATATCTTCTACATTTGTATCTCCTTGTAATACTTTTGAAAGTAAGATTCTATTGTAATTCGGATGAGGCTCGCTTCCGAAAATAGTGATCTCAAATGATTCGCTTGATAGTTTAATAATCTCCTCAATCGTTTTGACACCAGCCATGCCATTTCCAACAAGAACCAACTTTTTCTTTTCCATGTTAGTTTTCCTCCCGTTTGTAAGTTTCCTAAACTATATCACAGACCATTTTAAAATTAACTTATCATGTAAGGTCTCCTAACATAAAAATTTTTTAAGTAAGGAAATCAACTACTGGGCTCACCTTAACAGCACTGACTTTAAATCCAGGCATTTTGCATTCAGGGTCCAATTCTTTCGAAACAAGGAGATTGATATTTTGCGAGTCTGCCCAGTGAAAAGGTACAAATATGGTATCGTGACGGATCGTTTCCGACCATTTGCTTCTAACCATAACACTTCCCCTTCGTGATTCAATTTTCACCAATGATTGGTCTTGGATCTGAAATTTTGCTGCGGTTGCCGGGTGGATTTCCATAAATGGTTCGATGTTTCTTGCCGCTAGCGCTGGACTTTTTCTTGTTTGCACACCTGTTAAGTAATGTGACATGACTCTTCCTGTTGTTAAATAGAGCGGAAACTCTTCACATAATTGTTCTTTCGGAATCTCTGCAATGTTCGGAACAACCACCATCGCCGCCTTTCCATCCGGGTGAGCAAAAGAGGTTTCAAACAACCGTTTCGTCCCAATATGGTTTGTTTCTAGGCAGGGCCATAATAGTCCGCCCTCTTTTCTTAAACGCTCATATGTTATTCCAAAATAATCCGCAGTCCCTCCACGGCTTGCCATTCTTAATTCAGTAAATATTTCTTCAGCAGAAGAAAAGGAAAAATACTCTTCTTTCCCAAGCACACGGGCAAGTTCGCAGATAATTTGCCAATCATGTTTCGCTTCGCCTGGACACGGCAAGCTTGCTTCCCGTAATGTTACCCGTCCCTCCACATTTGTCATCGTTCCTTCATCTTCCAGATAGGAAGAGGCCGGGAGTATGACATCTGCTAATCTAGCAGTTTCTGAAATGAACAGATCAACGGCTACAAAGAAGGTTAATTTTTTCATAGCCTCCTTGACGAAGTTGGCATTGGGATTGGAAACAATCGGGTTGGAACACATAAGAAACAAACCTTTAATTTCCCCTTCATGGATTTTCTCCATCATTTCATAGGCTGAAACTCCTTTACGGGGTAAATCATCTGGATCAATCCCCCAAATGCTGGCCACATAGTTTCGATGTTCATCATTCTCAATTGACCGATATCCAGGAAGCTGGTCGGCTTTTTGTCCATGTTCCCTTGCCCCCTGTCCATTTCCCTGTCCCGTAATCGCCCCATAGCCACAATTCGGTTTACCGATTTTCCCTGTGGAAACCAGAATGTTCAGGAAATTACGAACAGTTTTTGACCCGTTCGTATGCTGCTCCACCCCTCTTGCTGTAAAAATCATTCCCGATTCTTCACTGCCAAACCTAACGGCCGCTTTGCGAATAAGGTGGATGGGTACCCCGGTAATCTCTTCAATTTCCTTCATACTGAGGGATAATACATACTTTCTAACCTCTTCAAACCCGTTCACACGTTCTTGAATAAACTTTTCATCCACATAATTTTCCTCAATCATCACTTTCAATAGCCCATTTGCTAATACGGCATCCGTACCTGGTCTAGGTTTTAAATGCAAGTCTGCTAGTTTCGTCGTGGCAGTTTCACGCGGGTCAATAGCGATGATATAGGCGCCATTTTCTTTTGCTCTTTCAAAATTGGGCATAATCGTCGGCTGACATTCAGCAATATTCGTCCCTGCTAAAATGATACAACGAGTGTATGGAATTTCTGCCAAGCTATTCGTGAAGCCTCGGTCCAACCCAAAGGTTTGGTTCGCAGCCGAAGCAGCCGCAGACATACATAGTCGGCCATTATAATCGATGTATTTTGTTTTTAAGGCCACGCGGGCAAATTTCCCTAATAAATAAGCCTCTTCATTTGTGATTGACGCACTGCCATACACCGCTAAGGCATTTTGACCAGATTCCTCCTGAATCTTCATAAAGTTTTCTTTAATATGATTCAGAGCTTCCTTCCAGGACACTCGGACAAATTCTCCATTGATTTTTACCAATGGGTATTTTAAACGCTCTTTATGGAAAGCGTGTTGATGGGCGTTCATACCCTTTACACATAAACGCCCCTCCGATGTTGGATTGTCTTTTCCGATGGTTATATATTTTTTTCTCGACACAATCGATTGTTCAATCAATTGCATTTTACATTGCATACTACAGTAAGGACATTGAGAGTCGTATCTTTTTTCTGATTTCACTTCTTGTTCCTTTGTACGAAAATACTTTAATAGCGCTTCTGTCAAGCTGATCACCCTTTTCTATTGTTGGTTGTTGATTTCTATTCCAGACACTTGTTTTCCACTGAACCTTTTGCGGAACATTGTATCCTTCTCTAACCGAAGTAATAATTGCTGACGAAGTTCAAAATCAAAAATCACTTCTCTCACATGCACTAAACCGACTCTTTCGATCCATTGCCACGTCCGTTCGAGGAAATTGGCTGTCTCACGATAGTATTGAATAAAAGCACAAATGATTTCGATTACATCCTGATTCTTCGTTCCAAGGGACAATAACTTACCTGCACGTACATTTCTCCCGCTGCTGCCACCGACATATATTTCCCAGCCAAGTCCAGTTCCAATTACACCGATATCTTTTGTCGTTGAACCGGCACCGTTATGCAAACAAGCAGATACGCCTAACGTTACTCGATAGGGAGTTATGAGAAATTCTAATCTTTTTTCGAGACTGACAGCCAGCTCCATTGATGAATGTTTGTCACAATGGCAAATATGTTCTCCGATACTCGTTTTCACATTTTGAACCATATTTCCGTAAGTAGAACTTACTTGCATATCCAAATCTGCCAACAAAGCAGACAAATCTTTTTTCTTCACGCCCATCAAATGAATTCTTTGTTCACTAGTGACAGCGATATTTGTAATGCCAAACTTCTCGGCGACCGTGGCAATCATTCTCAATTGTTCTGCGGAAGTTTTTCCACCGTACATCTGAGGGATGACAGTGTACGTCCCATCCTTCTGAATAATGGCCATCCTTTGTTCGGAAATATATAGGTTTTCTTGCTTCCTCTCATATTCCGGATAGATCATGCCTAAATAATAGGCTAAAGCAGGCCGACAGGCAGAACATCCTTCCTTATTCTCCCAACCAAGGACTTCCATCACCTCCTGTACCGTTGTCAATCCTTGCCATTGCATCTCATGCACCACTTCATCTTCCGTGAGTGTTGTACAGGAGCACATTGATTTTTGTTCAATGCCCTCATCGAATTCATCGCTATGAATGTAGTTGAGTAAATCGGCTACTAATGGTTTACAGCCCCCGCATGCCCCCGAGGCTTTTGTACATTTTTTCACTTGGTCGACTGTCGTTAATCCGTTTTTTTGAACCGCTTCTATAATTGTCCCTTTCGCTACCCCATTACAATTGCAAATCATTTCACTATGGGCCATAGAAGCGGCCGAATTCCCATCCCTATTTAATGCTTGAAAAAGTGTAACTTTCTCCAAATCTGATACATCTTGTCTTTTCATAATCATGTCTAGCAATCTTGTTCGGTCACTCGTGTCTCCAAATAAGACAGCGCCAACCATTCGGGATTTTTCAAAAACCATTTTCTTATATACGCCATCTAACTCATCGAAGATCACAATCGACTGCAATCTGTCGTCACATGAAAACTGTCCAACCGAAAACACATCTACTCCTGATATTTTTAATTGTGTCGAAAGAACAGTTCCATCGTATCCCTTTCCTCTAAGTCCGCAAATTCGTTTTGCCAACACCTTGCCTTGATCGTAAAGAGGCTTTACCAACCCATAGACCATTCCCCGGTGTTCCACACATTCACCGACAGCATAAATATTGGGGATATTTGTTTCCATATAATCATTGACAAGGATGGCTCGATTCGTCGCTATTCCACTTTCTTTAGCTAGTTGGATATTGGGTCTCACCCCTGCAGCCATCACAACCAAATCAGCAGCTGCTTCGGTACCATCTTTAAAGGAAACTCTTTCTACGCGATTGCTTCCGCAAATTTCCTTTGTTTCTTTTTCAAAAAGGAAACGCAAGCCTTGCTTTTCCAGTTCTGTTTGCAACAGTTTCGCAGCTGTTTCATCCAATTGTCTTTCCATAAGATGCGGCCCATTATGGACAACGGTTACCTCCATACCAAGATTAAGGAGACCTTTAGCAGCTTCCAAACCTAAGACACCCCCTCCGATGACCATCGCTTTATGATAGTGTTTCGCTGTTTCCATCATTTTCTGACAATCTTCTATAGTTCGAAACGTAACTACTCCTTCTATATCTTTACCTGGTACAGGGAGAAGAAATGGCATGGAACCTGTTGCGATGATAAGTCGATTATAGGGGTGCCTTCGACCTTTATCCGTTAGCAACTCTTGTTTTTCTGTATCTATTTTTAGGACCGTTTCACCAGTAAACAGTTCTATGTTCTGTTCGTTATACCAATTTCGATCATTGATGGTAATATCATCAAACGTCGTACTCCCCTGCAATACAGCTGATAATTGGATTCGATTATAGTTTAGGTGCGGTTCCGCTCCGAAAATTGTAATCTCATAAAGATCAGGTGCATCTCGTAAAATTTCCTCCATACATCGCACACCCGCCATTCCATTTCCTATCAATACGAGTTTTTGCTTATCCATTCTAAATACCCCCGCTAGTTAATTATGTTGATTATGGCAACCGTAAATATCACCTATTATTCCATAAAACTTATGAAAAGGAATTTGTTGTGTAACATTTCCTGACACAATAAGTTCTATGTTAGAGCATCTTACATGAAAAGTGACATCACCCTTCTCCATAGGCTATTGTTGAACAAAGCAAGAGAAACACAAATACTTAAGCTGTTTAAGGAGGAAAATGAAATGAAAAACAACATCAGTTTAGCTTCATTTTTGGTTTTACTAATTAGGGTTATGTTTTCAAAAGATAGTTGTTTTGAATGGTAATAAAGATTAAATTACTGGTTTTGTAAATTGTTTTGATTCATAGGAAAAACGTTTTCTAGAAAGGGGTACAATCTAATGAAGTTATCAGATTTAAAGAAAAGCGGTCATGCACCGTCGTTAGCAGCTTCATTTTTATATTTTGATGTTAGTTTTATGATTTGGGTTATTTTAGGGGCGCTGGGGGTTTATATTACAAAAGATTTTGGGCTGACCCCCTCACAAAAGGGTTTTATTGTTGCACTTCCGATCTTAAGCGGATCGTTTTTTCGACTCATCCTTGGCGTCTTAACAGATCGAATCGGACCACGGAAAACGGCAATCAGCGGAATGCTCGTGACCATCATTCCGCTGGTATGGGGTTGGTTATTTGGTCAAACCTTAACTGAACTTTATGTGATTGGGATTCTTCTTGGAGTGGCAGGAGCCAGTTTTGCTGCAGCCATCCCGATGGCAAGCAGATGGTACCCGCCGCATTTACAAGGGCTGGCAATGGGAATTGCCGGGGCCGGGAACAGCGGAACACTGTTTGCTACCTTATTTGGACCGCGACTTGCGGAACGAATGGGCTGGCACAATGTCTTAGGATTAGCACTTATACCTTTATTAACTGTATTTCTCTTGTATATCATTTTGGCAAAAGATGCACCATCCCAACCAGCACCAAAACCTATGGTTGAATATTTGAAGGTATTCAAACAAAAAGATACTTGGTATTTTTGTTTGCTTTACAGTGTCACCTTCGGAGGTTTTGTAGGTTTATCCAGTTTCTTAAGCATCTTTTTTGTGGATCAATATCATTTATCGAAAGTAACGGCAGGAGATTTTGTCACACTTTGTGTGGCAGCAGGGAGCTTTTTCCGTCCAGTCGGCGGTTTTATTGCTGATAAAATCGGCGGTGTCCGTCTTCTTACTTTCCTATTTATCGGGGTTGCACTAAGCATGTTTGGAGTGAGCCAGCTTCCCCCTCTTGCTGTTGTGACCACTTTATTGTTTATCGGAATGCTCTGCTTGGGAATGGGAAATGGAGCAGTCTTTCAATTAGTTCCGCAGCGCTTTCAAGAAGAAATCGGAATGATCACTGGAATCGTGGGAGCAGCCGGCGGGGTTGGCGGATTTTTTGTTCCCAATATTTTAGGAACTCTTAAAGAAGTAACTGGTACTTATGGAACTGGCTTTATGGTTTATACAGGGATTGGGGTTGCCGCATTAATAGTGTTATTTATTGCACAGGTGTCATGGCGAAAAACCTGGGCAACAAAGGAAGTATCACTAAAAAATTAACACAAAACGCATTTGCCATATATGGTGGCAAATGCGTTTTTTATTACTCAAATTTACTTTTTTTGCTCGAGGCTTTGGTAAACAGCCATCATATCTCGTTTATTCAACTCGCGAATACGATTGAAAATAGGAATCTCTGCGACTGATTCCATACATTCAGGAACCACATCACTTACTTTTCCAGTCAACCATGTTTGGACATCAAAACCTTCAACGATTTCTTTACGTCCCTCATCATTGATGCCACTGGCAGAACAACTCACACATGGGATGGATAATTTATGCACTCCCTCATGGAGATTATCTTCTGAAATGACTTTCTTCCCTTTACAAAATGGGCAGGGATGACTCGCCTTAATTTTGTTAATTTGGGTAACAATTTTTTTGTAGCCAAACGCCTCATACACATAGGTGAGTTTCTTGTATTTACCATTGGTGAAATACTTATCAATGATGGTTTCTCTCGTCTCGAAGATGTTGGCAAAATCACATATAGTGAGTTGATTCTTGTTGCTAATCGATTCGACATTGCCTTTAATATTGCCCCAGAAAGGTAAAACATTTTGTAAAACCACTTCATAGTGGGAAAAGCTTGCAAGTTCTAATTCAAACATTTTCAGTGAGACTTGTATTTCCCGAGGAAGTAACGATACATCTTCGGTAAGTGTCATTTCGCCGCCAACAATCGATTTTAGCTTTTCGAGTTCTGGTAACTTCCCGACTATTTTTAGAACTTGATTAATGGGCTGTTGAATCAGGTCACGAATATCTGTATCCCCAAATAATAGTTTTTTATGATGTTTAAGGACGGTTCCTTGACAGACTGGACAGATCATCATTTCTTTTGATGCTTTCATTTGCTCTTTAATAATCGATTTCGAAAAAAACATATAACGCCCAATGATGAAATTAAAACCTTCCCACATTCTCGAAGCCTTGCCCGCTTTATCATAAAAGGACTTTTCCCAATATCCATATAAAAAGGTATGCTTTTCTGCATCTGTCATCTCATTAAAGCTTTTACTAATGTCTTGACCAAGTTCATTCTTAATCTCATCAAAAAGGAATTGCAATTTGGGATATTGATAATATTTTAATACTTCCATTACGTCTGGATGTAGTAAGCCATCCCAGAATGGGACATTTTTATCTTGAATAACTACGTCTATATCAAATTTTTCAATAACCCGTCGCCCAGAACAAGATGGACAATGATTGTCTTGATGATAGAAATCGAAGCTTCTCGTATCTTTATTGGTCGGATGAGCAGCCACGATATGGTTGATCAATCCACCTATCTCATAGAGAAAACTATATTGACTATACAAATGCCTTTCAAGATCAATGGCGATGACGGGTGCAATGGTGTCAGATTCGAATTCACCATAAATCAGCCGAGCCATTGATGATAAGCTTTTTAAGATGCCGCCCTTATAGATGTTTTCTGCATTCTTAAAATAGCTCATATGATTTTCTGTTAAATAATGAATGCCATTTTTTGACTTAAGAGTGGAAGAAATATGCTCTGGCGACACTTCAACTTCTTCGTTTCTTTGGCGATAATACACGTCATGAACGACAACATCAAGATGTTCCACAGGCTCAAGCTGTCTTTTACCAAAATCAACAATAAAATCAGAGCTATCTAACATATAGTCATTATGTTCAATCATCATGATAGAAACCGAATCATCTTCAAGGATAACCCTTACACTATCAATAAATTGGTTTAAAATATTTTGAGATAATCCTTTTGAAGGTTCATCAAAAATAAACATCGTATGTGGATGTCTTGAGTTCCCAAACAGCTCCGAAACTAAGTGAACACACTGAAATTCACCCGTCGATAAAGTTTGTGTCTTTCTTTCCAACGTTAAATACCCAAGACCAAGTTTGATCAATAAGCTTAAACGTTTATGTGCGATGTCCTCATTTGGCAGTTCATCGATAATATCCTCAATCGAACGTTGAAAAATATCATCAATTTCTTCACTATATTTTGTAAGTTTCTTTTTAATATCAAGAAATGTTGCAACGGTTGACCGGCTGGTAATGGATTGATTTCGATCTTGTCCCACAATGACCAGTTTATCTTTTGGATAGCGCTGCAGAAAATCTTTGGCGATACACTCATTAACCAGTGTAGATTTCCCACACCCAGATTCTCCTGTAAAAGTTACCAGTCTATTTTTCGGGATCTGAATTTCAGCCATTTGGATATTGCGACAGTAAAGGTCCTTAAACTGATAGTATTCTGTTGGATTTTCCTGAATTCGGCCCCACACAATAGGCTTTGGACGTGGTGATTCCTCAACTATTTTTCCTCCATATTTGCCACTGCAAGGACCAAAGAACAATTCCTAACGACTTATCAATAGGTAGTTCTGCATCTAATTTGTTAATATTATTGGCAATTAATTCATTTATCTTCATTGTTATTTCCTCTGGATTCTGTAAATTTACTGCTTTCATGTTACCATAAGTACAACATACAAAAAAATAAAAACTCGTCCAATAAATAGAACGAGTTTTGTGATTTATTTTAATTTCCGGCTCAAGTAGTCAATTTTTTAAGGAAGATCTCTTTTTATCAAAACCACAATCTTAAATGATAGTCATATTCATAAATATCAACGTTTTCTTCCTCTTCTTTTTTAGGGTTACACTCATCACAAGGTTCTTCCGCCTGGTTATGTTTACATTGTTCAAATAAAAGTTCCATGTTTATGTCCCCTTTCTCTCTTCTTACTTTCTATTTTAATGGAAGCGTTTCCAATTGTCTTGTGGTTTTTATTGGAAATCATCGGGGAGAGCGATTTACATAAAGTAAGAGCGCCCTCCCCGATAATTCTAAGCAAGCTTTTGAATTTAAAGAGAATCAATTTTTCTCAGGAAGTCCCCTGACACTCTTAAAAACTCATCGGGCTCCTCCACATACGGCATATGAGCACTGTGCTCATAGACATGGAACGATGAACCAGGTGTTAAAGTGCTGTAGTACTGTGTTGTTTCTGGAGTAGCCTCATCAAACCGACCACATGTATATAATGTGGGACAGGTGATTTCCTTTAATTGTGGTGTACAATCAAATTCCTTCAAATTCCCGCGAACAGTAAATTCAGAAGGTCCCCACATGATATTGTATACTTCAGGATTTCTATTTTGAGAGCCTTGCTTTAACCAGTCGGGATATGGATCTAAACGGCAGACAAAGGTTTTGTTAAATTCGTCTGTTGCCTTTTTAAAATCCTCTGAATCAGTCGTACCATTTTCTTCGCACCTTTTAATGGTTTCCTGAATTTCTTGAGGCAACTTTTCAAGGTTACGTCTTTGATCCTGCTCCCATAAAGGAGCACTTAAACATGGGCTTGAAAAAATAACACTTTTCACACCATTAGGTTTGGTCAAACAATAGGCTGCTGCGAGCGTCGTCCCCCAAGAATGGCCTAGAATATGTACTTTTTCAAGATTGAGGGCTTGTCTCACCTGGCCCAACTCCTCAACAAATCTTTCAATTCTCCATAATGTTTGATCAGTTGGCCGATCTGATTTCCCGCATCCTAATTGATCGTAAAAGATTACGGCCCGGTCCTCTGACAGAGCCTTTAAACCTTGGAGCGAATAGCAGGACGATCCTGGCCCACCGTGCAGAATAATGACCGGAGTTCCTTCGGCATTTTTTTTAAAAAGTTGATACGCAACCCTTCCCCCGGTTACATCAATGTATCCTTCTTCAAACATAAACATTCCCCTTTTATTTTTTTATGTTCCTTTAATTCAGTATTTCAACATCGATATTAAAATACCCTGTTTTTATATTTGAAAATCGTATAGGTATAGTAGAAGTTAGAGGGGAAATAAGGTAATTAGTCTTTCATCAATGAACGTGTATAAACTATTTTGTTTCAGAAGTCTTGTTATTTTCATCCAACAAAAAGGTAACTACATGAATTATTGATTATCCGGACAACATAGAGAGGTGCTGTGTTAAAGGGAAGGTGGCACTTTGTATGAATAAACTTACTTATACACTGAGGAGGGCAACGATGGGAATATTAAGCGGAAATCCGAAAGAAGAACCATTACACTACGGAGAAGTCTTTGACATTTGGTCATCACAATTAGTTGGAAATGGTATGATTGCTGGATATCAGACGATGTTAAATCATGCCGGTGACGATGATTTAAAGAAATTATTAGTTGAAGCAATTGAAATCGGTCAGCAGGAAAAGAAACAAGTGGAAGAACTTTTAAAAGAAAATGGTATTGGCTTACCACCAGCAGCACCTGAGCCTCCTGAAGCATGCCTAGAAGAAATCCCTGTTGGAGCAAGAATTCCCGACCCTGCTATTGCCGCTACACTTTCTGCTGATATAGCTGCAGGACTAGTTTTATGCAGTCAGGCAATCGGAAAATCAATCAGAGAAGATGTAGCGTTGATGTACGCACAATTTCATGCTCAAAAGGTCGCTCTTGGTGGAAAGGTGCTTCGTTTAAATAAAGAAAAAGGATGGTTAATTCCTCCTCCATTACATCTTAACAAACACCATGATTGTTAACTCGTTAGAAAACACGGTTATCTCTAGCCGTGTTTTTTTCTGTTCTAAATTTTCAAGTAACATGGAACACCCATTTGGTATAATAATTATCATATAAGTAATAGTTGAGGTGGCACCATGAAAAAGACAATTGGAATGTTTGCTCACGTCGATGCTGGAAAAACAACATTGGCAGAACAGCTGCTCTACCATACGAAAACGATTAGACAAAGAGGTCGTGTCGATCATCAAGATACCTTTCTTGATACACATGACATAGAAAAACAACGAGGAATTACAGTATTTGCCGATCAGGCGGTGTTTTCATATAACGAATCCACCTATTATCTGATAGATACTCCTGGACATGTCGACTTCTCGCCTGAAATGGAACGGGCGATTCAAGTGATGGATTACGCCATAGTGATTATTAGTGCAGTAGAAGGCATCGAGGGACACACCGAAACCGTTTGGAATCTGCTGCAAAAACATGCCGTCCCCACATTTTTCTTTATCAACAAAATTGATCGTGTGGGTGCCGATTCCGAACGAGTTTTAAACGAAATTCGCAGCTACTTAACCACAGATGTTTTTGATATCACTGACATTCTGACGGATGGTGAAATGAATGACGAACTGATTGAATTTATTGCTGAGCGGAATGAATCCCTTTTGGAAATATACATGGAATCCGGATATCAACCCCATCTTTGGTTAGAAACGATAAGGAAACTAGTAAAAGAACAACAACTTTTCCCATGTGCGATTGGATCCGCTTTACAAGATATCGGTGTTAACAGCTTTCTTGAAAAAATGGAACTATTAACTACTACAAATTATCCAAATGAAGAACCCTTTGCGGGACGTGTATACAAGATTCGCTATGATGAAAAAGGAACACGAATGACGTTTATTAAGGCACTGCGCGGGACATTAAAAGTAAGGGATGAATTATATTACAGTGTGGATGAAAATCTGCTCCACGAGAAAATCACTCAAATTAGACTTTATAATGGAAATAAATTTAAAACAGCCGACCAAGTAACAGCAGGAGATATTTTCGCTGTAATTGGATTGTCGGCCGCTGCAGCTGGAGATGGTTTGGGGACATTAGAAGAAAAAGCAGAATACGAGATGGTCTCTGCTCTAAAATCCAAGGTTCTATTTGAACCATCGATGAATGTGAAAGAAGTGTTGAGGTATTTTAACATGTTAAATGCCGAAGATCCTGCTTTAAATGTCAGCTGGGAAGAACGCACCCAGGAGATCCACATCCACGTCATGGGGGTCATTCAACTTGAAGTTCTGAAACATGTCATTAAGGAACGCTTTTCTTTTGATGTCTCATTTGCAGATCCAGAAATCTTATATAAAGAAACCATTGATTCAACGGTGATTGGTTATGGTCATTTTGAGCCGCTTGGCCATTATGCCGAAGTGCATCTTAAATTAGAGCCGTGCGGGCGAAACACCGGGATTTCTTTCGAAAGTGTGTGTCATACCGATGATTTACCTGTTGGGACACAAAACGTTATTCATAATCACCTGTTTGAATGGGAGCATCATGGATTACTAACTGGGTCTCCTATTACAGACCTAAAGATCACCTTGGTAACGGGACGGGCCCATGTCAAACATACCTCTGGGGGGGACTTTAGAGAGGCAACTTTCCGTGCTTTGCGGCAAGGTCTTGAAAAAGCAAACAATATTCTGCTGGAACCATTTTATGATTTTAAAATCCGAGTGAATTTAGAACATATGGGAAAAGTGTTAACAGACATTCAAAATGCACGCGGCAGCTTTAACGCTCCTATGACCGAAGGAAATAAAACCTTCATAACTGGCAAAGTTCCCGTTGCTACCTTTATGAATTATGGCCCTGAGTTCGCCTCGATTACGCAAGGGAAAGGTTCTCTAAATCTGGTTTTCGGTGGTTATTACCCTTGCCATAATCAAAATGAAGTAATGGCAAGAATTAATTACAATAAGGATGCAGATCCCGAATACACATCGTCGTCCATCTTTTGCTCCAAAGGGCAAAGCTATTCCGTGCCATGGAATGAAGTTGAAGATGAAATGCATTGTTTGTAGGGGGGACTTGGGTTTAAGAAATGTTTATTGATAACAGTCTCTTTAATTTTTCGATGAGTTCGGTCGTCAAGAACCGCTATTGACGACCGTCTATTTATTTTTTTCGATAGATTCGGTCATCAAGGAGACTTATTGACGACTTTACCTTCTCATTTTTGATAGATTCGGTTGTCTATATCCCCTATTGACGACTTTCCCTTCTCTTTTATCATAACTTCGGTCGTCAATACCCATTTCTTAACCTAATCTCAATCTCCTATCCAATGATCAGGTCTTTTTATGGCAGATGGTAATATAGTTCTAAGATCCCCCTTTGCTGAATTGACTTGCGCTTGCGTCAGAAATAAACTATCTGTAAGATTAGCTCCACGTAAATCCGCATCTCTCAAGTCTGCACCAATCAAATCTGCCCATCGCAAATCAGATTTCCTTAGATCTGCTGCAATGAGCAAGGCCCCCCTTAAATTAGTTCCTCTAAGGTCAGCTCCTGTTAACTTGGCGCCAATGAAGTCCCTCTTTTTTATGTTCTTCTTTGGCGAAATCTTTGCGCGCACAAGTTCACTTGTGCGGAGAAGCAACTCATTTACTATGGCTCTATGTGCAGGAACATTTAACGCTATGATGGAAGAAGAATTTAGAGTTGTAAGCCGTTCCGTTTCTTGAAAAGCAGTTTTCAATTCTTTTGAAATTGGCTGCGCCTCTTCTAAACCAAGCGCTTCATTCAAGTAACAAAGCATTTCATGAAGTTGTTGCATAATCGGAAATACCTCAAACATTTCTTTGGCTAAAGATGGATCATCTCGCCAATCGATTCCGTTATAGGTAACTTGCGAAACCTTTTGGCCTGCACCAAAACACTCATATCCCACACAGCCTCTAAATCCTTCGTTTCTAAGATTCTTATGGATCCTACACCGAAAATCGGATTGCAAATTTGAACATGGCGTACCTGCTTCTTTATCTACGGCAAAGTCAGCAGACTTCGCAAAAGGCAATGCCACACAGCACAATCCAAAACAATTCAAACAATCGGCACGTAAACCATCATTATTTTTAATAAGTTGTCTAGACAATCAAACCCCTCCTACTATTCTTCTAATTTACCACAAAAACCTCTCATCTATAAAATTAGATAAGAGGTTTTTCACATGAAGTCTATTTAAGTTAAAGCTTTTCTTTTAAGCGCACGGCTGTTTAAATTTTTTTCATTCCAATAGGCCATTCCGCATGCAATGAATAATAAAATACCTGTTACGATAAAGACACTGTGAACAGGGAAGATTCCACCCAAAAATCCACCAACGATTGGACCGATCATCCCGCCGATTTGGTTGGCTGTTTGGTTTAAACTAAATGCGCGCCCACGGAAATCCTCAGGTGTAGATTTAACAACAAGACCATTAAGAGCAGGAAAAACGGCACAGAAGAATATTCCAAACACAAAGCGCATCAACGAAAATCCCCAAATTTGGCTGAATAATATTTGAGTGATGGTTCCAATTCCACCGCCTAGTAAACCAATAAATAAGACTCGTTGAAATCCAACTTTGTCTGCCCATTTTCCCCAAAAAGGAGCAAATAGCGCACTGGCAATCCCAGGAAGTGAGAACACAACTCCAGCTAGCAGCGAGGCGTTTTCAGACGACCCTCCCAAGTTTACAACATATAATGGGAGCACAGGCTCGATAGTCATGATGGAACAACTGGTAACCACCGTGAGGATGAGAACAAGAAAGAATGGACGATTTGTCACGGCCAATTTAAAATCATTTCTAACAGAACCACGAACCTTACTTGGCGTAAAATTTTCCTCGACTACCCAAAAAATAATGAGGAGAGTGGCAAGGAAAACAATGATACCAGCACTGGCAAAGGCCCACCGATTCCCCACTAAATGAGAAATCCCTCCTCCTAACAAGGGACCAAGAATACTCCCTGAGGCCGACGCTGACGAAATAAGCGAAAGAGCGTAACCCACCTTGTTTCCAGGTGTATTGGTACCAATCAACGCGATGGCTCCTGGAATGAAACCACTTAATAATCCCTGCAAGATTCGTAGAACTAGTATTTGATAGGGATTGGTGACAAAAGCCATTAACGTATAGATAGCAAAGAGGGCAAAACCTGCCCGAATAATCATCGGTTTCCGCCCGTATTTATCCGCCATCCTGCCCCAAAACGGTGAGGCGATCGCCCCAGAAAAGAAGGCTGCACTGAATAACAATCCTGCCCACAATTCCGTATGTTCATGTACACCAATTTGCAAAAGGAAAATGGGCAAAAAGGGAATGACCATGGAAAAGCTTGCTGCTGTAAAAAAGACTCCGATCCAAAGCACCCACAAATTACGTTTCCAGTTTAGCATGATACTCCATCTCCCAAGCCTTCATTATATTTGGTAAATTACTCCGTTGTGAATATGGTCTATAATAACATACTAGTCAATTATTTTCATTTCCGAAATATTCGCATATAGAAATTTCAATTAAAAAGACCTGTATATTCTGCTTGCAATACAAAAACCATCCAAATAAATGGATGGCTTTTTACACAGTACCTATTACAGCGTTTTTTCATTCCCAGAATTTTTTCTGACGTAATGGACAAGGAAGGTTCCCGAGAATACAGCAATTAAGATAGAAAAGAAAACAAATTCATCTAGTTGGTATCCAAATGCAGAAATAATCATTTTAATTGCAATAATGGCTATTAGGACAAAAGCAGTGATTTCAACTTCAGGGACTTTTTCAATTAATATTAAGAATAATTGAGCTACCCCCCGCATCATTAAGATCCCAATCACCCCGCCAATAAATAGGACCCACTCTTGGTTAGAGACCCCAAAAGCCGCAATCACACTATCCATACTAAAAGCAATATCCATAAGTTCCACGGTTAAGACAGTTCTCCAGAATCCGAATTTTTTAGTTTGAACTTCATCCTCACCGTCATTATTCTTGATGAAGTTTTGAACAACAATCCAAAGCAGGTAGTGTCCACCAACTATTTTTATCCAATCAATATTAACTAACGTGACCCCTACGCCGATTGCTAATATACGAAAAAAATACGCACCAAAAATCCCATAGAACAATGCCTTTTTTCGTTGATCCTTAGGTAAAGTCTTCACTAATACAGCTAAAACGAGGGCGTTATCAGCCGATAATAACCCTTCAAGAATAATGAGGGTTCCTATCACTCCCCAACTTGTTGGGTTCGTAAGAACGTCCTTGAGGGCTTCTAGTGAAAAAAACGTGCTATAACTACTGATTAATTCATGTAGAAACTCCATGATTTCTCCCTTTCCATCACACTATTTTATGATCCTTGACCGAAGTCAATTATTTTTGGCTCGTAGTGCTTGTCCTTCAACTTGGTCATGTAATAACTCCTTATTTAAATGTATGTAAAGTAGTAGAATAAATGAACAAAATCATTCCATACTTTAACTCCTAAAACAAAATAAGCTGAGAATAGCCAATATATAGTCGAACAGGCTTTTTCTCAGCTCATTTTAGATGATTATTGGAATTGCTTCTCTCTTTCTTTAATTAACATCACATTATATTTCTCAACGGAATTTAACGAACTGCCATCATAAGAAGGATCAGGAAAGTACCATGATTTTTTTGAAAAGTAAATCCGCAAATCCTCCGACTCAAAAATATAACCATGCCGGGCATAAATTTCATTTCTTGCTAAGCGTAGTTGTCTTGGGGTAAGTAGTTCTAGGTCACTCATGGTTAATTTGACATAATCACTTTCTGGGAAGATATATTCATTGGAAAAATCACGCGGTGGATTACTGTATGATCCACCAAAAACAATCGTATGCATGACAAGCCTTAAATTTTCTTTATTTGTTCCCTCTAGAACCGGAATAGAATACCCACATGACCCTGAGTAATTGATTAAGTCCGATTGTGGCAGGGTAACAGGATATTCACCCACGCAATTATTGCCGACAGCAATGAGCCAATCTTCATCTAGTTCCTGGGATAACGCTTGGGCAATGGCATATACCTCTTTAGCCCATGTTTTTAGAGGCAGTAGGTTTCCATTATCAAAAAGGTCAAAAATACGGGCTAAATCCCGCGACGGAATCTCTGAAGCCGATAAGACAACACCTTCATCTTGACGGTTTACACTCCACTCTCCAACCGAAATATCCCGGCCGGAAGTGAAGATTCGCAAATTATTTAACTTAGCAGTGTAATAGTTTATGATCGATTGTTCACTAGTACCGGTTGCCCTTTCCGGTTTAATTTCCGTAGCTACTTCTTTTTTCGCTGATTGATCCGTATCTTCTTGATTACTTGCTTCATTTTCCTTATTGTTAGAAACGGTTTTGGTTTCATTTTCTTTTTTATTTGCATCTGTTTGGGTGGAATCCTTTAGATTATTTATAATGAAATAGACCGCAATGACAGTTATTACAATCCCTAACAAAGAGATTAAAACAAGTAGGAATCCTTTATTATTCTTTCTATGTACAGAACGCTTCTCAGCCTTTTCTATAAATGTTTCTTTCTCCAGCTTAATAGCGGGAGTTTGCAAATCCGTACCAAGTTTCTCTCCGCAACCTGTACAAAAAAGTTCTGACCCATTTATTTTTTTACCACAATTCGAACAGAATTCCCCCACTTATGAACCACTCCTTTACCAAGAAATGCTACTAAAATATCCCCTGCCTGCCTAAGAAGACAAAGGGATTAATCACCATAAATTTTATTTAGGTGTACGTAGTAATATGTCATCAATTTTGGATGGTCTATTAGCAGTTAGATTCTTGGGGAATAAAAAAACGATTCGAGAGTGTGTCTCCGAATCGTTGGTTGGGCACTATTTTCGATTTAATGGAATTAATCCATCTTTTTACACATATTGTACCAACTGACGCCCCCATGTTGGGAAGCAGATACTCCGCAGTTACGATAGCCATACTTTTCATAGAAGGCTGATAGATCCTGCTTACACGTCAGCGTAATCGTTTCTCGTTTTTTTCTTCTAGCTTCTTTTTCAAGGTGGTCAAGTAAGGCTGCTGCCACGCCGTGCCCTTGAAATTGAGGAGCGACCGCTAATCCTAAAATACTTTGATGACCACCTATTGCTGGATTATTCTTAATCATACTAAATAAGTTATCAGTTATGTAAACTGAGTCGATTACAGGACCATTTACTAATCCAGCGATTTCACCATCCATTTCTGCAACGAAGAAACTATCCGGAATCCGTTTGATTCTCTCTTTGAATGCCTCAGTCGTTGCTGCCTCTTCTTTTGAGAAACATAGATTTTCGATGATCTCCAACTGAGTCAAATCTTCCATTTTAACGTTTCGTATCTTGATCATACTATCAATCCTCCACCTATCCTTATTATATTCATAATGTATTAGATAGCAAAAAGGAAGGCATTGATTAAAGAGATTCATTTCTTTAGTTTGAAATATTGGGAATCATTTTGCTATCAAATGCAAAAAACCAGGATTACCCTGGTTTAATCATTTCTTCTAAGATTTTATCTATCCATCCCTTCCTTTTTCCCCTTAGCTAAGGTTCGCCGGTCACTTGCTTTTGGCGGTTCCTCTAACCAGCCATTGTCAATCATAAGATTCGCTCCATCTTCAGCATATCTCAAAAGTTCAATCGTTAGAGCAATATATTTTTCCCCGAGATCCCTTCTTGCTGTAACACTTAACGCTGCTCCATAAAAAGCTATAGCCGCTTGAGTTGAGAGCTGAATTTGATACATCATCCATTTATCAGAAAATGGGGATGTGGTCGAGCTGGTTACATATGATTGCCATGAGACTGGAGAATTCAGCTTTTCTTCACGAAAAATCTTTTCAAAGGCAGCAATATGTTTAGTAGAAATCTCCATTCCCCTATTAATATATTTTCGGATCTTATCTGAAACAGCTACCTGGCTAAAACCAACCTTTAATGCGATATGCAGGTGCATCTTGTTCATATTAAAAGTAATATCACCAATTTCCAATGATGTTAATGGACGCCGGTCCCCAAACCATCCAGTTAAAAAGCTTTGATGCTTCACAAAATCCACCGCTTCTGCTGGGACAATAATTGGCGGCCGCGAATAAATCCCCTTAGTCAACATCGTATCGATGGTTTTTTCAAAAAGTAGCATCGTTTCAGTATTACATGACATGTTATATTGACGGAGGTCAGCCCGAATCGAAGTGCTGACAGCAAGAGCATATCCTGTTAACCCTTGTAATATCATTATGTAGATATAATAAAGATAAAACGGATCTTGAAACAGACGTGGGGCTTTTATGTTTACATCCTCATCGGTAAAGCCCTGGGGAATTGGAAATTTTTCATCTTTTAAAAACTTTTTCACATGTTCCACATGTCCTTCGGCAATTTCAAGAGATTGTTTATATATGTCACGAATGTCTTGATCTTCTAAATGTTCTAAAGCGTATTTTAGGAAGCAAATGGACATTGTATCAAACATATATTGTGTCCATAGGCTAGAAATTTCTGGAGCAGTTAATCGAATAATAGGGGTTGGTTCCATTTCACTCGTCCTTTACATGATTTGAAAATATATTTCCCAATTATTTACAAACTTATTCTAATAAAATATTGTTTCTTCTTATAGAGGTATAGGAGCCACCACAACACATATTACAATAAATTTACCGATATGTCCTTTACAGGCTTGTTTTACAAACATACACTAGAACAATTCATCAGTTTGGAGTGAAAAAAATGTCCACACACCTAATTACAAATGTAAGAACTGCATTAGCATATACGGTACAAGCCATTCGTTATGCTGACAATGCCTTAATCCTTTTCCTCGAAATGTCCGATTTCCCCTTACCGGCTAACCCTATTAAAATCCAATACTATCAAGATGTCATCGACCATTTAACAGAGGTGTATCTTGCCATGAAAGGGTTACCCTTTGATACGTATTTTCCTAGTGATCCCATCATTACAGTCGCCCCTGTGGTTGCCCAAGTTCAAGATAATCAACACCTGATCAATCTTTCGGACAATCGGATTTCCTTAGCATTGGACAAGACGGAAGATTCCATTAACTACGTGGATCAAGCGCTGTTATTATGCGCTGACGATGAAAAACTCAATGGACAGCTTTTTTTTATTAAACTTGGTTTAGTAGAAGCACGGGATGCCTTAGTTTCGGGACTAAATGAACCTGATTTTGTAGTAGGTTAAGCCGCTAGTACGATTGGTTCTTACTTCGTTAATTCTTTTTATAACTATCAATAGGCAGCGAAGCGTTTCCGTCTTGCGCAGAAACGCTTCGCTTCTTATGATTGATTTGTTTTTTCACGAAATGGAGTCAGAATACATGGGCCATTTGAACATTCACCTTAACAAACAATTCAAAACATCCTTTTTTGTAAACAGACACGGAGTTTTATTCCTTTATCTCAATCACAAATGGAAACGCTCTTACCTTACCATTTTGTTTAAACTCTGCCCATATTTTATAGATGCCAGGCTTTTCGAAAGATGTTTCAAAAATGGGTTCCTCGTTATTGGATGGGTGAACATGAAGGAACTCTTTCCCGTATTCATCAAGTATTACTACGTGCCCCATGGCTCCTAAATATGGAGTTAAATTGGATTGATCTAAATCAAAGGACAACGTTACGGGTTCACCTGCCTTAAATGAACTTACCTTTAAGGAAACCGTTTCTCCTTCCACCGTTTTGTTGAACTTCGTATCTGGAATTAGTTCATGACCATGACTTGTAATGTTTGGATCGCCAACGATAAAAGGAATCGGCTCTACTTTATATGAGAAATCGGTCGGTTTAATATCGATAAACGCTTTATAAAAACCATCCGGAAGGGGATTTTTTATCGTAAATTCTCCTTTCCCAGTTCGTTCCGGGTGCACATGATAATATTTCTGCAGTTGTTCATCAACAATGATTAGATGTAGTTCTTTCTCATGATTCACTTCCAACTCGTCAATCGGGTTACCAGCCTTGTCTTTTAAGAAAATCTTGAGGTTATTTCTATCATTTTGAACAAAAACATTAACCTCGCTGCCTGCATGATTTCCTGAAGCCATTTCATGCCCATGTGTGCTTTCTTTTTCCTGCTGATGACCTCCACTCTTTTCTTGGTTACTTTTGTTTTCACCCATCTCCATTTTATCGCCTTTGCTTTCTGCTTGAGCAGACGTGCCTTGATCTTCGGCAATCCATTGATCATAAGCCTGGAATCCAAAAATGACGATCGTAACATAAAGAATCCCTGCTATCGCCCATTTCCTCATACCTGTTACTCCTTTATTCATGAATTTTTTTGCCTCATTTAGTTTGATTCGCTGTAATCGCAGCGCATTTAATACTACCGATACTGAACTAAATGCCATCGCTGTACCTGCAATCCAAGGTTCTAGATACCCCGCCGCGGCAAACGGAACCCCTACCGCATTGTAAGCAAATGCCCAAAATAAATTTTGTTTAATATTCTCCATCGTCCTTTTACTCATAAAGATCGCATCAGCGATTGTTCTTAAATCTCCGCGAATGAGCGCAATATCTGCGGCCTCTACCGCTATATCTGTTCCTGTTCCTATCGCCATGCCGATATCCGCGGTTACAAGAGCAGGAGCATCGTTAATTCCGTCTCCGACCATCGCGACCTTTTTTGCTTGTTGCTGCAGCTTTTTCACTTCAGCTGCCTTTCCTTCCGGCAATACCTCCGCAATGACCTTGTCGATTCCAACTTCCTTGGCAATGGCATCAGCCGTCCTTTGGTTATCACCAGTGATCATGATGACATCAAGTCCTAAATCCTTCAGTTGCTGGATCGCTTCTTTTGAGGTGTCTTTGATGGTATCGGCTACTGCAATCATCCCTGCATATACCCTATCAATCGCAACAAGCATCGCTGTTTTGCCGGTCTTTTCGAATGCTGTCATTTGGTTGATTTTCCTCTGAAAATCCACATCGTTCATGTTCATTAATTTTCTTGTTCCGACCAATACTTCTTTGCCATTTACGATTGCTTTAATCCCAAATCCCGGAATCGCTTCGAAATGACTTACTTCACCAAGCTCGATTCCTTTTTCTTTTATCGCACGAACAATCGCCTCCGCTAAAGGGTGTTCCGATTGAAATTCTGCAGAACCTGCCAGAAAAAGAAATTCCGCTTCGTTTATGCCTGGTTCAACATGGATGTCTGTTACCTCAGGTTCACCTTTCGTAACCGTTCCGGTCTTATCCAGCAATACCGTGTTGATTTTTTGCGTGATTTCTAAATGTTCTCCGCCTTTAAAAAGAATCCCAAATTCAGCGGCACGACCAGTACCTGCCATAATCGAGGTAGGGGTGGCTAAACCAAGACCACAAGGGCACGCAATCACCAGGACAGCAATCATTTTTTCAAGGGAATCCGCTAGCTGCCCTGGACTAATCCAGAAATACCAAATGGCAAAAGTGAGAAAAGCAATCGCAACAACTATAGGTACAAAGATCGCTGATATTTTATCGGCATGACGTTGGATGGGTGCTTTCGAACCCTGTGCATCCTTTACGATTTTGATAATTTGAGCAAGAGCTGTTTCACTTCCCACCTTCAATGCGCGAATTTTTAAAAAGCCATTCTTGTTAATGGTTGCACCAATGACATGATCCCCGACCGTTTTATCAACTGGAATACTTTCTCCCGTCAGCATCGATTCATCTAATGCTGATCGCCCTTCAACTATGACACCGTCTACGGGCACTTTTTCACCTGGCCGGACCAAGACAATATCACCAATCATTACCTCTTCCAAGGCGATTTCCTGTTCAATCCCATTACGGATAATTTTTGCCGTTTTTGCTTGTAATCCCATTAGTTTCTTTATCGCCTCAGAAGATTTTCCCTTTGCTTTTATTTCAAAAAGCTTTCCTAGCACTATAAATGCGATCAAGATGGCACTCGTTTCAAAGTACCGGTCAAACATATTTGGTTCCGGTCCAATTGACTGAATGGAAAGATACAGACTGTAAAAATAAGCGGTGGATGTGCCTAGTGCCACTAATACATCCATGTTGGCACTACGATTGCGCAGGGCTTTAAAAGCGCCTTGGTAAAATTGCCAGCCGATGATAAACTGTACCGGTGTGGCAATTGCCAATTGGACCCAGGTATTCATTAGAAAATCTGGAAGGTTGATAAAATAGGTAAACTCAAAATCAGAAGCCATCGCCCATAACAGCGGGGTCGCGAGGATGATTGAAAAAATCACCTGTCCCTTCATTTTTTCCAAATCTTTTTCGCGTAGTTCCGCTATTTCGTCATCCTGTTTTAGAATGGCTTGATATCCGATGCTCTCAACCTTTTTTTCGATATCCTCTATGGTAGTCTGAGAAGAGCTATATTCGATGACAGCTGTTTCCAGCGCTAAATTAACATGTACTGTTTTGACACCATCCAATTTTTCCAGCCCTCGCTCGATCCTTGCTGCACAGGCAGCACAAGTCATTCCGACCAAATCGAATTCGACCTTTTCGTTATAATCCATTAACAATCACTCCTTTCTATCGTCAAGTACAATACCCCTGTACTGTATTTAAATACTAAAAGATTTTTTTCTCTATATCTACATTTTACTTTTTTTCATCATTTTTAAACCGCAAGATGTTTTCGTGTTTCCGCAATTATTTTGCAAGGTGATGAAAAAAACGTACCAATATCATGGCACGTTTTTGCACGTTTATGCAAGATCATATCCCTGTTCATCGATTGTTTCCTTAATTTGCTCCATGGTCACCAGATTAGACTGAAATTCAATTGCTACATTCCCATTTTTCAAATCGACTATCACTTTTTCCACACCAGCTAGACTTCCGACACTGCCTTCTATAACCTTTGCGCAATGCCCGCATGACATCCCAATCACATTTAATTCTACCTTTTTCATAATTCATTACCTCTCTTATATAAATTTTTCTGACAAGCTGCTTTATTAAACACTCCTCAATGCATCAATCGGATTCAGTCTTGATGCTTTCCTTGCAGGAGCAAGACCAAATATTATCCCGATCGCCGCCGAGAATCCCAGAGCCAAGATGACGGTTGAGGCTGACAAGGCGAAACTTGCTCCAATAATCAGGCAAACGACGAACGCGATGAACACACCAAGCAGGAATCCAATCGTGCCCCCAAAAAGTGACATAAAGACCGCTTCTAGTAAAAACTGCTGCTGGATTTGTTTCGGTTCGGCTCCGAGTGCCTTTCTTAGTCCAATTTCCGTTGTCCGTTCCGTAACAGAAACTAACATCATGTTCATAATCCCGATGCCCCCAACAACAAGTGAAATCGATGCAATCCCACCGAGCATCAGAGATAACATTGTTGTTACTTGTTTAATCGAAGAAATCATATCCTCCATATTCATCACGGTAAAACTGTCAGCCTTGTAGTTAAATGCTTGATTTAATACGGATTCAATATCAGTGGTTATTTTTTCAGAGTCATTAGAATCCTTCATATACACATCAACACTTGTAATGTAGCCTGTTCCAAGCAGGCTCATGGAGGTGGTATAAGGGATAATAACTGCATCGTTAGTTGACGCTTCTGAGAAGCTGCTAGATTTCTGTAAAGTTCCGACAACCGTATAAGTAACCCCGGCAATCATCAGCTTTTTCCCGATTGGATCCTCTCCCCAATACAAATCGTTAGCAATATCGGAACCTATCAAGCACACTTTGTTTTCACTATTGATATCTAATATATTTAATCCTCTGCCGGTATCCACCAGGTCTTTTGTCTTGGAAAAATACACATCATTTTTTCCTTGAACCATAACATCCTTTTTTTCACTGCCGTTATAGACCACATTTGTCGTTCCTGTAAGAGTTGGGGAAACACCGGCAACATCTTCAATGTCTGCCAGTTTTTGAATATCCGTATCTAGTAAACCTTTTTTGAGCGGTGTCCCGATGGCCTGAACTGAGATTTTATCTGCACCAAAGGATGAAAACTCACTGGTCATCCCATTCATAGCGCCTTTTACGATGGTAATTAGCGCAATGATTGAGGCCACACCAATCACAATTCCTAGCATCGTAAGGAAGGATCGCATTTTGTTATGAATAAGATTCATCCAAGACATCTTAAGATTTTCCTTAAACATGAACATGCTCCTCCTTCAGATTTCCGTCTAATATGTGTACAATCCTGCTTGCATTTTTCGCAATTTCTATATCATGTGTAATCATAATAATGGTTTTTCCTTCTTCGTGTAGTTCATGAAAAAGCTCCATAATTTGCTGACCGGTTTTTTGATCGAGCGCTCCAGTTGGTTCGTCAGCGAGTAAAATAGTCGGTTCGGTCACCATTGCTCTCGCGATGGCTACGCGCTGCTGCTGTCCTCCTGAAAGCTGATTGGGGCGATGATGCAGTTTATCACCCAGCCCAACCCTTACCAGCATGTCGCGGGCTCTTTGTTTGCGGACTTTTTCAGATACCCTCGCATAGATCAGAGGAAGCTCAACATTTTGGATTGCACTAAGTCTCGGAAGGAGTTGGAACTGCTGAAACACAAATCCAACCTCCTGATTACGAATTACGGCCAGTTGTGACTCATTAAGTTCATCCACTTTTTGATTCGATAATGTATAGTCACCGCTGGTGGGTGAATCGAGACAGCCAATCATGTTCATCAGAGTCGATTTCCCTGAACCTGAGGGCCCTAAAATGGCAACGAAATCACCTCTATGAACTGTGAGATTGATGTTATTTAAGACCACTTGATCTTCATCGCCCATAAAGTAGGTTTTGGTTATATGCTCCATTTTGAGGATTTGCTCATTCATTATTCATTACCTCCATGCATCATGGCTGCATCGGAATTGTTTTTCTCTTGATTCGGAATGAGGACAACCTCGCCAGCGTCCACTCCGCCCTTAATTTCCACCGTCGTACCATCATTAATGCCGGTTTGGATAAATTGCTTTTTTGCCATCCCTTTTTCGGTTGGGATTAATACATAAGGTTTATTTTTACTATCAAATTGAATGGCCTTCATGGAAAGGGTAATGACTCCCTTAGCAGATTCCTTCAAAATTTTAGCTTCGGTACTCATACCCACTTTAATCATTTTGTCTTTAGGTAGATCAATCGTTGCGGTGAAGTATGAAACCCCATTCTCATGAATGGCTTCTTTGGAAATGGCAGAAACGGTACCCTTTATTTCTTTTTCAAGCGCATTAATGGCAACATTGACTTTTTGCTCCACTTTTAGGTATTTCAAGTCATATTCATCGACCTTTACATTTGTTTGTAATGTGGAGTAGTCGACAATATCGATAAGCTGTGCTCCTGACATGACTTCTGCGTTTTTCTCGACATGAATTTTGGAAATCTCCCCGTCAAGGGCTGCTTTAATTTTGTCTCCTTGTTTTGTGGTCAATAAGACATCGCCTTTTTCTACTTGCTCCCCGACTTTAACTTCAATTTCTTTAATCTGCATGGCAGTATCACTCATCATTGTCTTCCTGTTTTTTGCTTCGACGGTGCCTGAAAAGGTGTAATAAGTGGTAATATCACCTGTTATTGCTTTTTCTTCTTCAAGGTCCCCCGACCCCTTTGGCATAAATAAAAAGCCAGTTAGGAGAACCGCTGCGATCAGCCCAACCACCGTCCATATGACAAACTTCTTTTTACTCTTCTTTTTCATTTTCTTTCCTCCCGAATGTTTTTTTGTTTGGTTCCTATTTCGTATGGGGTTTTTCTTTTGTTTTGGATGATTTCATTGTACGGTGTTTCTATTCCATCAAAACCGCAGACTTTGAGAGAAGCACCGCAAAACTTTTGGGGTAGGCCCGCATGTGGCTTGCAGTTTTGTTTGGAAAAAGGGGTTACTCTCGGATCATTTGAATTTACTCTTGGATAAGGGGCAAATACTCTCGATAACAGTTTTACTGGCGGATGACGCGAGTTTACTGGCGGATAAACCATGTTTACTGGCGACATTCAATTTTACTGGCGGATGGTTACTCGTTACTGGCGGATGACATAGAGTTAATGGCGCATAACCCGAGTTTACTGGCGATAACCAATCTCCAAGTAAGCAAAAAAAAGCCTTAACTCTATATGTTAAGGTTTTTACTACTCTTAGTTAGATAGATTAATATTACAAGCCCACCAGCTGCGACCACGAACAATAGTAATATATCTAAATATAATGGCAAGAACCAAATAGCAATGGCAATCCAAGCAAACAGAAGGGCTAACGGGCTCGTGGCTCTAAGGAAGAGATGAGCAAATCGGTAACTTGAACGGATAAAAGGTGTAGCTTCTAACAACAAAATCGTAGGGTTCAAAATCGAACCATAAATCAATGGGATGACAATGTACAAGGAAAACTCTGTCTTCAACGACATTTCCAATAGAAAAGCTAATCCCAATGCGAAGCCTTGCATAAAAAAATCTATATGGGCTGATTTTAGTTTTCTAGAATTCGTAAAAACCTTATTCATTGGTGAACTTTTTTGATAAAATACGGCTGCAAGCGGCAGCGATAATACCATTCCAATCATAAACGAGAACAATCCCCACTGTAATAGTTGAACATTCATTTTCTATTACCTCCTTTTAATAAAACCTCAATATAAATACAGCTACAATAAAATCAAATATGGCGCATAGGAGTGGATGAAAACATCATATTTCAACAGACGACAATGCCAACCGCAAACCTATATGGACTTAACGCAAAAAATTGCGGGTTTACCGAAAATCACAAGAAAAGGACCGGTATACGCCGGTCCCATCCTCTCTAATATAAATCTTCTGTTGGCAGAATCCCCAGTCCTTTAGCTTTTTTAATAGCTTCCACCCGTGAGTTGACATTTAATTTTTGAAAAAGTTCGGTCAGACTGTACTCCAATGAGCGCTGACTGATTAGCAAGGTCTTGGAAATTTCCTTATTACTATGTCCCTTGGCTAACTCGCGCAGAAGTGTTTCTTCCTTTTTTCCAATCGTTGTTTTTTCATTGGCGCTCTCCCCTTGCACAATGATCTCCTGACGTCTAAGCTGCTTAAGAAGTTGCATCGGAATAATCGCCTCTTTCCTCGCGGCGCTGCGGATTGCCTGAACTAGCTGTTCTCTGGTCGATGTTTTCGAAATAAAGCCAGACACGCCTGAATCCATCAGCAAATTAAAATGTGGTGCAATATCAAATCCCGAATATATGAGAATTATGGCGTCAGGAACATCTTCGAGCACTTTTCGTGCTAAATCAGCCCCATTGATATTAGGCATATATAAATCAAACAAGATGACGTCAAAACTTTTTAGACGGACCAAATCCGGGACAAGATAAACGTCCGTTTCAATCGTAACATTCATATCTGGTTCTGACTCAATGAGCATCTTTGATCCTTCGACGACGGATCTATGATCGTCCACCAATAATATTTCCATAGTGATCACCTTTTTGCGTTGTTATAGTTGGAATGGTAATATCCATATGAAAGCCCTCTTGAGGAGCAGAATGAAACTCCACTTTCCCCTCTAAACTAAGGACACGATTCTCAATCCCAGCTAAACCCATATGTTTAAACGAGCCGCCAAAGGAGGTTAAATCGATCCCGACCCCGTTATCACCATAAGAAAAATGAATATAATCCTGTTTGCTGATCAAATTCATTGTTACTTTCGATGCTTTCGAATGTTTGGTGGCATTATTTAATAGCTCCTGAACTATACGATACAAGCCGAGGATTTGATCCTCATTTAATGAATGGATTAAATCCATGGCAGTGAAGTCAATCTCATAATTAGAAAACATGCGGGCATACGAAAACAGACTCTTTAAAGATTCCACCAGCCCCATTTTTATGAGAAACGGCGGGCGAAGTTCATTACAGGTAATGCGAATTTGATGAATGGCGTCAAGCAGTCCTTCTTCAATTTGCATTAGCTCTTCCTGAATCTCATCGTTAAACTTTGATGTGGAGCGTAATGATTCCAGTTTACGGTACCAAATAATAAGGTCCTGCAATACAGAATCATGCAAATCGCTGGAAAGAGAAGCCCGTTCCTTTTCCGAAAGTCTAAACAAGAGCCGGAGCATCCATTTAGGGGTCTCATTGATACTTACCATGTCCTCAATGCGTTTCATCAAATCTTCAATAAATCCAAGATTATCATATAAAATCGTGACATAATGAACGGCCGTTTCAAGCCACTCTTCCTCTATTTTTTTCAAAGCTTGATCAGTGCTAATCCTTAAATAGATAAGCTGATCCTTTTCGGCAATTTTTACCCATTTTTCCTTTTGGTTACCTAGAGATGCTTCCTTATTTCTTGGAACTTTTTCAATGGATGCACTTGTAACTGCCAATACTTTCTTAACCTCATCAATTAAACGATTTTCTAATTCAGAAACTTTCATAACGTTCGCAAGATCATGGGAGAAACGATTAATACTTTGCTGAAGTGTCTTATACCTTTCTTCACTTTGGATTAGCTCTAATTCCTCTTTTTTGCGCTCAGTTATATCTTTAACCATCCCATGTACACCCATTAATTCACCATAAAGGAAGATTGGAACAAAGGAAATATTAACAACGCGAGGCTCCCTCTGTCTATAACGTACAATCCTGCATTCAATGTCTCTCGATTCATGGGTTTGAATGACTTCCGAGAGAACTTGATAGATAGCCAAGTGATCTTCATCATAAATCAACCCTATTAAACAACGATCTGGCAATTCGTCTATTTTGATACTTGTAATTTTTTCAAACGATCGATTAGCATTGACAAAATTAGCCTTTAAATCAATGGAAAAAACTCCATCCAAATTGTTCTCAAATAACGACTTATACCTTTGCTCACTTTCTTCTAATGCTAACTCCGACCGTTTTTTCTCCGTAATATCCAACATCAACCCATCAAGACGTTCGACTGCGCCTGTATTGTCCAAAAACGGGTGGACGATCAGCCTTCCCCATCTAGTTTCATTTTCAATATGGGTATAACGAATGACTTTGTTTACAGGTAGACCCCTATCCAAGTTCTTCTTTACTTCCCCCATTAGCATCAAATTATCCTCTGGGTGGATGTGGTCATGTAGGCGAATCGGGTTATGCATAATTTCATGTCTAGGAATTCCCGATATTTTTTCAATGCTCTCTGAACAAAAGGTATAATAGCTAAAATCCTTATCCGTTGACCATACTGCTGCATTAACACTTTCTAAAATATTTTCTAATAATTGTTCAGCCTTTTTTCGTTCAGTTATATCACGTATCACCGCAACTACATATTTTACATTTCCGAAACTATCGAACACAGGTTTCACCTTGGTCTCAACATGGAGCAGTGATCCTTGGGCGTGAATGGCACGATATTCCATTTTAATTTCTGTTTTGGTTTGGACTGCTTGAAAATGCAAGTCACGAATTCGCTGCCTGTCATCAGGGTGAATTAAGTCAAAGGCGTCCATTCCTTCGTATTGTTCCGCTGTGTAACCAATCATCGAATAAATGGATGGTGATACATAACGAACAATCGTCCGTTGATCCACGAGTACGATTACATCAGATGTGTTATCTGCGACAATTTTATACCTTATATCTTCGTCTAGGAGGTGTTCCATGGTGGATTTTTGTATAATGCCAGTATAAGCAATTGGAGTTGATTCGTTTTCATTAATAGGGATTAATTGCAGTCTTACAGAGATGACGGAACCATCATGACAATAAACAACAAAGGGTTCATGCTCTTTCTTTTCTATAAAGATTAAGTTGGTTAAACCATCATCCCATTGTTTTTGGTCCGAACCAAAGAATTTTTGAAAAGCTTCGTTTACCCATAAAACTTTATTATCAAGTCCAATGATATACATCGCATCTGGCATTTTCTGCAGTAATTGTTGCGCGCTTCGAATAAATTTTAAGTCCGTGCTCATTGCCTACTCCTTTCAATAAGAAAGAATTTCCAGATAAATTCTATATGTTCATTATAATGTAGGTAATGCGGTGAAAACACGCAAAAAATAGGGGGAGGTCCGCAAAAAAGAAAAAGCCTCCAAATGCTGGGGCTGAAAAAGCTATCTGTAAATTTCCATATGAGGTTTTTCTTGTTTATAATAATCCAAGCGATCCTGTAAAGTACCTGTGTGAAACTCAAACTTATGCCCATCCAGGTCCGTAAAGTAAATGGACTTCTTGTCTTTTTCATCCCTTGGACGACCTGGTAAGATAGTAACATTCAAATCTATTAGTTTTTGAACCATACGATCAAACTCTGCTTCCTCAATAGAAAAGGCTATATGTGTGTAGGATTGGTGAATTTCATTTCGGGGGATATCTTTCTCCACATTGAGAGCCAACCACATCCCATTTAGATCAAAATAGGCGGTGCTTCTTCCTTTGACCAACAGCTTAGCATCAAAGACATTCTTGTAAAACTCAATAGATTTCTCCAGATCCGAAACGGAAAATAAGAAATGATTGAGACCTTTTATGGACACAAATAATCACCTCATATTATCAGACTTCAATTTTGGTTTGATAAATATTTGGTCAATGATTGCCAATACAACGATTATAGCTATCCCAACGATTATATTTAACCATTGGATTGCCATTAATATACCAAGTGTAATTGACCCATACAAACGTATTGATTCTATTAACTTTCTATGCTTTTCCATGCGTTCATCCTCCTTATCTAAACACTTCTTCAATAACAGATTCCCCCTCGGTATGCTCACCGTCTGTCCATTTCCACTTTTCATGTAATCTAATTCTTCCATCGGGAAGAGTTTCTGGAATCGAGCAGCACTTCCCGCCTCTAATTTCGTTTTTTGTGTTCACATGGTTATATCTAAATTGTAAATGGCCATTTTCCTGAACTATTCCAATCAGCGTCCCCTTTACGATCTCTCCGCCGCCATATGTAGCTGAAAGTATATTTCCTTCTTGTTTGTATTCAAATGAGGTACTTGAAGAAACCTCTCCGTTTGCTGTATTTTCAACAGATACAAATATCCGACCATTGTAATTGATCACCATTACCTTTTAACCTCCTTAATCGTTATAATATTCACATATTTTACCATATATTTTACATTTTCAAGTAGCTATAAATATAGAAACCTATTAATTTTTTTAAAATGGTTCACGTTAGAATAATCGCTCTGTTCAAAGAACATACTATCAAATGAGAATTGTTGGATTATATTGGGAGAAAAATTGATGTCAGAAACTGTTGAGATTATCATTCGAACGTTTACTTCATTTATATTATTATGGGTATTTGTCCTGGTACTCGGTAAACAAACGATTGCCCATAAGACGTATCACCTTTATATAGCTTCCATTACGATGGGAACAATAGCAGGAAATCTAGCCTTTAATATTAAAATTAGATTTCTTTATTTTATTATAGCGATGATCCTACTGGGTACGGTTGTTTTTATTCTAAATCAAGTGGCCTTACGAAATCCACGCTTAAGGAAATGGATCGCTGGTGAGCCTGCAATCTTAGTTCAAAATGGAGAAATTCTTGGAGAATCAATGGAACGAATGCATTATTCGCTAGATTCTCTGCAACAAGCATTACGCGGCAAGGATATTTTCAACATTGAAGAAGTAGAATGTGCGATTTTAGAAATAAATGGCTCACTGTCTGTCTTAAAAAAAAGCCAATACCTATCCACCACTAAAGAAGATTTAAAGCAATTATCCTCCTCTGAGACGGTACCGGTCGAGTTGATTTATAATGGGAAAATATTAATTGAGAACTTAACCAAATCCAATTACGATGAAAAATGGTTAATGGGAGAACTAAAAAAGAGAAACCTTGAAGTTAATGATATTTCGTATGCTGTGATAGGGACCAAAGGAAATTTGTCCATTGATTTAAATGACAACATAAATAACTGATCATAAAAAGACATCCCACCAATGGATGTCTTTTCGGTAAAAATGAAAGGTTATTTAAGATTTGCCAACTTATTTAGATCATCACGGTGTCCAATGACTACTGCCTTATCCCCATTTTGAATAAGATGTTCCGGAAAGGGTGAAATGATTAAATTTTCACTACTTAGAATGGCAATGACATTCACATTATATTTCGCACGTAAATCCAGTTCACGTAAAGTTTTTCTAGCCATACACGGTGGCAGCATGATTTCTTCAATATTGTAATCCTTTGAAAGTTCTATATAGTTCAGGACATTGGGTGAGAGAAGTTGATGGGCTACACGTTCTCCCATATCTCTTTCAGGATGTACAACCCAATCTGCACCTACTTTTGTTAAAACTTGTCCATGGCGTTTATTCAGAGCTTTTGCAATCACCTGTTTCACGCCCATTTCTTTTAAAATTAATACTGTTAAAATACTTGCCTGCATATCATTGCCGATGGCAACAATAACATAATCAAAATTACGAATTCCAACCGCCTTCAGTGATTCTTCTTCCGTAGAATCAAGGACAACAGCATGGGTAACTAATAATTTACCTTCTTCGACTCTTTCTTCATTTATATCAATTCCCATTACTTCCTGATCTGCTTCAATTAGCTTGGATGCGATACTCGTACCAAATCTCCCTAACCCAATTACAGCAAAACTTTGCTTTACCATAAGTACTAAACACCCCCTAATTAAAAAATGAAACTCTAGCCGATTAAGATCTTTTCTTCTGCATATCTAACTTTTGCATCTTTACGAGTATTTAAAAGTGCAAAAGCCATCGTTAAAGGTCCAAGCCTTCCAATAAACATCATGATGGAAATCAAGACTCTACCGAAGGGCGACAGGTCGGGTGTAAAATTAGCGGACAAACCTACTGTTCCAAAGGCAGAAATGGTTTCAAACAGTAGTTTGCTCATATCAGCTTTTTCGGTAAAGGTTAATAAGAAGAAAATGAGGAAGATAAAAAACATTCCCGCCACAACAATCGATAATGATTTATTGACAAGCTCCCACGGAAGCCTTCGTTTAAAAATGTTCACTTCATCCCGATTGGTAACCACCGCCCAAAAAGCTAAAATAATAATAGCAAAGGTTGTTACTTTGATACCTCCACCAGTAGACCCGGGGGACGCACCAATAAACATTAAGCCCATCATGAAAACGAGCGAAGAAAGATTCATGGCTCCTATATCAATCGTATTAAAACCGGCAGTCCGTGTTACAACGCCTTGAAAGTAAGATGCCCAAAGCTTATCATCAAATGACAGCTTCCCAATAGTTCCAGAATTATTATATTCTGATAATAAAATGATTAATGTCCCAACGATGTTCAGTAATAGTGTCATAAAGAGGGCGACTTTCGAATGAAGGGATAATTTGCGAAAGGATCTTTTATGAAAGAGATCGAGAATAACGGTAAAACCAATTCCACCCGTTATGAAAAGAAGGGTTATCATGATATTAACCGTCGGATCACTCACCCATTTACTTAAGTTGTCTGGTTCAAGACCAAACCCAGCATTATTAAAAGCTGAAATAGAATGGAAAATACCATAGTAAATGGCTTTCCGGAGAGGCATGTCAAAGGACCAGCGAATGGCTAACGTGATAGCACCAATTAGTTCGACAATAAAGGTAATGATGATGATCCGTTTTACTAAGTTGACTACCCCCGAAAGAGAAAACACATTTAATGAATCCTGAAGTAATAAGCGCTCTTTTAATCCAATTTTTTTCCCTAAGATAATAAACAATAAGATACCCGTAGTCATAAATCCCCAACCGCCTATTTGGACTAAACAAAGAAGAACGATTTCTCCAAATAAAGTAAAGGTTGTTCCTGTATCGACCACAGCCAGCCCTGTCACACAAACAGCTGAAGTAGCCTCAAATAAAGCATCAATGAAACTAAGTCCCCGTCCCTCTTCATAGGTTGCAATCGGTAACATAAACAGTAAAGTCCCCAATAGAATTAAACATCCGAAACCGATCACAAGGATTTGGGCAGGATGCAAACGAACTAAATTCCCTTTTCTTTTTATTAATTTCACAATATTGACTCTCCCTCTATACCAATACATTGGAGTACTATTTTTATGTTTTACCCTAATGTCTATGTTTATGATTCCATATATTAATTAATGTAAATCCTCTAATTCCACGATCTTGTCAGTAATAAGGTTATGTTCAAGCTCTGCCACTTCATTTGAGATAATATCTTCCATGACCAATTTCTCAATTGCTTCGTGCTGTGCATATAAGGCATGTTTTTGTAGAATCGATTGTTGTTTTTCTTTCAGACTAGGATACATTTTAAAAAGTTGCTCCATTTTGCTCTGTAATACAGAAAGTTCCTGTTCATATTCTGTAATCACCTCTTTAGCTGCTGTTTCGGTGATGAACAAATTTTTTTTAACGGTGTGTATTTCATTTATGGCTGTTTCAAATCTATGTCCCCTTGCAATCAGTTCTTCATATTCTTTATCCCCTTCTCCTTTTTTATTAAGCCCTAAGACGGATAATAGCGGTCTAATAGATATTCCTTGAAATATTAAAGAAAACAATACCACACTAAACGCGACAATTAATATATCTTCCCTACCGGTAAATTCATGAGAAAGACTTAAAACAAGTGCTATGGATAAAGAGCCTTTTAACCCCCCCCAGTTGATCACGTGTTTCCAGGGAGTTGGAAAATTACTGGTGAATAATAGACTTAGATAAACTGCAATACTTCTGGCAATGAGCACAATCAAAATGGCAAGAAAAACTAAACCCCATTTGTCCGCTAAGTTAATTTTAGTTATTTCCAATCCAACCATTAGGAAGACGACTGAATTGGCTAAGAGCGCTGCAACCTCCCAAAAATTATTAATATTTAGCTTCGTCGTCGGGCTCATTCCAATACTTGCTCCATAATTTCCAAAAATCAGTGCAGCGACAACAACCGCAATGACTCCTGAGGCATGGACGGCCTCAGCTAGTAAGAATGAACCGTAAAAAAGGAGCACACTAAAGATAATTTCTAATGGATAATCGTCAAAATAACTAGTTAGTTTAGAAAAACCATATCCAAGTGCACCGCCAATGATGAGTCCAAGGGAAATCACTTTAATAAATTCCCATAATCCATATCCAATCCCGACTGCCCCAAGATCCATATATGTAAGTAAATAGAAAGCAGAAATTTTAAATAGGACGACCGCCAGTCCATCATTAAATAAACTTTCTCCCTCAATGACAGTTGCGAGCCTTTTATTTACGCCAACGCTTTTAAAAATGGAGATCACACTGACAGGGTCAGTGGCACTCATTAGAGCAGCAAACACAAATGCGGTAGGAATCGAAAAATCTAAAAGCCATATCGTAGAAAAACCGACAATAAGAAAGGATAACAGAGTAGCTCCAAAAGCTAAAGCAAGAATAGGACCTTTATTCTCTTTTAAATGGGAAAAAGGAAGCTTTAAAGCCGCTTCGCC
This sequence comes from Bacillus sp. AFS073361, assembly GCF_002567005.1. Classification (GTDB taxonomy): domain Bacteria; phylum Bacillota; class Bacilli; order Bacillales; family Cytobacillaceae; genus Neobacillus. Next base: position 72,565 of record NZ_NUZU01000031.1, read on the forward strand.
TAATAAAGCGGGCAAGAAGAGTGTAATGATAACAAAGTTAAAAACTTCACCTTCTGTAATAAAATCCTTTAAAGGAGATAATGCTGGAATGTTTACCAGGCCAATAATAGTCCCAACTATAACTAAGGCAATTGGATAAGGCTGCTTTAATTTTTTAGAGATGGCTGTGATACCAGCTGCGATCATGATTAATGTAAGTCCAAGTTCGAAAATATGATGCATATCTATTTCCTCCACCTGATTCCCCCCTTATAAATTAATAATGTCCATTATTTGTACAACCTATCATTTAATTTTCCTCTAAAACTCAATGGTGCCATTTCTCTACGTGTCAATTTCTATAGGTATATTTAAAATCTTATTTTTTACGTAAAAAAATAGATATTAATATTAAGAAAAGGGAACGCGTTAGCGCTCCCATCTTTTTTACATTATTGTATAGACAACAAAGGTTTGAGTTTATCATATTGAATCTCTTTTATACCCTTATTTATTCTTCATCGCTAATTCCGTTCTATTTTCGGCTAAAGGAGGTTGTTCCAGCCAACCGATATCAATCATCATGTCGAGCCAATCGTTTCCTATTTTTACGTCACCAGAAATTGCCATCATATAATGCGGGGTTAAATCCCTTCTGGGAGACGATGCCCATCCCGTTCCGTAATACACCATCGCAGTTGTAAATAAAAATCCGACTTGATACATCATTAGCTTTTCAGAAAACGGAGAAGTGGTGGAATTCGTCACTTCCGCTTCTAATATGGGTGGTGCAGGCAGATTTTCCTTATTTAAAAGGTCATTGAACATTTGGATGTGGCTGTCTTTTGTTTTCAATGCTTTTAATAGAAAGTCTCGAACGTTCTTAGACTGAGCGACTTGCCAAAAGGCCACTGTGACGGCTTTAGCCATTATGCTCTTCTTCAAATTAAAATAAATATCGGTAATTTCAATACAACTTAATGGTCGTTTTTCACCAAACCATCCCGCTAAAAAGTTTTCGTCTTTGACATAATCTGGCTTTTCAGGTGGTAAAACCACAGGGGGACGATAGTATAAGCCTTTTTCTAACAAAACATTCTTGGTCCGATTACACAATTCAACGGCAGATGCATTACAACGCGTGAAATATTCACGAACGTCCTGTCGAGCACTTGTGGTGATCGCGCCGCTGTACCCATGACAGCCATGGATGGTCATAATATTTAAATAATGCAAACACAAAACATCAGAAAAAAGACGTGGAGTGTTTGGTATCAGATCATGATTCGTAAATCCGATTGGAACTGGAAAACCTTCTTGGATTAAGAACTCTTTTATTTTCTCTAAATGTTGGGTACCAAGAGACATTGCATATTCAAAAACATCTCTGATTTCCTTGTCTTCCAGGTGTTCCATCATATGTTGGTGAAAGCAAATCCCTGCTGTTTCGTTTAAATATTGTGTCCAGAGGGCAGCAATCTCGGCGGAAGTCAATTTGGTTTTATGAATGGAAGACACACAAGACACCTCATTGTTTTTTTCATAGATTGTCTTACATTTCATTGAAATATACTTGTCTTTATTATATAAAACTTCGCGATTTGATTGGAATCACTTCTGGTTTCTTGACCATTCCATCACTTTTTTACTTTTATTTTCTCGGATATGGTCGTCCAGTACATCGGGTCTTCTAAGCCAAGTCTCCAAATCCCTATTCCCCGTAAGTCATATTTCTCTACAAGATTTAGCTTAAACCGCAGACTGTGGCTATTCTCAAACCAAACCTGGTGGCTATGATTTTTATCATCTACGTAACTGAAATGAGGTGTTTTCGTACGAGATTCCCATTTAACTTTCGCTTTATATTTTGTTTTCTGACTCATTAACATTGCATAGGAGCTATACAAGGCTTTGTTTGCTGTTGTATCCCAGTCCCATCCATAAGTAGCGATACCGAGTAAAATTTTGGAAGGTGGTACTTTATGTTTCAAAGCATAATCAATCGCTGCTTCTATCCAATTGACTGATGCTGTTGATCCGGGTGTTGTTCTTGGGTTGTGTTCATCGTATGTCATAATCATTAATCTATCTGAATATTGACCAAGCTTTTCGTAATCAAACCACGCTGACCAGGGATTAGCACGGGAATCACCTGTGTTTGCCGGAACTGAAACGGTTACTAACTTTCCGTCACGATGTAGTGATTCAGACAAATTCTTTATCAGTAAACTAAAGGAATCTCGATCAGTCAAATACAAATTTTCCATGTCAATATTAATCCCGTCATAGTTAAAATGATGCATTTCATTGCGTAAGTTTTGAATGAAAACATTGCGGTTTTTATCGCTTTTAAGGATATTTCCTGCTACACGCTTTCCCTTCTCCTCCGTTTCATAAAAAAGATTATGTACAACCATATATACCTTCAGGTGTTTTTCATGTGCACTTTGAATAACCGTTCTTTTATGATCTTCGGTAACCGAATCCATAAGTTTGCCTGGTCGTTTATCATCAAGCTTATACCAAAAGGGTGCAATGATACTTAAATGATTGAAATGTGAATTAACGGTAGGTTGAGACCCTGGTAACGTGCCTTCCTGTTCTGTATAGAAACCTAATACCTCGCGAGGAGTTTTATTCGTACTGTATTCTGCCTCTTTTCTTTGTGCCGGACTACAAGAAGACAAAAGTAAAAAGAGCAAACTTAAAGAAAGGATCGTGAATGACCGATAACAATATTTTCCCATCATGCACCTTCTTCTAATTCGTAGTTTTGGATAGAAATTGTTTTGTCAAAAAATTTAGCCCACTAACGAATGATACAGTAACTTGCCTCCCTATATTAGGTATAATGTTTCACAATTATGTAAGGTAGAAAAATAAATTTTGCTTGTTGATGTTTTCCTAACTCAACTTTAAGAAAAGAATAAATGAAGTGACAAATTGATAGGCTAAAACTGATCTGATCACCATAATAAAATCTTTGACCTCTATGCTAGAATAGCGGGATGTTCTCAAAATGTTCCACAGTTGGATAAGGATCATAGAAATGATGTAATAAGTTTTTCCAATCTTGATACTCATTGGATTGTCTAAATCCAACGGTATGATCTTCTAGAGTTTCCCACTTAATCAATAATAAATATTTCCCCTTCACTTCAAGACAACGCTGTAATTCGTGAGATATGTACCCTTTCATGGATGCGATGATTTCTGAGGCCTGACGAAATGCCTCCTCATACTCCTCTTCCATCCCTGGCCTAACCGTAAGCATAACCGCTTCCAATATCATGTAAGTCCCACCTTTCTTAATTGTAAAAATTAAATTAATTCTATCATATAATTCTAAGGTTAATTGGACCTAAAAATATCTCACACCGCGAATCCCTCCTAAAATTATCCTTTTTTCAGGAGAAAATTCATGAATATTTCATTTTTTATATGCGCTTCATGTATTTTTCGTCACACCTTTTATTCTTTGGCGGAGATACAATCAATCTGAAGCTATCCCATTAAAGGAGTTGAGAGATCTCAAGAGTTAAATAGATTAGTAGTGCAGTAATCATACATATGATTCTTTAAAAAACTTAAGGAGGGCAATCTATTGTTCAATTTATTGATTTTCGGGTTAATTGCTATTACCCTGGTGTTGCTAAGTATCTTTATGGATGGGCTGATGAGGTTATATAAGGAGGAGAAGGAAGCGGAAAAAAATAGGGTTCGCGATGGAATGGAAGGATATTTACATGGTATTGGTCCTGTAAAAATCTTTAAAACAATTCATGATGCCGATGGCAATATAAGATATTTGGTATATTTGCCGCAATATGAGTGGTTCAAAACACCAACCTACAAATGGTATGAAGTCTATGCCACACATAACGGCTTCCAGCACATCGAAGTAGAAAGATAATCTGCACATAGTAAAATGGCTTGGAGTAATCTCCAAGCCATTTTTGTGAAAATCTATTCTTTATTACTTAATATTTTCGATGATGGTTGCTACGCCTTGTCCACCGCCAACACATAATGTAGCTAAACCATATTGGTTTTCTCTTTTCTTCATTTCATGAATTAAAGTTACCAAAATTCTTGCTCCACTTGCACCGATTGGGTGGCCAAGTGCAATCGCACCGCCGTTAACATTTAGTTTTTCTTTACTAAAATGAAGTTCGCGATCAACTGCAATTGATTGAGCAGCAAATGCCTCATTTGCTTCAATTAAGTCAATGTCTTCTAATGATAAAGACGCTGAATTAAGAGCTTTTTTCACAGCTGGGACAGGTCCGATTCCCATAATACTCGGATCTACACCTGCAGAAGCATTCGCTTTGATTGTTACTAGAGGAGTAACTCCTAATTCCTCTGCCTTTTTACGGCTCATCACAACAAATGCAGCCGCACCGTCGTTAATGCCTGATGCATTAGCAGCAGTAACAGATCCATCCTTTTTAAATGCAGGACGAAGTTTACCTAAACCTTCTGCAGTTGCTCCAAAACGAGGGAACTCATCTTGGCTGAATAATGTTACTTGTCCTTTTCTTCCAGGTACCTCAACAGGAACGATTTCATCTGCAAAGCGATTCGATTCAATCGCTGCTTGAGCCTTTTGCTGACTCCATGCAGCAAATTCATCCTGTTCTGCACGTGAGATTTCATACTTTTCAGCAAGATTTTCAGCTGTGATTCCCATATGATAGTTATTTTCCGCACACCATAAACCGTCTTGAATCATGCTGTCTAACATTTTCTGATCGCCCATTTTGAAACCGTTGCGTCCGCCTTTTAACAGGTATGGAGCTTGACTCATACTTTCCATTCCACCTGCAACAACGATTTCAGACTCCCCAGCAAGAATGGCTTGTGTTGCTAAGTGAACAGCCTTTAAGCCTGATCCACAAACCTTATTAATTGTAAAAGCTGGTGACTCTTGAGGAATACCCGCTGCAAGAGAAGCTTGTCTTGCCGGATTTTGTCCTAATCCTGCTTGTAATACGTTCCCCATAATAACTTCATCCACATCATTTGGATTAATTCCAGCTTTTTCAATAGCTGCTTTAATGACAGTTGTACCTAACTGAGTGGCTGATACATTTTCTAAACTCCCTAAGAAACTACCAATAGCTGTTCTTACGGCACTTACAATGACAACTTCATTTACTGACATTCTGATCTCCTCCAAAGCTGATTTATGTATTTGAATAATTCCTCACAAATTTTACTACATTTAGCCCTACTTTTTGCGACAAACTATTCGACAAATTCAGAGTTATGTATTTATTACTTTCACTCTTTATTAATCAAAAATCTATTAAACTTTTTTAAAAATTAGGGATTAAACCAATGAATGGCAACGGAAAATGTCACATTCAAAAAAAACAATAGTGTAAGGGCATTTATGTTGAAATACATTAAAAAATGACGAATTTTGTAGAAAAATATTTATTTGAATTATTTTTCAATATTATTTATTTAAAATATTAACAACAAAAAAGAGAGAGAAAACCAAATTCCCCCTCTTAGCTTTGGCTATGCAATTTAAATTACTAATCCCCCATCCACACTTAAGATCGTCCCGTTTATATAATTGGCTTTATCTGAAGCCAAAAATAAGTACGCTGCGGCAATGTCTTCTGGTTTTCCAAGTTTCTTGAGCGGTGTCTTTTCCTTCATAAACTCAAGGACTTTATCTGGCACGGCAGCCGTCATGCCGGTTTCAATGAAGCCTGGAGCGACTGCATTGACCCTAATCCCTTTTGGACCAAATTCTTTTGCCCAGCTCTTGGTCAACCCGATTACACCAGCTTTGGTTGCCGCATAATTTGTTTGACCAATATTCCCATATAAACCGACCACTGAAGATGCGTTGAGAATAACCCCTACCCCCTGCTTTAACATATAAGGAGCAACCGCTTTCGTACATTTAAAAACCCCGGAGAGGTTTACAGAAATTACTTTTTCCCAAGCGGATTCATCCATTTTTGTAAGAAAGCCGTCTAGTGTAATTCCAGCATTATTGATGAGAATGTCGATTCGGTCTTGCTTTTCTACTGTGGCACTGACCATCTTTTCAATCTGTGCACTATCTGTTACATCCACTTTAAAAAACGCTAACTTTTCACTATTTAATTCCTCTAATGCATTTTTCCCAGCTGACTCATCATAATCACAAATTACAACACTTGCTCCCTCTTGAAGAAATTGTTTTGCCGTTTCTTTGCCGATTCCTTGTGCACCACCAGTAATTAACACGACCTTTTCATTAAATTCCAATACTATCACCTCATTTTTACTATTCTCAAAAGAACAACTACACTCATCATCATCCCAAGGCACATTGATAAAGAAAACAACAAAACAATTATAATAAGGGGGACGAAGCCCATTATTACCATTTTTAACCATAGTATGCTGAATTCTTTCTACTTATAACTTCTGTTAAATTCCTAGGTCATTTCGCGAAAAAGTGAGAATTTTGTCAAAAAATGAAGAAATGTATTTTGTGAATTTTTAAACTTTCACTTTTAATATTCCAAACAAGTTAGTATGATGGATACGTCAACAAAAAAGTAATCAAGGAGGTAGAAAGAATGAACCAAGATTTTAATTTTTATGATATGTGGAAAGATTTTTATTCCCAATCTAGTAAATTATTTGATGGAAAATTGGGTACGGAAGACTTTAATGTTTATGATATGTGGAAAGATATTTATTCCCAATCCAGCAAATTATTTGATGAAAAATTCGGCAATGATTACCCTTCACAAGGGATGGGACAGTTGTTGGAGATGAATCTTCAATTTAAAAAAATGATCGATGAATCTACATTAAAATATTTAGAGTTTATGAATGTCCCATCTCGAAATGACATCGCTAACATTTCATCGTTAATTGTTAATGTGGATGCAAAAGTTGACGACCTTGAAGAAAAACTGGAAGAAAAATTAGAAAATAATGAAGGTCAGTTGTCATTTAAATCAGAATTGTCAAATGTTAAAAAAGATGTGAAGAATTTGGATAATAAATTGAATCAAATTCTTACTCTGTTAAATACACAAAAAGAAAAGAAATAAAAACGGATTACATATTAGCATGTAATACAAAATAATGGATTAAATCAGCAGGATTATTTAAACAACTACTATAGATGAGGTGCAGAAAAATGACAGAATTAAAAGGCAAAGTAGCGATTGTAACAGGCGGCAGCAGAGGTATCGGTGCATCGATTGCATTAGAACTAGCTAAGAATGGCGCGAAAGTTGTTATTAACTATAATATCCGCAGAGAATTAGCAGATAAAGTAGTCGCAGAAATTAATGAGTTTGGTGGAGAGGCATACGCTGTTCAAGCAGATGTTTCAGAAAGTAATGAAGCAGCATACCTTGTACAAGAAACAATCAATCATTACGGCAAATTAGATATCCTTGTAAATAATGCAGGAATTACAAGAGACAGCACGTTCAAAAAATTGAGCGAAGAAGATTGGAGAAAAGTAATCGATGTAAATTTAAATAGTGTTTACAACAATACTTCTGCTGCTCTACCTTACCTTCTTGAATCAGATGCTGGCCGCATTATCAACATTTCATCCATTATTGGCCAAGCAGGCGGATTTGGACAAACCAACTATGCAGCAGCAAAAGCAGGACTTATTGGATATACTAAATCCCTTGCTCTTGAGCTAGCTAAAAGCAATGTAACTGTTAATGCGATTTGCCCTGGATTTATTGGTACTGAGATGGTTCAAGCCATTCCTGAAAAAGTTCTTGCAGGAATCGTTGAAAAAGTTCCACAAAAACGTTTAGGTAAACCAGAAGAAATTGCTCGTGGTGTTGTTTTCTTATGTAAAGATGGTGACTATATCACTGGTCAACAATTAAATATTAACGGTGGACTTTACATGTAATTGTCATGAAGGTACAACTTTCTTTATATATTAAGAGAGTAAATAAATTTTGTAAGGAGTGAACAGTCATTAACGTTTTGATGCCAAAAGAATGGAATGGTGTACTCGAATTTGCGCCTGAAAAGTATCAAGAGATGTATCAACGTGTCTACAGGGCAACTCAAGTGTTAACGACCGAGCCTGAACCGGAAGTAGCACCTACACCGAAAGAAGTTGTTTGGACTAGAAATAAAACGAAGCTTTACCGGTATATTTCTGACCAACCAAAAAAATATAAAACTCCCCTTCTTTTAGTTTATGCTCTAATCAATAAACCATATATCTTGGATTTAACTAAAGGTGGCAGTTTAATAGAATATCTAGTTGAGCGTGGGTTTGATGTTTATCTCCTTGACTGGGGTACACCAGGTTACGAAGATAGAAATATGAAACTAGATGATTACATTATGGACTATATCCCTCGTGCAGTTCGTAAGGTATTGAGAAAATCTAAAGCTGAGGAAGTATCGATTCTTGGTTATTGCATGGGTGGAACGATTACGTCTGCATTTGCGGCACTACACCCTGAATTACCAATTCGCAACCTTATCTTTATGACTAGTCCGTTTAATTTTGAAAATAGCGGTTCATATGGTCCGATGCTGGATGAGCGCTATTTTGATATTAATAAAGTCGTAGAAACCCTTGGTGTGATTCCACCAGAAATGATTGACTTTGGAAATAAAATGATCAATCCAATGGGAACCAACTTTGGACCATTAATTAGTCTCGTAGAGCGTGCTGATAATGAGAAATTTATTAAAAGCTTTAAACTTCTACGAAAATGGTTAAATGACGGGATTCTTTTCCCTGGTGAAGCCTACCGTCAGTGGATTAGAGACTTCTACCAAAATAATAAACTGATCAAAGGCGAAATGGTTATTCGAGGTAAAAAGGTTAAACTTGAAAATATCAAGGCTAATGTGCTCAATTTAGCTGGGGTAAACGACCTAATTGCCCCGCCACATCAAGTTGAGGCATTGATGAATGTGATTTCAAGTAAGGATAAAGAATTTAAAGTGTTACCTGTTGGACATACTTCGATTACTTTTGGCAGTCAAGCCACAAAAATAACGTATCCAACGATAGCGGATTGGTTAGAAGAAAGATCCAACTAAACCAATTTTAAATGAGTGTCCCTATAGGGGCACTTCTTTTATTTTATCTAGTGAAAAAGTAATGGCAGGTAAACAATTGGGCAATAGTGGTAAAATTAATTATAGGTAATTTTTAGGAAAAAAACAAGTATAATAGACAGAATTTATATTTAATTTAATTAATTCAAATAATTTAAAAATAATAAACCGAAAAAAAACACCACAGTATCAAATACTGTGGTAGAAAGAATGACTAACAACAATATCCAAAAGGATGCAAAGGAGGATTAGGCGGGAATGACCATTTTGGCTGCAACGATGGATCCCTCCAATGCCATGCTCCTAATGCAGCAGCACAGGCATCAATCAAATGGCTTTCCTCATCAATAAAAACAGGAAGCTTGGTTAATTTTTGCTCCGCAAACCAGTCTCGAATCCAGGTTCTTGCTGTGAGAATTTGTTTATAGCTCAAGACATATTCCAGATCCCTTTCAAGAAGTCTTGATCCAATCACTGCACCAGGATGCACCTCCACAATCGAAATCGGATATCTTGCAGCTAGATTCCCTATTTCTCTACTAAGCTTAATTCCTCTAAGAGTAAGATATACCATTCGATTTAAGGTTGGCGGCATGATGGATCCAGGTTTCATCCCAATTGAGACAATATACTGACGAAGCAGTTTATCCCCTAGCCGATCCCCTCCCCCATCTTCATACGATAAAGGGGCATCGATCCCGATAACGACTTCATCTAATTGACTTTGAGCCTCTATTTCTTTTAAAATATCCAAATCCCCTATATTCCTAATTAAATTCAAGAAATTTAATTGACCACTTTGTTGGTCAAATATAGTCAATACAGTATCTTTGTGATTACTTGGACCCGCTAAATCAATACCAATCACTCTCATAAGCAAACCACTTTATAAAAATTAATACTCATCACTAAACCCTGAAAATCCAATCGAGGCAGAAGAAAGATCTTGATCCCATTCTTGTTTTTGTTGTTTTTGCTGCAGCGATTTTAAGTCTGCACAAAGACGTTTCACATCCACTTTTTGTTCATAATGCCATTCAAGGGCAATCGATGTATATAATTCATTGAGCTGCGCATAGGAGAAATCCTTAGTCGAATCAATGACCTGTTGAATCTCGTCCTCTAAAAGAATTCGAGCAATATTCTTATTTAATAAATACTGATAACGGAGCTCCTTCGTCGGCACATGAATCTCATACGCACGGTCAAACCGGCCAGAGCGATTCATAAGTGCAGGGTCAATTTTTTCAGGATAATTTGTCGTCCCAATGATGAAAATACCTTCCTTCGAAGTAGCACCGTCTAAGATGTTCAAGAAGACAGAACGGACACTCGCTGGCATGGAATCAATATCCTCAATAACTAATACCAATGGTGTTAACTTCAATACCGATGTAAAGACCTCTTTTATGGTATAACTCGATGTAAATTCTGTGATCTGCCAATAAGCAACTGGAGCGTTAATGCTGCTGGCGATCGATTTCACGAGGGTGGTCTTACCATTACCAGGCTTCCCGTAGAGCAGAATTCCGCGCTTATAAGGAATGTCATAGGTTTTGAAAAACTGACCGCTTTCCGAGAAGAATTCGTCAATCGAACGGTAAATTTCACGCTTTAATGAATCCTCTAAAAAAACATCTTCTCTTCTAACCAATGTAGTAATACTATCAATCTCTGTTTCCACACCATCTTCCGTATCCGTAAAAACAGTGACATAGTTCTTAATATATTCTCTTTTTCTTTTAAGGACATACTTCAAAAAGGCTACTAAGCACGCATCATTTTTGGCAAAAATAAAATCACGAGTCATTTCCCCATCACTTTGATAAATGACTAATCTTGCTAGCGCCACCTGATAGTTTGGATAGTAAAAGAGACCGTTGATAATCCGTGGTTTAATAATCAGCTCCATCACCTTATCGGTATGGTTAGATGAGATGGTCTTGGTCTCCCCTTCTTTATAAATATGACAAATCAATTGTACTTCCGGAGATTCCTCTTTCAAGTCTTCCTCAAGAATGTCCCAAATTTCATTGGAGGTATCTTCATCAGAATACATTTGAAAGTCGATTCCCACTTCATTAACGAGTTTTTCTTGAATGGTAGAAACGATTTTGCCGTAGTCGTAATAATAAGGGAATGCTTCCCGGTCGATTTTATTAGTGTCAAACAAAACATTATTTTTCATCTAATTCTCCTTATTCTTATAAGTCATGAAACCTTCCCATCAATATCGTATGATAGTAATTTCCATCAGATAGGATCTTGTCCTTTTTTAAAATACCTTCCACTTCAAAACCAAATTTTTCATAGAGTTTAATGGCTTTATCATTGGTTTCGAGAACAGCCAACGATATTTTCTTAACTCCGTTTGAGTCCGCCCATTGGACAGATTCTTTTAATAAGTTTTTCCCGATTGCATATCCCCAGAATTCTCTTAAAACACAGACGCCAAATTCCACTTTATGTGCAAATCTTTTCAATTTGCTTCCTTCGCATCTGGAAAAACCTACAATTCTCTCATTGACCTCAACAACTAAAAATATATTACTCTTACTTTCTGTATCTTCTTTAATTATCTGTTTGAAACCTGATTCATCAATAAACGCTTCGCCTTTTTCTCTATCCAAATTCTCTGTTTCCCCATCGATCTGCAATCTAACTTCTGACAAGCTCATTGCATCCGTCTCATTTGCAGACCTAATGATATAGCGTAAATTATTCAAAAAATATTCCGTCGGTTCTACTCTCATAACGATCCCCTCCTTTTAATAGGACCATATTCTCATAATTGGAGGGTCCTTCTCTCCTATGTTATAGCACATACGTTTAGTAAAAGAAATGGTTGATTTTCTTTATCCGTAAAGACAAGACTTGAGAGTCATAAATTGCACATATGCAGCCTTTTCCCTGTATATAATGCAATAAGGCAATTATTGGGAAACGCAAAGGAGGTTGCCCCAATAGATGAATTCCCCATTAACGGAGCAGCAAATGCTGACCATCATTAAAAAAGGTCTGAAGAAATCTCAAAATCCTAAACAGATTATGATTATTGGTGCAGGGATGGCTGGACTCGTCGCGGCCTCTTTATTAAAGGAAGCTGATCATAGTGTCACCATTTTGGAAGCAAATGATAGAGTGGGCGGACGTGTTTATACAATAAGAACGCCTTTTAGCGAGAACTTATATTTTAATGCCGGACCGATGCGAATTCCCGAAAAACATCAATTAACCATTGAATATATTAAAAAATTTAAGTTGCCTACCAATCTATTTATAAACCGAACTCCAAATGACATCCTCTACGCCAATGGCATTAAAACAAGGCTTCAATTGTATGAGAAGGATCCCAGCATTTTAAAATACCCCGTTACTCCAAATGAAAAAGGAAAATCAGCGGAAGAACTTTTGTTATCTGTCGTCCAACCGATCATCGATTTTATAAACAAAGATCCAAAAAAGAATTGGCCTCTTATAGAAAAACAATATAGAAATCTATCGTTAGGCTCTTTCTTAGACTACTATTTTTCTGTCGGTGCAAATGATATGATTGGTGTGCTTATTGACTTGGAAGCGTATATGGGGATGACCTTTGTAGAGATATTACGAGAACTCATCATCTTAAGCGGAACGAAGAATTTTTATGAAATAACGGGTGGAATGGATCTATTGCCTAAAGCCTTTCAACCACAATTATACGAAAATATTTTGTTTAACCAAAAATTAATGAAAATATCTCAACATCAAAACAATGTAACCATTCATTGTAAGCACCAGAAGACCGATCAGAGCTTAAGCATGACTGGTGACCTTGCCATCGTGACTATTCCATTTTCAACGCTCCGGTTTGTGCAAGTCGAGCCCTATGAATCCTTCTCCTATTTTAAAAGGACAGCGATTCGTGAACTCAATTATATGGCCTCCTCTAAGATTGCCATCGAGTTTAAAAGTAGATTTTGGGAGAAAGCAGGGCAATTAGGTGGTAAATCAATCACCGATCTGCCCATTCGATTTTCCTATTATCCAAGCTATGGTATTGGTTCAAAAGGACCTGCGGTTGTTATTGCGAGTTATACTTGGGCAGATGAGGCTTTAACCTTGGAGAGTCTATCTGAAAGAGAGATGATCCAAATTGCACTAAAGAACTTGGCTGAAATATTTGGGAATCAGGTTTATTCAGAATTCGTTACAGGTGCAGCTTTTAGCTGGAGTAAAAACCCATATTCTTGCGGAGGTTTTACCTCTTTTGAACCGGGTCAGGACGTTGAGCTATATCCGTATATTTCTACACCCGAGGGAAGAGTACACTTTGCTGGTGAACATACCGGCCTTACCCACGGCTGGATTCAAGGGGCAATTGAATCCGGGATCCGTGTGGCAAATGAAGTGAATGACATACCTAAGTAATTTAATATAAAAGGCTGCGAGGCAGCCTCTTCTTTTCCTATAAATGATAAGTTTTATTTTAGCGTTTTTGTCATAATAAAATCTATTTGTTCCTCATCACCCATATAAAAAGAGTGTGCGCCAGTTTGAACAAACCCCATTTTCTTATAAAAAGCAATAGCATTTTCATTTTTTTCCCATACGCCCAGCCAGATTTTCTTTTTATTACGTTCGATTGCTATTTCCATAGCTTTATTTATCAAATATTTTCCAAGCCCGTGTTTTTGAAATTTGATCCCTATATAAATCCTCTCGATTTCAAGTGATTCATCCCCCATTTCCTCAGACTGAGCCTCTTTGGTATTGATTTTTAAATATCCAGCGACCTCTTTATTAAAATATACAAAAAAGAATTCAGAAGAAATATTGGATAATTCTTTTTCTATTTGATTTAAGTTGAATGCCCTTTCTAAATAGGCTTTCATATTTTCGGGTGAGTTCTGGTCTTTAAATGTTTCATTAAATGTTTCGTAACTAATTTCTTGTAGTGTATGTAAATCTTCAAGGGTACACTTCTTTATGATTATAGTCATTTTAATTTTGTCACTCCTTTATTAACTAATAATTTCTCTTGTTCCCCTTTTTTACAAATTCCCAGTCTACTTCAATATTTTTTCGAACTCTTTGAAGAAGAGTAAACATGGTTTCTACTTCCCTTTCGGAAAAGCCCTCTAATGCTACCATGTTGGAATAATCATTTTCTCTTCTTATGAAAGGATAAACATAATTCCCTTTTTCCGTTGGAAAGAGTTTTTTTATTTTCTTGTTTTGTTGGTCCTCTTGTTTTTCTATAAAACCACTCATTTCAAGTTTTTTTATCGCACGAGCTGCAGTTGTTCTGTCTACCTTTATCATTTCAGCTAACTTCTCTTGAATGATTCCTGGATATTCACATATTCGAACAAGGTACAAATACTGCCCTTTTGTCAGGTCATATTCTTTAAATTCTATATTACTTATCGAATCCAAGGCCCTTGCGATCATTCCAATTTCGCGTAGAATTTCTTTCATGATTTTTCTCCTTTCTTCGTTTTTTGTTGCATTTACTATAAAAAGTAATATGAATAAAATGTAACCTAATTTTATTGCATTTACAACAATTAAATAAATTTAATCAAATACAAAATCTGACAATGTTCGACGGTTACATTTGTTAGAATAGTTGTATAAATGTAATCAAACTGTAATCTATGACATAAATACATAGTTTAAGAGAATGAAATATTTAAAGCTTGGATATCATCAGATGTAGGAGGGAACTTTATGGAAAGCACAGCAGTAACTAAAGAAATGGACTTAAAACGCGAAAATTCAGTAAAGTGGTTCGCAAACTGGAGGTTTATTACCGGAAGTCTTCTCTTCATGATCATACTCTTGATTGCAGCAATCTGGTACTATCAAGCAAACCATTTTAATTCAAATATCAAGATTAATGGGATAAACGTGGGTGGAATGACCGCTGATCAGGCATTAAAGAAATTAAAAACTACTATATTGAAAAATACCGTCTATGTCGGTGATAAACAAGTTTTCGATGGAAAAGATACAAAAATGAGATTTATGAAAAGTGACCTGCCCCAAGTCAAAAAAATACTAAAGGGCCAGTGGACGTTTTTTCCTTCATCAAAAGCGAATAATTATTCCTTATGGCCTAGTAAACAAGATCAATATCGAAACGAAACGTTGAAAAAGCAAGTGGAAGAAAAGCTGTTAGCCATGAATCAAACGTTAAAAAAGCCAAAAGATGCGGAGGTTCGTTTAGTAAAAGGTCAAATTGTTGTCACTAACAGTGTTAGCGGAGATCAGTATGATGTCCCTAGTCTTTTGAAGGACTTTGAAAAACACAATTATGTTAGTGAAATCTATCTCAATCCAGTCTACATACAGCCCATTAAAGAATACAGCGAGTTTATAAAAAATCAACAGAAAATGCTAGAAGAATTCCTTGTGCAGACCGTTGATTATAAAGTACAGAACAAAGTTTTTAAGTTATCCGCAAAAGAATTAATTAAAAATGCATCTATTACAAAAGATTTGCAGATTAAGATTAATGATGAGGGTGAGGTTAAGAAAAAGATTGCTGAAATTAACCATTCTCAGTCCACACTAAACAAGGATTTCACATTCAATACCCATTCAGGTTCGGTCATATCGGTTAAAGGGAAAGGCTATGGATGGGCCATAAATGTTGATAAAGAAATCCCCCGTATTGTGAAAGCTTTTGAAAGTGGGAAGAAATCAGTTTCCGCCTCGAATATTTACGGAAATGGATGGAAAGGTGAAGGCTACGGATATGACACTGTCAAGAACAATGGGATTGGCAATACGTATGCTGAGGTCTCCATAGCAGCGCAGCGAATTTGGATTTACAAAAATGGGAAGTTAGTCGTCACAACGAATGTGGTTACAGGCAATCATAGTACCCAACATGATACATCACCAGGAGTGTGGTATATCCTTTATAAGCAAACACCTGCTGTCCTAACGGGCAGAGAAAACGGAAAAATTACCTATCAGACACCGGTTCAATATTGGGTCCCTTTTACGAATGACGGGCAGGGATTCCACGATGCCAACTGGAGGTCAAACTTTGGTGGCAATATCTATAAAAGCAATGGATCCCATGGCTGTGTCAACACCCCGCCTAGCGTTATGAAAACGGTGTATGACAATCTCAGCACTTATGATCCAGTTGTCGTTTATTGAGGCATTGGTAAAGACTGAAGAAGCAGCCCTAGAATGATGTATGGCTCTTTTACGACTTTGCTTAAAATCCTATATAAAAAGGAGAAACATCATGTTTCTCCTTTTTTAACGTATTATTTTAAGGGGTTTCATCGCTTTTGTACTCTAAAATATCTCCAGGTTGACAATCCAAAGCTTTACATATTGCTTCTAGCGTGGAAAAACGAACTGCTTTTGCTTTCCCGTTTTTTAGAATGGAAAGGTTCGCCATTGTAATCCCAACCCTTTCCGAAAGTTCAGTTACGCTCATTTTCCTTTTCGCCAGCATCACATCAATATTGATTATTATCGCCATTGTTCTCACCTCAGACCGTTAAATCATTTTCTGATTTTATATCAATCGCTTCTTTCAAAAGCTTCTGGAGAACAGCTGCAAAAACTGCAATCACGAGTGAAGCAAACGGAACAATCAATCCGACAAAGATGACACCTGGGGCGTCGTCTTTATCCGCAAAGAGATAGAATAGCGGTAAGACGAGTACATGCAAGATACTGATTGTGATGGCACATTGTTTGATTTTCTTTAATGCATTTACAGACAATTCGGAGAAAGCTTCATTTTTGTCAATATGGCGTAACAGTTTGAATGCTTGGTACAAAGCAAAGTAAAAAGGAATCGCTGATGCATAAAAAATAATGGAAACGAAATATTTTATAGAAGAAAAATCAGGTAGCAATTTTGCTGCAAGATTTCCAAGTTCAGGTACCAAAAAGATGCACAATGCAAGAACTGGGATTCCTATAAAAATAACAGCTACTTTTAAAAAGAGTGTCGTAACTTGTTTCATAAAAGCACCTCACATAATTAATTATAATCTGATTTTATATCATTATTTATCGTTTATCAATAAAAACTTATTGGTTTTAATTATATACTTGTTGTTATAAGTATATTCTTTTATTTTTACATAATAGGCTGTGTTAAACTTGTCTGTTGATTTCCGTTCCAGGCACAAGCGGTTCGCGGGCGTGCCGGGGAGCCTCCTCGTCGCTTTGCTCCTGCGGGGTCTCCCCTGCCCCGTACTCCCGCAGGAGTCTTCGTGCCTTCCACTCCAATCAACAGAGTGGAAAATCAACATTAATCTTTAACACAGCCAAATAGTAAAAAGCATTCCTTTTTTGCAAAGAAATGCTTTTTACTTGTATCGAGTTAATTTTATTATTTAATGTTTTGTAGTTGTTTTGCGATTACGGCCCTTTGTCTTAGGCTTTATAAGTTTGACTCACTTCAACTTTTACATTTTGTTTTTTTATTACAATCACAAATAGGCTGGCTAACAAGCAAAACATTCCTGCTAGAACAAAGGCCCATGTATAGGATGTGAAGATATTATAGATAATCCCTGCTCCACCGGCTGCCACAGCAGAACCTAATTGGTGGGCAGCAAAGATCCAGCCATAAACCACGACACTTTTTTCAATCCCAAAAATTTGCCGTGAAATGTTAATCGTTGGTGGTACAGTTGCGATCCAATCTAATCCATAAAAAACGGAAAAAATAATAAGTAGCGTAATTGAACCTTTGGCTAGTGCTAAGGGAAGTAAGACGAGTGAAGCCCCTCTTAAACCGTAATACCAAAACAGCAGCCACCGGTTATCAAACCGATCCGAAAGCCACCCAGAAAGAGTGGTTCCAATTAAATCAAAAATCCCCATAAACGAAAGCATCGAAGCTGCTGTAACTGCCGTAAATCCAAAGCCAATACAATAAGAAATAAAATGAGTACCAATTAATCCACTTGTTGAAAGCCCGCAAATAAAGAAACTGCCTGCAAGTAACCAAAATTCCTTCACTTTTACTGCTTCAAACAATGTACGAAAGGCGATAATGATTGGATTATTCTTTACAACGACTTGCTGTCCAGGCGGTTCTTTTTCTAATCCATAACGAAGCAGCCCTATTTCTTTTGGTGAATTCTTCATAAAGAGTAGGATGATAATCAACATAATGAAGCTCAGGATAAGAATAAAACCAATTGCCCATTTCCAGGAAGATTCTTCGATAATAATCGCTAACAGCGGTAGAAGGATTAGTTGTCCTGTCGCTGTACTCGCAGTCAAAATGCCAACTGCAAGTCCCCTTCTTTTTTCAAACCAATGATTGGCAACATAAGGGCTTAATATCGTTAAGAACAGCCCCGACCCTAGGCCAATGATTACTCCCCAAATGATCATTAATTGCCAAGGTTCCGTCATAAAAAGAGTAAGCAAAACTCCAACCATTAGTGTAGACATCGCCAAAACCATCATTTTCTTTAAACCAATTTCCTCTAACAGCGCCGCCATAAAAGGGCCAGAAAACCCGTATAGCAGTAGGTTAAGGGCAAACGCCATCGAGATTAGTGAACGATCCCATCCGAAGGCATTTTCCAAAGGGACAATCAAGACCCCTGAGGAGGATCGAACAATTCCTGCTACGATAATAGAAAAAAATGTGATCAATAAAATAAACCAACTATAATGTATCCGTTTCAAGTCTTTTTATCCTCCGGTTGTTGGGAATTTTCAGAATAAGTTTATAATAACATACCTGTCAACAGTAATAGTTCATCCATAAATCCCTCCAAGAGTCCATGACAGTGCACCTTTTTTTTAGAAGAAAGCTTTTGAAATGAAAAGCCCGATTTCCGCTTCAATCACGAAGCAAAATCGGGCTTGTTTTTTGTTGTGGGAATCAATTTTTACTTCTTAGAATCTCATTCACGGTGGTTCTCATGGAATAAATAACGGTTTTCTTGTAATGCGCAGCAATAAAAAGAACTCGGATTTGTTCGGACCGCGATAGTTGTTTAAAACGAGGTTCTTGCTTTAAAAATGAGCGGACGATTGACCAGCTGGCCGGCATTAAAGGAAAGTCATCCAGGGGTTGTTTGTTACGGAATCGATGAAACCACGAGAACATTCCAGTGGAACTACTGCTTTTATCGACTATACAGGGAGCGTAAATATTTTTCGTATGTTTCTTAAGGGATTCGAATCGATCTTGCCCGCTAACAATAATATAATTGCCATCTTTGCGATTTTTTTTGACAACCAAAACAAACATGCAATCCCACATGACTCTCTGCAGTCTCTTAAGATGCTCTGTAATTTTCATCGATAAATCTGGCTTGATCTTGGTTAGAGGAATATACTGGATCGTGAATTTCATACTCAGCCCCTCCTATGTTTTCATTTTCCTTCCCTCAGTTTCTTATAGCAGGTGCGTTATACTAGTGAAATCCGTTTTTAAGATCCCTATTTAAAAATGTATGATGAAGGGCGCATGTCACATACGAAGTAAGTAAAAAACAATTCAAGAGGTTCTTTGTGGGTGCTCTCTTATTAAAAGACATGTGAGGCCCCGATCTGATAAATAGACGGAAAAATTCCGCTTAATTCGTAATTATCATTAAAAAGGGCATAAATAGGCGGAGAGATTCCGCCTATTTACTCAAAAAATTTGAAAAAGTGAGATTTTTCTTTGCATAACAGGAAAAACTCCGCTTATTTACCCCGAAACGAGCTCCATTCCCCATTTAACCGGAAATTCTCCGCTTATTTCTTTTGCTGGTTAACTATTAAAGAATCAAGGGATTCTTTTCTCTACAACTCTTCTCCCCGAGTTTCAATAATATGCTTATACCAATGGAATGAAAGCTTTTTCTTTCGGTTTAAGTGATCCTTATGATCCACGTAAATAAATCCGTATTGTTTTTTATACCCATTTAACCAGCTCAAAAGATCAATCACAGACCAGGCATAATACCCTTTAAGATGGATGCCTTCTTTCATCGCACGCTTAACCACTTTTAAATGTTCCTCAATATATTTTATCCGTGGCACATCAACAATTTCACCCTCGATGATCGGATCTTCATCACCCAGGCCATTTTCAGTGACATACATTTTAATATCACCATAACGGTCTTTTAGCATATGCAGGCCGTCTAAGAATCCTTCCGGCGAGATTTCCCAGCCCCATTTTGTATAGGTTTTATCCTCCATTTTCACAGTTCGATAAAAATAATCAAAAGACGGGTTTCCTGGTGCTAAAGTAGAGGATTCTCGTGAGTGTTCCAACGATGATGGAGTTTCATGATTTTTTTCCACTCGGATTGGCTGATAGTAATTAAGTCCAATAAAATCATTTTTACTTGCATTTCGTTTTAACGCATTTAGCTCTTCTTCTGTCCAGATTGGTGTCCAGCCCTTCTTCTCTAACTGCTCAACCACATAGGACGGATATTCTCCTTTTAAAATAGGGTCATAGAACCAAAAAGTTTCATATTCATTGGCATGTCTTGCTGCCAATACATTCTCAGATTGATTATCGACACTGAAGGCAGGTAAGAACACATGGGTAATCCCGATCTCTCCGTACTGATTCAGTTCCTTATAAACTTCAACCGCTTTCGCATGGGCATAAAACACATAATGCGTTGCTTGGAAGTATTTTTTCTCATCATTTTGAATTCCAGGTGGATGTGCTCCTTTTAAATAGCCTAATCCTGTAAACATCACTGTTTCATTAAAGGTAATCCAATGTTTGACACGATCCCCGAATGCCTGATAACACACTTCTGCATACTTCACAAAAGCTTCTGCTGTTCGTTTATTCGTCCATCCTCCATCTTCTTCGAGCGTCAATGGCAAATCCCAATGATACAGGGTAACAAAAGGAACGATTCCATACTTTAAACATTCATTAATGATATTATTATAAAATTCCAAGCCCTTTTCATTAACGTCGCCGTCCCCTGTTGGTAATATCCTCGCCCAAGAAATCGAAAACCGGTACGATTCAAGCCCCATCTCTGCCATTAATTTAATATCTTCTTTGTAACGATGATAATGATCAATCGCTACATCTCCGTTCGTCCCCTCATAAGTTTTCCCTGGAATCTTCGAAAAGACATCCCAATTGGTAACACCTTTCCCATCTTCATTCCATGCACCTTCTATTTGATACGAAGCAGAGGCAGCTCCGAATAAAAAATCATGTGGAAACTTCATTTTATACCCTCCTTTCCTCAAAAATATGACTACAGAAATCTGATAAAACCCAAAGATAGTATCTACTGTAATGGAATACTTTAATGCAATTTCATTCTAATTAATTGCTGATTAAGCTATTGTAATTTACTTTGAATGGTAGAGCTCAATTAGGAAATATTATATTTGTATAATTAACAGAAAAGTGGAGGTCATAGTATGGCAAGAAAAAAAGACAAGTTTGCCGTATATTTGGGAAATATTGCGACGAATTTAAAAGAAAGTGCAAACTATTTCGCTGATTATAAACTGAAAAATGTGAGTGACCTGAAGATTTTTTCCGAAAAAATGAAGGATTATGAAAACAACGGGGATTCTTTAGTCCATGAGGTGATCAAAGATTTACATAATGCTTTTATCACCGTTATCGAACGTGAGGATATTTTAACACTGACAATGAGCATGGATGATGTTTTAGATGGCTTAGAACATACTGCTGCCTTGTTTGAAATGTATTCAATTATTAATGCTGATGATTATATGCTTCGGTTTGTTGAAGCCATCCAAAGCTGTACGGTTGAAATTGAAACAGCTGTTGAAATGTTGGCATCAAAGAAATTACAAAACATGAGGGAGCATGCCATTACCATAAAAGATTTGGAATCGAAATGCGATGCTATATTACGAGAATCCATTACACATTTGTTTGCAAATGAAAAAGATCCGATTCGTATTATTCAATATAAAGAAATCTATGAAGAACTTGAAAACATTGCAGACTTCTGTCAAGTCGTCGCCAATACATTGGAAAGTATTATCATGAAAAATGCATAATCACCTTCCTGATAAAACTTAGTAAATTCAAGTCAGTCCATTTTGGAGGAATAAATGACGATTATCGTTATCATCCTTATACTTGCGTTAATCTTCGAATTCATTAATGGTTTCCATGATACCGCTAACGCAATTGCGATGTCAGTTTCTACAAAGGCCCTATCACCAAGATTTGCTGTTTTTTATGCAGGCGCCTTAAACTTTGTCGGTGCTTTAACTTCACAAGCGGTTGCGAAATCAATAGGCGGAAAGATTGCCGATCCTTTTCAAATTGATAATGGATTGTTAATCGTCATTGCTGCACTGATTGCCGCGATTTTTTGGAACCTTTTAACCTGGTACTATGGGATTCCTTCTTCATCTTCCCATACGTTAATCGGTTCAGTGGCAGGAGCAGTTATATTTGGATCCGGTTTTGATGCAATAAACTGGGAAGGATTCACCGATATTATTAAAGCCCTAATCATTTCGCCCTTTTTAGCATTTGGTGTTGGATTTATCATCATGAAAATATTAGCGATTATCTTTAAGAATGCCAATCCATATCGGGCAACGAGAGGTTTTCGGGGATTCCAAATCATCGCCTCTGGGCTAGCGGCATTTTCTCACGGAGGAAACGATGGCCAAAAAACGATGGGGATCATTGTCTTCGCTTTGGTGGCAGGCGGATTCCAATCGACATTGGATGTCCCGTTTTGGGTACAAGTCCTCTGTGCTGGTACTATCGGTCTTGGTACCATGATTGGTGGAATGCGGATTATTAAAACCGTTGCTAAAAAAATCTTCAAAGTAAAACCAATCAATGGATTTGCCGCAGATTTAACCTCATTTGCCGTTTTACAAGGGGCAACCATGTTTGGACTCCCCGTATCAACGACACATGTGTCTTCATCTGCGATATTAGGCGTGGGATCGTCCAAGCGGTTTAAGGGTGTGAACTGGGGAGTCGCGATACGAATTGTTACAACGTGGGTGATTACATTGCCTATATCAGCATTGATAGCCGGGTTGGTAATGATGGTATTAAAACTTTTCATATAAGAATATATCAATTATTGTAAACATAAAAAGAGAGGCCAAAAACAATTGAAAATCAGTTGTTTTTGACTCTCTTTTTTAAAGTTTAAGGAGCCTGTCCCTATAAAGCTACAATGTTTCTGTTTCTAGTCGAAATCCTTCCACGATGACATCTTCATCGATTTCCAACAATAAGCATCGTTTTCCTTGATACATAATATATTTTATGTTTTTAAGGTCTTTTGGGTCGATAGATAAATTTGCCACATTTGTATCGATCTTTATCTTTTTAGGAATTAAATTGCTCGCTTTGAACTCATGGGTTTCGTCTGCCAGCACATCTTTAAAGGCATGTTCCACTTGGGCAGTATCTACGTTTTCGACCCCGCTTACTTCTAAGATGCGTCCAATGTCTTTATAATCCAACATAGGGGCTGCACTTTCTTCGTTTTCTTCATTCTCTTGGATCACTTTATCAATTTCCTCATAAACATTGGAAATGACTTTGGAATCCACTTGATCCCCAATTACTTTTTTTAAAATTAGTTCAAAACCATCTTTATCTTCGTCTGCCGTGATGATTTCCTCACAATTAAGGACCTGTTCAATAAACGTAAAATCCGGTTCATTGGCTTTCCCCGCACAATAAAGAATATGGTTTACGTCTGAAGAATTGTCATTAAATGCAGGGAAAAGAAAGCCAGACATTGGAGATTGCAAATTAATGATTGGATCAAAGACCGTATTCGATTTAAATTCTTTCTCGACATAATCAAATAGCAAGGCCTTTTTCGGCTGATCCGTTCTATTAAGACTGCAAAGAATAAAATGGTTGGAATAGACTTCGTCATCCCCGCCTTCTTCTGATTCTGAATCCCGCTTCCTCGTCGGTTTACGATATTCTCCGCGGATAAACGTCACGACCGTATCAAATTCATACACCGTATGAGCAAACATTTTTCCAACCATAGCGAACATGTATTCCAGCCAATCTTCGGTTGTGTCAGCCTGTAACCCATCATAGAGAATCGACTGAGTGCTGTCTTCAGCATCACGCTGGAATTTTAGCTCGAACAGTTTGGAATCAAGTTGACCGGTCAAAACCTTTTTAAAATTTCCTAAAAACAATTCTTGTGTTTCCAGTTCTAACATTTGAAACGGTTGACAAACGTGATGATAAATCTCACCTGATTCTTTCTGAACATAGACATTGTAGATTTCATGAATGGCCAAGAGATCATTATTTAATTTAAATTGCTTGCGAATAGCAGCGACGTCGTTTTTATTCATCTATCTCAACTCCCATCCCTGATTATACTGTGCAGACACAAAAATAGAAATACATACAACTTCATGGGTTAACGATTTTGGAAAATTAATGAATGAAATCACCAATAGACTTGAATATCTTTAATTTAAGAAACATTAGCGTTTAAAAATCAAGAAAAGAAAACGCACATTTTGGACCAGCCAAATGTGCGTTCTTAATTTAAAACCGTATTATTTTTTTTGCACTGTTGCAATATACTTTTTAACCACTTCGTAAACATAGTCTTGATTAGCCTCAGCTGTATTGGGGTTGTATGCTCCGCCATTTGTTTTATTATTAGAAAGAATGCGAATACCCAAGAATGCGACATCATACGCATCAGCAATTTGTGCTGCAGCCGCACCCTCCATTTCCTCTACAGATGTACCATAATTTGTATGGAACCATTTAATCCGATCGACTTCATTGTTCCAGACATCTGCTGAACCGATGGTCCCTTCAACCACTTTACCTTTGGTGTATTTATCTTTTACGGCATTTGCTGCTGCAAGAAGCTTCTCGTCGCCATAGTAGTAACGAACTTTTTCTGCATTCGGATCTGACCCGCTTCCTTCAGAAGCCATCAAGTCCATAGGCTTCCAAATCGATGGATCCATACCTTCATTTTCTGCCATATTTCCTGTTTTTAACGAACCAATATTTGTTGTTCTCTTTCCTAAAACGATATCAAATACGTTCAAACTTGGGTCATGCCCACCTGAAGTCCCTTGATTAATAATCGCGATCGGATTGTATTTTTCAATGGCTAATGCTGTTGCAGCCGCTGTATTTTCCATTCCTTTACCTGTTTTAGCAACGATGACTGGATAATTGTTCACCTTTCCTTTGTAAAAGACAAACGTTCCTGACTTTTCCACTTTCACTTTTTCTAATTTTTGTGCAAACTTTTCGGCTTCAATAGGCATCGGGCCTTGAATGAGGATTGGTCTTGCTGCCCCTTCTACTTTTTCTTCTACTAGTAAAGTAGAATTACGGAATGCAAAGAGCGATAAGAATAGTACAGCAATAACAGCTAATGGAACGAACTTCTTTAAGCTTTTGTTTTTCATAAAAACCTCTCCCATTTCTTTTGATGTTTGATCTACTCGGGTAGCCTTGTCCAAAGAAAAAGGTCTAGAAATGTAGATTGATATCTACCTTCTAGACCTACGAAAGTCAAAGTATTGATAATCTAGCAACAAAAATAAATCTTTGCTAAATTAATAAATGGCCAAGGCACAAAAAACGTCTAATCGAAGCCGAATACTTTAACTCGTAGTCTAGTTCTTTCATTGGGAACCAGGTAGAGACACTCAGACCATATTTCCGAGTCTATACGAGTAAGGATATGTCAGTTATTACTTTTTTAATATAACAAACTTATTATGGATCGACAACAAAAAGGTGAATATTTTCAACAAAAAATATGTTAATGTTCGTGTTTTCTGGATTATTAACAAAAAAAAGAGGCTAATCATATAAATGATCAGCGAAAAATCACAAGTCGTGTTCACGAAGACAAAATCCTATATACCAATTTTGCCCTCATGAATACTCTCTCTAATGAATTGAGGCTAATATTTCTTGCATCTTCCGTGAAACGAGCGGATAAAAGTTATGAATAGCACTGGCAGTGGAATTCCCGCCGAAAAATCCAGTTCCCGGGCACGTTTTTACATTATAATTTGGACCCCTGTCCAGCACTCGTTCCTTCGTTCGTAGATCCCACCAATGATGATAAGTAATACTGTCAATGGACGGCGTCAGACCGAATTTAATCGACAGGGCCGCTGAAATATACACAATCGTTTCCTTCTGTGCCTCTGTCATTACATCATGACCTTTATCGAAGTTGCCAACATTTTCAATTGCGATTCCTATGGCATTCGCCCTTGGCCCTATGGTACCTTCGGGGGCTATATTAAAGGGTCTAGAAACGGCTATTTTTCCATCCGGAAAGGTGGTAATATTTTGAGCAATATTACTCCAGCCCATTTTTCGCTTGTGGAAATTTTCCATTCCCATCAACATCTGAAAATGATTGGACCCATTAAATTGCTTGTAAGACGGCTGCCAGGTGTGATGCTGTTGGATGAGCGTCACTTTCCTCTTAATCTGTGCATGAAATAACCAATCCCTAAATTCCTCCCGTGTCATCAAAATATGCTGCCCTTGCATCGTCATTTTTTTAGGAGGGATCTTTAATATTTGCCCAATAAACAGTCGTTCAGTAGAAAGTCGATTTTTGGCTTTAATAAGATGGACAGAAGAATGGAATGCCGACGCTATTCCTCTCAGTGTATCCCCAGCCACCACTTCATACGTGATTGGAACCCACAATTTTTGGCCAACCAATACTGAATTCGACTGCAATCCATTGGCCCCTTTTAGGTCATTGACGGAGGTTCCAAATTGAACAGCGATTCGCGGCAACGAATCGCCTTGCTTTACAACATATATATTTCTTGGCTTATACTCAGTGGCATGGGCAGGAATACTAGTAAATCGGATGATAAACAACAAACTGCATACAATCACCAAATGTTTTCTCATGTTTGATATCCCTTCACTCTATTTCTGCATTCATAGTTTGCAGAATAGCGTGGAGATTATTCTTCGCTGATTGGAAAGTAGTTCTTTTTACTTCGGATTCACTTCTTTACCAGTCTTAATATCTAATACTTTTGTAGGATCTTGTGGGGATGGAATGACTTTACTTTTAGGTGCCTTTTTATGATGTTCCACCCAGTCCACGAGTAAGTCAAAAGCTTGGTGGGCATACGGAAGCAATGGCTGGAGCTCTTTATTCGGATCCGTTGGATTGTTCCAGACCAAGCTGTCGACATGGTTTCCTTTTTCAACGGTATAGAGTCTGTGTAATTTGCCCTTTCCGACTTTGTTTACTAGCTTGTCGTAAGCATCCGCATGGATGGACGGAAAAATTAATGAGTCCCATGAACCAGTTATACTAATCAACGGCACATCAATATCGCCCGTATTTTCAATTGCTTTTACATTTTGTTTGACTGCGCTTGGGCGTAACATATAATTGTAATCTTTAAAAATGTTATCGTAAGTTCGATCACGAGTACCATCCAGCTTATAATTCAAATAGTTTCTCCAGTCAATTTGGTTAGGTGCGGTTGGGTCAAGTTCATCCCGATAAATATTTAAGGTGAGGAACCAGTAGACTTGATCATGATAACTCCACAGTTTTTCAGAGCCTCTAGGTAAACCAGCTTTATACATTTCTTTCATTGCCGTTTGCTTTTCTTTACCCGTACCGTAAAGGGCTTTCTCCGCATGATTAACGACTGGGGTTAACGAACTAATTAAATTCGGATCCTTCGCACGCCATAACACGCCTTCCCAATCCACTCCGCCATCATATAGTGCAGGTTCCCCGGTCTTATCTGGACCGTCGTGTTCCAATGCATAACGGACGACATAACCGCCATTTGAAATTCCCATCGCATAGGTAGGCACTTTGTGTTTTTTTGTTATCAATTTGCTGGCTGGATTTTTCCGATCTTTCTCTTTAATCAGTTGATCCCGATAATTTTCAATTAAGTATTTTTGCGCTGCAATGGTCAATTGGCGAAAGCGCTGATTCCATTCCAAGATGCTGTCATCCTCTGCAGCTAAGGCGTTCTTGGCTTTGGCGAATGGATCGTTAGTGTCCATTTCCCCTTGTGTCCCTTTATCTGTTGCCGCAAACGCATAACCTTTTGCTAAAACATAATCACTAAACAGTAAATCAGTCGCCGTTTCATTTCGAGTTGCAGGGATTCCCCCTACAACTAATTTCCCATTCCAGTTGTCTGGTACACGAATGACAAATTTGGCATCGTCAAACATACCGTTGACTTGAACGCCGCTTACTGACGCAGGGTTGTACATGCGATGCCAACCTGTTCCCTCTTCCTTATTCCCCCAATTATAAGGAGCGAGCCCTATATTCCCAAAGACAGTGGCAGCAGCATATTGAGACGGATTTCTTGTTGTTAACCAGTTTCCGTTTGTCCCATCATATTTGCTCACCGTAACTTCTTGTGCCCCCGGTACCACAGGAGAATTCGATGCGGAAACATTTTTTTGCAAATATGTTTGAGGAACAAGCGGAAACATTAAAGCAGAGGCAGCAGCTATCGCTAAGAGTTTACGTTTCACCAAAAAATCCCCTCCGATTCTTAATTCTGATTTTTGATTTACACAGATACAGAGTTAACGAGCAATTCCGGACAAATTGTAAATGAAGCTTCTGTTTTTCCCTTAACTTCCTCAAGGCTAACTCCTTCTTGAGTTTCCACTAAGACCATTCCTTCAGGCGTAAAATCAAAGACAGCTAACTCAGTGATTAAGCGATGGACAACCCCTTTCCCTGTTAAAGGCAGGGTGCATTCTTCCTTAATTTTAGACTCGCCATATTTATTGACATGTTCCATAATCACAACAATGCGCTTTGCCCCATTGACAAGGTCCATCGCTCCGCCCATACCCTTTACCATTTTCCCTGGAATCATCCAGTTGGCAAGATCACCGTTTTCTGAAACCTCCATACCGCCAAGAATGGCTAAATCAATATGGCCGCCGCGGATCATAGCAAAGGACTCGGCACTATCAAAATAAGAGGCGCCATTCACTGCTGTCACTGTTTCTTTCCCAGCGTTGATTAAATCAGGATCCACTTGTTCCTCATCCGGATAGGGCCCGATCCCCAAAAGACCATTTTCCGATTGAAGCAAAACGCTGTATTCAGCAGGTATTTCATTTGCTAAAAGCGTCGGTA
This sequence comes from Bacillus sp. AFS073361, assembly GCF_002567005.1. GTDB lineage: Bacteria > Bacillota > Bacilli > Bacillales > Cytobacillaceae > Neobacillus. The sequence goes on from NZ_NUZU01000031.1 coordinate 101,742, forward strand.
TTCCAATACCCAAATTGACATTCATCCCATCTTTTATTTCCTGCACTGCCCGCTTGATAATCCTTTGACGTACATCCATTGAAAATTCTCCTCCTTATGCTTGAATAACCGTCCGTCTCTCAATTCTCTTTTCATAACCTTCCCCTGCTAAAAGTCGCTGAACATACACGCTTGGTGTATGAATGTGGTCGGGATTTAACTCACCTGCACCGACAATTTCTTCTACTTCTGCAATCGTGATTTTTCCAGCCATTGCTGCCAACGGATTAAAATTTCTAGCTGTTTTGTGGTAAACTAAATTCCCTAGCGAATCCGCTCTCCACGCCTTTACTAAGGAAAAGTCGCCAACAATTGCTTTTTCAAGGATATAGGTTTTTCCGTCAAAATTTTTGTGTTCCTTTCCTTCGGCGATCGGAGTTCCAACCCCTGTCGCAGTATAAAATCCAGGAATACCAGCTCCTCCTGCACGGATTCGTTCTGCCAGGGTACCTTGTGGCACGAGTTCCACTTCTAATTCGCCGCTTAAAAATTGGCGTTCAAAAATCTTGTTCTCACCCACGTAGGAAGAAATCATTTTTTTAATTTGTTTATTCGCAAGCAAAAGTCCGAGTCCCCAATCGTCGACACCACAATTATTACTGACAATCGTTAAGTCTTTAACTCCTTTATCTCTTAAAGCCAGAATCGCCTTTTCAGGGATCCCGCATAGACCGAATCCTCCGACAATAATCGTGGCTCCGTCATGGATATCCTCGATGGCTTGATCAAACGAATCCATTATTTTCCCATTCTTCATGCTCGTTTCTCCTTTTTTATAGAATCATGCCTGCTGAACATTCCAATAAGGCATTCCTTTATCGACATATATGATTGGAACAACCAATTCACAGAAAACGTTTACAATTTTCTAACCTCCTATTCTATAAAATCGATGATACTCATTTAAGAAGCAAGTTTTATGCCAAATCTATTTTATTATTCAGAATGAAGGAATAAGGGAAGAAGTCCTTAAGTACTTTCACATTCTTGGTTAAATAAAATAAATATTTTCCGCTTTTTCGGAATTATATCTATGTCCCTTTTCCGAGAAACAGGAATTTTCCGTTCTTCCGGAAAAGAGTACCACTAAACCATTTTCGAAGATACCAAAAAAGGGTTAGTCCCTCAAAGGAATGAGAGACTAACCCTTTTTTAGCGTAATTGTGATATCCTTACATGAAAAAACCTCCTCAAACGAGAAGGTCTTACTCTTTCTCCCTAATAAACCAACCCTCAGGTTTTTTTTCTATCGTAAACAGATCTTCATCGAATTTTTTGCGAAGTGCTTTATACTCCTCATTTTCAAATTTAATCTCTGAAACTCTGATTTGTTTGAGTGTAATTTCGGGCTTTTTAACTTCAAATATTAAATCTTTAAAAATAAAAAAGGTTTTTTGTCGTTTCATTCTCTCCAATTCCTCCCTTTATTATTTCTTACGTATAGAATTAGGCAAAAATGAATGAAACCCTTTAAAAATTCTATGTAAATTTATTGTTAAATAATCATCATTGTTGAGCTTTTGAGCCAATTTCGGACTTCAATGAGCGAATTTGAAAATCAACAATCTAATAAGTTCCATAAAAAAAGATGCAATACAGAGCATCTTTCTTTAAAATTCCACTATGTTTTACTTGAAATTACTTTTCATATAAATAGTAATCTTGAGAATGGTAGCTTCTAAATCCACATGATTCATAGAGCCTAAGCGCATTGGCATTTTTAGCCTCTACCTCGAGAAAAATAGGTAATCCTTTTTGATGCTCCCTAATAACTACATTCGATAAGGCTTTTCTTCCAATCCCCTTTCCCTGGAGTTCAGGAAAAATGGCAAAACCATAGATCCAAGCTTCACCATTCGATTCGGAAACGCGTATTTTTCCGGCAGTTTTTCCTTCCGCTTCAATTATGAAACGTTCGTCACCGCTGGTTTCCCTAATCGTTTGGTTAAACGCTCGTGCCGCCTCTTCGTTGATTCCGAACCCTAAAAAATCAAGTTGGATTTCGGCTTCCCAATCCTCTGGAGAAATTGACGGACGCAATGTAACAGTCGGGTCCTCAGACAATTGCGTTTCCTGCCATTTCATTTGATACTCAGCAATCGAAAAAGCACATGGAACGCTTTTCAAAAACTGCTTGGCTGATTGAGATTTTGTTGGAGCATTTAACAAAATCGTAGGATATCGTTTTTCGGACTCTAGCAGGCCCCTTTCCATCAACTCAGAAAAAATTCCTCTTCTTCGGTAATCGGGGTGCACCATTCCACATATTTCTACTTTATCTCCAAAACCATAGATGCCAAGAAAGCCGACAAGCTTCCCGTCTTCATAATGAAATAAGTCTTTTTTTTGTTTTCCAATCCGATTTTCAAGCATATCAAAATTTAGCTTCAGGTTGAATCCACCCTCTTCTTCACAACCCCCCTGAAGCTCTTTAATTTCCAATAGATCTTCACGTGTAAGCATTCATTTCACCCCTGTTCATCTTCACCTATTTCTATTCTTGATTGTGGGTTGTCATTCCTTCTTTTAATATATTCTTATATAAAAAAAGCCACCGAGATGGCAGCTTAATTCTTATGAATGGCTCTCATTTATTAAACTCTTTTTTTCATTGCTACAATCCAAAAATACAAGTATATTCAACCTAAAAGGTATGAGAAGAAAAGAGTGATTCGTATGACTAGTGACCACCATCAAAAATCTAATAAATCATCTTACATGAGGTTGGGTTATGTGTTCGCTGTTATTCTCACCATCATACTTGGCCTGGCCTCAAGAAAATTCTCTCAACTGCTTCCGATCCTTGTTGCGGAGAATGCCGGGGATGCACTGTGGGCGATGATGGTTTATTTCGGATTTCGTTTCTTGCTGGTGCGAAAGAGCCTCCTAACAGCCATCATCCTTAGTTTATTATTCAGTTATGGCATCGAATTCAGTCAACTCTATCAAGCAGAATGGATTAATCATCTGCGCGGTACATTGATTGGAGCGTTAATACTTGGTCAAGGTTTTCTTACAGTGGATTTGATTCGGTATGCAATTGGGATTATGGTGGCTGCTGTAATAGATAAAATGACCCTTAGTGCAAAAAAACGTTAATCTTAGAAATCCCATAGCCTTAGTTACCTAATGCTATGGGAATTTCTAACGTATTTATTTTTGAACCATCTTTTGCGGAATATACAAATAATTCTAATTTACCTGTAGTTGTAGATACTAACTCCTTGGCAAATGTGATTTCAAATTCACCCCAAGCTGGCGCGCCCTCTGTTTGGTAGTTTCCTTCTTTAACGACTTTTTCTCCATCATATAGAGCATATTGAAAGACCCCTTCAAAGACTTGGGCTTTCCCTGTTACAAGGATTGTATCAGCCTTTTCTGTAACGACGACATCTTTAAAGACTTCATTGTGATATACTTCTTCCTCCGGTTCCTCTGAAACAGGTCCATTGGGATTTGACGGATTTTCTCCATCTGGTACTGTTACGGGTGGTTTTTCACTTTCCACATCCTGTTGTGAAGTACAAGCAGCTAATCCCATTGAAACCAACAATACAGCGATCAAATAAGCCATCATTTTCATCATGTTATCCCGCCTATTTTTTCTTTTCATTTATTATATTTTATTATTTTTTGAATAATCCTGTGTGCTGGAAAAATAATTATAAATAAACAAACCAATAAAAAATAGACGGAGCTGGTTCTTCCTTTTGGGAAGCCCAAGTCCGTCTTTTTTACAACAGAAGAAGTTAACTATTTTTGCTTTTTGGTTTGAAGGTTTTACAACAGGTTTCGGCTGAGGTACCTGCCGTATCCACATGATTCTTTTCACCTAATTCGGAAGAAAACTCTGTATCATAGCGGGCATGGTTATCAATTTCAACCATAATTTTATCCGCTGTACATACATTACCTTCACCATAAAACGAACAGTTGGCTATTGAACAAGATACTTCAACTTTAGGCATTGTCGAACCTCCTAGTTAATGAACTGTTGCTTTTTTATATTTTGTAAAAACAATTTTTTCATTCACTGGATTATTTTTTACTCTAATGAAATGGAGACATTTTTCCAAGATAACAAGAAAGGCAACGACCCCTTTGGGTTCGCTGCCTCCTTTTAATAACGTTCACTATTAACTTGCTCGTGTCTCTGGTGAAAGATTGTGAACTTTCCCATGATTGGTTTTTTCCTTCGTTTTTGGATTTCCAACATTTGGTGCCTTAATGGTCATGGCGATGAGTAAGGATACAACGCTCAGTACCGCTATAAGCTTAAATGTAGGAATAAAACCACCTAAGGCAGAAGCAATAAATGATCCAGAAATGGCTCCAATTCCGAAACCTTGATAAATGATGCCGTAATTTTTGCTTTGATTTTTCAAGCCAAAGAAATCAGCGACAATAGCCGGGAAGATCGTAATATTCCCGCCAAAACAGAAGGCAATCCCAGCAACACAGGCAAAGAACAAGGCATAATTAAGTTGGACAAAGCTTAATACGGTCACAGCTGCTGCAGTTACAAGAAGGGCAAATGAGACCACTCTTAAACGACCGACTTTATCCGATAAGGCCCCGAGAATGATACGACCGCTTGTATTAAAGATAGCAACTAATGCCACAGCATTACTAGCCGCTTCCACATCAAGTCCAGCCATTCTCACTCCAATATCCTTCACGATTCCAATTAAGAATAATCCACTCATACACGCAGTGAAGAAAATGACAAATAATAGATAAGCTTGCTTGGTTTTAAGCATTTCTTTCACAGTGAAATCTTTTTGAACGCTGTCACTAAGGGTTTGCACTGCTTGACCCATTTTTGCTTCTCGTACTAGGAATGAACCACCCACAACTAATATCATGACGATTAATCCCCAGTAAAAAAAGGCTTGAGACACACCAACGGATTGAATCAGTGAACCGTTTATAAATTTGAATAACAAACTTCCCGTACCGTACGCACCAACAGAAATTCCTGAAATAAGTCCTTTTCTCTCTGGAAACCACTTAATTAAATTTGATAATGACGTAATATAAGCTGTACCGTCTGCTGCCCCAACGACAACACCAACTAAAATATAAAGCATCCATAAAGATGATACTTGGGAACTAAGAATTAATCCTGCTCCTAGTACAAAGCCTGCAACACCAATTAAACGGCGAAGCCCCCATTTATCCTGCAGCTTTCCAGCAAACAACGTAGAGAATGCCAAGGCGAAGCTGGTAATAGAAAACGTAATAGCAACTGAATTTAACTTCCAATGAAAGAGTTCTACTAACGGCTGGTTAAAAAGACTCCACGTATAAATGGTACCTAAACCCATCTGTACAATAATCGTTCCTAACACGATCAGCCATCGACGATCTGTTCTTGATTTCATTGCGATCTCCTCTTTTCTTCCATGTAAAAATGATAATGTTACATTTAATAATCTTTAATTGATTTTGTTTACATCATCATCATAGCATCGAAAAAGAGAAAGAAATCGGTTTCAGAATGAGATGCCTATTATTCGGAATGAATGGCGGTTATAGATGCATAATTTGTCGAAACGCTTTCACCTTACTTCTACTGACCGGAATTTCCTCAGAAAGACCTTTTAAACGAAGCATATAGGTTTGATTAAACCATGGAACGATTTCGCGGATTTTGGTCAAGTTAATCGTATAAGAACGATGACATCGAAAGAATAGGTTCTCTGGTAAAAGTGCGTCAAATTCCGAGATGCTCATCGGCATGATGTACTCCTCCTCTTTCGTATACACCAATGTCACTTTTTCACTAGCAATCGCGTAATAGATATCATTGGCGTCTGTTACGATAATTTTATCGTTCTTTTTCAAATTGATTCGATTAGACGCCTGTGAGGGGTTTTCCCTTTGCTTTCCCAGCGGATACGGATGAGACACGAGTGTTCCCTCCGGGAGCAATGTTTCAGCGTGATCTCGTTTAAAAGCAGATTCCAATCTGCTTAACATCGCGGCAATCCGCTTCTCATCATAGGGCTTTAAAATATAGTCAAAAGCTTCAAGTTCAAAAGCTTGGGCAGCATGCTCTTTATAAGCTGTAGTAAAGACAATATATGGCCTTTTTGAAAATTTACTGATAGTACTCGCTAACAACATCCCATTAAGGGAAGGAATATTAATATCTAGAAAAATGACATCTGTTTCATTCTCCTGCAAAAATTTTAATACATCTAAGCCATCATCAAAAGTATGGGTCACTTCAATTTTACTATAGGCTTCAACTAAATACTCCAGTTCTTCACGTGCAGGGATTTCATCCTCGACAATAATTGCTCTCATAGGTTCTCCTTTACTATATCAAAAAAGACTTCTGTTCCAGGTGACAGTCGGTGAATGACCAGTCCATGTCCATAAATGAGTTTCACTCGCTGGTGAACATTATACAAGCCAATTTTGTTGGCCGGTACATTATCATGGAGCAAATGATGAATGGCATCCTCGCTAATTCCGGCCCCGGTATCTTTCACACTAATTCTTACTTTGTTTTCCAAATTCTTGACCGAAATAGTTACCTTTCCGGGTCCTTTTATCTTTAAGACTCCATGGATAATGGCATTTTCGACTAGAGGCTGAATAAGAAGACTTGGTATGTACACATTTACATCATCTACCTCATATTCCACTGTTAATCGGCTCCCAAAACGCGCCTTTTCTATTTCCACGTAATCTCGGACTTGTGCTAATTCTTTATGGATATCAATCAATTCATCACTAACTTCTAAATTGTAACGCATATAGCCAGAAAGATTAATAATTAGCTCACGCGCCTTGTCCGGATTTTTGCGTGTGGTGGAGGCAATGGCATTGAGGGCATTAAACAAAAAATGCGGATTAATTTTTGTTTGCAATGCCTTTAATTCAGCCTTGTTCGCAGCTTCCCTAATTTGTTCAATCCGGGAAACCTCCATTAGTGTGGAGATGATTTGCGATAATCCGATCGCCATTGTCTGCAGTGAATAGGTCATTTTATAAGCTTTCCGGTAATAGATTTTAAGGGTGCCTGTCACCTCACCATGCTCCTCAAAAGGAACAATGAGCAGCGAGTGAATTTGCGGTGTATGGTGATCCTGAACTTGATTCCGAATGATAAATTTCCCACTGTGAATGGCCTCTTTGGTCAAATCACTAATGATTTCCTGCCCAATGACATATCGTTCTTCTCCAAAGCCCACATAGGTGAGCACGTTATGGGTATCGGTTATCGCTACCGCGTCGGCCTTGATATCATCTTTAATAATACGACAAATTTCTGTCAAGGAATCCGAATTAATCGACCGAAAGTAGGGAAGTGTCTTGTTCGCGATATCCAATGCTAACTTCGCCTGTCTCGCCGCAATCATTTCCTTTTCACCTTCAACGCTCATCACAAGCAAAACAATTAAACCAATGTTGACCTCTCCAATAATCATCGGGAAGGCGATTTTTGAAACAATGTCCAAACCTAGTTCGTACGGATTTGCCATCACTAGGATTAACACCATGGTCAAAATTTCCGACAACATTCCGGCTGCTATTCCATAAATCCAGCGCAAAGACCGTTTCACGCTTCGATTAATATACCCCGAAACAATCCCTGCAAAAATGCTCGTAATTAGGCACGGGATGGAAGTGATCCCACCAATATCAATGACATATCGATGGACTCCTGACACAATACCGGTAATAATTCCTACCCATGGTCCAAATAAAATTCCACCCGAAACCACCGCAATAATCCTGACATTCACCAGTGAACCTTCCACATTGATCCCGGAATACGTACCAAATATGGCAAATAAGCAAAACACAAGTGTAATGACAAAACGCTCTGTGGCAGAATGCTGGTCTTTTTGAAGCGATTCCTTAAATCGTGGGATTCGTATCATAAAGAATAGGCAAATCAAGAGTAAAGCCGCCCGTTCAAATAAATCAATAAGCATTTCTAATGATGTGTTCATTTAACGTTCCCTTCTTCTGTATGTTTTCTAAAAACCTCATCCATAACTTCAATATTATACTACTAGCTGGTTTCGAAAAGGAAAAAATGGAATGTAATGAAATCACCCAGTTCTATCCATTCTTAACAGCTTGCCTATTTTTCTCTTGAGAAATATAAACAGGCTTTTTTATTAGGACAACGTCTTCCCGTGATACATATACATGCAGTATAAATTTAATTGTGGAATGTAAGGGGAGAATTTTTATGGATAGAGACATCATGAAAAAGTTCATTGGCAAAGTAATCAAGATTGGTAGAGGAGGACCTGAATCCAAAATTGGGATGTTAATGGATACCGGCGACGATCATATCACCATTCTCACCGAAGATGATGGAATTGTTTACTACAATACGAATCATATTAAAAGTTTTACAGATAACATAAAAGAGAGTATGTCTTTCGACATAGACCTACCTGAAAATTTAACATTTATAAAAGGGGCTAATCTCCAAGAACTGCTTGGCTCAATGAAATACAAATGGATTAAAATTAATCGTGGCGGCCCTGAGACCATAGAGGGAGTACTCGCAAATGCAGATAATGATTCTATTTTTTTAATCAATGGTCAGGAACTCGTTCGTCTTTCCATGTACCATATTAAAAGTATTAGCTATGGTTTAAAAATTCAAAAGACCAATAGTGAAAACACTTATACACAACAATCACAACAAAGAGAAGGAAAATCAAGTAATAGCAGTCAAAATAAAAAAAATAACAGTCAAAAAAACAAAAATAAAAATAAAAATAAGAAAAACCGCAATAAGAGATCTTCGCAAAAAACAACGGATAATGATGCGGAAACGAATATAGCAAATCCATTATCCATAACGGGAATTTCGTTTGAAATAGATATTGAAGAGGCTGAAATGAATCAATCATTGCCTAAATTCACAACTGAAACTTCGCAAGGAACGCCTGTTGGAGAGGATGACGGTAGTCTTTCCATTCCATTGGCCACAATGGAAACATCAGAAGGAGAACCTATTGATGAGGATGACGATAGTCTTTCCATTCCATTATCCACAATGGAAACTCCGCAAGGAGAACGTATTGATGAGGATGACGATAGTCTTTCCATTCCATTATCCACAATGGAAACTTCGCAAGGAGCACCTATTGATGAGGATAACGGTAGTCTTTCCATTCCATTGGCCACAATAGAAACTTCTAAAGTAATGCCTATTGTAGAGGATGAAAGTAATCTAGCCATTCCACTCTCGGCACTGGAAGCTTCGCAAGTAATACCTGTATTTGAGGATGAAAGTGATTTATCCATTCCACTATCCACATGGGAAACTTCGCAAGAAACACCTGTTGGAGAGGATGAAAGTGATCTAGAAACTCCTCTATACACAATGGAAACTACAAAAGTAACAACTGGTGAAGACATGCTAATTGATCTAGCAGTTCTAATTACTCTAATGAAAAAGTTTATAAGAAAATATTCAAACAATACCCAAAATTAAACCTTTATTCCTTTTGTTTTGAAATATTTGGAATTAATCACTCTCACACATTACAAAAAAGAAAGACCATCATTTGGTCTTTCTTCTTCTATGTTACTATCCATCGATTTTCAATCAAATGAACCCATTGTTTGGAATAATTCTTCATTTGATTTTGGAGTTACATAAATGGTTCGACTTGGAAACGCTATGTCTACTCCCTCTTCCTCTAATATCGCCATAATGGCTAAATTGATTTCATGTTTAATTTTAACGTGCTCTGCCCAGACAGTAGAATTCGTAAAGAAGTAGATAAGAATATCGAGACTACTCTCATTATAATGATCAAATGCAACCATAATCGTATCAGGATGGATTTCTTCATGTGTGGTTAATAAATGTTCAATCCGTTTAACCACTCGTTGAATTTGTTCTTTCGTCGTTTGATAGTTAAGTCCTAAGTGAAAAGAAATTTTTCTCTTCCCCATTCGACTCCAGTTGGTAATGGCTTCATTGGCAAGTGTTGCATTGGGAACGGTAACTAGCGCCTGACTAAACGTACGAATTTTCGTGCTTCTGAAATTAATATCTTCGACAATCCCTTCGACACTAGGTGTTAAGATCCAATCTCCAATCGAAAAAGGTTTTTCAGTGACAATGACGATTCCGCCTATTAGATTTCCTACCGCTTCTTTTGCAGCTAAAGCAAAGGCTAGACCCCCTAGCCCTAGACCAGCCACCAATCCGTTGACGTCATAATCAAACTCTTGGCCAATAATACTAATGCTGATGGCAATGATGATGACGCGGATCGTCCTTGAAATGAACGGTAATAGAATTAAATCAATCTTATTGTTGATCTTTTGATTAACACTTATTAAAATACCCTCAGTTGGAGATGACAAGTTAAACAAGCCCCAAGTAATTAATACGATAACCATAGAACGGAGGAATTTTAAAAATAACGTATTATGCTGTTCGATAAACGGGAAATAATCCATGGCTAAATACAAACCTATAATGATAAAGAACCATCCCAAAGGACGTTCAAATCCTAAACAAATTTTAGTAAAAACATCAGTTGGTGTTTTCCGAGATAATTTTACAATCAACTGAAATACATACTTTGTAAATATGTTTCTAAAAAGGATAAATAATACCAAAATACCAATAGAAATTCCTAAATTTTTTAACATGTCATAGTCTAATCCCGCCATTGAAAAAGCCATGACAAATGAACCAAAAGACATTCTAAAATACCTTCTCTCTTTTTACGATATATTTTTTGCAGAATTACATTTTCATATAATAACTGCTTCCACAAAATTTTTAAATACAACTATAGTCTTAGATTGGAAGAAAATAAAAAAGATGAAGAACGGTGCCTCCATCTTTATCGCCTTTTGATTAATTTTGTTTTACCGAAACGCTTTTTTTATTTTCAATCCGTTGTAAAATACCTATTGGAAGATACGTAATGAAAAAGACAATCAGGGCGGCAATCTCGAGATTTATATAATACATAATTCCATTGCCGAAAAAAGTGAGGATCGTTTTGGCTTCTGTTGGACTCGCTAAGTAGAAAAAGTTGGTGCCAAGCAGCAGATTTAAGAAAAAGATGGGGACAGCGATCAGGTTCACGGTTAAGAAACTAGAAATCATTGCTTTCATCGGTACCCTATAATCTTCAAAAAGAATAAAGTAAAAGGCGGCTAACGGAATAACGGAATGATGAAGGAAGTATTCAATATAGCGAAAATGTGGGAAATTGTAGGTCATTTCAGGTGTAACCATTGCTAAAATGGGGGTTAATGTACCAAAAAAATACAACAAATAAAACACTTTTTTGTTCCTTTTCAAGAATAAAAACATCGCCAAAAATGAACTAATAGAACACAGTTGTAATGGAAGATTACTCACAGCCCATTGTTGGGTAAGTATTAACCATAATTGCAAAGAAATCTCACAGGTTGGCAAAAGTATAAACAAGGACCATTTGATGACCAGTTGGTATCGCTTCTGTTGATTTCTGAAATACACCAATGCACCACATGCAGCGAAGAATAATACTAACGTAACAATGTGGACTGTTGAAAACATCTTGAATCCCTGCATTCCTGTAGCAGAAAACATGATGCCATCACACCTCTCCCTGTACATTGAAATGCTGCTATTCTAAATAGTATTCATTTACCGAAAAATCTGACACGATTTTCTTTAGTTCGAACCGATTAGATCAAGTGACTCGATACACAAAAAAGTTGGTACCTTTAGAACCAGGCACCAACCCTTTTTCTCTTATTTTTTCTTACACTTTCTGTAGTAGTGATCCTTCCTCATATCTTTTCGCAAGCTCCTAATAAGTTCTCAGTCTGTTCAAGTACTAAGAACAGCTCATCCCAAGAATTTTGTGTCGTCAAGTTCTGGGCATGTGCTAAGTTGTTTCGTAAACCCTCTAATTGTTTAAAGTATGTTTTCCCTTTGCTCTTTGATTTAATCCCTAAAAGTTCCCGTAACGGATTCTCATTCAGGACGATGTCTCGTTTATCACAAATTTGTAGGCAATCACATAATTGAATGGCTTCGTTCCGTGACTTTCTAAGTGAAAATAATTCTTCAGCTAATTGAATTCGATGGCCACTTAAATGTTTTTTCCAGGTATTATCAGGGAAAAAATCATTAATAATTCGATATAAGTGCATCTCTAACAAGGTAATCAGCCCAAATAATAACATTCGAATCGGTGGTTTTTGGAGATCTGCCAGCGTTACTACTTTTGTTACCCTATTCCCTTCCAGGATAAATACTCGCTCTTTCTCTTTTAAAAAAAATAAAGTATCAATTAATGGTGTGGATTCCGAGACAAGCTCGGTCGGACTAAAACTCCGGTAATACTCTTCACAGATTCCTACCGTTAATTCATTTCTAATAACATAACCGATAACCACTCCACGATCTTCCACACCCATCACATCATAGTCTTTCATATCCATCATGTTTTTTATCATTTGAGCATCATCCGTAAGATGACACGTATCCATGGTTTCAGAAATACTGTTCACTGTTATGTTTTGCTCATACAACGACCGAAGATTTTTATAAGAACTTACTTTATCACGTTGCTTTGTTGGCATAAATGTCAAATAAATCTCCTCCCATAAGTTCTTCTTGATGACCTTTCACTGTGGATTGAAGAAAAAATACACCATTGTTGGTGTATTTTCCATTTAATTTAATCCATATTCTTTTATTTTGTTATACAATGTCCCTCGTGAAATACCTAAAAGGTTAGCCGCCGCGCTTTTATTTCCATAGGTTTTTCTTAATGCTTCCTCAATCTCAATCACTTCAGGATTTATTCGAACATCTTCCAGATGAACAATTTCTTCTTTTGGACTGGTAGTTTGTTTCACGGTTAACTTACTTTTCATATTATCAGGCAAATGTTCATCGGTAATGACAGATTTGTCAGTAAGGAGAACCAAACGTTCGATTGTGTTCCTAAGTTCACGGATATTACCTGGCCAGTCATAGTTCACCAACAGGTTCATGGTTTCAGAAGAGATTTCCTGCACTGGCTTTTTATACTTAGAGCTGAATTCCAGAATATAGTTCTGGATATGGGCAACGATATCCTTTTTTCTAGTTCTTAAGGGCGGGATATCAATGGTAATAACGGATAAATGAAAATAAAGCTGCTCGTTGAAATGTCCTTCTTTCACGAGTATTTCAATCGATTCTGACGTGGATGTGATTATTCGGGTTGGTGAGGTAATTTTCTCTACTCCTCCGACCCGGTAAAAACAGTGATCGACCATATAATTTAGTAGTTTTCCTTGAATCTGAAGCGGCATCTTGTCAATATTTTCTATAAATAATGTACCGCCTAGAGCTTGCTCGATCCGACCGATTTGTAAGGTTTGCTGTTCCGCTGTAAAGGTTTCCTTTTGAAAACCGAAAAGTTCCATTTCCAACAAAGCAGGAGGAATGACAGAACAGTTTAGGGTAATAAATGGCCCTTCGGCCTTTGTGCCTCCATAATGAATCGCTTGTGCTAACATTTCCTTTCCAGATCCAGGTTCCCCTGTTAAGTGAATCGGAATATCCGCATGGGCAACCTTTTGCGCAATCTTCAACGCTTCCTGAAATTTAGGACTCTCACTTACCATGGTTGAAAAGGGACTGTTTTTTTGAACAAGCACGGAAGAATTGGAATCCAATTCTTCGTTTAGTCGGATAATATTCGTGATATTCTGTTCGGTCGCGACTCCGCCAATAATCTTATTTTCGATGATGATGGGTGAAGCGTTAATGAGAACATGTGTATCCTTATCAGGTCGATGATATTGCCCTCTTACCGGCCGTCCCTCATTTAAAATTCGGTGCAGGACAATCGATTCATCACGAAAGTGCTCCCCTATTTTTTTTCCAAGGATGTACTCTTTTTTAATCTTATAGGTTTCCTCCGCTGTTGTATTCCAATAGACCACGCGTCCCACCTGATCGACCGCTGTGACTGATTCATTAATCGTTTCTGCTAAGGTCTGAAAATAAGCAGAAATCTGGCGGTTTTCTTCTTCTAGCATTTCCATCCGCTTTTCAGCTGAAAGAACCCCAACAATCCCCTTTTCATCTTTTACAAGAACCGGCCTCCGCCAATCAACCGGCCCATCGACTCCATTGACATCCGAAATGACAGATGATGGCAGCCAGTGAAGCTGTTCTAGCCAATTATTAATGGGTATCGAGTCGTCACCTAAATCCATCAGGCTTTTTTCATAATTAGCAATGATCAAGTATGTTCCACCTGACACAATAACAAAATGGTACTCGTTCAGTTTCTCTTTAATATCTAGTAATGGTATATGTTGATTAACAATTGTAAAGGAATCATCCAGTATCAATTGAACACTTTTGAACATACTAAAATCCTTTCATGCTTTATTATCACATTAACATTATCATAAATTGAACGCCTATTCTAGCAAACCAGACCTTTTAAGTGCCATAGATTAGGACTCTCCAGATAGGAATGAACATGAATGAAAAAAGCTGAACCCGAAACTGAATTCGGGTATCAGCTTTTTTTCACCAACATGCACTTTAACCCTATGATCAAATTTTGGCTTTTTGGTCAACGTGTTAAAAGGTTATGCTGAGTGTTTATATTGATCAAATTCTCTTTGTAATTGCTCACTTGGTTCGGGAGTCATTAAGCTGACGATCCAGATGGCTGCCAAACCGACAATAAATCCTGGGATAATTTCGTATAAATTGTTTTTTAATACGGGTACACTGGCCCATATGATGACCGTTACGGCACCGCCAACCATTCCGGCAAGAGCACCCCATCTGTTCATCCGTTTCCAGTATAGGCTCATCAGAATAACTGGACCAAACGAAGCTCCAAAGCCAGCCCAAGCGTATCCGACCAGCGATAAAATGGTTCCATATTTATCAAAGGCTATGACTACAGCAATGATCGAAACAACTAGCACAGAGAGTCTGCTGATCATCATGAGTTCTTTATCTGTTGCTGAGCGGCGGAAGAACGTCTTATACACATCCTCGGTCAGCGAACTTGCGGTCACAAGAAGCTGGGATGAGATCGTACTCATAACCGCAGCTAATAATGCAGCCAGTAAAAACCCAGTAATTAATGGATGAAATAAAATGCGGCTTAGTTCAATAAAGACGGTCTCAGGATCTGCTAGTGTGAGTCCCTGTTTAGAATAAAAGGCCAAACCGATGAAACCGGTAAACATCGCACCACCAACCGAAAAAATCATCCAGCCCATACCAATTTGTCTTGCTTTTTTAATTTCTTTCACGGACGAAATCGCCATAAAGCGGACAATGATATGAGGCTGGCCAAAGTAACCCAACCCCCACGCCATCAAGGAAACAATGCCTAACACGGTAGTCCCTTTAAAAATATCAAATAACTTCGGATCGATTCCCTTTATTTCCTGAAATGCGGGACCAATGCCGCCGACTTCCATAATAGTTACAATTGGGACCAAAATAAGTGCAGTAACCATAATTAAACCTTGTACAAAATCGGTCCAGCTTACAGCCAAAAAGCCGCCAAATAAAGTATATGCAATTACGACAGCAGCGATAATCCATAGCCCTGCTTGGTAATGCAGATTAAAGGTTGATTCAAACAGAACCCCGCCTGAAACCATTCCCGATGATACATAGAAAGTAAAAAAGACAATAATGATGAGTCCAGAGGTCAAACGAAGCAGATTTGAACCATCTGCAAAACGATTCTCCAGGAACGCAGGAATGGTCATCGAATTGTTGGCGTTCTCTGTATAGGTTCTTAACTGCGGTGCTACATAAAGCCAGTTTATATAGGCCCCTATGGTTAAACCAATGGCGATCCATGAGGCACTCAACCCTTGAGAAAACATGGCCCCAGGAAGACCCATTAGGAGCCAGCCGCTCATATCAGACGCCCCTGCACTTAGTGCAGTAACAGCAGGCCCCAGACCTCTTCCGCCTAACATATAATCTTCAAGATTAGACGTACGTTTGTATGCAAAATAACCAATGATCAGCATACCTGCCATATAAATACCGATAGAAATTAGAATCTGTATATTCAAAGCCCATCCCCCATTCTGTTTTTGAATCCTATGAAGCGCTTACAATAAAATTTTAAACACGATTGGTTTTGGAAGAGTTCCCCCCTCTTGATGAGGAGGGTTCCCCGTTTCTACAATTATTAAAGTTTTCTAGATTTTAGTTTAGCTTGAGTAAATAATAACAGGTAATCGAATCCACCAGCTTTTGAATCAGTCCCTGACATGTTGAATCCGCCAAATGGATGGGCACCAACTAATGCACCCGTACACTTTTTATTAATGTAAAGATTTCCACAATGCATGTTTTCAAGGGCATACTGAATTCGTCCCTCATTTTGCGAGTGATAAGCACCTGTTAATCCATAATCGGTATCATTATAGATCTCAATCGCTTCCTGCCAGTCGGCTGCTTTCGTAAGGGCAAGGACAGGACCAAAGATTTCCTCCTGCATGATCCGGGCTTTTGGCTGAACATCCGCAATAACGGTTGGTTCAATGTAGAAGCCGTTCCCCTCTGCTCTAGAGCCGCCTGTAAGCAATCGGCCTTCTGTTTTACCAATTTCGATATAGCTCATAATTTTATCTACTGATTTTTGGTCGATTACTGGTCCAACTGCAAAGTTCTCTTCAGGAAGGCCCACCGTTAGATTCTTCGTTAACTCTGTTACTTTCTCAACCACTTCCTCATAAACGGATTCGACAATAATCGCTCGAGAACCAGCGGAACATTTTTGTCCTTGGAAGCCAAAAGCGGAAGCGACAATCGCCGCTGCTGCTGCATCTAAGTCGGCTGTTTCATCAACAACAACTCCATCTTTGCCGCCCATCTCAGCAATGACACGCTTTAACCACAATTGCCCTGGCTGAACCTTAGACGCCCTTTCATAAATTCGGCAGCCTACCGCCCGTGAACCTGTAAAGGAGATAAATCGAGTGCTTGGATGCTCAACCAAATACTCACCTACATCAATTCCATCACCTGGCAAATAGTTGAGCACGCCTGAAGGAAGACCAACCTCTTCCATTAATTCCACAAATTTGGCTGCAACCACAGGAGTAGCATCCGCTGGTTTCAAAATCACCGTATTTCCTGAGACAATGGCTGCGACAGTGGTTCCTGCCATAATCGCCAATGGGAAGTTAAACGGAGAAATAACAATCCCAACACCGAGTGGAATATACGAAATTTGATTGTCTTCTCCTTCGATGTTCACAAGCGGTTGATGAATGCTTGTCTCACTTAGGCGAAGCATTTCTCTTGCATAGAATTCCATAAAATCGATGGCTTCGGCTGTATCAGCGTCTGCTTCAGCCCAGTTCTTCCCTGATTCAAGGACAAGGTACGAAGAAAACTCATGCTTGCGCTGTCTCATTAAAGCTGCGGCTTTGAATAGATATTCCGCACGATCTGCGGGAGCTACCTTTTTCCAAGTTTCAAAGGTTTTCAACGCTTCCTGCATCGCTTTTTCAGCTAATTCTTTATTCCCTTTGCTTACCGACCCGATGACTTCATCCACATTTCCTGGATTAGTAGAAATGGTTTGTTCCTCAGTAACTAGCTTTTCATTGCCGATTACCAGCGGGTATTTCCTGCCTAGTTCTGTTTTCACTTTCGCAAGGGCTGCATACATTAATTGCTTATTTTCCTCGAGAGAAAAATTCGTAAAAGGCTCATTTTTAAATGGTGCATGTTTTGTTACAGTTGTCATAATTTTTCGACTCCTTTTTATGTAAAATTGTTATTTTAATAGATTTTTGAGAACAAACCATACATTGGCGGGTCTTTCTGCCAACCTTCTCATAAAATAACCAAACCAGTCTACTCCGTAAGGGACATAAACTCGGACATTAAACCCTTCTTTTACAAGCTTAGCTTGAATATCCTCGCAAATTCCATAAAGCATTTGGAACTCGAATTGGTCTTTAGCTATTCGGTATTCACTGACTAACGTTTTTGTATATTCAATCATTGCTTCATCATGTGTTGCTACCGCTGTATAGTTGCCATTTAATAGATGTTGCTTAATAATCTTTTTAAAATTCTCATCGACATCTTTCTTCTCTGGAAAAGCAACCGTTGGAGACTCTTTATATGCCCCTTTTACGAGACGCAAGTTTGCGTTCAGTTGATTTAAGTCGGCAATATCCTGTTCTGTTCTAAAAAGGTAGGCTTGAATAACAAGTCCGACATTGTCATATTCCTTCCGAAGCTCTTTATAAATATCCAAGGAAATTTGACAATGATCAAAATCTTCCATATCGATTCTGACAAAATTTTGATGTAGCTTTGCCCTATTAAGAATTTTACGCATATTCTTCATACATAACTCTCTGCTAATATCAAGGCCAAGCGATGTCATTTTAAGTGAAAGATTGGACTTGACCCCTGCTTCTGCAATCGCATCGAGGGTTTGAATGCACATGGCCGTTGATTCCTGCGCCTCTTCTTCTGTATAAACAAATTCCCCAAGATGGTCTAAAGTAACCATTTCCCCATCACGATTTAACCTTTTCACGGAATCGATGGCAGTTTGGATCGTTTCCCCCGCTACAAATCGCCCTGCTCCAAAGCGCAAACCGTATTTTTTTGCTAGTTTGTTAGCTGATGTATTCTTCCCAAGTGATTGAAACATATTTCTCATTAATAATTCCATTGCTTCAAACCTCCTTCACAGAATGAACAAAAATGTTTATCATGAAATTCCTTAACACAATCTTATAACACTTTGTACAAAAGTGTCTATATTTTTTTACAATTTAAACAAAGTTGTTAACTTATTAATCCGAATATACGCGTTGTTTAACATTTTTTGAACAACATTGTAAGAAAATCAGACATAGTTTTTCTCTATTAATAACAATCTATAAAACTTACTACTAATTTACTGGAGGTTTTCTTTGAAAAATGCGATAGGAAAAAAGTCTAAAGGAAAATTGATGGATTTACTTTCCACTTGCATTTCTTAAAAATAAAAAGTAAAGAGTTGGAAAGGACGTGTTCAGATACGATGCTTTATATACGAGATATTGAGAAAATCATTGAACATACATTGCTAGTGCATAAATTAACGATTGAGTATGAAATTAGCAATACCCTGCCCGCCCCGATGAGTTTTAACGTTTCTACTAATATGATTAAATTTAACTATTTAAAAATTAATGGATATATAGCAAATATTAACTTTAAAATTAAAGAAACAGACGAAGATTGTGTTAAAATTATCCTATATCATCAGCTCGGTTATTATTTGGATTTTAAGAAAAACAAACATGATTTAAGGATCATTAAATATGGCGAGGATGATGAAAAAGCACAGCTTCTAACATTAATAGAAACGAATGCTTGGGAATATGGCAGGACTTTGGTTCCTGATAGACTATTAAATTCCTATGATAAAGTCCGTCAATTAGACAAAATGCTGATAAAAAGCTACTAATAAAATATATGATCTGATAAATAAGGAGAAAATCAATGATTTGGTTAATTATTTCCACGTTACTAGCTGCCTCTGTCGCATGGTTAACTTATATCGTAAAAAAGGAAAAGGCTAAACAAAAAGAAATGAGAAACGACCATTTCCAAGAGCTAGAGGCTCTCAAAGAAATTCAAAGAGCCTCGATGGAAACGGCAGCAACGAAGTACGATGAGAAGATTATGAGTATGAGCGAAGCTTACCAACGTGAAATTGAGAAACTTGTGATCGAAAATGAAGAAATACGGAAAAATTATAATAACCAAGGAGAAATCGTCACCCATCAGATACTAGAAAATTTCAAATCCGATTTAATTCGAAAAAAAATCCTTCCACCAGATGAAATGATTATCATGCCGAACATTTATATACCCGATGGAAACGGTAATACTAGGCAGATTGATCACCTTGTCTTATTATCAACTGGTATCTATGTTATAGAAACCAAATACTGGAAAGGTCACATTGTTCTGGGATTAACAAGAAATAACAGCCAGAGATTTTCTTTTTTATCAGATATAATAGATAGTGAGAAAGAGGAAACACTGATTTTCGGAAAATCGGTGTCAGGAGAATTAACGGTAAAAACGTGTGAAAATCCAATCAGCCAGGTTCAACAGACGGCCTTCATCTTATCCAATTATTTGGAAAGTCAAGATATAACCTCATGGATTAACACCCTTGTATTCTTTAATTACGATGTAAAAGAGCTTCACGATTGGTCGGATAACAGCATAGTACATCGGGTGGCCAACAAAGAGCAGTTACATCAGTTTTTTATCAATGAGCTTACGTCCAAAAATAGAATTTATGGTGCTTTTCAGCTTAATACGATCAAGCATCTGATCGAAAACGCGAATTACCATTGAGATGCCCGTAAAAAAGGAGAACACCTTCGCTTCTAAACGAAAAGTGTTCTCCTTTACAATCAAATATCGATGAAATAGCGTTTTAATATTTTCAGGCTTCCTGTTCATGATCAATGTATTTCATTCCTCCAAAGCCCGTTCAAATGCTTTCGGGGGTGATTCCAACCACTCTTTTTGAATCAAGATATTCATACCATCATCAACAAATGCCCCAATGTTGATAAGAGTCCTAATATACAACATATCGATATCTCTTCTTGCAGTTACAGCCAATGAGTTTCCAAATGACCTTACCTTCATAGCGAACATATCCACTTTATGAAACAACATGATTTTATCTGAAAAAGGTGGATAGGTAGATGTTGTAACTAAATGGAGTAGGTAGTCAGGTGAATGGATACTTTCAACGTGAAGTTTTTCCTTATACTGTTTTACAGCTTTATCCGTCATTTCTAGACCTCTTTTAAACAATGCCCTTATCTTGTCATCTTGAACGGTTTGATGAAAGCCCAATAATAAGGCCATACTTGTAGCATTATTCTCGATATTATCCCAAAGATGAATGATTTCTAATGCATGTAATGGCCGGACATCTCCAAAAAAACCATTTAAGAAACTTTGTTTATCAATTTTTTCAATTCCATCTGGTGTCGGGATGGTGGGAGGTTTGGCAATAAATTTATTTTCCATTAAAACATTATTAATTTGCCCTAATAGGACAGTCGTGCATTGATTACAATAAATAAAGAACTCTCGTACGTCCTCCCTCAAAATCAATGGAACTGCTACGGCGTAAAGGCTCATGCCTGCCTTTGCAGCATATTTTAAATAGTGAACATAAAATTCATCCTTGTATAAACGAGGGGCTCCAAGATTGACATCATCTTTTGTAAATCCAATTGGGATAGGAAAATTCTCCTTTTTAAAAAACTCTTCGGTCCTCTGAATGAAATCCTTGGATAAAGCTAAGCCATTTTCTAAAAGCATCCTAATATCTTCTTCCTCACAATGTTGAAGAAAATAACTTAAAATTTGAATGGACATGCTGTTTCCCATATAGGTGGCCCAGAGTTTACCTATTTCAAATGACGTAAAAGGCTGGGTCTCATTTCCTGTTTTTGGATTTCTATTCAATGGTTTCATCACATTCATGGGATTTAAGTGTTTATCCGTGGTCATAACTAATCTCCTTTTCCCGCATTTTGCTTATCTTTTCCATTGAAATAGAATTTAATTCCAACAAACATCCCCCTCAAATCAAACATTTTCTGAGAATCATTGCCGTATTGCAAAAAAAGCCAGGGTTAAAAATATAAATAAAAGGCAGCTCTACTTTAGATAGAGCTACCTGAAAAAACGGTATATATTCTTATTTCTTTAAATGGTAAGGGACCGTCATGATAATCACGTTTTTCTGAAACAGCAAGTGAGCACCAATCAGTAAACTCGATTGATTATGAAGAATATTGTGCCAACCTTTCTTAGGGATAAATTATTGAACAAAATTATTTATCATGTTCATAATGAAAGCATCTCTGAAATTTGTCTGATATGTTTTTTTCATATATTCAAAAGAATGAAGTTACCGTAAAGTCCTTATATTTATTCCTATCTAGGAATTCAAAAAAACAATCACCTGAGATATTTTATAGACATAAAGTATCTATAAATCCGCAGAAAGTAGTGATTGAATGCCTGTTGTTATAACCGGAATGGATAGTCCCATCTATCAAGGCTTTCCTCCTCCCCTTTTTGGGGAATGGGGTCTGCCTATTATGGGGAGCCCTCCTCATAATTACTATCTAATTGGACATACCAAATATTATATAAGCCCCGGAGCTGTACCTGTTTTTCCCTATTGGGCTCCGTTTCGCTATTACACCGTGTAACAGCGAAATGGCAAGCCTTTTTAAGAGCCCTGAAAAAACGATGTATATTCTTATTTTTTTAAATGGTAAGGAACGGTCGTGATAATCACGTTTTTCCGAAACAGTAAATAGGCACGAATCAGTAAACTCGATTGATTATGAAGAATGTTGTGCCATCCCTTCTTTGGGATAAATTGCGGAATGATGACGGTGACTCGATAGTTCGCTTCACTCGCTTTATGTTCAATCGTATCAACAAATTTGGTAAGCGGATTAATGATACTTCTATAATGTGAGTGGAGCGTCACCAGTCTTACATCCGGCTGCCACTTCTTCCACTTTTCTTCAAAGTTTTTTTCGTCGTCTCTTTCAAAGGAAACATATACGGCAATAATTTGATCTTGAGAAAGAGATTTAGCATAGTTTATCGAATTTGCTACTACATTGGTCATGCCGGCAACAGGAACGATTAGTACATTTCCTTCAATAGGCATCAGAGGTTCACAAGTAGTGAGCCTAAGTTGGTCACCAACGGCATCATAATGCTTTCTTATTCGATGAAAGAGGTAGACAATAATCGGTAGAAAAATTAAAATTGACCAAACCTGTGAGAATTTTGTGATCAAGAACATTAATGTGACGACAAGACTAATGAGGGCACCTGTTGTATTGATAATGAATTTTGGAACCCATCCTTGTGGCTTTTCTCTCAGCCATTTAACCATCATGCCTGACTGAGACAAAGTAAATGGAAGAAACACCCCAATTGCATAAAGCGGGATAAGTGACTCTGTTTCAGCTTGAAAAGCAAGGATGAGAATAATAGAAGCAACTCCAAGTATGATGATCCCATTTGAATATCCTAATCTGTCCCCTCTAATAAGAAACATTCTTGGAATAAACTTATCCTTAGCCAGATTAACTGCCAACAACGGGAAAGCTGAATATCCAGTGTTCGCAGCGAGGATTAAGATCAATGCTGTAGTTCCTTGAATAAAGAAATAAATAAAATTCCTCCCGAAAGTTTCTTCAGCAATTTGAGAAACAACGGTTACTTCTGCTTTTGGAGAAATCCCATAATAATAAGCTAAAAATACAATTCCTGAAAATAATACGGCAAGCAAGGCTCCCATTGCCATTAATGTTTTAGCAGCATTTTTTGGTGCAGGGTCTTTAAAATTAGGGATTGCATTCGAAATGGCTTCAACCCCTGTTAGGGCGGAACTTCCTGAAGCGAACGCTCTTAAAAGTATAAATAGACTAATTCCCGCTACAGGTGTACCGATAGGTGTATGTAATTGAGGTGAAACCCCTCCAGTTACAATATGATACAAACCCACTCCAATTAATATAAACAATGCTACAACGAATAAGTAAACGGGGTAGGCTAATATTGAAGCAGACTCAGTTACTCCTCGTAAATTTAAAAGGGTTATAAAAATGACAAATACAATGGCAATTCCGACATTATATTGATGTAATGTAGGGAAGGCAGATGTTATAGCATCAGTCCCAGCAGACACACTTACAGCGACAGTTAGTATGTAGTCGACCAATAGTGAGCCGCCAGCTATCAAACCTGAATTTACACCTAGATTGCTCTTGGAAACTACATAAGCTCCACCCCCATGAGGATAAGCAAAGATGATTTGCCGATAAGACAGTATAAGGGCTGTTAAAAGAATTAATACACCAACTGCGATAGGAATGGAATACCAAAATGCAGCTGAACTCACCGTAATTAATACGATCAAAATTTGTTCTGGCCCGTATGCTACCGAAGATAGCGCATCAGACGAAAGGATTGCTAAGGCTTTGGTTTTATTAAGTTTCTGTTCTCCCAATTCATGGGATTTCAAAGGACGTCCAATTAAAAACCTTTTTAATGCTGAAAACATTAAATACTCACCACCCAATTGTGTTAATTAGTTTTATATTGCCCTAAAAAACGTAATTTCCTAAAAGCAATATTTTCAAAAATAAAAAAGTGCCTACAAGTCATAGTAAATAGACCTGTAGACACATCATTTTTCTCGTGTCACAAGCTCCACCTTCCTTCTCATATAACGCTTACGAGGTTAGCTGTCGGATTCGGACCTTTGAGTAGCCCTACCTTAAAAGGATTCACCCCGCGGGATAAGTAATGTCCCGCAAAAATGGTTCCCCCGTACCTAATGGTTTCAGCGATTTAGAAATTTGAAACTGTGTTTATATTACTCCTATGTTCAACGAATGTAAAAGAATTTTTTTCCAATAGATTAAATTCCATAAAAATGGAAATGTTAATAAAGTAAATATGCTATAGAAATATATAGTTTAGCTTATCGCATAGGAGGAATTACATGTATAAAGATAAGAATCCCTTTTTTTCTGATGAATATTTAGAGGAGTTAGCGAAAGAAATCAATCTCCAATATGGGGAGCCTATAAAAGAAAAACTGACGGATCCTATAGAAAATGATTTTGAGTAACACCACTTAAGACCGCATTTTGTGCGGTTATTAATTTCTTAATCAATCAAAATTCTCGGTACCCCAGTATGCCCTGTTCATTTACAAATTCCCCATTTAATATCCCCATTTCGCGTATATGTGCGCGAGTATCTTCATCACCCAAATAATGTAGTAAGGTATAGATTAGCAGAATACGTAGATCATAGTCTTTATTTTGGGGCTGATGATGATATTCAAGATAAGGAATGTGGGCTCGGAAATAACTTTCCCAATCTGTTTCCTCGGTTTTATCAAACAGCCGTTCTAGAACAGCAACTTCTTTATCCGTTGCTTCAATCCTAAAATCCCATTCCGATCCATCCGGTTCACTAAAAATCTCGTGAGATTGTATGTTAATATAATAGCTGTGTTTTAGTTCATTCATAAGACCATCTCCTATCCCTTTTTTTATGTATACCACAACTTTGAAATTCCAAAACGTTTAAGAGTACCGATTCCTCTTAATAATAGGAATATATTTTTCTACATTTCCAGCCTATTTTACTTGTAATCAGCACTTGTCCCATTCAGTCTTTTTCTGAGTACATATATTATTATTACCAAACATAAAGAAGTACCTCCTACAGCGTTTGCAAATTTGCAGACGCTTTTTTATTTTTAGAAGTTGAATAAGTAGAAAATAACAACCGTTTAGTATGAAGAAAATTTACCCATTCCTCCCTTTAAGCAAACCTAAAAAACCTTTAAAAAATTAAGTGAAAACGTTCACAAATAATTGTGGTAATCGCTTACAAAATAATATATAATTATATTAAAATTACAACTAGTGAGGTGAAACCGCATGAAAGAATATATTTTTCTTCTTGAAGAACCTGTTGGTACGAGAGAAATTAAAATTTTAGCATCAGGAATGATGGATGCCTTCAAAAAGGCAAAAGAATTTCGAAAAAATATTGTCCAAGATACTAAATCAAAGGTCAATATGATGCTAAAAGGTGTTAGATATACGGATTAACCTTATAAAAATATATTGAAAGGAAAAATCCTAAACTATATGTTCTTATTAAGATTAATAGTAGACAAATAAAGGAGAACACATTCGCTCATTAACGAAATGTGTTCTCCTTTTTATTTATACCTTCCTAAACATCCTCTAATCATTTATTTATCCTTCACACGAAGAAGTCTCAAGCTGTTTAACGTCACGATTAGAGTTGCTCCCATGTCTGCAAAAATGGCAATCCAAAGAGTCAACCACCCAGGAATAACTAATAACAATGCAATAAGTTTAATCCCTACAGAAAAAGTAATATTTTGTTTAATAATAAATAAGGCTTTTCTACTTAGTTTAACCGTAAATGGGAGTTTACCTAAATCATCCGCCATTAAAGCAATATCAGCTGTCTCAAGTGCGGTATCCGTTCCAGCACCACCCATAGCAATTCCGACAGTCGAAGCAGCTAATGCTGGTGCATCGTTTACACCGTCTCCAACCATAGCCACACGGTCGTATTTATTTCTTAATTCTTT
Organism: Bacillus sp. AFS073361; assembly: GCF_002567005.1. GTDB lineage: Bacteria > Bacillota > Bacilli > Bacillales > Cytobacillaceae > Neobacillus. Next base: position 128,024 of record NZ_NUZU01000031.1, read on the forward strand.
AATGAAGGTAAGTTTATCTTGAGGTAATAGGTCAGCCTGAATATCAGAAACTCCTACCTGCTGGCCAATTGCATTTGCTGTCCCCTTATTATCACCCGTTAACATGATTGTTTTTTGAATACCTAATGAGTGAAGTTTCCGGATAACTGATCTGCTGTTCCCTCTCACTTCGTCCGCCACAGCGAGCAGGGCTAATATGTCTGAATCAGTCCCAACCACCATCACAGTTTTTCCTTTATTTTGGAGATCAGTTATAGTCACCCTAAGATTCGCCGGTATTCCATTTGTTAAGAGTTCATCATACAAATTAGGACTTCCTACATAATACATTTGTTTGTTGACTCTGCCTTGGATTCCTTTTCCTGTAATAGAAGAGAAATCTTCAATAGCAAGTTCATGAAATAGTAAGTTTTCCTGCTCCGCTTTTTTCATGATTGCTGAAGCCAATGGATGTTGGGAACCATTTTCTAATGCACCAATAATGGTAAGTAGTTCATTTGAGTCGATATTTGTCTGAGGAAGGTAATCCGTTACAACTGGAATTCCTTCCGTTAAAGTTCCAGTTTTATCAAAAGCAATTGCTTTAATTGCTCCCATTTCCTCTAAATGAATCCCACCTTTGATAAGAACTCCATTTCGTGCCGCATTACCAATTGCAGTAACAATGGATACAGGTGTAGAAATAACAAGTGCACAAGGACACCCAACCACTAATACAGCCAGACCCTGATAAATCCATTTACTCCAATCTGGATCAAATAATAGTGGTGGGAGTACAGCCACTAATAGCGAAATGAACATGATAACAGGTGTATAATACTTGGCAAACCGATCCACAAAAGCTTGAGATGGAGCTCTTTCAGCTTGAGCTTCCTCGACTAAATGAATAATCTTAGCGATCGTTGTATCGTCCACATGTTTGGTAACTTTAACTTCTAGAAGTCCCTCTTCGTTAAGAGTTCCAGCGAATACTTCATCATCAATTGTTTTGGAAACTGGAACAGATTCCCCAGTAATAGCGGCTTGATTAACAGACGATAGTCCCTTTACCACCGTTCCATCCATGGCGATTTTTTGACCTGGCTTTACAATCAAAATATCTCCAATTCGAATATCGTCCACTTCTACAGTGAACTCTTTATTTGCCCTACGAAGCAAGGCTTCTTTTGGAGCAATATCCATTAAGGATCGAATGGATTGTCTCGCCTTATCCATCGAATAAGACTCTAGAACCTCACTGATAGCAAACAGAATAACAACTGTCGCCCCTTCTCCCCACTCTCCGATTATCGCTGCCCCGATAACGGCTATCGTCATCAAGGTTCTCATATCAAATTCTAGGCGAAATAAATTTTTTAATCCCGTCGTGAAAAGGCGATAACCACCTATTAGGATGGAAGCTCCATAGGCTAGGATCGAAGAAATACTTTCCTCACTATTCATTTCTGCTGAAATCCATCCAATGAGCAAGAAAACAAATGAGGCGATTACTATTGAATGTTTTTGTAGGAAAGGCTCTTTCTTTTCTTCAAATCTTTGCTTTTCAGGAATCACTTTTATATTTTCAAAAGCTCCTGCTTTTTCTAGCTCTTCAATTGTTGTTTCTCCATAAACCGTTAATTTTGAGGCACCGAAATTTACATTTGCATTAACAACACCATCCAGGTGTTGCACGTTCTTTTCGAACTTTGTGGCACAGCCTGCTCAGGAGAATCCCTGCACTCGGTAAACGGTCTTTTCACTTGATTGTTCCAAAGCTTCACTCATGGTTTTCCACCTCCTTTTGATGTTCAAAGGCAATTTGGATCAACTGTCTTACATGGTCATCATCTAAGGAATAGAAGACTAATTTCCCTTCTTTGCGATATTTCGCTAAACCTAAATTACGAAGAAGTCGTAAATGATGGGAAGCAGTTGCGGTTGTACTACCCACAATATTGGCTACATCACAAACGCACAACTCATTTTCCTCACTTAAGGCATATGCAATCTTAATTCTAGTGTCATCGGATAATGCTTTAAATATTTGGGAAACTGCCATTGTATTTTGTTGGGAAATCGATTCTTTTACCCGTTTTACTTTTTCTCCATCCACGCAGGTTACTTCACATATATCATCGTGCTTCAAAAGTTCCATGCCTCCTTATTCAAACGCCTATTTGATTATCAGTATATGTAATTAGGTTTAAATGGTCAAATAATTATTTGAATGTTTTCAAATTCTGTATTGACAAGATGAATGTCCGTAACCAAGAGCATTGACAAGGACAATAAAGTTGCTTTAAGGAAACTTTTTAGGAGGGGGGGTAAAAACATGTCGAAAAATAATATTTCTCGAAGAGATTTTGGCCCCAAAAAACTGCCAGAGCTAGGTCGTCCTTTGGGTTCTACTCTTAAAGAATTTAAACAATCAACAAAAGGGATAATGGATGATGAGCACGATAAAGAAAAATAAAAATAAAGGAGAACACATTCGCAGGTTTACGAAATGTTCTCCTTTATTTTTAAATCTTCGTATACATCCAGTCTCTATTTTAGCACTTATCTTTTTCACCTATTAAGAGTGGAGCTTTTGTAATCGGCACCGTGCAAGACCTGTGCTATTTACCAGCCAAACTCCTGCAAGTACCAAAAAGATTCCTATTAACGTAATAGTAGTCAAATCTTTTTTTAAAAATAGGAAACCTGAAGGTACCAACTACTGGTACAATGAACAAAGATATGGATGCTTTACTGGCTTCCATTTTAGAAAGAATATTAGACCAGATAACAAAAGCTAATGCAGAGGCTAAAATTCAGAAATATAGAAGATAGACTAAAGCCATAAGACTCCAATGTGACTCTCCATGTTCAAAACTAAAAGAATACAAAAACAACCCAATTGCTACTGCAGCCATTTGCCATGTAGTAAATTGAATAGAATCATAGTCTTGCAACTTTTTTTGAAAATTAAACTAGATAGAGCCCATGTTACTGCAGAGCTTAAAGCAAGAAATCCATAAAAACTTTGCACACTCAAACTCAATTTGTGTATAGTATGTTCTGTTCGAATCTTTTTTTACCGATTACCAACAAGATTATCAAATTACCAATTATTTTATTTTTTGATATCCGATTTTATGCTTGTTTTAAATTAAATGCTTTCTATCATTCGATACCCAACACCCATTTCAGTTAGAATGTATTTTGGCTCAGCAGGATTTGATTCTAATTTTCTGCGGATATTTGCCATATTGACTCGTAATGCTTGTGTTTCATTGGTGTATGGTCCCCAAATTTTTTTAATGATAAAGTCATGTGTTAACACTTTGCCAGCATGCTTAGAAAGCAAAGTAATGATTTTGTATTCAATTGGAGTAAAATGAACTTCCTTCCCTTTGATAAGAACTTTTCGTTTCTCAAAATCGATTTCAAATTCTCCAACGTTAAACTTTTTGAGACTTTGATCCTCACTTTCTATAGCTTTCTTATATCGCCTTATAGCAGTTCGAATTCGAGCAAGCAACTCTGAAGTGCCAAATGGTTTTGTAATATAATCATCCGCACCTAGGTCAAGTGCTTCAACTTTTTCCCGTTCATGCCCACGAGCTGATACAACAATAATAGGCACCTCGCTCCATTGTCTAATAGCTTTTAAAACCTCGATTCCATCAATATCTGGCAATCCTAAATCCAACAAAATTAAATCAGGCGAATGAGAAGCCATCATTGAAATGGCTTCATTTCCCTTTTTAGTTTTTATGATTTGATAATGATTTGAAGTTAATATAGCAGAAATAAAATTGCTTATACCTGTTTCATCTTCAACGATTAAAATCAAAGTTTTATACACCATTTTACACAGCCCTTCTTTAGCTTCCCTGTTAATTCTGAACCTGGTTTACTTATTATGATAGTGGTAAAGAGAATCGGAATACTGCGCCACCTGACTTTCGATTTTCTGCACTCATTTTACCATGATGTGCCTTAATAATTGACATACAGATGGAAAGACCTATTCCCATCCCTCTTGATGAATCAGCACTTTTCTTTCCATTTGGTACAAAACTTGTAAATAAATATGGTAAATCTTCAGCAGCAATTCCTTCTCCGTTATCAATTACCTCAATTACTGCATAATTCTTATTCTTTTTCACAATTACATCAATTGCTCCATTGTTTTGTGAATGTTTGACCGCATTTTCAAGAAGATTAATCAGGACCTGTGCAATTAATGTGCCATCCATGGGAACAATTAAAAGTTCGTTAGGTACCTTTACAGAAATATTGCTCTCTGGAAATCTCTTTCTAATTCGACTTACTGCTTCTGCAACAATTTCCTCAACAGCCTCCGGTGATTTGGAAACATTCATTGTTCCTTCATGGATTCGAGTTACAGACAACAAGTTTTCTACCATTCGAATTAACCATTGGGAATCTTCAATTATGTTCGCAATCAAATTGTTTTTGGTAGACTCATCAAAAGATGCTTGATTTTCGAGAATTGCAGAACTCGCACCTAGAATGGCTGTTAGGGGTGTTCTTAAATCATGTGAGATTGCACGCAATAAATTACTTCTCATTTTCTCTTTTTCAGATTCTACCAGAATTATGTGCTGTTCATCTGATAAATACTGGCGTTCTAAGGCCATTGCTACTTGTGCAGTAATCATTTGTAAGAAAAGACGATCATCATGATCGAGAAGTATTTTTTCACAGGATATTCCCATTACACCAAGTATCTTTTTTTGTGATACTACAGGAAAATAATAAGCTTTTGCTCCCATTAGTGTGTCAGTTCCAGCTCCAGCCGGTTTGTGGTTGACAAATACCCAATGTGCGACTGCTTTTTCACTCTCAGATTGTAAAATATCGTCCTTTATCTCTTCTGAAAATTGCTTCAAGTAACCTATTGTCCCGTTTTCGGGATCTTCTGTGTAAAAAATTACTGTTCGATTGAACAGTTTAACTACATATTCATTTGTCAGATTCACGATTCTATCAAGCCCTCTGGCAGCTAACAACTTTTTGTTTATTTCATAAAGAACCTCTGTCCGACGCTCTCTTTCTACCGCAAGTCTTGCTTGTGTTTTAATACGAACCGTCAAAGCACTTGCAAACAATGCGACTAACAACATAATGAAAAAGGTAACTGGATATCCTGCTTGAATAGCATTAAATGTGTAATAGGGTACAGTAAAAAAGAAATTAAATGCTAGAACACTTAAAAATGAAGAAACTATACCATAGAGATACCCTATTGTAATTCTTGAGATAACGAGTACCGACAAAATATAAACCATTATCACATTTTGTTCGCCGATTCCAAGCGCACGAAGTTCAATTGAAACAATAGTTGCTAACATTAATAATGCAATAGACTTAAGAGCATCTCTCCAAAAAAATTGTACTTGACTACGGAAATGAAATCTTCTCGTTTTTCTATAAGGTCGGAGTATGTTATCAGGAATGATATGTATCTCCAAACTTGGTAAAAGCGATATAAGCTGGTCTTCAAAATCCATTTCAAAGATGTTCTTAAATGATTTCTTATTTCGACTCTTACCAATCACAATATTCGTGATACCTGATAGCTTTGCATATTCTGCAACAGCTGTTGCAATATTGTCTCCATTAATTGTTACAATTTCAGCACCTAATTTCTCTGCTAAATCCATATTCATCCTAAGCGTTTTTTGTTGCTGTTCAGTAAATCTACCACTATCCATATTTTCTACATAAACAGCTACCCAAGGTGCATGAAATGCTTCTGCCGTCCTCGCAGTCCATCTAATGCATTTCGCTGACGAAGGAGAGGGACCAATACAAACTAGAAGTTTTGTATTGGCCATTTTAGCGAAACTACGTCGTGTATTCAGGTTCTCATGGCTGATTCTATCAGCCACTTTCCGCATGGCTATCTCACGTAAAAGTCGAAGATTTTCCACTGTAAAAAAGTTATTAATAGCTGTTGCAACTCTGTCAGGACTATATATTTTTCCTTCTTCAAATCGTTTTAATAATTCTACAGGATCAATATCAATTAGTTTTACGGAATCTGCACGATCAAAAAAGGTATCTGGTACAGTTTCTCTTACAGTAATCTTTGTTATATCTTGAACAATATCGTTCAAGCTTTCTATATGTTGGACATTTAGGGTTGTATATACATTTATTCCAGCATTTAAAAGTTCCTCAATGTCCTGATATCGTTTCTTGTTACGAAGACCACGAGCATTAGTATGAGCAAGCTCATCCACTAAAATGAGTTCAGGCTTCCTGATTAAAGCTGCATCTAAATCAAATTCCTTTAGCTCTATGTTTCTATAAGAAATCTTTTTCGAAGGTAACATTGGCAAACCTTCAAGAAGTTGCGTAGTCTCTGGTCTCGTATGCGGTTCAACATATCCTACTATGACATCAACACCATTTCCAAAATGTTCTCTTGCCTCGTCTAACATCGAATAGGTTTTTCCTACACCTGCCGCATAGCCAAAGAAGATTTTTAGTTTACCAACTTTCTTTTGTTGTTCAAGTATGTCTTCTAAAAGCTTATCTGGATTTGGACGTTTATCTTCTTGTATCATACGAAATCACTTTCCTTTATAGTAGACCATCAAGCGCTAAATTTACCTTTAAAACATTTACTCCAGGTTCTCCAATAAATGCGAGAAATCTGTCTGTAGTATATTGATTGATGATTTTTCTAACTTTATCTTCACTTATTCCTCGTGTTTTTGCAATTCTTGACACCTGATATTCAGCTGCTTCAGGTGAAATATATGGATCGACTCCACTACCTGAAGCTGTAACTAAATCCATCGGGATATCAGATTTGTTGTTTGGATCAAATTTATGCCACCAATCAATTCGCTCCTGGACAAGTTTTTCTTGTTCAGCGCTAACAGGAGAAAGATTTGTTGTACCCATTGATCTCCCAATTAAATATTTTGGTTCAGTAAATTTTTGTGCAATTAATTCGGAACCTACGTCTTTCTTTGTTCCATCTTTTCCTGTAACCATGACAATGCTTCCATTTGATTGGTTTGGAAATATTAGTTGAGCAATTCCAGTTACTACACTCGTATACACAACCCCACAAAGAATTGTCAATGCCATAAAAATAAACAAAGCTGGTCTAAATATTTTTGATATGTTTGTCATCAGTACCACCTCACACAAGACCGCTAATGGTCAGAATCATATCTATCAGTTTGATTGCCAAGAAAGGCGCAATTACCCCACCCAGACCATAAATCAAAATATTTCTTTTAAGTAGCTTTCCAGCTGGCAATTCACGATATTTAACACCTTTTAATGATAATGGGATTAAAAAGACAATGATTAACGCATTGTAAATGATCGCTGACAATATCGCGCTTGTTGTACTTGTAAATCCTAAAACATTTAGAGTGGTTAACTGTGGAAATATCCCTAAAAATAGAACTGGGATAATAGCAAAGTATTTTGCCACATCATTTGCCACACTAAATGTGGTCAAAGAGCCCCTTGTCATTAGAAGCTGTTTTCCGATTCTTACTATGTCGATCAACTTCGTAGGACTTGAATCTAAGTCAACCATATTTCCTGCTTCTTTCGCTGCTTGTGTACCAGTATTCATTGCTACTGCAACGTCTGCTTGCGCCAATGCAGGTGCATCATTAGTTCCATCACCCGTCATTGCTACTAAATGTCCCTTTGCTTGGTAATCTCTAATCAGTGCTAATTTAGCTTCTGGTGTAGCTTCTGCCAAGAAATCGTCTACACCAGCTTCTGCAGCAATAGCTGCAGCTGTCATCGGGTTATCACCTGTGATCATGATGGTTTTGATACCCATTTTACGTAAGTCACCAAAACGTTCCTTTACACCGTTTTTAACAATGTCTTTTAGGTAAATAACACCTAACACTTTTGCGTTTTGAGCAACAACCAACGGTGTACCTCCAGCTCCTGCAACTTGTTTGACAATTTGATCACATTCAGATGGGTATTCCCCACCCTTTTGTAGAACATAGTTTTTAATTGCATCCACAGCCCCTTTTCGGATTTCATTGCCAACAAAATCAACACCACTCATTCTTGTTTTTGCTGAGAATTCAATGAAGTTTGCATTTAATCGACTAAGATCTCGACCACGAATATCAAACTTTTCTTTTGCGAGAATAACGATACTTCTGCCTTCAGCTGTCTCATCTGCTAAGGAAGAGAGTTGAGCCGCATCAGCCAATTCTCTTTCTTCAACATTGCCCACTGGAATAAACTCGCTTGCTTGACGATTTCCTAGTGTAATTGTTCCTGTTTTATCTAATAAAAGAATATCCACATCACCAGCAGCTTCAATCGCACGCCCACTCATTGCTAAAACATTCGCTTGATTGAGTCGGCTCATCCCTGCGATACCTATTGATGAAAGTAAGGCGCCGATTGTTGTAGGTGCAAGACAGACTAACAGAGCAATAACATTTGTGATTGAAATTGCAGTGCCTGAACCTGCTAAATTACTTACAAAGTTCGAAAATGGGAGCAGTGTAGCTGTTACAACAAGAAAAATAATCGTCAATGTAACCAAAAGAATTTGGAGTGCAATTTCATTTGGCGTTTTCTTTCTAGATGCACCTTCCACCATAGCTATCATTTTATCAAGAAAGCTTTCACCAGCTTCCGCTGTCACTAGAATGATCAACCAATCTGAAACAACTGTTGTACCTCCTGTAACAGCACTTCTGTCTCCACCAGATTCACGAATGACAGGTGCAGACTCTCCAGTGATTGCACTCTCATCAACGGAAGCTGCTCCTTCAATTACCTCACCATCCATTGGAATCTGATTACCAGCACTGACAAATACAAGATCACCTTTTTTCAATGTGTTGGATAATACTTCAGTGTACTCATCGATATTAGTAGCTGATTTTAACTTCTTTGCTTTTACTTCCTTTTTCGCACTGCGTAGACTATCCGCTTGCGCACGGCCACGGCCTTCTGCAATTGACTCTGCAAAATTTGCAAATAAAACTGTAAACCATAAAATAAGCGCAATATCTAAGGTGTACCATGAATTCTCATCTTTGATCCCCATGAAAGAGAGAATGTATAGAAATGTTGTAAAGATTGCTCCAATATATACCACCAACATGACAGGGTTTTTTAACTGTAGACGAGGTGATAGTTTTACGAAAGACTGACGCAATGCGTCATTAAAAATATTCTTGTCAATATGCTTTCCATTCATCGTTTTCACCTCAATTAATGTGTAAAATAATCTGCAATCGGGCCTAAGGCTAAAGCAGGTAAGAAACTGAGTGCTCCAATTAAAAGAATGACTGAGACTAATAATCCAACAAACATCGTATTACCAGTTGATAAAGTTCCTTCACTTGCAGCAGTTGTTTTCTTACGAGCAAGGTTTTCTGCCAGATAAAGAATAGCTCCAATTGGAATAAAGCGAACCAATAACATCACAATTCCACCAATAACGTTTGTGAAAATTGTATTGGCAGTGAACCCACCAAATGCGCTTCCATTGTTATTTGCCATCGAAGAAAAATTATAAAGGATTTCTGAAAATCCGTGTGCTCCAGAATTGTTAAGCCATGACGAAGCAGCAGGCATTGAAACTGCAAGTGCTGTACTTAATAGTGTTAATAGTGGTGGTGTAAGAACTATTAGACAAACCATCTTCATATCAAACGGTTCAATTTTCTTTCCTAAATATTCAGGGGTTCGCCCAACCATCAATCCTGCGATGAAGACAGTCAACATGACGAACGCCAACATACCGTAAAGCCCGCTTCCTACACCACCAAAGATTATTTCCCCTAATTGCATAAGGAACATAAGAACCATGCCAGCAAGTGGGGTAAAACTGTCATGCATGGCATTCACAGATCCATTTGAAGCAGCAGTTGTTGCTGTACCCCATAAGGCTGAAGCACCTACACCATGAATGACTTCTTTTCCTTCTATACTTCCTGAAGTTGCTACTCCAGGAAAAGCTGGTGCAGCAAATTGCTCACTCATGGTTACTGCTACGATTGATACCACAAATAGAATCAGCATGGTGATGTATAGTGATCTACCTTGTTTGCTATCATTTACTGCTTTCCCAAATGAAACACAAAGTGCAGCTGGGATAATTAAAATAGAAAGCACTTGAATAAAGTCGGAGAACGATGTTGGATTTTCTAATGGAAAAGCTGAGTTCATTCCAAAAAATCCACCACCGTTTGTACCTAGTTGTTTTATTGCAATCTGACTTGCAGCAGGTCCTAATGGAATAATTTGATTTACACCATTCTCCACCATCGAAACAACTTTATAATGGTCAAACGTTTGCACCACACCTTGTGAAGCAATAAGTAGTGCCACAACTAGCGATAAAGGAATCAAAACATATAGTGTTATTCTCGTGATATCTACCCAGTAGTTACCGATCTTTTGTTCTTTTTTTAGAATAAAACCTCGTATCAGTGCGAATAAAACAGCGATACCTGTTGCCGCTGAAACAAAATTTTGAACTGTTAGTCCAATAGACTGGGTCAAATAAGATAGAGTGCTCTCGCCAGAGTAGGCTTGCCAATTCGTGTTAGAAACAAAACTTGCTGCTGTATTCCACGCTAGATGCCAACTTGTTCCCTTCATCCCTTCAGGATTTAAAGGAAGGAAACCTTGAATCATTTGTAATCCCCAAAGAAAGATCAGCCCTATTGTGCTAAAGGTCATAACAGCAACTATATATTGTTTTGCTCCCATGCCTTCTACATTACAACTACCGATGATTTTATAAACACATTTCTCTACTGGCGATATAATTTTGGTTAAAAATACTTTTTGACCAGTCATTACCTTATAAATATAAACACCTATTGGAATCGATAATCCGACTAAAACAACAATGAAAAAAGCATCTTGTAAAATAATATTGTTCATAAATTTTCACCCTTAAATAAGACGTACAACAAGTAAACAAATAACGACAGACCTACTATTCCAGCGAAAAGTAAAACGGCATTCACCTTTACAACTCTCCTTTCCAATTTTTTTCAACGTCACTAAATCGTCAGAAAATGAATCAATTTTCCTTCTTGAAATGATTTTATTAAATTTGGAATAAAGATAGTGTTCAAATACTGGAGGATGGTGTAAAGATTCTGTTAAGACTTGATAATAAAATTAATAAGTTCACACAATTTTTTATTCAAGCAACCTATTATGAATGAAAAAAAACCAGTAGGGTATTCTCTACTGGGTTAACGACTATCTAGCCACCACAAAAGCGGTTTTGTTCAGTTTATGAAATTGGAATTGCAACTGCTTTAATGAAAGAATTAATCGCTATTCCAAGGAAAGAGAGTATATGACTTTAATTGCTGGAATTGATGCAGCTAATGAAAAAAGTATTGCTATGCATAAAAACTTTGGCTTTGTTTCTTCAGGTACAATAAAAAAGGCGGGTTTTAAATTACTTAAAAAAATGCATATACACGAAAATTGTGGTCCCTTCATTTTAATAAAAAAACTTTATAATAAAAAGTAAAAACGTTTACAAATAATTGTGGTAATCGCTTACAAAATTATATATAATTATATTAAAATTACAACTTGTGAGGTGAAATACATGAAAGAATATATTTTTCTTCTGGAAGAACCTGTTGGTACAAGAGAAATTAAGATTTTAGCATCAGGTATGATGGATGCCTTCAAAAAGGCAAAGGAATTTCGAAAAAATATTGTCCAAGATACGAAATCAAAGGTCAATATGATGCTAAAAGGTGTTAGATATACGGATTAACCTTAAAATAAAAATATATTGAAAGGAACAATCCTAAACTATATGTTCTTATTAAGATTAATAGTAGACAAATAAAGGAGAACACATTCGCAGATTAACGAATTGTGTTCTCCTTTTAATTTATATTTAGATACTTGGTTTCTTTACTGAGCACTGGTCACCCGATAGTCGGATCCCTAGCGAAGCTTTTCGTACCAACACAAAGTAGGAAAGGAAAGCCAGAATACTTGAGCCCAAGATGATGACACCCATAGGAACACCTGTATACGCCCCTGCTATTCCCACTAGTGGAGCACTTAACGAGCCAAGTACAAATGGCAATACACCTAATAAGGCAGAGGCACTTCCCGCGATATGACCTTGCGTTTCAATCGCTAAAGTAAATGACGTGGTGCCAATCATACTGATGGAAGATATAAAAAAGAAAATCGGAATGACAACGGCGAAAAGTGGTGCATTTAATAGTAAAGCGATGAGTAAAACGGCACCTGCTATATTAGCGATGACTAACCCTATTTTTAAGAAGGTCCGCTCCGGAATGATGTCTGCAAAGCGGCCAACCAGCTGACTTCCAATAATTAACGCTATTCCATTGGTCCCAAATAATAAACTAAATTGCTGCGGTGTGACTTGATAAATATTCTGATAAACAAACGGAATGCCAGATACATAGGCAAAGATACCTGCCGTAGTAAAAGCTTGAGTGAGTGCGTATCCCATAAATGTTCGATCTCTGAATAATGAACTGAAGTTGCTCATGATTTGTGGCAAATTGCTTGGAACACGGTTTTCATCTGGCAAAGTTTCTTCTAATTTGAGTGTAACCGTGAAAAGCAGCACTGCACCAATACAGGCCAAAGCAACAAAAACCCCATGCCAATTGGTAAACGTGAGAATTCCGCCTCCAACAATCGGGGCTACGATTGGCCCGAGGTTCCCCACTAACACCATCAGCGTAAAGAACTTGGTCAGTTCCTTTCCACTAAAAAGATCTCTGACAATCGCTTTTGAAATCACAAGTCCTCCAGCAGCAGCAAAGCCCTGGACTAGACGGGCAATGATAAGGAAATAGATATTAGGCGCAAACGCACATGTGATAGAAGCCAGTAAGTACAAGGTGATAAAGATGAGCAAGGGTTGCCTGCGGCCTTTCACATCACTCATTGGACCAATAACTAATTGCCCTAGTCCGAGGCCTAATAAACAGGAGGTTAAACTAATTTGTACAAGTGAAGCCGTCGTATCAAAATCTTTTACAATCGTTGGAAAAGACGGTAAATACGTATCAATTGTAAAAGGCCCTAACAGTCCAAGTGATCCTAAGAGGATGGCAAGCTGTATTCGTTTCTTTCCAGTAAGTTTATTCAATTTCCATCGCCTTTCTATATAAATCGTATTGTTTACATTTATTTCGATATCCTAAATTAATAAATTTTATTATAACCTGAACCTTGCTCAAGCGTAAACAAATATAATTAGGGGAAGCGGTTCCATTTTTTCGGGACTTGGGTGAACGTGGGTTCTCTTCAGTTTTTGAGATATTTTAAGATGTTTTGTCCTTAATCGAGTAACTAGCAAAAGTAAATTAAGCGGAGATTTTCCGGTTAAATGCAGATTGGAGCTCGTTTCGGGGAAAATAAGGGGAGGATTTCCGCTTATGCAAAGCAAAATCCTCCATTTTTGAATTTTTCGAGAAAATAGGCGGAATTTCTCCTTCTATTTTCGTCTTTTTTATTAATAATTACGAATTAGGCGGAATTTCTCCGTCTATCTATCAGCTCGGCTGCTTCACCTGATCCCACAACCGATATGTGCAACCCCTTAAATATAAAGGAAGTTTTTTCCTTACAGGACAGTTTTTTCTCCCAACGATTCTTTCAAGAAAGTGGTTAAATAATCGACATTGGTTATTTTCTTGTTACATTCTGAGCTTTCAAAGCAGATATAATTTCCGATCGCTTTATAGTAATCAGGGTTTTTTGCCTTTTTCGCTTTGGTAACGGTGGAGATAAAGGCAACCTGACCAAATCGATTACAGAAGGAACAGATATTATCCTTAGGAACCAAGCTATATTTGCATTCTATTCCAACCAGCTTCTCCTCTACCTCAAACACAATAAACTTCTTATTTGTGCTGATATCTACCCAACTTAAATAAGACAGCTGATCTAGATTCATTTTGTCTAGGTCAGGAAGCCTTAATTTTTTATTTTTGGGAAACATTTTTTTCAATTGTGCCTCAGAAATCTTTGGAAATGGTAACAGATAGTCCTGAAGCTTCTTCATGTATTTGTCATATTCCTGGTCGGTTTTAAGCGCAGATAGATCTAACATCACCTTTTGCTCGTTCGATGCATTTGGAAATAGTTCGATGATTTTCATGTTTGCTAAATCCTTTACAGCCTGGATTACATTTGGGGCCGCATTCTTTTTGTAGCTATCTTTAATCAGGGCTACCTGATTTTGAATAAAATTAAATTCCGCATTTTTAATATACTTTTCGGTCATATGTTTCCCCTCCTTCCATTTATTTTAAAGAATAACGCTGAATGGGAAAATGTAAAATTCAACTTAGAAATATTCTTTACATAAAAAAGCACGGACAAAATCACCCGTGCTTTGTGTAGACTATTTTTTTGATGGTTTCAATTGAAAGGAAATATTCATCTGCTAAATCCTGTATACTTGTTCCGCTCATAAAGGCGCTTTTTATATTAGAATTGCGCTGATCAAGGATCTTTCGACCACCGCTAAGGGTACCCCATTTACGAAAAGTCGTTTCAGGTTTCGGGATATAAATCGTTTCCCCTTGTACATATTTTTGAATTTCTTTAATAAGATTATCTGGTAAAATGTTGCTTGCATTTACATATTTCAAGACTCCCAGCTCCTTATTTATGAATCGATTAAATAAGGTGCAAAGCCAGGTGATGAAATAGGCGATATGATATTAATTTAGTTATGCCCCACGCAAAGTATCGCCGTTTCCATAGTAGGCTTTGCATGAGTGGCAGAAGTACCAGACAATCTCGAAGGATTCTCCAACGTGTAGCACCCCCTTCTTGAAACCATTATAACAATACCATTGGGGTGATGGGGATTAATTTTGTTAAAAGTTTTGCAAAAACTATTGTGCCTTATTGTAAACAATTGAAAATCTCTTTTCACCCAGCCACTTTTCTCCTTTGTAGTCCATTGTAATGGCAGCCGTATAGTCCCCTTCCATTTCAAATTTAGCTTGTCCAACATACACACCATTCCCTGTTTCCTGCATGTTCATAGAAATATCTCCATGACTCATCCCCTGCATATCCAAATCTACGCTTACCTTTGCGCCTTCCACTGGGTTACCTTCCCGATCTAAAATCTTCATTTGAATGGGAGTAGCTTGATCGGGTGTAAATGATTTGGGAGTAGATAGCTTGATTTCAAAATTATTTGCACTGCAGCCTGTAATTAGAATTAATATGAAACTAATAAGTAAACTCGTAAACTTGTTCAAAACGCTCTATCCTTTCTATATTTCATCTTATTGAGACATACATACAATCTATACGACAAAAACATACCATTATTTAACTCAAAAGTTTACTATTTTTTTTTAATTTTTACCTCTATTACTTCTTCAAGTGGGTATGACTACAACCTGAAATAAAAAAATGATTGCAGCATGCAGATACATTGGCGGCTGCGATCCCCTTTTCTTAAACAATCTAGGTCATACACCCAACCCAAGTTTTGACATTGAGCATAATCTGGTTATACGTCTAGATCACTATCGAATATATATTCCATTTTCCGTAGAAAAACCAGCAGCCATTAACTCTTGATTCCCGACAATCGTTAAGAAAAACAAAACTATGAGGAGAGAAAATTGTGAATCCATATAATATTGAACATTATATTGCTTATCCAACAGATGAAAGGATTTATCCAGGCTATGGACTGGGTGGACCAGGCTCAGGTTATGGTTTTTATCCTGGTTTGGGATTTGGTGAACCTGGACTAGGTTTATGGTTCTATCCAGGCTATGGGTTAGGTGGACCAGGTTCAGGATTTGGTTATTTTTCTGGTCTCGGTTTTGGAGCACCTGGCATTCCACATCCATACCCACCATACCCAGTACATCTTCCTGCTTATCCGCACCCACCACAAGGAGTGCAACTTCCTGCTTATCCGCACCCACCACAAGGAGTGCAACTTCCTGCTCAGCCGCACCCACCACAAGGAGTGCAGCTTCCTGCTCAGCCGCATCCACCTCAGGGAGTGCAGCTTCCTGCTCAGCCACACCCACCTCAGGGAGTGCAGCTTCCTGCTTAGCCACACCCACCTCAGGGAGTGCAGCTTCCTGCTCAGCCACACCCTCCTCAGGCAACACTGTATTAACCCCCTTAATACTAGAAGACGAATTCCAACTATTTATAGGATTCGCCTTCTTTTTTATTGTCTAGATCTTGTTTTTTTGTTTGTCAACAGCCCCTTAAGTGAATCTCCCTAGTGTGTTATGGACAAAAGTAAGCGAACACACAAATTAAAACAAGGCTTTTCCCATTGGAACAAGGATCCCAGTTATCCAATAAAATGATACTAGCTTGCAGTTCGTTTTTTGTGGATCGTCTCAAAAAAGGGAGCGGATAAAAAATGGGAACTATTAGTGGAAAAGATTTTATTGATCGATTAAACAAGTTAGAAAATGAAATTTGGTTTGATGGTGAAAGAATTAAGGGGAAAATTTCTGAGCATCTTGCTTTTAAAGGAATTCTTAAAGCAAAAGCCTCCCTTTATGATTTACAGAATGACCCCGTTCTAAAAGAGGAGATGACTTTCTGTTTACCTGGTAAAGAAGAGCCTATTGGGCTTTCCTATCTGCAGCCAAAAACAAAAGAAGATTTAAAGAGAAGAAGAAAGATGATGGAATACTGGGCAAGAAACACACATGGAATGATGGGAAGAAGTCCTGATTATATGAATACGGTGCTGATGAGCTTTGCCTCCTCAGCAGTCCTTTTAAGAGGTAAAGAAAATTGTTATCCTGAAAATATTCAATGCCTTTATGAACGAGCAATGGAACACGACCTTTCGTTTACCCATACCTTTATCACGCCACAGGTTAATCGATCTCAAGTCTATTTGGGATTCACCGATGAGCCCATTTCTGCGAAGGTAATCGATCGAACGGAAAAAGGACTGGTGATCAAAGGTGCCCGTTTGCTTGCCACTCAAGGTGGTTTGACAGATGAAGTGTTAGTTTTTACTGCCCCAAGAGTGTTTTTTGATCCTAGCGAAGCATTCGCTTTTTCCATTCCATCTAATACAGAAGGATTAAAATTTTTCTGCAGGGAATCTTTTGTCGGGGGAGAATCTTCCTTTAATTATCCCTTAAGTTCAAGATATGAGGAAATGGATTCTATTGTTGTTTTTGACAATGTATTAGTTCCATGGAATCGGGTATTTTATTACGACAACGTAGAGGCAGCAACCGATTTTTTGGCAGACAGCTCATTTTACCAATTCGCCTATCATCAAGTGGTAACCAGACAAATTGTAAAAACGGAATTTATTCTTGGCGTGGCTAAACTACTTGTCGACACAATTAATGTTGGGGAATATCAACATATTCATGAAAAACTGTCCGAAATCATCATTGGTCTTGAAACCATGAAAGCACTCTTAGAAAAGGCAGAAAATGATGCCGAAGTAGATCAATGGGGAACTATGGCTCCAAGTTTGATACCACTTCAAGTCGCCAGTAACATTTTCCCTAAGATTTATCCCCGTTTTAGCGAAATGATTCAAATCATTGGTGCAAGCGGAATGATTTTATTGCCAACAGAAAAGGCCTTTGATTCTGAAATTAGAACAGAGCTCGACCAATATCTTCAAGCAGATGGTATGAATGCTTTGGACCGTGTGAAACTATTTCGTTTGGCATGGGATCTTACAATGAGTTCCTTCGGTACAAGGCAAACTCAGTATGAAAGATACTTTTTTGGTGATCCTGTTCGATTATCCAGTAACCTATACAGAAACTATCTAAAGGAACAACATGTTGAAGATATTATCAAATTTTTAAATCAAAAAAATTAAGGGATGCCAGTATCCTATTTTTATTTCAATAAAGTGGCGTAAGTATAAAAAGCTGCCATTATGACAGCTTGATCTGCAAATCTGTTGTTCTTGTAGTGCATCAGTTTGTTAAACAAAAATCTTCTTACCGCTCTAAAGACAACTAGAACGGTGCAAACATTAATAGTTGGATGTTATCAGTAATTACAATATTTCGATATACCCCTCTGTCCCATTCACGCGAATTCGTTGCCCGTCTTGTATCAGTTTGGTAGCATGTTCAACCCCGACAACGGCTGGTAATCCATATTCACGTGCGATCACGGCTCCATGGGTCATTAGTCCACCAACTTCGGTGACTAGACCTTTTATGGATACAAACAATGGAGTCCAGCTAGGGTCCGTAAAGGAAGTGACCAATATATCTCCCTCTTCTAGATCCGCATCTTCCATATTTAAGAGGACACGCGCCCGTCCCTCGATCACGCCCGCAGAAACAGGCAGACCCGCAATCGCTCCGGCTGGGAGATTTTCTCGTTTGTACGCACCTGATAGTGTTTCACCATCCGATGTGATTACACGCGGGGTAGTCAGTTTTTCATATAATTTGTACTCGTCTTTCTGTTTGTTAATCAACTGGTAATCCAGTTTATTAGTGCGGACGGTCTCGCGGAATTCTTCAAATGTGAGATAGTAGATATCTTCTTTTTCATGAATCAAGCCCGCTTTCACGAGTTGTTCGGCTTCCTTCAGTAATGCCTGCTTATACACGAAGTAGCGATTAATCATGCCGTATTTTGGATATTCCCGATACCCGATGAAATTCCGGATTAGATCAATCTTTTGTTTTGTTTCTTTGGCTTTTTGTTCACCATCCGGTAATTGTTTCAATCGGTCTAGTAACTCTTTTTCCTTTTCCAAAGCAACACGCAGCCCTTGTTCGAATTTCCGCTTGCCAGCATGGGGCTCAAAGTTTTTGATGTTCCCAAGTATCAAAGGGACAAGAATCATTGGATTTTCGCTCCAACGTGTTCTCGTTATATCAATTTCACCGGCACATCGCATTCCATATTTGGTGAGAAAAGCATGGAATGCGTCTCGGGTTTCCCTTCCTCCATCAAACTGATCCAATTCATCCAAAAAGTTGTCATCTTTTACATTCTGTAAAAAATGAATTACCTCTGGATATGGTCGGATCACATCGGCAACATCCAATAGCGCCAGACCCATTTCCGAAGTAATATTATTTGGCACCGATTGAGAAAGTGTGTCTGCTACGTTTTTTTCATCTAACCATTCGTTCATTTTTTCATTCATCCATGTGGATGCGTTCATCGCGGCCATAAATGTCGCTGTACTTTGTGGGTCAAATAAAATCCTCTTTAATTCCTGTATATCTTCTAGAATAAAATCAAATAAATCTGATCCAGATTTCGTTTGGATGTTTTGTTTTAACTCTTCTATCGATGTTTGATTTTTCTTAATCAATTCGGAAACGATGGAGGGATTGTTTTCGAATTGTTCCGGCATAGCCGTATTGCCTCTGACGGGCCTCGGTGCTTCCTTTTCATTTGGTAATAATTTTATAAAATCTCCACGCTCAATAATGTTCATAATGGCGTCTTTCATGAGTGGATCGTGTTGTCCCATCATATTTAATAACATGTTTCTACTAGATGGTGAAGCCAATTGTTGTGCGATATCAACAAACAACCTTCCACCAGCCTTACGCATCGGTGCATTCGTTGTTAATAGGAAAAAAGACAATCCCAATGGTCTAATGGGGTCGGTCATCATTTGTTGGTGGCCGACAGAGATATAGACATGATTTTCCTGATCATTCGCTTTAGGGATCGGGAAAAGCGTGGTGATTGGACGGCTCTGGACGATATAAAATATATCATCTGCCAAACACCATTCGATATCTTGTGGCTTGCCAAAATGTGTTTCAATCTCTCTTCCAATCCGTGCTAATTGTAAAATTTGTTGGTCAGTCAGTGTTTGCGTCTTTTGCTGATCAGCATCGATTGGCACAGTCTCTGTTCCGCCTTCTTCTCGTGCATAGATAGCCAATTTTTTGGCTGCGATCATCCTATCTGTGATTTGATCATCCTGTACTTTGTAACAATCGGCAGAGACCAAACCAGAGACCAGTGCTTCTCCAAGCCCAAAACTGGCATCGATGGATAGCAGCTTGCGGTTTCCAGTAATCGGATCAGCGGTAAATAGAATCCCTGAAGCCTGTGGGAAAACCATCTTTTGAACGATCACGGATAAATAAACTTGTCTGTGATCAAATCCATTTTGAATTCGGTAAATTACCGCTCGATCGGTAAATAGTGAAGCCCAACATTTTCTGATATGTTCCAAGATGGCTTCTTTTCCGATGATATTTAAATAGGTGTCTTGTTGCCCTGCAAAAGAAGCATGCGGTAAATCTTCCGCAGTCGCACTCGAACGCACTGCATACGCATGTTCTTCCCCAAACCGAGAGAGATAGTCAGCAACTGCGGACACAACATCGGAAGGAATTTCTACTTCCATAATGATCTGACGAATCTTCTGACTGATTTCACCAATTTGTTCCCGATCCCCCGTTTTTAGCATGGTTAGTTGATCCAACAATCCTTGAAATGAATCATTATCTTCGATGGCTTTTTGATAACCCACGGTGGTAACGCAAAATCCTTCCGGCACTTGTATTCCTTGAATTTTGGATAATTCCCCTAAATTCAACCCTTTTCCACCAACAAGCATTAATTGCGTTTTTTCCATTTCCTGAAAACCGAGAACCAATGAACTCATTCAATCCCTCCAACAAATGTCATTTAAAGTTTCTATTGCATTTTAGCAGTTGTAAATGGGAATAAACAGTCTATATTGACCTTTTTTAATATGGTATAATTAATGTAGGAGGAGTATAAAAAAATTAAAAGACCTTACCAATCAATTATCATCTAATACTAAAATACTTGAAAGTGTTTTTGAATAATAATAAAAATGCACTACCTCAATCTAGAAGTAATGCACATGAACCTATTGTTACTTACAGTTATTGATATTGCTTCTTAATACAGGTGATCCCAATTACTGCATGGGAAAGTTGCTGCCA
This sequence comes from Bacillus sp. AFS073361, assembly GCF_002567005.1. GTDB lineage: Bacteria > Bacillota > Bacilli > Bacillales > Cytobacillaceae > Neobacillus. The sequence goes on from NZ_NUZU01000031.1 coordinate 148,972, forward strand.
TTGATTGTAAAGGATAAACAGAAAAAGTGAAGATGATAAATATGCCTAAAATAAATCGTTTCATATTGCACCTCATACATTTATTTTGGTTAATTTACCCTCATTATGTTCTAAATATAGATAATCCTTCTTAAAGTAACCAGCCTGTTTCCTTAAAAAAAAGCGACCGTATGGCATCTAGAAACTACAACTCTTGCAACTTTAAATAAAATAAGAGTTTGCTTGTAACTTATTTTATCATTCAGAATAAGTGTTGTTGAAAAAATCTTCGATCTACATATTTTCCCTATTATAAAAAAGGATTTAGATGATAGCCCATCTCAACCATCCTGTTTCATTAGCTCCACAAGCAAAAAGATCGTCGCATAACCCCATTTATTCACCTACTAAGCCATCACCATCTCGATCATCCATATATGGATATAACCAGTGATCATTCGTTATTGGCATACTATAACCTGCTGCTTTTGCTTCTTTAATCGTTACCTGTCCATTACCGTTCGTATCAACACTAGAAATATCTTCAGTGCCATTCGACTTATTAGAACTAGTTGACTTATTTGAGTTAGTTGATTTACTTTCAGTTAAGCCAAGAGATTTATTTATCTCATCAGGGTTGGCGTTATCAAACTCATCTACAATCTTATTCCCTTTTAAAGTGTAAGTGTACTTATAATGAGAAGGAATCTGCGTTTCTGTATTAGGATAGGTGATAATTGCTTCAAAATTAATAGCCCCATCAGCTTTACGAATGGCATCTTCCATATATGCTTGATTACCATGTCGGTTAAGCGTACTTTCTTGTGGAGTAATATTATAAGCATTGGAAACCCCTCCGAGAGAATCTGCAATGATATGTCCTTCATCTAAATCTGCTTTTTCTACACCAGGAACTTTTGCTTCATCCTCGTAGTATCTGCCAGACGATGTTACAGGTTCGGTACGATCATCTTGTAGAACGATTTCGTCAGCAATGACACGGACTAATTGCCCGTGTTCATTCGTAAAGGACCAATACTCTCGGCCCCCAAAACCAATGTCTACGACGACGTTAGGTTCGCGAAGTCCAGATAAATCACCACCATCAATTTCAATTAGTGTATAACCTTTAAACAGTTGATCTTTTGATTCAGTTGATGTTTCCTCTACTACTTGTTTTTCAGTCGTAGTTTTTTCTTTTTCACTTTTATTTGTAGTTACTTCGTGTGAATCAGCCTTCCCATCAGTATTCGATACATCTTCTACGTTAGTACAACCAACAATTAAGATGGCAGTTAAAAGTAAGATTAAATAGTTTATTTTCTTTTTCATTTTAGGACTCCTTATAGTATTTTTTACAGAGATTTTGAATAAAACATAAATTAACATTATAAAGCTATTTATAATAGTATATAACAATATTAATTTTATAACAGTAGATACCTAGTTCAGTGTATGTAGTGTTAATTTCCCATAAAGATTAGAAAAGTCCATTGAAAAACAAAATGGACTTTCCCGTTATACCGGAAAAGCCCATTTATACAAAAACACCTAGAAATTGTCATCTTATTCCTTCTTTTTACCTTTAGGAGGAATATCTTCATACATTTAACAAAAGATTCCTTCTACAAAATAAATTAGAAAGCCCAATTACCTTTACGGAAGATTGGCTCACGTGTACCATCAGGTAATTCCCCATCAATATCCATATCCGCACAACCAATCATGAAATCAACATGAGTTATACTCGAATTAAGTTCTACTTCCTCACGTTGCTCCTTCGTCATTTTCTCTCCAGCTTCGATACAGGTAGGGAAACCGAATCCTATTGCTAAATGGTTTGCAGCATTTTCATCAAACAATGTATTTAGGAAAAGTATGTTTGTGTTAGAAATAGGTGAGTCATGTGGAACCAGGGCTATTTCACCAAGATAATGGGAGCCTTCATCTGTTTCTACCAGATTCTTTAATACTTCTTCTCCCTTGTTAGCTGTAATTTCAACAATTCTACCATTCTCAAAAGTTAATTTGAACTCATCAATTAAATTACCTGCATAGCTAAGTGGTTTTTTACTAGAAACGAAACCATTAACACCTGATCGTAATGGCGAAGTGAAGACTTCCTCGGTTGGCATATTCGCAACAAATGGAACACCATGCCGATTTTTGGTTCCACCACTTCTCCATATATGTAGGGGATGAAGCTCAATCGTTATATCTGTGCCTTCAGCTTTATAATGTAACTTCTTATATTTCTTTTCATTCAAATAAGTTGCCTTTTGGAGCAGGTTTCCAATATGATCTTTCCATGCCTTTACAGGTTCAACTTCCCCTATACGTACTGAACTGAAGATGGCATCCCAAAGTTTGTCCAGGCTATTCGTTTCGCCTGTAAAAACCTTATCTGCCCAGGCTTGACTTGGAGCAGCGCAGATGACCCAACTTACATCATCTTGCTGCTCTCGCCATTTTATCATGGCTTTTCCACTTACTTTTTGGTAATTCGCAATACGATTTGGATCAACTTTGGACAATAAATCCGGATCGTCGGAAACGATAAATAAAAATGCCGCATCCTTATCAATCAACACTTCTCGTTGAGTTCGCTCCCATTCAGGAAACTCTGTGAACACATCATCTGATGCTCTCATATAGCGTGAGAGAGTAATTTCAGGATCAATATAATCCACATACACATTTTTTGCGCCTGCATTGTAAGCTTCGTGAGCAACAGCTCTAGCAAATGGAATGGTATCCACACTAGCTCTTACATAAAGGATTTGGTTCGGTTGAATGTTTAATCCCACCCTTACAACCAATTCTGCATAGCTTTTTAATTTTTCGGCAAACGTTTTCAAAAAAATCCCTCCATTTTTTCTATTTTATCATGAGTTCTTTGGAAAATTGTTTTTACAATCTTTAAATTAATATGCTTCGTTAGCTCAATAAAAAAAAGCGGTGCCAGGCAACGCCTTGTTATAGGGCCCTGTGAATTAACTGGTCCTTCTCTGTCCAGCAATAAAAGTACCAACCAAACCTCCAACTAATATAGGAAATATATTATCCCACTCAAAATTCCCTTTAAAAAAACCAATAATAATAAAAGTACCTATCGCACCTATACAAAACTTAATAAAAAATTTAATATTCATAAAGTATCACCTAGTGAGGAATATTTACGATTATACTAATTCCACATTTTTGGCTTAATTTCCTTCTTTAACTTTTCTTATTCAAGACAAAACGGTCATTCTAATAGAATGACGTCTTTTATGTGACGAGTTACAAATATCGTCGGGCTTCCTATTATACTAGAAACGATCAAGAGAAACTGCCGATAATGATCCCTGCAATGACCATACTGATAACATGAAAACCAAACTTTCTCAACCAAAAAGGCAATGTCCAATAAACATTGCCAAAATACTTCTAGAATATATTAATCTTCTGTTCCTAATACATCTGTATTTGGGGGTTCATAACCCATCTGACGGAGCATGGCTACTATTTGTCCCTTGTGATGAAACTCGTGAGTGATGGTGTGCGTTAGCAATTTACAAGGAGTAATAGATAGTCGTTCAGATGCTTCTCTCCAAGGGATTTCTCTCTCGATTAGTACATTTAAATTTTGTCCATGTATCGAAGGATTCTCCAACGTTAAGCCCCCCCTTCTTCACCCTATTAAAACAAATGCCCTCAAAATGATGGCGATAACTTTTGTTCATTTATTTTAGAACCTACCCTATTTGTTGATACCACTGTTTTATTTTTCCCAATGGCTGTGTTATAATTGAATGTTGATTTCACTGTGTTTGGAAAATAAACGGAAAATTTCCGTCTAAACTGAAAAATACCCATTTTTTCTTAAAAATAAAGGAAGTTTTTCCGGTTATATGATCCAAATCTTTGGATTTTGTCTTATTTAGAGCAATTAAGCGGAATATCTCCGGTTATATCTGCCTTTTTAGAGTCCACCATAAACATTAGCCGGAAATTCTCCGCCTATGAATCCTCATACCTAAACGAAAATCAACAATGATTAATAACAGAGCCTTTCCGATAAAAAATCCCGGTTCAATACCGGGATCCTAAAATGAAATAGCCATATTCCAAGTGTATTTTATGAGTAATCTTTCCCCTTATCCCTGAGCAGCCAGGATATAGTCTTCCAGTTGCTTGGGCTGGCCTGTTTCCGCTGAATGGTTAGCCGCCAATGTGACAGCTAATGTTTTCACTGCATCGGAGTAGGTAGATAGGATTCGTTCCTTATTATTGGATCGGATTGCTTCAATAAATGCCTTGTCATGTTCCTCGTAGAAATCAATTTCACTTTCGAACGTGACTTTATGATCTTTCTCAATAATCTGCAGTGATGTCCCATCAATAATTACTCTGAAATCACGGCCCATGAATTCAATTCCCGTTTGATGGTCTGGTTGGATAAAGGTGCTTGATAGATTGCCAACAGCCCCAGACTCCATTGTAAAGTTAACAGACGTCACATCCGGTATATCGATATCAGGGATGTCAGTCATGACATTTAATGCCGAATTGGTATACACGGATCGGAAATCCCCCGCCAAATAGCGAATTAAGTCAACGGTATGGGTGGATTGTTCAACCAATTGACCACCAGACAAAGCCATTTTCCTGTACCATGGTGTCGGGACAAACTTCGTTACATAATGGGCACGTATCATGGCAATTTGTTTTCCTGCCAGGTATTCTTTGGCTTTGGCTACCGTATCCAGGTACCGTAAGCAATATCCCGTTGCACATATAATGCCTGAGTCGGCAATCACTTTTTCCTTTACCTTAACATTCAGCAGATTGAGTCCCACTGGTTTTTCAACCATGAGGTGGATGCCGCGGCTGGCCGCTTTTTCCTCGATCACACCGTGGGCAAATGGAGGAACACAAACGAACAATGCGTGCAGTGACTCATTTTGCAGCATATCATCAACATTGACATAGGTATTTACCCCGTATTGTTCCCCTGCCTGACGGACCCTGTCAGGATCGATATCACATACAGCAACAATCGAGGCATGTACATTATTATGGATGTTCTCCAGATGCTTGGCGGCAATACCTCCCACTCCAATGAAACCAACATTTATTTTTTCCATCAATACGTTCAAGCCCTTTCTGTTGTTATAAGGGAGTTAAAGATCACATCCAGATGACGTGAAGTATCATGTGCTAAATGATAAGGAGAAATTGAATAAGCCGGGATTTCAGCGGTGACGGTATCATGATATCCAATCTCATGAAGAGCGGTTAGGACCGCTTTCCAATTCACGTCCCCAGCCAGCAATGGAACAAAACCTGTGATGTTTCCAACACTTCGTTTAAAATCTTTCACATGAACTTTCCTGATTTGCTTCCCTAAAATCCGGATCCATTGCTCAGGATAGCCAAACTGAAGCACATTTCCTGCATCGAAATAGACCCCGGCATACTCAGAATGGAGCTCTTCAATATAGCGCTTCATTTCTAGTGGTGATAACAAAAATTTGTTCCAGACGTTTTCCACTCCGATATGGACGTCTAGCTGTTCGGCAACTTCCAAGAGCAGCCTAAGCTCAGACTGGCTATTTTGATAGCAATCCAGGTAGGAAGTCTTCTCATCCACGATTCCCGGAACAACCAAGACAGTATCCATTCCCATTATATTTGCTAATTCCAGCTGCTTTTTGACAATCGCTCTTCCCCGCTCCCTGGTGCTTTCATCATTCGAAGAAAGGGGGGCTTCCCACAAAAGTCCGGTTGACAGGCTTCGCAACTGGATGCCATAACGGTCGGCTAACTTTCCAATCGTTTCTGCCTCCTTGGCGGAGGTATCTAATGTTAGCCCAATTCCACCCGACTTATATAAATTTAATTCAACGGCATCAAACCCAGCTTCCTTACTATATCTAAAAACGTCCTCCAGAGATGTATCCTCTGGATAACACCATTGGTTGATTCCTTTTAACATGTGGTCCCCACCTTTTTTAGATTTCCCACGATCATTACTTCAGTTTGACAGGCTGCCTTTTCTCGGCAGATTCATAGGCCGCTAAGGCAACCTCAAGTGCCCTTAAACCATCTGTCCCTGTAATGGATGGTTCTTTCCCAGTTGCCGCACTATTCAAGAAGTCACTTACCAATCCAAAATCCATGTTGTCTCCCCAATAATTCCAATTCGCACCACTCTTGTCATAGACATCTAACTTTTGGGCGAACGCATCAACCTTAAGGGTTCCTTCGCTGCCGATAATTTCTAACGTCACATCCCCCCAGGTTGGATAGGTTTCGTTCCGTGACCAGCTGCAATCCAGAGTTGAAAATACATCATTGTCGAACTCAATGGTGAGGATCCCACAATCGTCGATTTCATAAGGTGAGATGGAATGGTCAATTTCTGCATATACTTCCCTTGGCTCAGAACCCATAAACCATCTCATGATGTCGACAACATGGACGGTATGGTCAATGACCGCTCCTCCCCCTGAAAGGTTTGGATCGACAAACCATCCGCCTGGATTAGTGCCGCGGTTGGTTCCTTTAATGGCGAGGATTTGCCCAAGATCCCCATTTTCGATCATCTTTTTGGCGCGAAGAATGGCTGAGTTAAAGCGGACCGGGAAGGCCGTTTGCAAAATGACTTGATTTTCCTTACAAACTTCGATCATCTCTTGTGCATCTTCCACCTTAGAAGCAATGGGTTTCTCACACAAAATATGTTTACCAGCCTTTGCTGCAGCCACCACATGTTCGCGGTGTTTGCTATTCTCAGATGTAATGATCACCGCATCGATATCCTGCTCTAGTAACTCTTGATAACGGCTAAAATATTGAGTATGATAGGTTTCAGCTGCTTTTGTCCCACGATAGACATCGTCATCAGTGATTCCTACCAATTGAACTCCATCGATCTTGGTTAATGCATCAGCGTAACTATTGGCATGACCATGAGCAAAACTGATAATCCCTACTTTCATCGGATTTGTGCCTCCTCTTTTTGGTTTTCATTAATGACTACCTCTCTGCCGGTTTCAATGGATTGAAGGGCAGAAAGGGCAATTTCCATGGCTTTATAGGCATCTTCTGCCGTGACAACCGGTTCGTTGCCAGTTTCAATACAGTGAATAAAATGGTCCAATTCTACGAAATAAGGATTGTGCTTTAACGGACTTTCCGGAACGGCTACGCCGCCGCCAGATGCACTTTTCTTTCTGCCTTCAAATACAACGGGAACAGACTTAGAGCTGTCATGTTCAATAATTCCGCTTTGACCCGCAAATTCAAATCGAGTCGTGAATGTTTGATGGGCCCAGGATCCTTCGACATGGGCGATCACACCGTTTTGAAAGCGAAGCGTCACCAACGAATAATCAATCCGCTTCAGATCCCCATCCTTGATGCTTTTTGCATAAACCCGTTCCACTTCCCCAAAACACCATCTTAGGAAGTCAAAGTCGTGGATAATCATATCTAACACCAATCCACCGCTCTTTTCATAGTCCGCATACCAGTCATCTGAACCGAACGGGAAGCCTCCCCCTCTAAACGTACGGACAACAGCTGTATTACCGATTGTCCCTTCTTCGATAATTTTTTTGGCACGGACATACTCAGGAAAGAAGCGCACGACATGACCAACAAATAGCTTGACGTCTTTTTTCTTGCAATACTCAATCATTTCTCTGGCATCATCCAGGTTCCTGGCGAGCGGCTTTTCACAAATGACATCCAGCCCTTGATCGGCAGCCTTCTTCAAAAATGGTTTATGGAATGGAGTCGGTAAACAAATCGAAACGACATCGACTTTATTCAAAGTTTCGATGGCTTCTTCAAATGTTTGGAACGCCTTTGTTTGTAATTTGCCGGCCAGATTCTTGGCCTTATCCAAATTTTTATCGACGATTCCCGCAAGTACGGCATTTTCCATCGTTGCGAAGGCCTCACCATGCACATTTCCCATCGTGCCAGCCCCAATTAATAGAACATGTAACACTGTCATCTCTCCCTTTGTTTTATAAAATGGAAACATCCCCAAATCTAATGAGGCAGGGCCGCTAGTTCATCGGCCTTGCAAAAGAACAAGCCGGTTGCCCCCACGACACATGCGTAGCTGCCAAGGGTTGATTTCTCGATTTTCACACGTTCCACCATACTTTGAATGCCATGCTTTTGAACCGTGCTTCGAATCGATGGAAGAATCAATTCTGATTCGCTCATCACACCACCGCCCAAAATCACCGCTTCTGTATTAAAGAGATGGATTAGATTAATTATTCCAAGCCCAAGGGATTCTCCAACTTCCTCAAGCAATCCGATTGAAAAAGAATCGCCCATTTTGGCTGCCGTACAAATATCAACGGCGGTTAGCTGATCCAATTCATCGGAAAAGTAAAGACTAACTTCTCCATTGGCAAGCCGTTGCCGGGCGATTTCGGCAATCGCAGTTCCTGAAGCGTAGTTCTCTAAACAACCTTTATTTCCACAAGGACATACAGGACCATGAAGATTAATCGAGATGTGCCCAAATTCTCCGGCGCTATCATGACTTCCTGTTAACAGGCTGTCATTACTGATGATTCCTGCCCCAATCCCAGTACTAACCGTTATGTAGATGAGATTGTGTTTTCCTTTTCCACTGCCCCACAGCCATTCACCTACGGCGGCAGCATTGGCATCGTTATAAAGCTGAACAGGAATACCAAACCTCCGTTCTAGAACGTTGCCGATTTGAAAATTTTCCAATCCTAAATTGCTTGCATAAAGAATTTCCTTCTTTTTTGAATCGATCACCCCAGCTGTAGCGATACCAATGCCTTTAATCCGATTCATCTCGATGGCATCTTTTTCTAGGAGGGATTCAATCGCAAAAATGATTTGTTGACTGAAATGTTCCGCTCCCCCCTTTGTGTCACACTGGATTTTCGATACAACTTCTCCGTTCTCTGAAACGAGTGCGGAAAGGATCTTCGTCCCCCCAATATCTAAACCGATGGCAAATTCTTCTGTTGCTTTCACTTATGTCCCCCCTTGCTTTTTTGAACAATCATCTACTTACGGACACCGCTTAACGAAATACCGGCAATCAGATGTTTCTGTAAAAAGATAAACATAACAATCATCGGAATCGTGGATAACAGGGCGCCTGCCATGAGCAATGGATAATTTGTCGAATACTGGCCTTGGAATGAAGCGATCCCAATCGACAGTACTCTTACACTTTCAGAGTTTGTCATAATTAACGGCCACAGGAAATCATTCCATGATGCAAGAGCCGTGAAAATACCGAGAGCAATGAGGGCAGGTGTGGCATTCGGCAGCAGCACCCTCCAATAAATCCCCCACCAGGAACATCCATCGATAATAGCTGCCTCATCCAATTCTTTGGGGATCCCCATAAAGAACTGCCGAAGCAAGAAGACTCCAAATGCACTGAAGATGCCCGGAATAATTAAGGCATAAAAGGTATCAATCCACCCCAAATTTGTCATAATCGCGTAGTTCGGAATTAAAATGACTTGTGGAGGAACCATCAAAACAGACAGAATCACAATGAAAATGACATTTTTAAACGGAAATTTCATCCGTGCAAAGGCGAATGCCGCCATGGAACAAAGAAATAATTGGGCAAGAGTCCGGCCAACGGTGACGATAATGGTGTTAATATAGTAGTTTAGGAAATCAACTTCTTCGAAAACTTTTACGAAATTATCAAAATGCCATTCCTTCGGGATCATCGATGGCGGTACCTGCATGGACTCACCGTAGGATTTCAAGGATGTCGAAATCATCCACAAAAATGGCATGATCATAATCGCAGCACCAATGATGAGTAAAATATGACTAAAAATCTTCTTTTCTTTCAATTCCTTGCACCCCCTCACTAGGAATCATAATGTACCCATTTCTTTTGGTAGATGAATTGGACGATCGTAATCGCTAATATGGCTAAGAATAATAGAAAGGCCTGAGCTGAGGCAATTCCCATTTGTGAGTATTTGAATCCAGATTCATAGACTCCAAATACAATGGTCCGGAGTGGATCCAATAACGCATTGTTGTCTCCAATCATCACAAAGATCAAATCAAACATCTGCAGGGAACTAATCATAGAAGTGATAAATACAAAAAACAGAGTAGGTGTAATCAAAGGCAAGGTAATGTTTAGGAATTGCCTGAACTTCGAAGCCCCATCAATCTGGGCTGCTTCATAATAACTGTTGGAAACTCCCTGAAGTCCTGCCAGCAAGAGAATGACATTATTACCAATCGTCATCCATACATAGACAAGGATAACTGAAAATAAGGCAATATTTGGGTCGAATAGCCATGAGGGCTGAGGAAGATGGAATATGCCTAAAAGATAATTAATTAAACCGTAATCCGTGTTATAGAGCCATTTCCACACCATCCCCACTGCGACTGGCATGGTAACAACCGGTAAGAAGTACAAGGTCCTGTAAATAACCATACCCTTGATTTTTTGGTTCAACATCAAGGATACAAGGGTGGCGATCACGACAGATAATGGGACCGACACAACGGTAAAGACGATGGTATTGATGATGGACCGCTGAAAGGTTGGGTCGACAAATAATGTCCGAATATTTTCAAGTCCAACAAATACCGGTGCTGTCATGCCATCCCAGCTTGCAAAGGATAAGCCAAAGGATGCAACGGCTGGGAGCATATAGAAAATTAGAAGTCCTAAAAAAGTAGGCGCTATGAACAACAGTGCGTAAATAGCTTCCTTATTCAACCGTTTCTTTTTCTGTATAACAGCAACCATTTGGGTTTTGTTCTTTTCAATAATTGAAGAAAAGTTGGTCACTATCATCTCTCCTTTCAATAGTCAAACAAACTGTTAGACAGTCTGTTTGACTACCAATTTGCAAATCTAGTTTACTTTGAATTTTCTTTCGCAAGAATGTCATTCATCTTTTTCGCAATCGTATCCAAAGCTTCATCAATCGGCTTCTGTCCTAAAAAGGCGCCTTGAATTTCTTTCATCTCTACATCCTGCCACTCCGCCGTACTTTTGGAGATTGGATAGGCAACTCCGTATTCCTGCGCGTCAAGGAATACCTGTAGATTTAATGAAGGAATGGACTTTAGCCAAAGATCACTAATGCTTTTATCAGCAGGAATTGAGAATCCTGATTCAGCAATCACTTTTTCCCCTTCTTTACCAGATAAGGCCTTGATTAAATCCCAAGCCGCTTCATCATTTTGAGTTTTGGCATTCATTGCCCAGCCAATTCCATGAACAATGGAAGCTTTTTGTTTGCCTTGTGGAAGTGGAGCAATTCCTAATTGATCCCCGAGTACTCCTTTGAATTCGCCTGCACTAACGGAAATCGCAGGAATCATGGCGACTTTTCCGGATAGGAACAACTGCTTTCCTTCTGTCTCCATAACCGTTTTCGCTGAAGGCGATATTCCCTTGTCAATTAACTTCTCGATAAAATGAAAAGCTTCTTTTGATTGTGGAGAATCAAATCCAGACTTCTTTTTATCCTCGCTGATCACGTATCCACCTGCTTGGTGCATAAGATCGTAATAAACGGATTGGCTTGTCTTGATGTCTGCAGAATACCCATAAATACCCTTTTCTTTATTCGATAGCTTCGCGCCAACCTTTTCAATATCATCCCACGTCCAGTTTTCATCTGGGTACGGAACCCCTGCGTCATCGAAAATCTTTTTATTGTAATACAGTCCGACCGAGTCGATGAAATAAGGAGCAGCAAAAAGTTTTCCTTCATACGTATATAAATCTACAACGGCAGGGAAATAATTTTCCTTTTTATACTCACTATCTTTTTTAATAAAAGGTTCTAGATCTTTGATAAATCCTGAGGAAGTATATTGATAGAAGTTCGGTCCATTCATCCAGAAAACATCCGGACCTTTTCCGCCTCCGATACTAGTTTTCAGCTTGGTCCAATAATCCTCCCAAGGTGTGTAGGTAACATTGACCTTCATATCTGGATGCTGCTTCTTAAATGCTTCGATTGATTTATCTACCGCAGGACTGACATTTTTATCCCATAAAGCTACTTCAAGCGTCTTCTTTTCTTTCCCGCTGCTCTGTGTGTTTGAGCAGGCAGACAAAGCAACAATGGCAATGATTAACAATAGGTGAACTAGAAACCTCAACTTTTTCATTTTTTATCCCCCTCGCATCATTTGGTCCTTATGAAACTATTAAAGATGATAAAACCAGAAGTTTATCACAATTATCAGCGGTTTCATGTTGTCGTTTAGCGACTACATATCACAGATGTAGAAAGTTTTTTACTTTTCTCCATCACCCCCTAAAATGCGCCTCTATCCGCGTCTAAATGGTAAATTGATATTTTTCTTGTAAGATGATCGCTGCGGCCCCGAGCATTTCGAACTCGGCTCCAAGGGAGGTTGGCTGAATATTGACCTCTTCTTTCAGAATCGGGATCACCTTCTTACTTACACAGCTTTTGAGCAAGTCTACAAATAAATCACTTTCCTGTACGATTTCACCGCTAAGAATGATGACTTCTGGGTTGAGGAGATGAATGGTATTAATAATACCTGAGGCAAGATGTGACACGATTTCGTCCAAAATTTGCAGACATAAAGGATCTCCCTCTTTTAATGCTTGTACAAATACTGCTGGCGTAATCCGATTCAGATCCTCTCCTACCAGATCCTTGATAATGGTTTCCTTCCCTCGGCTCATCAGGGCTGTCACAATTTTGGAGTAAATGGCAGGCCAATTCACATAATTCTCTAAGCAGCCTTCATTGCCGCATTCACATTTTTGGCCACCCTTCACAATGCTGGTATGACCAAGCTCACCTGAACTGCCTTTATATCCTCTGATAATTTTTCCATTCAGCATGATTCCTGATCCTACGCCATCACCAATTGTGATATAAACTAAATCTTTATACTGACCGAAGGAACCGAAGTAATTTTCTGCCAATACAAAGGCATTGGTATCATTGTCTAAATAAGTCGGCAGACCAAATCGTTTTTCCGCCATTTCCTTTAAAGGAATATCATAGAGTTTTAGTTTGGTATTGTAGGAAATAATTCCCCTTCTTGCATCCACAATCCCAGGTGTGATAATAGAGATCCCCTCACAATCCTCGAGATTTTCCATTGAGTGGAGAAACTGTTGGATAATTGTTAAGGTCAGGTTAATGATTTCTTCCCCTTGTTGATAATTGGTCGAATGGATTTCCTTGCGTAAAATGTTCCCTTCCAAATTCATCTCTGAAATTTTAATAAACGAATTTGAAATCGACACGCCAATGATGTACTTTGTATTGGGATCGAACCGAAGCAATACTGGCTTTCTTCCTCCATTGGAAGTACCAATCCCATCTTCCCGCACAACCCCTTCATTTATAAGTTCGTTTACTGCGGAAGTGACTGTGGTTGGACTTATGTTAATTAATTTGGCAATGTCACTTCTCGAAATCGGTCCATGTTTTCGGATCGTGTCCAAAATGATTGACCTATTCAATTCTTGCATTAGTTTTAAATCGCCTGTTCTCCGCATTCCCTACACCTCTGACTCTCTGACTTTCTTTTTCCAGTGTCTTTATAAAGTTTGTAAAAATTTTTGCAGAAATCACACTGATAATTGGTAAATTTATAGAAAATATGGTGAAGATACTTTTTCCAGTGTCTTTATTAAGTATATTAAAGGCTGCCTCTCCAAATGTAAACACTTACATTTCTGAAAATATAAAATATTAAAAAATAGGAAAAAGTTCCTAATCAACTATTTCCTATATTTAGCTACTTAATGACCATTAAAAGCAAATAAGGAAAATTTTTTCCTTACTACCCACCCTTTCTATAATGTTATTTTGTTAAAATAAAAGTAGTCACCTTCCATTTAAAATTATCATCATGGATCCCCATTTTTAAATCGTTTGGAAGGACTATATTATAGCGAAGACTAATTTTAATTTTTTCGTACTCAGCTCAAATGCACTAGGATTAAAGTCCAAAGGAAAAAAGAAGGATTTACTTTCCACCTTCATTTCATAAAAATAAAATATAGAAGATTTTGAAAGGTCGTGTCGATAAGATGCTTTATATAAGGGATATTGAGAAAATAATTGAGGATACATTACAAGAGCACAACATAACAATTGATTATGAATTTAACAATACCCTGCCCGCACCAATGAGTTTTAATATATCTACGAATATGCTTAAATTTAACTACTTAAAAATTAATGGATACATAGCGAATATTAACTTCAAAATTAAGGAGACCGATGAAGACTGTGTTAAACTGATTCTCTATCGTCAGCTTGGTTATCATTTAGCACTTAAGAACAACAAACATGATTTACGGGTGTTAAAGTATTTTAAGGATGATGAAAAAGCAGAATTTCTTGCGAAAATCGAAAACAATGCCTGGGATTTTGGAAGAACGCTGGTACCAGAAAAATTGGTACCTTCCTATGATAAAGTTCGTGAATTAGATAAAGAGCTATTAAAAAGTTATTAAACAAATGTAAAACATGAAAAAAGTAATGGGGGTCAGAGCTCCATTACTTTTTTTTATTCATACTCTCTTTGCAAAAATAGCTTCCACCCTTCATAAAGCGAAGGAGTTTGCAATCTTTCATGATGGAGATTTATAAAATCAGAAAAACAGTTCCTATTGTAATGATAATTCCACCTATTATTGTATTCTTTGTTGCTTTTTCTTTTAATATAACAAAACCCAAGATCATGGTTATTACGACACTAAACTTATCAATTGGAGCAACCACAGACGCTTTACCAATGGATAGAGCAGCGAAATAACATAACCAGGATAATCCTGTCGCTATACCTGATAATATTAAAAAGAGATAACTTTTCTTTGAAATTTGTTTCATGTCCTTATGTTTTCCTTGAAAAAACACGATCGCCCAAGCAAATATGAAAATAACGATTGTTCTCAAAAAGGTAGCAACATTAGAATCGACATCTTCTATCCCTATTTTCGCTAAAATGGTTGTTAATGCTGCAAATATTGCACCGAAAATAGCATGGATTATGTAAGTATGTGAACCAGTAAATCGTTTCTTCTCTTCATTTTTTCCAATTAAAGCAAAAGTACCAATAGCAATAAGGGCTCCCCCTGCAATAATATTGGGGACAGCTTCCTCACCTAAGACTAAAATAGATAATAGGATGGTTAATACCACACTTGATTTATCGATAGGAACAACCTTGGAAACGTCCCCTAATGCAAGTGCTTTAAAGAAAAACAACCATGATAAACCAGTCGAAACTCCTGATAGTAAAATAAATGTAAGTGCTTTATTAGAAATCTGCGAGAGTGCATGAAGCTGCCCTGTAATTAAAACGACGATATAAGCCATTATTAATACAATGACAGTTCTTATCGCTGTGGCTAAGTTGGAATTTACATTTCCCATTCCCATTTTAGCTAAAATGCTAGTTAAGGAAGCAAATAAAGCTGCTAACAGTGCTAGAATTACACTCATTTTTTCACCTTCTTTTCCGCTCGGTTTTATTTAAGATTTTTTAAGTAGGCTGTGTTAAACTTGTCNNCTAAAATCAACATTAACCTTAACACAGCCATTAAGCAAAAGCTGTATTATAAGGTTGATCATAGCAGATATAATATTCTGTTCAAATTGTTTAGAAACAAATGAGAAAAAGGATACCATTATGATTATTGGTAACCCCTTTTCTTATTTATTTTGTTCTATTACTTTACACGGCCAATTAAGATCTTGCTGTTCATCAATGGAGATCAAACCTCTTTCCGCGATATAGAGATACAAAGCAATTGATATATCGATTATTTTTTCGATATATATTATTATAATTAAAATAAATCTAACATATAGGCAATAACCAATAGTGACTGAACCGTTGTTCTTATCAATCAGATGTATTCAGAGTTTAATTAAACAATAAAGAGCTACCGATATAGATAGCTCCTTTCGTTATTATAGAATTGTGTCTTTCATAATGGTGTACATCCCTTTTACTGTCTCATCAATGTCATCTCGGGACATCCTCATCGCTTTTTCTGAACGGGCGTAACCAATTTCTGATTTTCCTGCTTCGAGGCCTTTAAATATCGCATCGGCAAATTCATCGACAGGGGTGCCAAAGGTATGCAGGCCAACCCCGCCTAAATCGGTATTCACTGCCGGCGGCGCAACTTCGACCACCTCAATGGCCGTATCTTCAAGCTGATGCCGTAAACTCATTGTAAATGAATGTACCGAGGCTTTCGTAGCTGAATAAATCGGGGCGATCGCCATTGGAGTAAAGGCTAAACCAGATGATACATTGAGGATAGCTCCATAGTCTTTTTTAGCGAAATAGGGGACAAATAGCAGGCAAAAATGAAATGGCGCCTCGATGTTGGAGGCTATTTCTTGACTGTAATAGCTCCAATCTTCTATTACGTTCGTTTTAAGAACATGGTAACGCTGCTGAATGCCCGCATTGTTAACAAGCACGTTCACATCGGGGTGCTCGCTCGTTACCCAGTTGAACAAAGCAATCCGATCAGATTCTTTGGTGACATCACAAACTTGTGTGATCAGTTCAGGATATTTATCCTTTACTTCCTGGAGCTTTGTTTCACGTCTGCCGCAAACAATGACCTTATTGCCTGCTTTTATGAATCTCTCTGCAAAAGCCAACCCTATTCCTGCTGCCCCGCCAGTAATCAGTACTGTATTTCCCAAAAGTTTCATCCTATCCCTCTTTCGTTGAACATTTTGCAATTCCTCATCAGTTTTTAACTTTATTCAAACTGTCTCTCAAAATTATGTTTTTTCAACAAACGCTTTTTCACTACTGCTACATTACTTTCCACTTATGCATGTGATAAATATATTTTGTCCTAAACAAACCTAAGCATGTCTCTTATTTGAGGGATACGCTTTGCACATAGAGGTTTTGAATTCCTTTATATTTTGCATTAAACCCTAATAAATTTTTCAGAGGAACTAATTATTATGTCGTTTGTTAACTTCAATTGTAATGAACTCCGGCAGATAGTTAGGAGTACATCCCTTTGATACTTTTTCATCTTTGTAAAGACCCGTTTTTTCACCAAGTTTAATACAACGTGCACGATTCTTTTCATCATAAACGCCTATCCAGCCTGTGGTGAAATTCATAGCCCATTGAACTTCTGGTTCTTCCTGCGTGATATTAGCTTCTATTGCAGATAGCAAGTATGCGGTGTTATCAGGCGGTGTTTGTCCAGTCCATCTCAATCGCCCTTGATAATACCAGAAAGCTCGCCTTTGAAGTGCAGATGGACTATTTTGCCATGATTCCATCAATGCAATTTTCTTCTTGTCTTTGGTGAGCTGATTAGCCATTAACCAATCCATTAAGTTATTTCGCTCATCAAAAGTGTGAGTCTGCATATCCTTATCAAGCTTATTTAGCACATCTTGTGAAAGAATTTTTTTGTCCATAATTAAGATGGCTAATAGTCTGGGCAAAAACTCTTCGGTTGACCAAAGTTCCATAGCTAGTTCGTGATCTTTTTTTATGTCCTTCGCGATTTTTCGTAAGTCGCCAAGCTTAGTTTTACTATGGATCTGAGATAGAATGTTTTCTGCTTTTGAAGAGCGTTTTATTTCTGTACCATTATTTTCATTCATTTTATACAACTCCTTTATTAAAGCTTTCTACACCTATAATAGAAGAGCAGTCATCTCTAATACAATAATACCATTTACTTCCTTTTAATTGGATACGAAAAGAGCATTCCTTTTTAAAGATTATATTCTAAAAACCAAAAAATACTGTTGCAGCGATAGTGTAAGTAGTGAGTAGTGGTTTCACAACTTTTTATAACAAATTGTTAAAAAAAACGCTAAACCCCATATTAAAATGGAATTTAGCGTTTTGAGCTTTTTAGGTCTATGTAATAGCCCACACAATTTCACTAGTTATGGCTGCTGCGTTCCCGCCCTGACCAGTTTCCTAGTGTCTTTGTTGGACTAAACCCCGCAGGTAGGACTCGAACCTACTACCGATCGGTAAATTGCCGAAAGGTCTGCCACTTACCTACTGCGGTAAAAAAGATTGTTTTTTAGTGGAAATGACGGGAGTTGAACCCGTGTGCAAAGATCTTGGCACTTATACTTCTACGAGTGTAGTCAGTAGAATTGATTTCACTTACTTCGTTAGCCTACTGACAGGCATGGAAGCAGCTAGTCTGGTTCGTCTCTTCCTTCATCCTCAGACGGTGGAATCCGGCGTAGTCCACTTAGAATGAGTCCCTTACCCTACCACATGGACGATGGAGGGAGGAACCGCGATCGACTGTTATTAGGCAGCGAAAGCGAAGTTGTTGTTTTGTTTGCCAGTTATAGGCTTTATCGTTTTTACGAGGCCGAATCCCTCGACTCGCCATATAAGCTCAAACAATCCCTGTCGATACCAAGACATCCCCATAATATAATGGCAGAGAAGAAGGGATTTGAACCCTCGCGCCGGTTACCCGACCTACACCCTTAGCAGGGGCGCCTCTTCAGCCGCTTGAGTACTTCTCTGTAATAAAAGTTTTGCGTCAGTTCCGTTAAGAACTTACAAGACAAATATATCATCGATTCCATTTGGAAGATAGCTGTAAATTTTGGTAGTTCAAAAGACCTAATTTTATCGATTACCGAAATCCATTCAACATATCCCGGTAGGTAACAGCTGCTGGCGGGACAGGTGGTGGAGGAATAAATGGTACTACTATGGGTTGATACCACGGATGGTAGTGATGCAAAATAATGTAGTACATTAATATCCTCCTTTCACTTATAGTCAAAGTAGTCTATGAACGTTCACCTAAATAAGATTGGATGGAAGCCTAACTTTATCATTTAATACTTTAGCAACCAATAGGCAATCCCCTTTCGACTGTTATATAAACTTCATTTTATATTCAGCCAGGAATGTTTCTCCTGCTTCAAGCTTATTCACACCCATCTTTTCCTTCATATTCCCAGATGTATGATACGTGTCAGCAATTCCGTACCATGGCTCTATGCAAACAAACGGTGCGATCGTACCAGTAGTATCCATATATTTCGACCAAATTCCAACAAACGGGAATTTTTCGAACCATACTTCGATTCCATGACCTGATTTTTTAGACTCCAATGTAATTTGATCAATATTGCTGTAGACGAGAGCATCATGGGCAAATAAGGAGGGCGTGAGCTGCATCGTTGAAATATCACTTGCATTTCCTCTTTCGTGGATCAGAGAATCCTTTAGCTCGAATTCCATAACATTGTTATTTGCTGCAGGTGTAAAATGTAAACGGTAATCCTCAATGATTTCATTTTCTACAAGCGGAATCTTAAATGCAGGATGAGCACCAATGGAAAAATATATTTCTTCCTTGTTTTCATTCACGATTTCCCACTGAACTATTAAGGAGTCTTCTTTGAGTACATAACGAATGATTGCTTTGAATTCGTAAGGATAAACTTGTTTGAAGCGTCCAGCAGACACAAACACAAATGAGACAGTTGTATCTGTCTGCTCTTCTACATCAAATTCAACGTCACGCAAAAAGCCATGTTGTGACATCTCGTAGGTATAATCATTCAGTTGATACCGATCCCCTTTTAACCGTCCTACAATCGGAAATAGGACCGGAGAGACTCGACCCCAGTAGGCGTTATCCCCTGTCCACATATAGTCTAGCCCGTTTTTCTTATGCTTCACTTCTCGTACTTCTGCACCGTTTCTTACTATACTTACCTTTAACCAATCATTTTCAATTACAAGCATTATATTTCCCTCAATTCTCATCCTTAAGATGTATCTTGTTGTAAAGTTACTCTTCTTAATACGTTGGACAATGCTCAAATAATGGCCTAATCCAATTTTATAAAATAATATAACGATTTTTGTTTATGTAGCAAGTATGGAATGAAATTTATAATTCCCTTTTCATCTGTTGGAAAATCCTATTAAAAACCTACTTACGCAGATTGTAAGTAGGTTTTATTTTTCATTCACTGTTTTGTGTGGTATTAAAGAAATCATCAGCCTGATCTTTTTGGTTACCTTTTACCTTATTATTGTTTTTACCCATTTTTCCATCGGACTCATAACTTAATTTCTCCGATACCTTTTTTTTCTTTTCCATAACTTCACCCTTTCAAATCTAGTTTGTCCCACTCTGGTTTAACCAACCTATTCTTTTTCAAAAGAATAGGTCAGTCGAATTTTTTAATCATTTTATATCCGAAATAAAGAATCGTAAACCATATAGGAGCTACAACTAAAGCAATTCGCATTTCCTCAATAAAAGCCATTAAGATAATGACAAGTGCTAAAAACGTCAGTGCTAAATAGGATGAAATGGGATATAAGGGAAGTTTAAATGCTAATTTTTCAATTTCTTTTTTTGTTTTGGATTGCCTAAACTTCAATTGTGCAATAAGGATAACCGCCCAGCTGGTAATAACCGCTACTGTGGCAACGGAAGAAATGTACATAAACACTTTTTCGGGAACAATGTAGTTCAGTAGTACGGCCAATAATAACAGCGATGACGTGAACAGTATGCCACGGACCGGGCTGCCATTCTTCGTAAGTTTCCCAAAATATTTCGGACCGTTATTTTGCAGGGATAAATTGTGCAGCATTCTTCCGGAACTGAATAACCCACTATTAAAAGCAGATAATGCGGCTGTTAGGACCACAAAGTTAATGATATGGGCGGCACCAGGAATTCCAACTTTATCAAAAATTAATACAAATGGGCTGCCCTTCGTGCCTACTTCATTCCAAGGATAGAGAGTCATCATAATTCCCAATGCACCCACATAAAAAATTAATATCCGCCAGACAACACTGTTAATGGCGGACGGGATTGATTTTTGAGGATTTTTTGCCTCTCCTGCCGTAATTCCAACCAATTCCACTCCACCAAATGAAAACGTCACAAAAACCAAGGACATTAATATTCCTTTAACTCCATTTGGCATGAATCCACCATGAGTCCAAAGATGGGCCAAACCAACGGGCTGACCTCCGTTGCCAATTCCAAAAAAGATGATTCCTACTCCAACGAGAATCATTCCGATAATGGCTACAACTTTAATCAGTGCAAACCAGAATTCAAACTCACCAAATGCCTTTACATTCGCAAGGTTTACCATGGTAATCACGACAAGCACAGCGAGTGCTGTAAGCCATTGTGGAATATCTGGAAACCAGTAATTCACATAAACACCAACTACGGTTATTTCCGCCATTCCAGCGACAAGCCACATAAACCAATACGTCCAGCCGCTAAGGTAACCTGCAAACGGCCCTATATATCGATTGGCGTAGGAACTAAAAGAACCCGAAACTGGTAGATCAACTGCCATTTCACCTAGAGCTCTCATAATGATAAAAATAACCAAGCCTCCTATTAAATAGGAGACCATGATGGCAGGTCCAGCCATTTGAATGGCTGCACTTGAGCCATAGAACAGCCCGACTCCAATGGCACCTCCAAGTGCAATTAACTGGATATGCCTATTATCTAAACCCCGTTGCAATTTCTCACTTTGATGATTATTACCCAACCTAAATTCCTCCAATGAAAACTATTTGTTCGTATAAAAGATAAGAAAAAGTACATTTATAAAATGTACATTAAAAACGAAGATAATGCTAGAAAAATTCTGAAAAGATGAATAAATTATCTACTAACACCGTCATTTCATTTAAATTAAAAGAGAGAAGATTTTGAAAGATCGTGCCAATAAGATGCTTTATATAAGGGATAGGTACCTTATTAAATATGCTACACACTTACCTATTATTTATGGTAAAATAATGTTCCTTGGCAGGGGCAATTTAAAAAAGCGTGTTGGGATTTTATAACCAACTCGCTTTTATCTTTCCTATTAAAGGATCATAATAATTCTATTTAACTTAGATACCTTATTTAATCTCCACTAAATCGCTTTTCCTCTGGTTTCTCTCTTGCAAAATCCGATCCAGATAGTGTGTAAATTCGGATTCACCCGAATACGACAAGCAAAGATATTGCTTCGCCCTTGTCATTCCAATATAGAATAAAGAAACCTCTCGTTCTTTATCCTCTTCTAGAGGAAATGGCATGGAATCCACATTGACAATAAACACAGCTTGGAAGTCAAGTCCCTTACTGCTATCAATGGTACTAATTTTGACTTTGCCATCTTCTTTTTGAAACGATCGTTTTGTCACATCATTCTCGGTAATCCAGTAGTTAGGGAGTTCTAATTCACCTAGTGAACGCTTAATGAGATCAACAATTGGATATTTATGTGTCCGCTTCACTCGATACAGGATTAACATTTCATCGAGCGGTATTTTCCTATCTTCATGCAGTCTTTTGATTTGTCTTGCAACCATTCGCATTTCATCAAAGAAATTGGCTGCGCGAATAATCCCAGGCTCTGGTCCTTTCCGTTTCGTACTTTGCGGCGCAATGATTTCACCCTCCAAACTACGATTAACGACTTTATTTTTAAACATCGAATGCTCGCGATAAAAATCCCATGCAAACTTAACAATTTGAGAGGTATTTCGGTAGTTAATCGACAACACCTTTGACCGGCCTTGAAAGGATAAACCGGTATCCTGCAAGTATGAACGTTTTCGCCGATAAATCGTCTGAGCACGATCTTCTACCAATAAGAGTGACTGGGTATCCGTATTGATTAGCAAGCTGACTAAACGGAGCCAATCCGCGTCAAAATCCTGTCCTTCATCAATCAGGATCGCATCATAGGAAGGAAGGATGGTTTCTTTTTTCTCGATTTTATCGATGATTACTGAGAGATTTTGCTCTCTTATCTTTAGATCATTCTTAAGCCAAGCATGAAAGTTCCGTACGATTATGTTTTGATTTTGTACAGCCTTCATATTTGGGTCAAAATCAAATAGATCCTCAGGTTCATTGAGCATATGATTAATCATTTGCTGGATCGCATTGGAAAGTGAGATATTATAACAGAGGATGAGAATCTTCCAATCGGGATTTTGTTTTGACAACATTTTTGCTCGACTGGCCAAGATTATCGTTTTCCCACTTCCTGCCACGCCACGAATTAAGCGATTTTTATCACCAATCTGCTTCGCTAAGTTCTCTTGATGAAGATCCATGGTCTTAATATCATGAAGTGACAGTAATAGCTGATCTTGATATGGAACAGGCGCTTTAAATTCTGCACTAATCCGCACCTCTGGAAATAAATGATAGCGAATGGCATTAATGTCTCCAATGGACAGTGGTTCTTTTAAACGATATGGAATCACAAACATATTCATAATTTTCTCCATCAAGATTTCTTCCGAAAACCCCTCTTTTTCAGGATCGATTTCATCTCTTGTTAGGGAAAGGTTTGGTTCAATAACCGTGTAAAGTCCATCATTAATAAAGTCCTTCGTATATAATCTTGTGAATACGACACCGTAGCCGTAAGGAAATTTCAATTTTAATTTATGTTTTCCATCTGTTTCTATTAGATTTTTATCCCTTTTTAGAACATCAGCAATCTTAAACATGTAGTCTCTTGCTTGATTCATGGGGTTTGGAATAATAGTTTGATCACCATTGGCTGCCACGATATGCCATTCATCATGGTTAATTTGCAAGAGAGTATTTCTGGTATAATCCTTCACTTCCAAAACAACCATTCCAAGGTCCGGGCCGATAATCACAAAATCCGGTTTCCTCCCTTGAATTTCCGGTTCAAAATAAACAATATAATCATCAGGAAGATAGTTTTTTAAAGTTCGGAATAATAACCGCTCACCTGCTGTAGCAGTAGACCTAATGGTTTCAGGAATCGTAATCGCCATAATAACCGCTCCAAAATTTGCATTTTTCTCCATTATACTACAATTAGGAATATTATCCTAAACAATTACAAGATTTCCCCTATTATTACGACAACTATCCACAAAAACTAGCAACAAAATACTCCAAAAGTATTGTTTTTTCTATTATTTACTTTAATAATAGACTTGAAGGAATAATTTACCTACAAATAAATTATGGGAAACAAAATGAAAGTGAAGTGTCTATAATGTTGAAAGGTTTCTTAGATAAATTACTTAATACGAATCAAAAACCTATCCAAAAAGAGATTAAATCTATAAGCCATGAGGAAGTGGAGGCATTAGTTGAGGCTAGATTACGAGAGCATGCAGCTACCATTGAGCAATCGTTCAATGAAAAAGTCAACTCTGCTGTTCGAACACCAGACCAAGAAGATTATTCATTAACACCGAAACAAGTGGAATTTGCTCTCTCCTTGATTGCAAAAACAAGAGATTTCGAACTTGCAAAGAACCCTGCCACGTTAACTGTGAAAGATTTAAATAGATTAATTGCATTTAATAAGTTCAAAAATAAAGGAATACTTGTTAATCTTGTTAAAAAAGGTGTCTTAAGAAAGAAATAGATTAATTGAAGATAAATAAAGGAGAACAAGTTTGATGGTTATTGAATGTGCTCTCCTTTATTTTTTCCCTAGAGTGCAGTATTAAAATGGTAAATCATCATCATCTATTCTAATTGGAATTCTACAATTTGAGGAATTAAGTATAATAGGAATTTCAGCAACTTCTTTCTTTTCTTCTCTAGTTAAACCATACCGTACTCCGTTTTCGGTATATCCAGCGACAAAATAAAACATATCGTCGCCAAAATCCTCATCCTGTTCTTTTACTTGCTTCCTTTTTACCTTTTGCTTTTGTCTCTCCTCGAGAGAATTTTTAACCTGGTCTTTATAAGACTGTTTAAATTTGTGCCCCAACATTTCAAGCTCCGTTATCGCACATAACAGATCTACTCCAAACCAATTGCTATATCCTTTTGCAAGATATTTTCCATTATATTGGTCCATCCATTTTTTCGCATTCTGAAGGCGGTCTCTTCGACTATAACGCTTCCTTCTAGGTGTATGGTTTGCATTATGCTTCTTTTTTGCCACACTACTGCCTCTTTTCAATTGTTAACATAATATTATTATATTCTACTTACTTTATACAAAAATAAAGGCATCCTTGGTAGATATATTCTTTTACATCAAATAAAATGTAAGTAGTTTTGTCTCCAGTCCCCGCCCGCTGATTTCCTTTTACATGAGATTATTTGGTAAAATTGGAATAACCTCTATATCGTTAGACTGGGAAATGCCAGCGTTTTTGTAAAATATAAAATAATTGCAGGTGGATAAATTGGTAAAGGCCATTTCAAAACAAGAAGTAGAAAAACTACGGAAGGAGTTCCATACCTATTTAGCAGGGAATCATCCAAATTGGAATGATAACACCATTGCTGTTCACTTTTCTGATGCATTCTTTGCCTATAATAATAATATAGGGATCGATTTCTGGTCTATCTTTTTGGATGAGAAATCTCTAAACAAAGCAAAAGAAATCATAAGGGATTATCTTAAATCACAAAACAAATCGGAACGTGCCCAAGAACGCGCTAGTGGATATTTGCAGTCAATGAAGCATTTCAAGGCCTTTTTAGATGAAAGGCATCCAACACTTGCAAAAGAATGGAGTGGCAAAACGGCTAGAAATACCTATTTAAAAGCTGCTTTCCAAAATTGGATGCGCCGCCAGAAAAAATCCAATGGAGAACTGTATAAATCCAATACCATTACCGCTTATACGAATTCTCTTAAAAATGCTACGGCAAAATTAAACATCAACCCTTTAACCGAAACTGATTTATTCCATATTACATCAGTAGCTGCATTTGAAGAGGCATACAAAAGGATTACTTCCGCACCCAATTTTCATGAAGTAGACCTAGCTGCTGGCAATAAAGCGTATTCGAATGCATTGTCACTGTATTCTAGATTTCTAAAGGAATTAGCTGAGCCATCCTGTTGGGTTTTTCAGGGAAACCCCAAATATTATGATGTGATTGGTGCTGTTCATGACCTTAATACAATTACTTGGGCTGTCAATCAAAATTATAAACAAATTAAAAAAGGAGACAAAGTCTACATTTGGCTTTCCGGACCTGAAGGCGGCATTGTAGCTTCCGGTACCATTCTTTGTGATCCTGAGATGAAACAGCCTGAACCAAACGATCCGTATAATTGTTCTGATGACCTAAACAAAGAACCCTATTTAGGTGTTGATATTGAAATCCTAAGAAAGCTCACCGACACGATTGTAGAAAGAACTACGTTACTTGCTGATGAACGGACAAAACGAATGGAGATATTAACGTATCCTGGTGCAACTAATTTTCGAGTCAGCAAAGAAGAAGATGAAGTGATTGAGAGTATGATAACAGGAGATTATCAAAAGGTTCCGGCCACCCTTGCCCCAACTCCAGCAGGACCAAAAGATAAAAAGCGGTATTGGATCTATGCCCCAGGCGAAGGTTCCCGCCTGTGGGAAGAATTCTACGATAAAGGAATCATGGGAATTGGCTGGGACAATCTCGGTGACTTAAAACAATACCCTACAAAAGAATCAATGAAGAGCAAAATGAAAGAGATTTATGGTGAAGAATATTCCTATAAAAATGCTGGACATGCTACATGGCAATTTGCGAATGAACTAAAAGAAGATGACGTAATTATTGTGAAAAAAGGGCTGAAGAAAATCATTGGCCGAGGGGTTGTCACGTCAGACTATATGTTTGATGATTCAAGAAATGAATATAAACATATACGGACTGTACACTGGACACATAAAGGAGAATGGGAGCACGAAGGACAAATTGTTTTAAAAACTCTCACAGATATTACACCCTATACGGATTATTACAAGAAACTAGAAGATATGTTCATTTCAGATTCTGATTCGGAAGATCCAGAAACTGACACAGTATACTATGAGAGCTATACGGCAGAGAACTTCTTGTCTGATGTGTATATGAGCGATGATAAGTATCTGACCTTAAAAAATCTTCTTCTTAAAAAGAAGAATCTTATTATGTTAGGTGCCCCAGGTGTTGGAAAGACCTTTGCTGCAGAGCGCTTGGCCTACTCCATTATGGGTGAAAAAGATATCAGTCGAGTTATGATGATCCAATTTCATCAAAGTTACAGTTATGAAGATTTTATCATGGGTTACCGCCCTACCGAAAAAGGCTTTTCCATTTCTAAAGGCCCGTTTTATGAGTTTTGTAAAGAAGCTGAGCCAGATGATCGGCCCTATTTTTTCATCATCGATGAGATTAACCGAGGCAACTTAAGTAAGATATTTGGCGAATTATTAATGCTAATTGAATCAGATAAACGAGGTAAGGAAGTCCGCTTGCTTTATTCAGATGAACAATTTTCCGTACCAGACAATGTTCATATTATTGGAATGATGAACACAGCTGACCGCAGTTTAGCAATGATTGATTATGCCCTTCGCCGCCGGTTTGCCTTTTATGAAGTTGAACCTGCATTTAGAAGCGATGGTTTCCAAGAATATCAAGCAAACATAGCAAGTGAAAAGTTTGATCGCTTAATTGATACGGTAGTGAAATTAAATGAAGATATCGCAGAGGATACTTCCCTTGGAAGTGGCTTTCAAATTGGTCATAGTTATCTATCAACGAATGAAATCATTGATGATGGATGGTTATCCGATGTGATCGAATATGAACTGATCCCTTTGATTAAAGAATACTGGTTTGACGAACCGACAAAGATCGAACACTGGAGCAGCAGGCTGCGTGGAGCCATTTATGATTAAGGTAAAAAATATATACTATATGCTGTCTTATGCCTATCAGTCACTTAACGAAGCCAGCTTCAAAAATATCCAAACAGAAGAATTTGAAAACCTTCATGATTTGATGGCGGCCATTCTAGTACGCGGTGTTTCAAATCAATTGAAACGTGGTTTACATAAGGATTATCTCGTCTACACAGAAGCAACGGGTAACTTAAAGGGCAAAATAGATATATCAAACTCTGTTCGTCAAAACACGTTAATGACGCGGCGAATGGTTTGCCATTTCGATCAATTCTCAGAAAATACACCTTTGAATCAAATAGTAAAAACCACCATGGTACTACTTATTAAATCAGGTGATGTTACAGTAGCCAACAGTAAGGAATTGAAAAAGCTGAGCTTGTATTTTAGGAACATAGAAACTCTTAATCCGTTCGCCATCAACTGGAATGCATTGATCTATCACCGAAATAATGCTACCTACAAACTTCTCATCAATATCTGCCAATTAATCATCAAAGGGCTTTTAATGACGACGGAGACAGGTGAATATAAGATGAAAGAATTCTTGGATGACCAATTCATGCACCGCTTATATGAGAAATTTTTACTTGGTTATTTCAAAAAAGAGTACCCTCATTTTACTGTCGGGTCTTCCTACATTAAATGGAATGTGGACGGTGATATCACCGAATTTCTACCGAATATGAAAACAGATATCACACTTTCCTATGGAACCAAAACACTGATCATTGATGCCAAATATTATGGCAGGACCATGCAAACCAACACTTTGTTTAATAGCAAATCGATTATTTCAGCTAACTTGTATCAAATTTTTACTTATGTAAAAAACAAGGATAGAACAGGGAGCGGACATGTAAGTGGAGTCCTTTTATATGCAAAAACCGATGAGGAGCTCACGCCGGATCATGATTATTCAATTGGTGGAAACCGATTTAGTGTGAAAACGCTTGACTTAGGTGCAGATTGGGGGGGAATTGTGGGACAACTACGTGCGGTTGCAGCGCTATTATAAGATACACATAATAAATTTAGGGTTTTGAATAATATAAAAACCGGGCATGCAACAACATGTCCGGTCCTTTAATAACAGTTATTCTAATGGTGGTGGCTAATCTGGTGCAAAAATCCAGCCGAGCAGTAATCTCAAGATTATATTTTTTAAAGTAAAATAAGAGGAATTAATACAACTTATCCCTGAATCACCGCGATTGTTAGGGGTTCATTGCCATTGTTTTTCTTTCACCAAGCTTTGATTAACT
Organism: Bacillus sp. AFS073361; assembly: GCF_002567005.1. GTDB lineage: Bacteria > Bacillota > Bacilli > Bacillales > Cytobacillaceae > Neobacillus. The sequence goes on from NZ_NUZU01000031.1 coordinate 177,948, forward strand.
ACCTCTCTTTTTAATTTATTGCAGTTTCGCAATTTGTCCCAAAAAGAAGAAATCGTTTAAATCTTCGATAGATTTATTCAATTCCTCTACCTTTCTAGTTCTTTAATAATCATCATCATCCCAATTTTCCGCCCATGTCTGGTTCGTTCTTATAAAAGTTTTTCCGTTGATTTTATTTAGAACCTCTTGCCGTTCTCTTTCATTTAATAATTCAATCTCCATGATAATCTTTTCCGAAAATGACATCTTACCAGCCATATAAACAGTAGTTTGTTTAATTAATTCTTTTATTTCATTTTGCCCCAAAGATAATAAATCTTTAACTTGTTCAAAATTTTCTATTTGAATCTTTAACTGGTGCTGCCCTGTAATTGATTCTTCGTGACTTTTCTTTAAATTTTTTGAACAGGTAATTAATTTTTTTTGCCCCTTTTCTAAACTTTCTGTACGACTTATTAGTTCCTTCTGGACTTCTATTAATTCTTGCTGCCCATTTTTTAAACCCTGTAATTCTAAAAGAATGTTATTCAGTGTTTCCTCCATGACAAAACCTCCATATTATATTGGATTAACCCCGTATCAATGCTAGCAATGGGGTCAAATAGCTGCACAATTTTGAAACCATTAGCAGGCCTTCCTTGTATTGATATATGGATTTCTAAAAAGTATGGAATTTAAAGTAAAAATAAAGTATTTATATAAAGAAGTATGAAGAAGGGAAATCTTGTGAGATAAAATATGGTAGAAATTTGAAGATATTTAAGATGATTTTTGAACTAAGTGGGAAGTCGTTCAAATTGAAAAAATTAAATAGACAAAATCTACTGTCCATTCTATAAATCCAAAGTGAATAACACAAATATGTATTTTCTATCTCATTTTTTTACTTCCTTTCCATTTTATTTTGACTTTTACTTTTAGTTAATTATGAAACACTATTAATCTATCATTAAACCAATGAACAAAGTATGGGGAAAGGTGACAAAATACTGAATCTTAGTTACTCTCAAGCAAACTACTGATAGAGGACATAGAGTTACTGTTTGAAGTGTACCTTTATACAAGGAAGATCCAAGATGATATAAAAAAACAAATTGATATATATCAAAACTTAACCAAATTGAGCAAAAAATCCCCCTAGGACCTAATGAACCAGAGGGCTGTTTGCCTTTCTTTCAAAATGATAATGTAGTCGGTATTCGCATATCTCTTTTGTCCAATTAAAGAGAATTTCTTCATCTTCTTTGGCAATGTCGAACGTAAACTTAAAGATATTATTCTCGAATGAAGTTAATTCACTTTTCCACATGGTCATTGGCATGGTGGCAATTAACCGACATACTCTTTGTTCATTATACTCCCAAAGCCTTTTAGAAGATTTATCAGAAAAGTCCAGTTTCTTTCGATACTCTTTTTCCATAAGATAATGGTGGAAGAAAGGAGCAACTTCCTCTGGCGTGATCGATTTATTCCAATTGGAGGGTCCTCGTTGCAGCATGGCAAGAAGAACAATCATTTTATAACTTTTTCTCATATCCGTTCTTTCAACATCCATCAACCAATTTTCATAACGGGTAAACACTTGCTTTTCTCGAACAGACAGCTCATCAGCCCAGTTTAAAAAACCACAATAGGAATCAAATTCTATTCGATATTGTTTAGATTCTGAAGCCCCACTTAAATGCAATTCCAGATAAGTTGGCCTTTTACCAATTTCTTTTTTTAGTGTCAAATAATCATTAAAAAGTTTCTCTTTTCTTGGCTGCCGCTTTCGTGACATTTCTTGTAGAAGGTTAATGACATCTAAATCTAGATCGAGTTCACAGAATTGTGGGATCATCGGTTGGATCTTTCGAGACTTCCCATCACTAGGAGTTGTATCAAATAAACTTAACTTTATATCCGCGTTCCGATAATTACCTATTAGGTCCACGATGACACATGCTTCCTTATTGGAATGTAACCGAAGTCCTCTACCTATTTGCTGTGTAAAGACGGTTAATGATTCTGTGGGTCGAACAAACAGTAATGTATCGACAGATGGAATATCGACACCTTCATTAAACAGGTCAACGGTAAAAATGACATCGATTTCCCCTCTATCAAGCTGGGAGATTGCCTGGCTTCTACCAATATGAACTTGTTGTGAATGAAGACTAACGGTGTGGTAGCCATGTTGATTAAAATAATTCGATAGGAAGTTAGCTTGTCGAATCGATGAACAGAAAGCCAATGTTCGAGTCTGCTTTTTGTCCTCCCAGGCACGGAGAATTTTAAGTGCCATTTCTTCTTTTAATTGGACTTGTAGCAACTCTTCTTCATCATAATGATTACCTAGCCAGGTGATTTGGGTGTAATCGGTATCATCATAAACGCCAAAATATTTAAATGGGGCCAGCCACTTCCGTTCAATTGCTTCTAGGAAATCAAGTCTAAATGCAACGTTTCCGTCACAGATGGCATAAACATCTTTATTGTCATTGCGATCAGGAGTTGCGGTAATCCCTAATAAAAACTTTGGCTGAAAATAATCTAACGCCCTTTGATAAGAATCCGCTGCAGCATGATGAAATTCATCTATTATAATAAGATCAAATTCATCTGGGCTAAACTGTTCAAGATGAGACTTCATACTTAAAGTATATATCGAGGCAAAAATAGCAGCTGCATTACTCTCTTTCAGTTTGCCATTATAAATTCCATATCGTTTTTCAGGCATGATTTTTTTAAAAGAATCTCTAGCCTGATTAAGTATTTCTTCTCTATGGGCTATAAAGAGTACTTTATTAAAATTTTTTGAAAAAAATCCAGCCAGATAAGTCTTTCCCAATCCTGTCGCCATAACTACCAAAGCCTTATTGTACTCTTCTTCTAATGTCTTTTTTAATTCTTCCAATGCCTCGATTTGAGCAAACCTGGGTTGAATTTCTCCATAATCAGCAGCAGGTTCCATGATTGTCGCAGTTGGTTCTGGCTCCTCCTTTTTATTGGGAAGCATCAGTTCCAGTTCTTCCAGTTCACTCCACTTTTTAGCCAGATTAGGATTTTTCCGATGATACTCATCATATCTTGATCTATATTCCACAAGCGTTTCTTTATTTAGGGGAACAGTTTGTTCTGCATAATATAATTTTAAAAACTCCGCTTGAGCTTCATCAAAGATATCTTTTGCATCACTAACTCCAACATTCCATTCAATACCCTGATATAAGGCCGATCGTGATAGATTAGATGAGCCGATATACAAAACGTCATGTTCATTCGTTTGGAATAAATAGGCCTTGGGATGAAAAGATCCCCCATTACTCTTCCAAATTCTTACCTTAATTCGTTCATCTATCGAAAGAAGTTCTTCTAATGCTTCCGGCTGCGTTATGTATAGATAATCACCGGTACAAATTTTTATATCTGCACCATTCTGAGCGGCTTTCTTTAAGGCATTTTTCAAAAAATAAACCCCAGATTTCATCACAAAGGAAGATAGTATACATATAGTTGCTGCATCTTCGATATTTTTAATCAGCTGTATTCCGAGTTCCTTCGTAAATAATTGTATCTTACTCATCCTCAACCTCAATTAGGAATATTTTCTCCTTAAAGCCCCCTCGTTTTTGTGCTTTATTTTGACGTGCTCTCTCAACTTCTTCAATAGATGTTCCGTGGCTTTCTGCCAAAGCATGAATGATTTCTAGCAGATCGGCAAGCTCCTCGATGGCATCATTAACATTCACTGTATTTATGTATTCATTTAGTTCTTCAAAGCTCTTCTTTTTCAATTCTTTTATGTATTCGTCATTATTTAGGATTCTTGTCGAAAATTGCTTCCCAGTACTTTCGATTACCTCTGGGATGCGATCTCGGACTAATTTGTTATAGATAGGCATATTAACTACCTCCCTCATTTTATATAATAAAATTATAACTGATTTAAGAGCAGAGTGTACTACCCTGACATTTTTATATTCACGTTTCGTTAAATCATAACAAAAAGAACCTATTTCTATAGGCTCTCTGAATACGTATTTTAGTAAAATTTATTTACTACTGTCCAACCACTGTTATCGCATCTGGGATTTTTTTAATTTATCGAACTGAATCTCCTTATTGATTGCGATTTACGTCTTTACTTCAAGATTCATTCTCCCCTCGTAGAATACCCCGCTATAGCAGGAAAACTCGCGAATTCCTTCCTTATGTCCCGAAACGAAATCCTAGCATTCCCTCTATCAATCTGACAATCTAGTGAATATTCTTGACAGTTCAATGGGTTTTGATAAAATGTTTTGGTATAGAATCGGATGGCTTCCTGATTGTTGGAAGCAAAGATAAAGACAAAGTCCTCCTGGTTCATCTTCAGGGAGTAGATGCCTACTTTATGAAAACCTAATACATTATTTAGAATCAATTCCTTTACTTTCTGATGGTCCGCTTGTTCTAAGTCTTTTATGGAAAAATCGTCCTCTAATGAAATTTTCTTCGCTGCTAGTAAATGGTGGATGTAATGGGCTAATGTTGATTCTTCATAACGTAAACACTCCATGTAAAGATCTTTCACACTCATGTGATTCACACCTCGTTATCTAATTTTTTTGGCGAAATAGCGGTCATTCCCCGGTTGGATTTATTCCTTCTGTTCCTCTATTCTCCCTGTATGCTGGTTGTAATTGACGGCGATGCTGCCAACCGGACCATTTCGATTTTTCGAAACAATGATTTCAAGCGATTTATTCTGAGATTCTTTGTTATAATACATTTCACGATAGAGGAACAAAATGACATCGGCGTCTTGTTCCACACTTCCCGATTCACGAATATCGGACATCATTGGCTTTTTATCGGCTCTTGATTCTACCGATCGATTGAGTTGCGCCAAGCAAATGACAGGACAATTAAAATCCTTCGCCAATGCTTTAAGAGATTTCGATATTTCCGTCACTTGGAGGTGGGAATTTCCACCATAGGATTGACCACAATGGATGAGCGTTAAGTAATCGATAAAGATGATTGGTTTTTTGTACGGAAATTGATGGATCATTTTTCGTGTTTTTGCTCTCATTTCCGCTATACTTTGGCCAGATCCATCAAAAATTTGCATATGGGTTTCAGAGAGTATGCCCATCACATCTGACCAACTATTTTTTTGGTCTTGAGTTAGCATTCGTTTCGGATTTCGCATTTTACTTCGATTGAAGTTCCCTGTCGAAGCAATCAGTCGAGAGGTAATCAGTCTTTCAGGCATTTCCAAAGAAAATACCAGCGGCAGATACCCAGCCCATCCTGACATTTTGGCAAAATGAAGCATCACATCGGTTTTTCCCATTGATGGCCTAGCGGCGATGATTGTCACTTCCCCATCTTGAAACCCTCCTGTCAAATGATCGAGCTTTTGGATCCCTGTGGTTGCGGTTATCAACTCTTTTTGATCTTCCCAAGGTGCCTCAAAGATATCTGATAACGCCTGTGTTAACGATGTGTGATCCTCCACTTTTAATTGGTTAATTTTATCTAAGTCAGAAATGACTTTTGCGATCTCCCAATCATTCATGGCTGCCAGGGTTAAGATGCTCCTTTTTTCTCGTTCCTTCCACAAATCAAGGATCAGTTTCTCCGTATTGTCGAACTTCTCCATGTCGGCATATGCTAACAATTCGGAAAGATAAGACATTCCCCCAAAGGATTCAAGGTCAGGCATGGTGGTAAAAGTGATTAAATCAATATTCTTGCCTGCTTGGGATAAATCTAGCATCCTTCGCATGATTTCTTTATGCCGGATACTTTCTAGCTGTTCAGGCTTGATTACCGTATCCATGAGTAAGTATTCGGCCTTCATCAGGCTTCCTAAAAATGCTTTTTCTGCCATACTCACCAGTCTTCACCTGCCGTAATATCAAAGTCAAAGCCACTTGGAATATCTCTTCCACGAGGAAAGGAATCCGTCGATTGCCAATGTTTTTGTACAGGATTTCGGCTCTCAATATAGGAATCAATTTCTTCTACGGACAGTAAGGATTCATTTTCCCAGTTTTTCAGAATACCAACCACATAGGTCAGTCTTCGCTTGTTATTGGCACAGGCAATATTCATCGCTTTTAAAATCACCGCTTTAGGATGTAAAAATTTAGAATCATCTAACCAGGCTAACAGCTGCTGTTTACCATTCAGGTTACTAAAACCAAATCCATTGTTGTCCCAAAACTCGACAATTTCCTTCACATCTACAAGTTCTTGATTATTATGTATGGTATGGTCGCTATCTGGATTACTCTCTATTTGGGAGTAAAGAACTTCTTGTTGTTTATCTTTTTCTTTATCTACTTCTTTATCTTTTTCTTGTCCACGTATCGTATGAGTTTTGGTCCACGTATCGTCCTTCTCTTCCCATACAGGAGTATGATCGTCAGCAAACTCATCTTGGTCATTACCTTTCATACTGAAACTAACCTTTTCTTTTTTACAAAAAGATTCATACAGGCTGCGGATTTCCTGTTTTTTAATCCACTCTGAAACATATTGAATTAATGAGGAATCTTTAACAGCTTTTAATTCAGAAGAAATACAATCCATCATTGGTTTCCCCGCTTTATCAAAGTTATTTTCTCCCCAGTTTTTAATAGCAAGTTCTCTCGTTTCAGGATTGTAGCGAATCAGCTGGTGATGCGTGATGAATCGTTCCATTAATGAATGAACACTTTCGATCGAATAGCCCATATCAAAGGCCATCTGCTTTTTCGTAATCTGATAGATTCCAATTTGAGTCGTACGCTGATTCGTTAAAAGATATAAATAAAAGTATCTGTCCTCTGGTGTCATTTCCTCCGAAACCATTGGATCCATCCAAAAATCAATCCGTACTTTTCTAAACTTTGCCATCCTCTACCACTGCCTTTCTTCTACTAAAATTCATTCATCTTTCATATAGAAAGAAATGAAGAAAAAGGTCATAGGATCTTCACTAGAATGTGAATTTTTAATGACACTCTTTCCTCACCATGTCCTTGGCAAGAGTTTTCAGTGTAAGCCCTTACTTCGGTACTTCTACAATATCGAGATCACCCAGGTAAAGCGAACGACCAAATTTCATATTTGAGGGCATTTTTAGTGCTCAAACGTCAAAAAAAGCCTCCAAATTTGATTTTTGGAGGCTTTTTTTGATGATTTGGTGATTTTTTAGGCTATTTTTTAAGTTGATAAAATAGAACATTTTTATGGATGTTCATTCCTTATTATCTTTGTTTAATTGCTTGCGTTTTTTGCCTCTCTAATACTTTTGTTAGGAGATTTTCATTTATCAATCATTTATTTGTAGTTAACCATACCTTTACTTCCTTTGTGATTTCTTCTGTATCTGGTCTCACCAAAAAATATCATCCATCGGTGGAATCCGTCTCTTTTCTATTTCCCTTACTTCCTCTGTTATTTCTTCTATACCATTAACAATGACTTTTTCAATGTATGTTCTCCGATAACCTGTTTCATGCATGATGCTTCGTATGTATTTGTGTGCAACGGTTGCCATTTCTTTTTTATTTCTAACTGGAAAACGTCCTTTAGCAACTAGCCCCGATCCTTCAATGATTAAATGCACTTCCAAGTTAAACTCCATTAGTAATCATCCTCTAATCATTTTGTAAGATTATTATAGAACAAATGTTCTATATTGTTCAAACAAAAAATCCTGAATTACTTTTCCAGACCCGATTTCTGCGTGAGTTGTTCAGCATATATGATAGAATAATGATAAAAATGTTAGGCAGGTTGAGGTAAGATGATAAATTCCCCTTATTTAAGAAGTGTAGCTTTAAAGCGAGAGGAAGTACCTGCATTTACGCATTATCCATTTAATCTTCCTAGTATTAGGTCGTTAAATCATCTTCCCTTTCATCCCAAGGTTACCTACCTGATTGGTGAGAACGGAATGGGGAAATCTACTTTATTGGAGGCGATCGCCGTTTCATTAGGGTTTAATCCCGAGGGAGGATCCTTTAACTTCAACTTTTCTACATTTGATTCCCACTCTGAATTAACAAATTATCTCAAGTTGATTAAGGGGATTAAAAAGCCAAAAGACGGTTTCTTTTTACGTGCGGAAAGCTTTTACAATGTGGCTTCGAATATTGAGGAATTGGATCAGGGGGGTGGAGGTCCGAAAATCATCAGCTCTTTCGGCGGACAATCTCTTCATGAACAATCGCATGGAGAAGCCTTCTTCTCCACCTTTATTCATCGTTTTGGAGGAAATGGAATCTATATCCTAGATGAACCTGAAGCGGCTCTTTCTCCTTTACGGCAAATGTCCATGGTTACTAGAATCCATGACTTAGTGAATCAACACTCCCAACTCATCATTGCCACCCATTCACCCATTATTATGTCGTATCCCGACTCACTCATCTATGAATTGAGCGAAGATGGAATCCAAGAGAAAAAACTGGAAGAAACCAATCATTTTCAGATCATGAAACAGTTTTTAAATGACCCTAAAAGGATGCTTCATCATCTTCTGGAATCATAAGTAGTGGTAGGAAACAAAGGGAAAGGAAGCACGTGTTCATGAACGGGTTCCTTTTCCTATCGCAAAACGGGAATTTAAAACTAAATATGACACTCCTTCTCGATTCAGGATGAGTTTTATAAAAGGTTTAATCGTTTCCGAATCCAGTGAACTACAACAAGTAAAACGGGAATCGCAACAAAGAATATAGGTAAGAGGAACTTTATAATCAATTCCCCTTCTTTAAAGTGCTCTGAAATATTACTTGCCTCTATTATGGAGCTTAAAAGAGCTATGAAGGCAATCGGAACTGCTAACTTTTGTTTATTTTCGATATTAAATATGTCCGATATAATATTAATCGCAGCTAAACAATAAATAGATATTTTAAAAAATACTCCAATAATCAGTGCAATAATTGCGAAAATATCTAGACGTTCTAATAATTCTCCTATGTGGGCATTTTGTATCATTCTTAATAGAGGAAAAGCAGAAGTCCTATAACCAGTTTCTCCAAGAACGGATATTTCAAGGGCATGAGTAAAGGTTAATATTAAGGTACTGAGCGTTAATGCTGCAACTCCAACTTTTCTTCCGGATTGAGTTTGATTTAAATTAGGAAAAATGACTGAGAAACAAAAGATTTCACCGAACGGAAACATTAATATATTGGGATAAGCTGACTTTAAGACAGGTTTCCATCCATTTTCAAGAATTGGTTGGAAATTGCCGATGTTAACTATATCGGATAATAACACTGAAATACTCCCCACTAAACCCAAACAAATAAAAACGACAAAGTAGAGCTCTGCTGTTCTAGCTAAAACTTCTACACCTTTGTATAGTGCATATATTGTTACAATAATCAACATCGTTTCAATAATAAACAGTGGAGTCTCGCTATATACGCTAGACACTAGTAATGCCCCAGTTTCCCTTAAATCTCTAGAAGAGAGATAAATGAAAAGCGTTGCATATACAAGGCTAACTATCCAGCCTAAATTTCTTCCAAGGATCTTTCGAGCATACCCACTTAAAAGAAGATTTGGATACTCACGAAATAGGTAATCATACAGTATAAATAAAACGATTCCCCCAACAGAGGCTAATATTACTGAAAGCCAGACATCTTTATCAGATGCAAATCCGATTGGAAGTACAAGTGCAGTACCCATTTCAAACAAAAAAATCAAAACGAATAATTGACCGGAACTAATTTTTTCTTTTTCCATTTCTCACTAATCCATCCTAAAACTCAATGATTTATGTTCTTTTTTTATTTTTAGTTCCAATTTGTATATTTCAGTTTCCTTCCACTAAAGGAAAAATATACAAATTTAGATGAAATAATAAAATCCTTTCTCAATCTTCGAGGTAGGACTTATACTAGCTGCTTAATATTCTCAATCACATATCTACACCTGATAATCTAATGCAGGTTTAATGAATTCCTTCCTCCACTAACCTGCTCCATTAGTTCAACAACAATGAAACATCCTTTAAATCGCAGCACCTCATTCTCTTGCTCCGTTCGTATAAAGTACAACTAAATATTGTAATAATATTCCTAATTCAGATTGGCACGAACGTTCATTCGTGTATAATTAAAATATGCTTATCAAAGGAGGTACTTTTATGAATTCAATTGAATTAATTATTTTAAACTTAAATGAAGTAAGAAGAAGAAGCATAAAAGTCTGGAGATCTATTCCTGATGAAAAACTAAGTTGGAAGCCAGATAATGAAGCAATGAATTGTCTAGAAATGGTCAGGCACGTACTGGAAAGCGAACATTATTATCACCTGGCACTTAAAAATCAAGGAAGTTTATCCGTTTTTAATTCGCCTTTTGAAAACAGACCTTTCACATCTGTAAATTCTGAATTGGAATTTGCCGAACCCTATCGTAATCAATTCATAAATACAATCAGATCATTTTCTGAAGAAGACTTAACTAATATTAAGATTGACCGTTCTGATGCAGGATACATAAGAGACCTGGGGGATATGCTCCTACGCATTGCGTATCACGAATCTGTTCATACTGGTCAGTTATTAGATTATTTAAGAACCGCAGGTGTTCCAAGAATCCGTATATGGGATTAGTGTGTAATATAGGTGCTTTCACTGTTGTGAAGCACTATTTTTATTGTTAGCTTTCCTGAATATCCTCTATATTTTCAAGGGATATTTAACAAACATTAGTTTGTAGTACTTTAATCCTTACTCATTGTTTCTTATCTTCTTTTGTGTCAATTGGTCGAACTGTGCATTAAATTGATATTTGCTATAAAGTAACTTGTCCCTTATAAAAAATAAAATGATATCTTTCAATGGTAGATAATTAACATTTTAAACTTCAGTATTTTCTACACAATAAACATTTGAAGAATTACAGGCGCTCCTTTAATTGGTACGTCTACTGTATTTAACTTTATTACTCCACTTTGAACATCGTAGTTTTCCTTAGGTTGTAATACTCCGTTTATAAAAAGATTCATGTACGATACTTCGCAAGGATCTAGAATTATTTTTATTCCAATTTCATTAATTCCATCTTCTTCTTTAAAAATTCTTTTATATCCATTTGAAATTGTATAAAACTCAATTACTTCAACCTTTTTAGGGAGCCGATAGCGAATCTCTTCTGAAGGAATAATGGGAATTTTTAAAAATGGCTTTGTTAAGTCATTTATTTTATTTTCCATTGTTTAGTCGCTCCCAACATTTCTATATTTTCTCTCCCTCAATATTTTATAAATTAGATTTTAAAATGTGATTGAATTTTTTTACTTCTGTATTAAGGTCTATACAACAAATTTTCAACAACATACAATAATTAATGATTTGAGAGGAGGTGTTTTTATTGCCACTAAAAATAATGAAACTTGCTATTACTGCAACTTCAACTGTTGATACATTTCCAACTGTTGAAAGGTTCTTTAATGAAGTAGCTGCTACTGTAACAGGTGCAGGGACCTTAACCATTGCTGTTGGAGACTTCTGGACTGATACAGGAGCAAATGCCACTACACTCCCAGCTTTAGCAACTGATAATAGTTACTTTAATGTTTATGTTAACGGTGTACTTCAGATGGAGGATTTATTAGCCTATACACCTGGAGGTACAGGCGTAGGACAATTAGTCATTACAGTACCTGCTGGTTCTACTATTGAAGAAAATTCCCCAGTTGTGTTAGCTATCACTAATTTCGCCCCAACAAGTGATACAACTATTATCACTTAATCCAATGGTGACCTCTGAAGTGTTTATTCAGGGGTTTTACTTTTGTGCATAACGATTTTCTTTATGTTAATAAAGGAGAAAAAACGGTGCCTTAAGCTCCTTTTTTTTTATGCATTTTGTGTCAAATACGCATTTAACGTTTTTTTCTTCAACTAAACTCCCTCTATATAGAAAGGAAATTCTCACGATTTCTCTTGTTTTCTCCAAATTTCGTAGTAGCTTATCTTAGAATCCATTTGAGGATTGGAATTATAATGTACTAAAGGGTAATTTTGGAGGCAAAGTGAAAAAGAAACTTATAGTTAACCAACTAAATAGGGTACTGTTAATCAAGGTAGAATTAGCAATTCTATATAAAATAATTTTGAGTTATTCATTATACACCTCCAAAATTTATTGTGTGTACTTTTTTACCAATTTATCAAGATACTTTCTAAACTGCCCGATAGTTCAATAACAAAAAGGGATCGCCGCAGCAACCCCATCTTTCAGTCGATAGTTTAAGTGCGGTGTTTGTCAAGAAAGTT
>NZ_NUZU01000005.1 GCF_002567005.1 Bacillus sp. AFS073361
CCCTTATTGCAGTGGCCTCTTATCGGATGCCCTTTCTAAACGGTTTATTAAACGCGTTCTACTTTACCGGATTTCAACGCTCTTGCAGAAACCCAAACACGCTTAGGCTTTCCATCAACAAGAATACGTACTTTTTGTAGGTTAGCACCCCATGTACGCTTGTTTGCGTTCATAGCGTGAGAACGTGCGTTACCAGTTGTTGTTTTCTTTCCTGTTACAACACATTGACGTGGCATAATGATTTCCCTCCTTAACTACCAAAAGCTTTATACAGCAATCTTTAAGATCCTCATCTGGAAAAAGAAAATTGTTTGAACAAATTTTCTAGACTTGAGATACCTTAATAATTTATCATACAACTTATTTGATTGCAATAGTTACCTTTCAAGAAAAAACACTTGACATCACATTTCATATTAAGCTGTTATAGTAAACAGACAGGAATAACTTTCAATATTGCATTGACTATAGTAAAATGACTATAGTCAAGGAGCAATTTTTTCAGGAGGGGGAACGATTCATGTCCATTGAATTAAAAACAAAGTTCGGACAAATTGATATTTCTAACGAAGTAATCGCGACCATTGCCGGAGGAGCGGCGATTGAATGTTATGGAATCGTCGGTATGGCCTCAAAGAACCAAATTAAAGATGGAATTACGGAAATACTACGTAAAGAAAATTTCACTCGGGGCGTGATTGTCCGCCAAGAGAACGAGGCATTACATATTGATATGTATATTATTGTTAGCTATGGAACAAAAATTTCCGAAATTGCCCACAACGTGCAATCAAAGGTTAAGTATACCCTCGATAAGACTGTTGGACTTGCCGTTGACTCGGTCAATATTTACGTTCAGGGAGTTCGAGTGACGAACCCGTAAGTTTGTGTTACGAACTCTCGTAGAGGAGGAAAGTTTGTGTCAATAACAGCTTTAGATGGAAAACGTTTTGCCGAAATGGTGATTCAAGGTGCCAATCATTTGTCAGCAAATGCAAAAATGGTTGATGCTTTAAACGTTTTTCCCGTGCCCGATGGTGATACTGGAACTAACATGAATTTATCAATGACATCCGGGGCAAAGGAAGTAAAGAATAATGTTCAAGACCATATTGGAAAAGTAGGAGCAGCCCTTTCTAAAGGATTGCTAATGGGAGCGCGCGGCAATTCAGGTGTAATCCTATCGCAGTTATTCCGTGGTTTTTCAAAGGCGGTTGAAACGAAAGCGAAAATCTCAGGGACTGAGTTTGCTGAAGCCCTTGAAGCTGGAGTAGAGACAGCCTATAAAGCAGTAATGAAGCCTGTTGAAGGAACCATTTTAACTGTCGCCAAGGATTCTGCTAAAAAAGCCATCCAAGCTGCCCAGCATTCAAACGACGTCATTGTGATTATGGAAGAAGTTTTAAAAGAAGCAAAAGCTTCATTGAAACGCACTCCGGACCTGCTTCCAGTTTTAAAGGAAGTTGGCGTGGTTGACAGTGGCGGTCAAGGTCTTGTATTTGTGTACGAAGGTTTTCTTGCAGTCCTAAAAGGAGAAAAGCTTCCTGATACACCTACAGCAGCTCTTTCGATGGATGAGTTAGTCAATACTGAACACCATAAAAGTGTCCAAGGACATATAAACACAGAAGACATTGAATTTGGGTATTGCACTGAATTTATGGTGAGATTTGAACAAGAAAAGACTGCAAAACATCCGTTTGATGAAGGTGTTTTCAGAAACGACCTTAGTAAATTGGGCGATTCTTTATTGGTTATTGCGGATGAGGATGTTGTAAAAGTTCATATTCATTCCGAACAACCAGGAGAAGTACTAAGCTATGGACAAAAGTATGGAAATTTAATTAATATGAAAATAGAAAATATGCGTCAACAACATACCAATATTGTTGGCGAGCACAAAAATGGACCAGTTACAGACCGTGATAACTCAGCAAAGGAACAGCAAGAATACGGAATTGTTGCCGTATCCATGGGCTCCGGGATTGCAGATTTATTCAGAAGTATTGGCGCACATGCAGTGATTGAAGGCGGACAAACGATGAATCCGAGTACGGAGGATATCGTCAAGGCAGTGAAAGAAGTAAATGCTAAAAAAGTATTTATCTTACCGAACAATAAAAACATCATTATGGCAGCTCAGCAGGCCGCAGACGTTTCTGAAGAGGATATTTATGTGATCCCTTCCAAAACGGTTCCGCAAGGACTATCAGCTTTGTTAGCGTTCAATCCATCTGCTGGTCTTCAGACGAATGAAGACTCTATGAATGATGCGCTAAAACATGTGAAAACTGGTCAAATCACCTTTGCTGTTAGGGATACCCAGATTGATGGCTTAGAAATCGAGAAAGATGATTTTATGGGTATTTCTGAAGGAAAGATCGTTGTTAAAAACAAGGACAAAGGCAAAGTTGCCGAGGACCTGCTTTCACAAATGCTGGATGAGGATTCAGAAATATTAACCATCATTTATGGGGAAGACATTAACGAGGAAGATGTAAACCAGCTTTCAAAATATGTGGAAGAAAATTATGGAGATATTGAAGTGGAAATCCATAATGGTCGTCAGCCGTTATATTCATATATCTTTTCAATTGAATAATGAAAAGCTAAAATAGAAGGGAGCATCCCTTCTTTTTTTGTGCAAAAAAGCAAGTGGAACAATCCGAAAATAAAAACAGGTTTAACAATGCCAACAACACTAAGAAAAAACTGGGCAGGGAGGGTTGGCGGCAGCGCCGACAGGTCATAAACTGGAAGCTAGGACCTTCGGTATACCGCAAAGTAAAGTGAATCCACATCTTAATCAATCAATAACCGTCATAAAGGGAATTGGTGAAGAAACTGCTGAAATTTTTTCAGAAATGAAAATCTTTACGATAAAAGATTTATTAGAGTATTTTCCTTATCGTTATGAAGATTACCGCCTCCGGGAAATAACTGAGGTGCAGCATGAAGAGAAAGTAACAGTGGAAGGGAAGGTTCACAGTGAGCCTTCTCTTAGCTATTTTGGCAGGAAAAAATCAAAACTTATGTTCCGGCTTTTTGTTGGAGCGCATTTGATTAAGGTAGTCTTTTTCAACCAACCCTATTTAAAAAATAAAATTATCATCAATGAAACCATTACGATCACAGGGAAATGGGATGCCCATCGGCAAACGATCACGGCAACTGAGATGCAGATAGGAACAAATGCAAAAACAAAAGATTTTGAGCCCGTTTATTCGTTAAGAGGGAAATTAACGACAAAGGGAATACGGAAATTTATCAGCATTGCTTTTCAACAATATGGAGATTTTATTGAAGAAACACTACCCAATGCTTTTTTAAAAAAATATCGATTACTTGATAGGCAGGCAGCATTCAAAGCCATGCACTTTCCAGACAGCCAAGAAGAGGTGAAACAGGCGAGAAGGCGTATTGTTTATGAAGAATTTCTTTTCTTCCAATTAAAAATGCAGGCATTAAGGAAATTTGAACGCGAGCATTCTCCTGGAGTTTGCCAAAACTATGATGTAACAAAAGTAAAGGAATTTATTAATAGCCTGCCTTTCCCGTTAACAAATGCCCAAGCACGGGTGGTCAATGAAGTATTAGCAGAATTAAAATCACCACTTCGTATGAATCGATTGCTGCAAGGAGATGTTGGTTCTGGAAAAACAGTGGTTGCAGCTATTGGCTTGTATGCCAGTGTTACTGCAGGTTTTCAAGGAGCGCTTATGGTGCCGACAGAAATATTGGCGGAGCAGCATGCAGAAAGCTTAAAAAGTATGTTAGAGCCATTTAATATCAGATGCGAGCTTCTGACGAGTTCGATAAAGGGGAAGCGAAGAAAAGAAATCCTTTCCGAACTATCAGAAGGGAATGTTGATATTTTAATTGGTACACACGCGCTAATTCAGGATGAGGTCACCTTTAAGAGGCTTGGTTTTGTAATCACGGATGAACAACATCGCTTTGGCGTGGAGCAGCGAAGAGTACTGAGAGAAAAAGGAGAGAATCCAGACGTTTTGTTTATGACGGCGACTCCAATCCCACGGACACTCGCGATAACGGTTTTTGGTGAAATGGATGTATCAATCATTGATGAGATGCCAGCAGGAAGAAAAACGATAGAAACCTACTGGGCCAAACCAGAAATGCTTGAACGGGTTCTGGCTTTTGTTGAAAAAGAATTACAAAAAGGCCACCAAGCCTATGTTATTTGTCCGCTCATTGAAGAATCAGAAAAGCTTGATGTTCAAAATGCAATTGACGTGTACAATACATTAAGTCATTATTTTCAAAACCGATTTAAAGCGGGCCTTATGCATGGCCGATTAAGTTCAGAAGAAAAGGACTCGGTAATGAAGGCATTTAGTGCTAACGAAGTACAGGTACTAATTTCAACGACGGTTGTTGAGGTGGGAGTAAATGTGCCGAATGCGACCATGATGGTCATTTATGATGCTGAAAGGTTTGGACTTTCACAGCTTCACCAGCTGCGTGGCAGAGTTGGACGAGGCAGTGATCAATCCTATTGCATATTGCTGGCAAGTCCAAAATCAGAAGTGGGCCAGGAACGCATGCGAATCATGACCGAAACGAACGATGGCTTCGTATTAAGTGAAAAAGACCTAGAGCTTAGAGGGCCAGGCGACTTTTTTGGCAGAAAACAAAGCGGGGTTCCTGAATTTAAAGTCGCAGATATGGTTCATGATTATCGAGCCCTTGAAACTGCACGAAATGATGCAGTGATGTTGATTCAGTCTGAAGCATTTTGGACAGACCCAGAATATCATTACCTAAGAAATATCCTCGATGAATCAGGCGTATTAGAAGGGGAAAAACTAGATTAAATCAAACTTTTTCTTCTTAAAGGGTTTCTTTTTTGGAAAAAGCAGAAGGTTTGAATAAAAACTAATTCTTGCAATCTGCTTTTTCAAATTTTATACTACTATTAGTACCTAGTCATAAGATCTCGGACGGTGTAATCATACATGAGAAAAAGTAAAAAAGAGAGACAACAATTGTTGACCACGACAATTAAAGATAATCCTTTTATTACAGATGAAGATTTAGCAGAAAAATTTCAAGTAAGTGTACAAACCATTCGTCTTGACCGTTTAGAGTTATCAATTCCAGAACTTCGTGAACGGATTAAGACTGTAGCTGAGAAACGATTTGACAATGAAGTCCGCTCATTACCGCTTGAAGAAGTCATTGGTGAAATTATTCATATAGAATTAGATCAGAATGCCATTTCGATTTTTGATGTAAAAAAAGAGCATGTCTTTATACGAAATAACATTGCACGTGGCCACCATGTATTCGCTCAGGCTAATTCATTAGCAGTAGCTGTAATAAATGATGAACTGGCGCTAACAGCAAAAGCGAATATTCAATTTAACCGTTTGGTTAAACTGAATGAGCGGGTTATTGCAAAAGCTAAGGTTACAAAAATTGATCGGAATCAAGGTAGAACGAGTGTTGAAGTAACAAGTTTTGTTAATAATGAACTTGTTTTTACCGGAGAATTTGAAATGTACCGTTCGAAAAATCGGTAGAGGATGAGGAAAATGAAACTAGCAATCGATGCCATGGGCGGCGACAATGCTCCTAAAGAAATCGTATTAGGGGCACTTAAAGCTGTACAAGCATTTTCAGATATACATATTACCCTTGTCGGGGATGAAAATAAAATAAATGAAACCTTAACAAATCATGATCGGATCACTGTAATCCATACAACGGAAGTAATCCTTGGAACAGATGAGCCTGTTAAAGCGGTTCGCCGCAAAAAGAATGCTTCAATGGTGTTAGCCGCTGGACAAGTCGCGGATGGATTGGCAGATGCATGTATCTCAGCTGGAAATACAGGTGCATTAGTAGCGGCAGGACTTTTTGTAGTAGGAAGAATTTCTGGGATCCATCGCCCAGCCTTAGCACCTACGCTGCCGACCATTGGCGGCGAGGGATTCTTGTTATTAGATGTAGGGGCTAATGCGGATGCCAAGCCAGAGCACCTCCTCCAATATGGACTAATGGGCTCGATTTATAGTGAGAAAGTAAGAGGAATTTCCAAACCAAGAGTCGGTCTTTTAAATATTGGAACGGAGGAAAAGAAAGGGAATGACCTAACAAAGCATGCTTTCGAATTGTTGAAGAATGCTGATATTAATTTTGTGGGAAATGTTGAAGCGCGGGATTTATTAGATGGTGTGGCGGATGTGGTCGTGACCGATGGATTTACGGGAAATATGGTTCTTAAGACAATTGAAGGAACGGCACTTTCTATGTTTAAAATGTTAAAGACGGCATTGATGAGTAGTTTTACAAGTAAACTAGCTGCAGCTGTGTTGAAACCAAATCTTAAAACGTTAAAAAATACATTGGATTATTCCGAATACGGCGGTGCCGCTTTGTTTGGATTGAACGCTCCTGTAATTAAGGCGCATGGCTCATCCAATGGTCAGGCTATATTTAGTGCTATTAGACAAACAAGGGAAATGGTTAACAATGATGTTGTTGGTTTAATAAAGATGTCTTCTGAAGAAGAGAATCGAGAAAAAGTAGAACGGTAAAGGAGTTATGAAATGAATAAAATAGCATTCGTATTTCCAGGACAAGGGTCACAAACGGTCGGAATGGGAAAAGAATTAGCAGATAAACATTCCGAGGTGATGGATTTTTTTAGAAGAGCTGATAAAAAGTTAAATATTCCACTGAGTAATCTAATTTTTGATGGCCCGAAGGAAGAGTTGACTATTACCTACAATACACAGCCTGCCCTATTAACAACAAGTATTGCTATTTTAGATTACTTTCAAAAATTTGGGATTAAGGCTGATTACGTAGCTGGTCACAGTTTAGGGGAGTATACGGCTCTTGTTGCTGCCGGTACCCTTTCTTTTGAAGAAGGAGTATATGTCGTTAGAAAACGGGGCGAATTTATGGAGAATGCGGTCCCGAATGGAGAAGGGTCAATGGCTGCCATACTAGGGCTTGACCGAGATCGTCTTTTTGCAGTAACAAATGAGGTAAGTGAATCAGGGAATCCGGTTTCACTAGCAAACCTCAATTGCCCTGGCCAAATTGTTATTTCTGGGTCAAGAAAAGGGGTCGAGTTGGCTACTGCCAAAGCAAAAGAAGCAGGAGCAAAACGGGCTCTTCCTCTAGAAGTTAGCGGTCCATTCCATTCCACTTTAATGAAGCCTGCTGCAGACCAGTTGCGTGAAGTTCTGGATGGAATTGAAATGAAAGATGCCGAAGTCCCAATCGTTGCAAATGTAACAGCTGAGCCTGTTAGCTCAGCATCTGAAATGAAGGATAAATTAATTGAGCAGCTCTATTCCCCTGTATTATGGGAAGATTCTGTTCGCAAAATGATTGAGCTGGGTGTCGATACATTCATTGAAGTTGGTCCCGGAAAAGTTCTTTCAGGGTTAATCAAAAAAATTGATAAAACAGTTACCACTTTCTCTGTCTCGGATGAGGAAAGTGCACAATCTGTTATTGATGCATTAAAGGAGGAGAAAATATGAATCTTGAAGGGAAAGCAGCCCTTGTCACAGGTGCCTCAAGAGGAATCGGCAGAGAAATTGCTCTAGAACTTGCAAGGCAAGGAGCCAATGTAGCCGTAAATTTTTCAGGCAGTGAAGCAAAAGCAAATGAGGTTGTCGATGAAATCAAAGCACTTGGCAGAGAGGCATTCGCTGTAAAATGCAATGTTTCAAACTCTGAAGAAGTTGCTGAGATGATTAAAGGAACCATAGACAGTTTTGGAAAACTTGACATTCTAGTCAATAATGCAGGAATTACAAAAGATAATTTGTTGATGAGAATGAAAGAAGAAGAATGGGATGATGTTATTAATATCAACCTCAAAGGTGTGTTCCTTTGTACGAAGGCAGTAACAAGACAAATGATGAAACAGCGGGTGGGTCGGATCATTAATATTGCATCAATTGTTGGCGTTAGTGGGAACCCAGGTCAGGCCAACTATGTAGCTGCCAAAGCAGGGGTCATCGGTTTAACAAAAACAACGGCGAAAGAACTGGCATCCCGTAACATTACAGTTAATGCAATTGCACCAGGCTTCATCACAACAGATATGACAGATAAGTTACCGGAAGATGTAAAAGCAGAAATGTTAAAACAAATTCCGTTGGCAAGATTAGGAGAGCCTAAAGACATCGCCAAAATAACAGCGTTCCTCGCATCAGATGATTCGTCCTATATTACTGGACAAACACTTCATATTGATGGCGGCATGGTAATGTAATAAGAAAAGCGGAAGCACCCTTGGTCGCTTGAGCTAGACAGTTTAAAAAGATTAAAATTCAAATAGTAATAAAAACCTAGTGTATTATTTTGTTGAAATACTCTATAATAGCTTGAGGGGAGGTGAACAGGCATGGCAGAGGTATTAGAACGTGTAACAAAAATCATCGTTGACCGCTTAGGTGTAGATGAATCTCAAGTTAAACTTGAAGCTTCATTTAAAGATGATCTTGGTGCTGATTCCCTTGACGTAGTTGAACTAGTTATGGAATTAGAAGATGAGTTCGATATGGAAATTTCTGACGATGATGCTGAAAAAATTAGCACAGTTGGTGATGCTGTTAATTACATACAAAGCACAAAGTAATCGTTGGATTTCTTCACAAAAGCTCCGTTTTCAAACGGGGCTTTATTCTGTAAAATAGAACTTGGCTTCCAACAGTGATGCCAAGTTTCTTTGCGTTTTGCGAAAAACTTTTTTAAACTAGAATGTAGTAGGCAGTTGTGTGTAAATTATTAGATGCAAGGTGGAGAAGTTTTATATGCGCAAGAACAATAATGAAAAAGAGTTGAATAATCGCGCAAAGGAAAATCTTTTTAAAGATTTTCAACATACGATTGGTATTTCGATGGAGAATGAAAAATTATTAAAACAAGCATTTACTCATTCATCCTATGTGAATGAGCATCGCAGAAAGCCTTTCGAAGATAATGAGAGACTTGAGTTTTTAGGGGATGCCGTTCTTGAACTAACCGTTTCACAATTCCTTTACAAAAAATATCCAACGATGACCGAGGGTGAATTGACAAAACTTCGAGCAGCCATTGTTTGCGAGCCGTCTCTAGTAGCTTTTGCTAATGAATTACATTTTGGAAAATTAGTATTGTTAGGTAAAGGTGAAGAGATGACAGGTGGAAGGGAACGTCCAGCTTTATTAGCTGATGTTTTTGAAGCATTCATCGGGGCCCTTTATTTAGACCAAGGAATTGAAACAGTGATTAGTTTTCTTGAGAAAGTAGTCTTCCCTAAAATAAATGCTGGTGCTTTTTCTCATGTGATGGATTATAAAAGTCAATTACAGGAGCTCATTCAGCGAGATGGTACAGGGACAATTGAATATCGTGTACTTCAAGAAATTGGACCTGCCCACAACAAAGAATTTGTTTCAAAAGTTTCTTTGAATGGCAAGGAATTAGGTGTAGGAACCGGAAAATCAAAGAAGGAAGCCGAACAACATGCCGCCCAAATGGCTTTAGACATATTAAAGGCTAAAACAACTTAGAATGACAAAATGTTTGCAAGGAGTCCAACTTGCATGCATAGGGAGGATTAAGAAATGTTTCTAAAACGGTTGGACATTATTGGTTTTAAGTCCTTCGCTGATCGTATAGGGGTTGATTTTGTTCCAGGCGTAACGGCGGTGGTAGGTCCTAATGGCAGTGGGAAAAGTAATATAACCGATGCTATCCGTTGGGTTTTGGGGGAACAATCTGCTAAATCGCTTAGAGGCAGCAAAATGGAGGATATTATTTTTGGTGGAAGTGACACAAGAAAGCCTCTGAATTTTGCTGAAGTAACATTGACCTTAGATAACCAAGACCAAGGCTTATCCCTTGATTATAACGAAGTAAGTGTGACGAGAAGAGTAACCCGATCGGGTGAGAGTGAATTCTTAATAAATAAACAGCAATGCCGTCTTAAAGATATCATTGATTTATTCATGGATTCCGGGCTGGGACGAGAAGCATTTTCGATAATCAGTCAAGGGAAAGTGGAAGAAATACTTAATAGTAAAGCAGAAGAAAGACGAACCATATTTGATGAAGCTGCAGGGGTTCTAAAGTATAAACAACGTAAGAAAAAGGCAGAAGTGAAATTGTTTGAGACTCAGGACAATTTAAACCGTGTAAATGATATACTTCACGAACTCGAAAGCCAAGTTGAACCATTAAAAATACAGGCTTCAATGGCCAAGGACTTTCTGGAGAAAAAAGAGGAACTTGAAAAGTTTGAGGTTTCCTTAACTGTTTATGAAATTGAAGATCTTCACCAAAAATGGGAAGACCTTTCTAAGCAGTTAAAAGTACATCAGGAAGATGAACTCAAAATCTCAACGGAACTGCAAGTAAAGGAAGCTAAGATTGTTGAAAAAAGAGATCAGATCGCGGCGTTTGATGAGTCCATTACTGACCTTCAAAATGTTCTTCTTCATGCAACAGAGGAACTAGAAAAACTTGAGGGGAGAAAAGAAGTCCTTAAAGAACGGAAGAAAAATTCCTCCCAAAATAAAGAACAGCTTCAAACGAACATTATTGAAATAACTGATAAAATTAGCCAATTAAAAAAGAATAGTGACAGTGTTTCTATTTCTGCTGAAGAACTAAGTAAGCAAGTGAACCAACTACAAGTACAATTAAAAGAAAAGCAGTCAAAACTGCAGTTATTTAATGAAAATATTGAAGAAAAAATCGAGAGCTTAAAAAGTGAATATATTGAAATACTTAACGACCAAGCTGGTGCAAAAAATGAATTGAAGTACATTGACCAGCAGCTTGACCAGCAGGGAAGAAAAAGTTCCCGTTTAGATATTGAAAATGACAAGTTTATTGAAGAGCGGCAAATCGCGAAAGACAAGGTATCAGATATCCAATCCTCATTAAACGAAATACAACAAAAAATAGAGAATCAAGTCGGTACCTATAGAGAAAAGCAACGTAAGCTTGAAGCATTAAAAAATAATTATCAAAAACAGGAAAAGACTTTGTACCAGGCATATCAAATTCTTCAGCAGGCACAGTCAAGAAAAGAAGTGCTCGAAGAAATGGAAGAAGATTACTCAGGCTTTTTTCAAGGTGTCAAAGAGGTTCTTAAAGCTCGAGGGAAAAATCTCAAGGGAATTGAAGGGGCTGTAGCTGAACTTGTTACCGTTCCGAAGGAGTATGAAACGGCATTAGAAACTGCATTTGGCGGAGCACTGCAGCATATTGTGGTAGATAATGAACCAAATGCACGATCAGCTATTCAATATTTGAAACAAAATTCTTTTGGCAGGGCTACATTTTTACCTCTAAGTGTCATTAAGGGGAGAGCATTATCTTTAGTCCAATTATCTTCGATTCAAAATCATCCATCTTTTATTGGAACTGCCGTCAGTCTTGTGAAATTTGATCCTAAATTCGCGGAGGTTATGAGCAGCCTTCTTGGAAATGTGGTTATAACAAGAGACTTAAAAGGTGCCAATGAATTAGCAAAAATTCTTCAATACCGATGCCGGATGGTCACGCTTGACGGGGATATCGTCAATCCTGGAGGATCAATGACAGGTGGGGCGGTTAAGCAAAAAAACTCTTCTTTATTAACTCGTAAGGGGGAACTTGAAGAGTTAAAAGAAAAGTTAATTGGGATGGAAGAAAAAACAATTCAGTTAGAGAATCTTGTAAAGTCATTAAAAACAGAGGTACAAGATTTAGAGGTTCTATTGGATGAACTCCGTAAAAATGGTGAAGATTTGAGATTAACGGAACTGACATTGAAGGGTGATCTTCGCCAAGCAGAGCTTGAAGAAAAAAACATTAATGAAAGATTAGCTATATATGACCTTGAAAAAGGCCAGTTTTTTGATGAGAAAACAACCCTAACCAATAGAAAAAATGAATTATCTGCTGCGATGGAAAACTACAAAACTTCTTTAGCAGAACTAGATGCTCAAATATCGAAACTCTCGGAACAAAAGTCGAATGATCTGACCTCAAAAGAAGCACTTTCGAATGAAATCAACGATTTAAAAGTTGCCTTTGCCTCCAAGAATGAACAGTATATGAGTACACAAGAACGCTTAGCTCAATTACAAGCCGATTTAGATGAGAGTAAACAAAAGCTTTCTTTGTATACAGAAGACCTTAATCTGTTAACTTCGGAAATGACAAATAGTTCATCCGGTGAAGAGCAGCTAGAAACTGCTGCAATTAAAAAACAACAAGATAAAGATGCCGCAATGAAGTTAATTTCTGTAAGAAGAGAAGAACGCTTAACCCTAAAGACCACATTAGAAGATTTAGAATTGGAAGTAAAAGAATTAAAACGACTTCAGCGTGGGCTAATTGTTGTTTTAAAAGACGAGGAAGTAAAAATTAACCGTTTGGATGTAGAACTTGAAAACCGATTTGCCCGCTTAAGAGAAGAATATCTTTTATCGTTTGAGGGTGCTAAGGAGCAATATCCATTAACCATACCGCTAGAAGAGGCTAGGAAGAAGGTCAAGCTCATCAAACTTGCCATCGAGGAACTTGGAAATGTGAATATCGGAGCGATTGAGGAATATGAACGTGTATCTGAACGATATGAATTTCTCAATGAACAAAAGACAGATCTCCAGGAGGCCAAAGAAACCCTTTACATGGTAATTGAGGAAATGGATGAGGAAATGAAAAAACGCTTTGAACAAACCTTCAATGGTATTCGAGAGCATTTTGAGCCAGTATTCAGATCACTCTTTGGAGGGGGAAGAGCAGACTTAGTGCTTACCATCCCAGGAGATCTATTAAATACAGGTGTCGAAATTGTTGCACAGCCGCCGGGAAAGAAACTGCAAAACTTAGGCTTATTATCAGGTGGAGAGCGAGCATTAACAGCCATTGCACTCCTCTTTTCAATTCTAAAAGTCCGTCCTGTTCCATTCTGTATTCTTGATGAGGTTGAAGCGGCCTTGGATGAAGCGAATGTCCAGCGCTTTAGCCAATACTTAAAACGATATAGTAAGGAGACACAATTTATTGTAATCACCCACCGTAAAGGAACGATGGAGGAAGCGGATGTATTATACGGTGTAACCATGCAAGAATCAGGCGTCTCAAAGCTAGTATCCGTTCGTCTAGAAGATACCAAAGAGCTTGTTGAAACTTAATATTAGGAAGTGATAAAATGAGTTTTTTTAAAAAGTTAAAAGAAAAAATCACTAAATCAACCGATACGGTTACAGAGAAGTTTAAGGAAGGTCTTACGAAGACAAGAAATAATTTTTCAGGAAAAGTAAATGATCTAGTCGCAAGATACCGTAAAGTGGATGAAGACTTCTTTGAGGAATTAGAAGAAATAATGATTCAGGCCGATGTCGGTTTTGATACGGTCATGAAACTAATTGAAGAGTTAAAAATGGAGGTCAAACGCAGGAACATCCAAGACCCACGAGAAGTTCAAAGCGTAATTTCCGAGAAACTGGTTGATATCTATAATGCGGGTGAGGAGCAATCCTCCAAATTAAACATTCAAGAGGACGGTCTAACTGTTATCCTATTTGTTGGGGTTAATGGTGTGGGGAAAACCACCACGATTGGAAAATTAGGCTACAAATTTAAAAATGAAGGAAAGAAAGTACTATTGGCAGCAGGTGATACCTTCCGTGCAGGTGCAATCGAACAACTAGAAGTCTGGGGAGAAAGAGTAGGTGTTGACGTCATCAAGCAAGCAGAAGGATCAGATCCTGCAGCCGTTATGTATGACGCAATTCAGGCAGCAAAATCACGGAAATCCGATATTTTGTTATGTGACACTGCTGGACGTTTGCAAAACAAAGTAAACCTGATGAAAGAGCTAGAGAAGGTTAAGCGTGTCATCGAAAAAGAAGTTCCTGGTGCGCCGCATGAAGTAATCCTAGTCTTAGATGCAACAACAGGTCAAAATGCGTTAATCCAGGCAAAAACATTTAAAGAAGTGACAAATGTAAGTGGAATTGTCCTTTCAAAATTGGATGGAACAGCAAAAGGTGGAATCGTCCTTGCGATTCGCAATGAATTAAAAATACCTGTGAAATTTGTTGGTCTGGGGGAAAAAATGGATGACCTTCAGGAATTTGATGCAGAGAAATATGTATATGGCTTATTTGCGAATGAAATTGAACAAACCGAATAGGTGATGTAAAGGGATTATCTTGACAGATAATGTCTGACCCTGTAAACTACTTATGTAAAGGCTTTTCACTTAACATACGTGTTGGAGGGGATTGGCATGCTTGAAAAGACAACACGAATGAATTATCTTTATGATTTTTATCATTCGTTGTTAACACCTAAGCAGCAAAGCTATATGTCTCTCTATTATTTAGATGATTTCTCATTAGGAGAAATAGCCGAAGAGTATGATGTCAGTCGACAAGCCGTTTATGATAATATTAAGCGGACTGAGACAATGCTCGAGGAGTATGAAGAAAAGCTGCTGTTATTTCATAAATTTCAAGAGCGTAGTAAACTTTTAAGAAATGTGAAAGAATTGCTTAACGAGGACGACCCTTCAAAGCAGGCAATGCTAGAAGCTGTTGCCGAGTTGGAGAATTTAGATTAGGAGGCGGCATGAATGGCATTTGAAGGATTAGCCGACCGACTGCAGAATACAATTCAGAAAATCCGTGGAAAAGGGAAAGTCTCAGAAGCGGATGTTAAAGAAATGATGCGGGAAGTGCGTCTCGCTTTACTAGAAGCAGACGTAAACTTTAAGGTAGTTAAAGATTTTGTGAAAAAAGTCAGTGAACGTGCCG
The DNA here is from genome assembly GCF_002567005.1 of Bacillus sp. AFS073361. Classification (GTDB taxonomy): domain Bacteria; phylum Bacillota; class Bacilli; order Bacillales; family Cytobacillaceae; genus Neobacillus. The sequence continues at coordinate 14,793 of NZ_NUZU01000005.1, forward strand.
TTGGGCAGGAAGTACTGAAAAGCTTAACACCAGGACAGCAAATTATTAAAATCGTTAATGAAGAATTAACGGAATTAATGGGTGGAGAACAAAGCAAAATCGCTGCATCTAATCGTCCCCCTACTGTCATTATGATGGTCGGTTTACAGGGTGCTGGTAAAACGACAACTTCAGGCAAACTTGCTAATTTACTGCGCAAAAAGTATAACCGCAAGCCATTGCTTGTTGCTGCCGATATTTACCGACCTGCTGCCATTAAACAACTTGAAACTCTTGGTAAACAATTGGACATGCCCGTTTTCTCACTCGGTGATCAAGTAAGCCCAGTAGAGATTGCTAGGCAGGCAATTGCAAAAGCAAAAGAAGATCATAATGATTATGTCCTTATTGATACAGCTGGTCGACTTCATGTGGATGAAGCATTAATGGGTGAGTTAAAAGACATTAAAGAATTGACAAAGCCTGATGAAATCTTCTTAGTTGTCGATGCCATGACTGGTCAAGACGCGGTCAATGTTGCTCAAAGCTTTAATGAACAGCTCGGTCTAACTGGTGTTGTATTAACCAAGTTGGACGGCGATACCAGGGGCGGAGCTGCGTTATCAATTCGCGCAGTTACCCAAACACCGATTAAATTTGTCGGTTTAGGTGAAAAGTTAGACGCTCTTGAACCGTTTCACCCTGAACGGATGGCATCTAGAATCCTTGGTATGGGTGACGTGCTTACGTTGATTGAAAAAGCACAGGCTAATGTTGATGAAGAAAAAGCAAAAGAGTTGGAACAAAAAATGCGGACAGCGTCTTTTACGCTCGAAGATTTTTTGGATCAACTTGGTCAAGTCCGGAATTTAGGACCGCTTGACGAATTATTAAAGATGATGCCTGGTGCAAACAAAATCAAGGGATTAAATAATCTTCAAATTGATGAAAAACAAATTTCCCATGTAGAAGCAATTATTCGTTCAATGACGATGGCTGAAAAAACGAACCCTGAAATCTTGAACGCGAAACGGAAAAACCGGATTGCTAAGGGCAGTGGTCGTTCTGTAACAGAAGTAAACCGTTTGTTGAAGCAGTTTGACGACATGAAAAAAATGATGAAACAAATGACTGGAATGCAGCAAAAAGGTAAGAAAAAAGGTGGATTTAAGTTCCCATTTAATCCATTCTAACTTGTTTTGTTTTTGAAAAAATTGGTAATACTGTATGTAAAGAAAAAACACTTTACAAACTTTAAAAGAATTGATAATATACTATCTTGTGTGAAACTATTCGGAGGTGCTTTTTTAAAATGGCAGTTAAAATTCGTTTAAAACGTATGGGAGCTAACAAAACTCCTTTCTATCGTATTGTAGTAGCAGATTCTCGTTCACCACGTGATGGACGTTACATCGAGGTTGTTGGAACTTACAATCCAGTTGCACAACCAGCAAAAGTTGACATCAACGAAGAACTAGCTCTTAAATGGTTACAAGACGGTGCGAAACCATCTGATACAGTTCGTAACCTTTTCTCTAACCAAGGCATCATGGAAAAATTCCATAATGCAAAATTAAGTAAGTAAAACGGACGACGATGAAACAATTAGTCGAAACAATTGTTAAGCCCCTTGTTGATTTTCCAGAAGACGTCCATGTGGATGTTAAGGAAGACGATACCCGGATTACTTATCAGCTGTCTGTGAATAAAACAGATATGGGAAAAGTGATTGGTAAACAAGGGCGTGTTGCAAAGGCCATTAGAACTGTTGTTTATGCAGCAGGATCATCACAACAAAAGAAAATTTTTCTAGAAATTGGTGAATAGCTTTTTGCACCGAGAAGAAAGGGGGGAATTAATTCCTCCCTTTTTTTGCATACGAATGTGTAGACGTAAGGGAGGCCCTTTCTTTGCAAATCATTCAAACGGTTGTGGTTAAACAAATTCTAACGGAAAATAGTAAGAAAAAATTATTCCATCAATATGAGGCTAAAAAACTACAGCTTCAACGGGAAAACAGTCAGCTTCAATTTGAATTGAAGCGGATGGAAAAAACCAAAAATTTTTCACCTCAAGCGTTGAAGGCTCATTTTGAAAAAGAAATCAGTAAACGTTTAGAAAAAGAAAAGCTTCTTGACTTTCAAATCGAACAATTACATATGCTACCTTTAGGCAGTGAATTAAAGGAAAAGGAAGTACAAGCACTCATTGAAGTGAAAATAGGCGATTCCTGGAATGAACGCACAGGACAGCCTGAGATTATCATTAAAGACGGTATAATTGAGGAAATTAGAGAAGGTGAATAATGAAATGGAAAAATGGTTTAATGTTGGGAAAATTGTTAACACACAGGGAATTAAGGGGGAAGTCCGGGTCATATCAAAGACTGATTTCCCTGAAAAACGCTATAAGGCTGGTAATGTTTTATATTTGTTTATGCCGGGTTCAAGTTCGCCGATTGAATTAACAGTCAAAAGCCATCGAACTCATAAAAATTTTGAATTACTTACATTTGAAGGGTATAACAATATCAATGAAGTAGAAAAGTTCAGAGAAGGAATTTTGAAGGTTCCTGAATCCCAATTAGGTACACTTAAGAAAGATGAATTTTATTACCATGAGATTATAGGATGTCTTGTTGCTACAACAAGAGGAGAAGAACTTGGAAAAGTCTCTGAAATTTTATCTCCTGGTGCCAATGACGTCTGGGTGGTTAAAGGTAAGGGAGGCAAAGAAATACTCATCCCTTATATCCATGATGTGGTCAAGAAAGTAGATGTGAAAGAAAAAGTCGTCTTAATTGAACCGATGGAAGGGCTGCTTTCATGATGCAGATTGATATCCTTACCCTTTTCCCAGAAATGTTTTCTGGGGTATTTGGTCAATCAATTTTGAATAAAGCGGCTGAAAAATCTGCAGTCAGTTACAATGTGATAAATTTTCGTAAGTATGCAGATAACAAACACTCTACTGTTGATGATTATCCCTATGGCGGCGGTGCTGGGATGGTTCTAAAACCACAGCCGATCTTTGATGCCGTATCAGCACTGAAGGATAATGCTAAAAGTAAGAACCCAAGGGTCATTCTGCTTTGCCCTCAAGGTGAACGCTACGAACAGGTAAAAGCAGAGGAACTGGCAAAAGAAGAGCATTTAATATTTATTTGCGGTCATTATGAGGGATACGATGAACGAATAAGAGAACATGTGGTAACAGATGAAATCTCGATTGGCGATTATGTCCTGACTGGTGGTGAACTTGGTGCAATGGTGGTAGTTGATAGTGTTGTCCGACTTCTGCCAGAGGTGCTAGGCAATCAGGAATCACATATGAAAGATTCCTTCAGTACGGGACTGTTAGAGCATCCTCACTACACAAGACCAGCGGATTTTCGCGGCCTGAAGGTTCCTGAAGTCCTAATGTCAGGGAATCATAAGTTAATAGAAGAATGGCGCAATAAAGAAGCATTACGTCGAACATTTTTAAGACGACCAGACCTTTTCAGGAAAATGGAATTAACTGATGAGCAGGAAAAATGGCTTAAAGAAATAAAAAAAGAATACAAGTAGTATTGCGCGTGTCTAGTAATTATGGTATGATACTTCTTGTGACTTGAGCTGATACCTATCAGATTGTAGTCTTATAACGATGTTCCGCTGCAATGGATTTAGAAGTTTGATGTGCATGAGCGTCTGTTGGAAGGAGTTGAAAACGATGCAAAAATTGATTGAAGAAATCACAAAAGAACAACTTCGTACTGATCTTCCTGCTTTCCGTCCTGGTGACACTGTACGTGTACACGTTAAGGTTGTCGAGGGTACTCGTGAGCGTATTCAGTTATTTGAAGGTGTTGTGATTAAGCGTCGTGGTGGTGGAATTAGCGAAACTTTTACAGTTCGTAAAATTTCTTACGGAGTAGGCGTTGAGCGTACTTTCCCAGTACACACACCAAAAATTGCGAAGCTAGAAGTACTTCGTCGCGGTAAAGTTCGCCGTGCTAAGCTTTACTACTTGCGTAACCTTCGCGGTAAAAAAGCAAGAATTAAAGAGATCCGATAATAGAAGAGAAAAAGAGCTTGCTCGAAAGCAGGCTCTTTTTTTATGTATATTGATTTGAAACCCTTAACGATATATTTGGAGTTAACCAATTTATTGCTTGTTTTTTAACAAATTATTAAAGTTTGATTAAAAAATATGTTCCCATCGTGTTAAATTTGTTGAAGTTATGTAAAATAAGCTTTATAAAACATTTTTTTACTGAGATTGGCGGGGATTGCGATGACAAAAAAGAAAAATGAACTCTGGGAATGGACAAAGGCTCTTTTGATTGCAGTTATCTTGGCTGCTGTTATTCGATACTTTTTATTTGCTCCAATTGTTGTCGATGGGTTATCGATGATGCCTACATTGAAGGATCAGGATCGAATGATAGTAAATAAGTTTAGTTATAATATTGGGGAGCCAAAGCGGTTTGATATCATTGTCTTTCATGCTCCTGAGCAAAAGGATTATATAAAACGCGTAATTGGACTGCCCGGCGACACCATTGAGTATAAAGATGATACATTATATGTTAATGGAAAAGCGTATAAAGAGCCATATTTGGATAAATATAAAAAAGAAGTTGAGGATGGACCGTTAACCGATCCATTTACCTTGGATGAAACAGCTGTTGGTCGTAAAACCGTTCCAAAAGGTGAATTGTTTGTCATGGGTGACAATCGTCGCTTCAGTAAAGATAGTCGCCATATTGGGACCATTTCTTATGATAAAATTATTGGTAAAACAAGTTTCGTTTATTGGCCATTAAATGATGCCCATATTGTATCAGTGAAATAGATTTTACTACACAGTTACAGCGCCTTGATCAAGGCGCTTAAGCTTTTAGAGGAGGTGGCCGGGTCATGACAATCCAATGGTTTCCAGGCCATATGGCTAAGGCTCGCAGAGAGGTTACAGAAAAGTTAAAGTTAGTTGATATTATATTTGAATTGGTGGATGCGAGGATTCCCTACTCTTCGAGAAATCCAATGATTGATGAAATTATTCAGCATAAGCCAAGGCTTGTTTTGTTAAATAAAGCAGATATGGCTGATAGGGATGCAACTAAGGAATGGATAAACTTCTTTGCCGAAAAAGGAATTAAAGCACTAGCAATTAACTCCCAGGCTGGGGAAGGTATGAGAGATATTGCGCAAGCTTCACAAGAAATATTAAAAGAAAAATTTGACCGTCTCAGAGCAAGAGGGGTAACGAATCCACGGGCGATTCGAGCAATGATAGTAGGAATTCCTAATGCCGGTAAATCGACTTTGATTAATCGGTTAGCGAAGAAAAATATCGCTAAAACGGGTAATACTCCAGGTGTTACCAAAGCCCAACAATGGATTAAAGTAGGGAAGGAAATGGAACTTCTAGACACGCCGGGAATATTATGGCCAAAGTTTGAGGACCAAGAAGTTGGCAAAAAACTGGCCGTTACCGGAGCAATCAAAGATACACTACTGAACCTCCAAGATCTCACGGTTTATGTACTTAGGTTTTTAGAAAGAGAATATCCTGAGCGCTTAAAGGAGCGTTACAATCTTGAAACTCTTCCTGACGATGTTGTCGAGATGTTTGATAAAATAGGTGTATTGCGCGGATGCCTTGCAGCTGGAGGTATCGTTGATTATGATAAAGTATCTGAACTAGTCATCAAGGAAATTAGGTCAGAGAAATTTGGCCGGATAACATTTGAACGACCTGATGATATTATTACTGAATAAGAATTAGTTTTTACTCTCCCGACGGAGAGTCTTTTTTATGGATTTTTCCCAGTATTTATCGGAGGCTATTTTGCCTTATATCTTGTAATATAATTGTATAGAAAATAAAGGAGCATCCTAAATGAAATATCGATCTGCATTTGATATTATTGGTCCAGTCATGATTGGACCATCAAGCTCTCATACCGCAGGCGCAGCTCGAATTGGCCGTGTAGCAAGAACCTTATTCGGTCAGCTGCCAAAGAAAGCAGTCATCTCATTGTACGGTTCATTTGCAAAAACCTATAAAGGACACGGAACAGACTTTGCCATTGTGGCTGGACTGTTGGATTTAGATACATTTGATGAACGAATGCCAAAATCCTTGGATATTGCAAAAGAAATGGGGTTAGAGGTGATCTTTTGTACTGAAGTGGCAGTAACAGATCACCCTAATACCGTGAAAATAAATTTGTATCATGAAGATAACGAACTTGAACTCGTTGGGATTTCAATTGGCGGTGGAACGATCGAGATAACTGAATTAAATTCATTGACATTGAAACTTTCGGGTGAACATCCTGCAATATTAGTTATACATCAAGACCGTTTTGGTATCATTTCAGCCGTAACAAGTGTGTTATCAAAATATGAAATTAACATAGGGCATATGGAAGTTTCGCGTTTAGAAAAAGGTGAAATGGCTTTAATGGTTATTGAAGTGGACCAAAAAATTGATAACAGGGTAATTGAGGAATTACAACAGCTTTCCAATGTATCGCAAATCATTCGAATGGCTGAATAGATTGACTTAAGGACACATCTGGAGGTGTTTATATGTTTCGAAATGTAGTGGAACTTGTGCAACTTGCAGAGGAAAATCAAGTTAAAATTGCAGAAATCATGATTCGTCAAGAAATCGAAGTTTCAGGACTTTCTAGAGAAGAAGTTCTAGCTAAAATGGATAGGAATTTAGCAGTAATGGAACAAGCGGTGGAAAGAGGTTTGAAGGGAGTACACTCCCATACAGGCCTAACTGGCGGCGACGCAGTGTTGCTTCAAAACTATATTAAGAGTGGCCGAGCCCTAGGGGGGACGATTTTGTTAGATGCCGTTAGTAAGGCTGTGGCAACTAATGAAGTGAACGCTGCGATGGGTGTGATTTGTGCTACACCAACAGCTGGTTCAGCAGGCGTAGTACCTGGAACATTATTTGCAGTAAAAGAAAAATTAAATCCAACTCGCCAAGAAATGATAGAATTCTTATTTACGGCAGCGGCATTCGGCTTCATAGTCGCAAATAATGCCTCTATTTCAGGCGCTGCAGGTGGATGCCAAGCAGAAGTAGGTTCAGCGAGTGGAATGGCAGCTGCAGCGATTGTTGAATTAGCAGGCGGTTCGCCTAAGCAGGCAGCCGAGGCGATGGCGATCACCTTGAAAAATATACTTGGATTAGTATGTGATCCAGTTGCTGGTTTAGTTGAGGTTCCTTGTGTAAAACGGAATGCAATGGGCGCATCTAATGCGATAACTGCTGCAGATATGGCGTTGGCGGGAATTACAAGTAGAATCCCATGTGACGAAGTCATACATGCTATGTTTTTAATAGGTCAATCCATGCCATCTGCTTTAAGAGAAACAGCCGAAGGCGGACTTGCAGCGACTTCAACAGGGAAAAGATTAGAACAAGAAATTTTTGGAAATGACAAACCATTCAAATTAAAAGACTTAGTATTATCCTAAAAAGTATGAATAACACCCAATGCGAATGAAAGATTGGGTGTTATTTTGCTTGTTAATAGAAAATGATAAGATCGAAATTGCAGGTGATAGAATGAAACAATTAACCATCGCAGAGATTGAAAAGCGAATAGAAAATATCGTGATCGAATCTGATCCGTTCTTATTGGACCTTCTTCAAGATGAGCGTAAAGGTGTTCAACAGTTGGTACATAGATGGAAAAAGAAATATGCCGAGAAACAACAGCTAAAAGAAAAATTTGCTGAAATGAATGTTTATGAACATAAATGGCGTTTAAAAGGTTTTGAAATGATTGCAGGTGTTGACGAAGTCGGAAGAGGACCGCTTGCAGGTCCAGTGGTTGCAGCGGCTGTCATTTTACCACATGACTTTTTTCTTGCAGGAATTGACGACTCTAAAAAGCTGTCTGAAAAAAAACGTTTGGAATACGATTCAATCATTAGAAAAGAATCCATTGCCTTCAGCATTTCTATGATTCATGCGCAGGAAATTGATGAAATGAATATTTATCAAGCGACAAAAAAAGCAATGAATGTTGCTATTGCATCTTTAGGACCTAAACCAGACTTTTTACTTATTGATGCAATGAAACTTGAAATTCCCTTCCCCTCTGAATCTATTATTAAGGGTGACGCCAAAAGTATTTCAATCGCTGCAGCATCGATTATAGCAAAAGTAGCAAGAGATACATTGATGAAGGAAATTTCACAAACTTATCCAGTCTATGGATTTCAACAAAACATGGGCTATGGAACGAAAGAACATATCGATGCAATTAAACAACATGGAATTACATCGTATCACAGAAAGACCTTCGCACCAGTCAAAGACTTTGTTTAAGGAAATCAACAGACTAGTTTAATGTAGCCATACAAAAAAGATTGTCGATTTAAAACCCGAAATCCTTCGGATTTGTCGACAGTCTGTAATAAAAAACAGGCAAAGCTTGTTTTTTATTATTATATTAGGAAACAAATTATTCCAAATGAGGTGCTAACTTCCTGTGTAAAATCGAAAAAAATAATTGACAATTTAGAATATTTCTAAGAAGTATATAATTTTTTAGCATAATGGTAGACAAGGTATGTATCATTATATAAAATGAAAACGGAGTCAGTTTTTAGAAGAGTTTGAATAGGAGGATGGGAAATGAATATCCATGAGTATCAAGGGAAAGAGATCCTCAGAAAATACGGGGTTGCGGTTCCAAATGGAAAAGTAGCGTTCACTGTAGAGGAAGCAGTGGAAGCAGCGAAAGAATTAGGTACACAAGTTTGTGTAGTAAAAGCACAAATCCATGCTGGTGGACGGGGTAAAGCCGGCGGTGTTAAAGTAGCAAAAAACCTTGATGAGGTTCGTACATATGCAAGCGAAATCCTCGGAAAAACGTTAGTAACACACCAAACAGGTCCAGAAGGTAAAGAAGTGAAACGCCTCCTTATTGAAGAAGGCTGTGATATCAAAAAAGAATACTATGTTGGACTAGTATTAGACCGTGCGACATCTCGAGTTGTTTTAATGGCTTCAGAAGAGGGCGGTACGGAAATTGAAGAGGTTGCTGAAGAGACTCCAGAGAAAATTTTCAAAGAAGAAATTGATCCGGTTGTAGGTTTACAGCCTTATCAAGCACGTCGCATTGCATTCAATATTAATATTCCAAAAGAATTAATTAATCAAGCTGTTAAATTTATGACAGCGCTATACAATGCATATATCGATAAAGATTGCTCCATCGCAGAAATTAATCCGCTTGTTGTTACAGGTGATGGTAAGGTAATGGCTCTTGATGCAAAATTAAACTTTGACTCGAATGCTCTATATCGTCAAAAAGACGTTCTTGAGTATCGTGACCTTGAAGAAGAGGATGCAAAAGAAATCGAAGCATCTAAATACGACTTAAGCTATGTTGCTTTGGACGGAAACATTGGTTGTATGGTTAATGGTGCAGGTCTTGCTATGTCAACGATGGATATTATTAAACATTACGGCGGCGACCCTGCTAACTTCCTTGATGTTGGGGGCGGCGCAACAGCTGAGAAAGTTACAGAAGCATTCAAAATTATCCTTTCTGATCCAAACGTAAAAGGTATTTTCGTTAATATCTTTGGTGGAATCATGAAGTGTGATGTTATTGCTGAGGGTGTAGTAGAAGCAGCTAAGCAGGTTGGTCTAAGTGTTCCGCTTGTAGTTCGCTTAGAGGGAACAAACGTTGAATTAGGTAAGAAAATCTTAGCCGAGTCAACTGTTGAAATTATTGCTGCTGAATCCATGGCTGATGGCGCACAAAAAATCGTTTCATTAGTGAAATAGGATCATAGAAAGGGGAATTAATGTGAGCGTTTTTATTAATAAAGATACAAAAGTTATTGTTCAAGGGATTACTGGTTCAACTGCCCTTTTTCATACAAAACAAATGCTTGAATATGGAACACAAATTGTTGGTGGGACATCTCCAGGTAAAGGCGGAATGGAAGTAGAAGGCGTTCCTGTCTTTAATACGGTTAAAGATGCTGTTGTTGCAACAGGTGCTACAGCTTCTGTTATTTACGTACCTGCACCATTTGCTGCCGATGCGATTATCGAAGCTGTCGATGCTGAGTTGGATCTTGCCATTTGTATCACTGAACATATTCCAGTTTTAGATATGGTAAAAGTAAAACGTTATATGGAAGGCAAAAAGACCCGCTTAGTTGGTCCAAACTGCCCGGGTGTGATCACTGCTGATGAGTGTAAAATCGGAATTATGCCTGGTTACATTCATACAAAAGGACATGTTGGTGTTGTATCCCGCTCTGGAACATTAACATACGAGGCTGTTCATCAATTAACCCAAGCTGGTATTGGTCAAACAACTGCTGTCGGTATTGGTGGGGACCCTGTGAATGGAACAAACTTCATCGATGTTTTAAAAGCATTTAATGAAGATCCTGAAACATACGCTGTCATCATGATTGGTGAAATCGGCGGTACAGCTGAAGAAGAAGCAGCTGAATGGGTGAAAGCGAACATGACAAAACCTGTAGTCGGCTTCATCGGTGGACGTACAGCTCCTCCAGGGAAACGTATGGGCCATGCAGGTGCGATTATTTCAGGTGGTAAAGGTACGGCAGATGAAAAGATTCGTGTCATGAACGAGTGCGGAATTAAAGTTGCTGATACTCCATCTGTTATGGGTGAAACTTTAATTGAAGTGTTAAAAGAACAAGGTTTATACGAAAAGTGTAAAACACACTAATATTTACTGCTAGTGTTTAACAATCAGTCCCTCATAAATGAGGGGCTATTTGTCTAATCTAAAATTATAAGGAGGAAATTATTAAAAATGGACGACTTTAAGGAGAAACTGATATCTTTGTTACATTATCCAGATATTTCTTGGAGCACCGTTTTCCAAATGCTAAAAAAAGACCCAACCCTGAAAAACGTCTATAAATTCCAAACCCATTTCCCACACCAGACTAGTTTATTTTCACCTAGTACCTCAAGCAACTCTTCAGATAATTCTTCTAACTCTTCATTTAATCCTGATATCATTCGAGATCAAATCCGCCAATACGAAACCAATGATATAGCTGTGATCACTATTCTAGATAAAGAATATCCTTCATTGTTAAAAGAAATTTATCAACCACCATGGGCATTGTTTGCCAAGGGTGATCTCTCCCTCCTCGAAAAAGACCCCAAACTTGCCGTAGTTGGTTCCCGTCAGGCTACCCAGTATGGAAAAAATGCTATTCGAGTGATTTTTCCTGGTTTAATAGATAAGGGAATCCTTATAGTAAGTGGTTTGGCAAGAGGGATTGACGCACTTGCACATGAATATGCGATAAAAAATGGTGGAAATACTATTGCCGTGATAGCAGGTGGGTTTTATCATATTTATCCAAAGGAAAATATGAACTTAGCTTTAGAAATGATGAAAAATCAACTTGTTCTTTCAGAGTTTCCCCCGGATACTAAGCCGCTCAGATGGCATTTTCCATCGCGGAATCGAATCATTAGTGGTTTGTCTAAGGGGACCTTTATTATAGAAGCAAAGCGAAAAAGCGGTTCTCTGATTACCGCCAATTTTGCGGTCAATGAGGGAAGAGAGGTATTTTCCTTACCTGGAAGCATTTTTAACCCTTATTCAATCGGAGCAAATGAACTAATTCAACAAGGGGCAAAGCTGGTAACCGGTGCGGAGGATATATTAGTTGAAATTAGATAAAACTTTAGATTACCTATAAATTTTTAAGAAAAAATTGTTTATTTTTAAAGGTTTTTATGAATAAATGGAGAAATTAGCTTAAAAAGGTTGCAATAATTTCTAATTTGTTATACATTTTCCAACAGATGTTCGAAAAAAAGAATATTTGCACATGGAATAAATAATTATGTAAAACACATATAAAAGAAAAACTTTGGGATAGGGCAGTTTTGTAAAGTATTTTCTCCGGTCATTTTAGGTAAAACTGGTATGTAGGAAAGCTTCTCACATGAAAAGCACCTTAGAAACAGAAATTTTGCCAGAATCGGGGCGCTTCTACACTTTCCCTCTTAAGGAGGATATTTAAATGGCTGATTTTCTTGTAATCGTTGAATCGCCGGCAAAAGCGAAAACGATTGAACGATATTTAGGAAATAAATATAAAGTAAAAGCTTCAATGGGACATATTCGCGATTTGCCACGGAGCCAAATGGGGGTTAATGTAGAAAATAGCTATGAACCAAAATATATAACGATTCGTGGAAAAGGTCCTGTTTTAAAAGATTTAAAAACAGCAGCTAAAAAAGCGAAAAAAATTTATCTCGCAGCTGACCCGGATCGCGAAGGGGAAGCAATTGCATGGCATTTAGCCCATAGTTTATCAGTCGACATTAGTTCTGATTGTCGAGTTGTTTTTAATGAAATTACAAAAGATGCGATAAAAGAATCCTTTAAGCATCCACGTCCAATTAATATGGATTTGGTGGATGCCCAGCAAGCACGTAGAATTCTTGACCGGCTTGTAGGCTATAATATCAGTCCTCTTCTCTGGAAAAAGGTAAAGAAAGGCTTAAGTGCAGGTCGAGTTCAATCTGTTGCTGTCCGTCTTATTATCGATCGAGAAAATGAAATCAAAGCCTTTGTCCCAGAAGAATATTGGACGATTGATGGCGAGTTTTTAAAAGGAAAAGACCATTTCAGTGCCCAATATTTTTCCTTAGCAGGCAAAGAAAAATTTGAACTTAAATCTGAACAAGATGTTCAAAGTATTCTAAGCCAAATGGATGACAATAAGTTTGTAGTCATGTCAGTTACAAAAAAAGAACGAAAAAGAAACCCTGCGCCACCTTTTATAACTTCATCTTTGCAACAAGAAGCAGCCCGAAAATTAAACTTTCGAGCTAAGAAAACGATGATGCTTGCACAGCAGTTATATGAAGGGATTGAGCTTGGAAAAGAAGGAACGGTTGGTCTGATTACATACATGAGGACGGATTCAACAAGGATCTCAGATGTCGCACAAACCGAGGCTGCTGAGTACATCCGCTCAGAGTATGGGGAAGATTATTTAAAAGATGAGCAAAGAAAAGAGAAGAAACAATCGAACGCCCAAGATGCACATGAAGCGATTCGCCCGACAAGTACTTTGAGAGATCCCAATAGCTTAAAATCATTTTTATCAAGAGACCAACTGCGTCTATATAAATTAATCTGGGAACGGTTTTTAGCGAGCCAAATGGCACAAGCTGTTATGGATACTATGAGTGTAGACTTGCAAAATGGGAATGTTCTCTTCCGAGCAAATGGTTCAAAAATCAAGTTTCCTGGTTTTATGAAACTTTATGTGGAGGGTTCAGATGACAATGTAGATGAAAAGGATAAAATGCTTCCAGATCTAAAAGTTGGGGATGAAGTATTTAAAAAGGACATCGAGCCTAAGCAGCACTTCACTCAGCCACCACCAAGGTATACGGAGGCAAGATTGGTTAAGACACTGGAAGAGCTGGGAATTGGCCGTCCGTCGACATATGCACCAACCCTCGACACAATTCAAAAGCGGGGGTATGTAGCACTCGATAATAAAAGATTTATACCTACCGAACTTGGTGAAATTATCGATGAGTTAATTTTAGAGTTTTTCCCAGATATTCTAGACGTCGAATTTACAGCAAAAATGGAACAGGGCTTAGATAATATCGAAGATGGTAAGGTCCCTTGGGTCAATATTATCGATGAGTTTTATCAAGATTTTGAAATTCATCTAAAAAAAGCTGAAGAAGAAATGCAATCGGTTGAAATCAAAGATGAGCCTGCAGGGGAAGATTGTGAGAACTGTGGGAACCCTATGGTCTTTAAAATGGGACGGTATGGGAAATTTATGGCTTGCAGCAATTTTCCTGATTGCAGGAATACAAAACCAATTGTCAAAGAAATCGGAGTAACTTGCCCGAGTTGTAAAGAAGGACAAATCATTGAGCGTAAAAGTAAGAAAAAGAGATTATTTTACGGGTGCACAAAATACCCTGCTTGTGAATTTATCTCTTGGGATAAACCACTTCCAAGGGAATGCCCTAAATGTGAAGGCATGCTGGTTGAAAAGAAATTAAAAAAAGGCGTGCAAGTTCAATGTGTTAGTTGTGATTACAAAGAGGAACCGCAAAACTAGGGGGAAGAGTGGACAAAGTCCACTCTTTTCATTTTGTTTTAATCATAATTAAAAACATTTCCACATTACTTAAAACTTTTTTCTTTTTCATTCGTATAGTACAATGCAAGATGGACTAAATTGTGGGAAAGGTAATGATAGGTATGTGAACTTTTCCACATTTACATAAACCAAGGTTAATATTAGGAGGATAATAAATGAAGGATGGAACTATAAATGTAATTGGGGCGGGTCTTGCAGGAAGTGAAGCAGCATGGCAAATTGCAAAACGCGGGGTCAAAGTAAGACTTTATGAGATGAGACCAGTGAGGCAAACACCTGCCCACCATACAGATAAATTTGCAGAATTAGTTTGCAGTAATTCTTTACGTGCTAATACATTAACAAATGCAGTAGGTGTATTAAAAGAAGAAATGAGAAAACTTGATTCCGTCATCATCGCGGCGGCTGATGCTTGTTCTGTACCTGCCGGGGGTGCGCTGGCAGTAGACCGACATGAATTTGGAGCTAAAGTGACTGAAATGGTAAAAAATCATGAAAATGTGACGGTAGTAAATGAAGAAGTTACGGAAATTCCTGAGGGCATAACAGTTATTGCCACTGGCCCACTAACAAGTCCGGATCTTTCTGAAAAACTTAAGGGGCTGACAGGTGAGGAATATCTTTATTTTTACGATGCTGCTGCACCAATACTTGAAAAAGATAGTATTGATATGGAAAAAGTTTATTTAAAATCCCGTTATGATAAAGGCGAAGCAGCATACCTGAACTGTCCAATGACTGAAGAAGAATTTAACCGTTTTTATGACGCACTAATCACTGCTGAAACAGTTCCTGTAAAAGAATTTGAAAAGGAAGTTTTTTTTGAAGGGTGTATGCCCATCGAAGTAATGGCGTCACGTGGAAAGAAAACGATGCTGTTCGGTCCGTTAAAACCAGTAGGATTAGAGGATCCAAAAACAGGAAAAAGGCCCTTTGCAGTAGTGCAGCTTCGTCAAGATGATGCGGCTGGAACACTTTTTAATATTGTCGGTTTTCAGACACATTTAAAGTGGGGCGCACAAAAGGAAGTCATTCAATTAATTCCTGGCTTAGAAAATGCAGAAATTATCCGTTATGGTGTGATGCACCGGAATACGTTTATCAATTCTCCAAAAGTCTTAAAAGCGACCTATCAATTCCGGAACAGAGAAGATTTATTCTTTGCCGGTCAAATGACAGGGGTAGAAGGCTATGTTGAATCTGCGGCAAGTGGGTTAATTGCAGGAATAAATGCCGCGAGGTTAAGCCAAGGATTGGATCCACTTGAATTTCCGGAAGAAACAGCGATTGGAAGTATGGCGCATTATATTACGACTACCAACGCTAAGAATTTCCAGCCAATGAATGCAAACTTTGGTTTATTCCCCGAACTGCCGGTAAGAATTAAAGGAAAGCAAGAGAGAAATTTACAACACGCAAATCGAGCGCTAGAAACAATTCAGAACTTTGTGAAAGTTTTGTAAAGTTTATTGCAAGGGAATTAGAAGTATGTTACGATTTAATAGCCCTTGCGAAGAAAATATTATGACAAATGTGAATATTTTCTTAAAGTTAATTATAGAGTATTTACAAATTGAAATTTCACATGTTACATAATTATCTGTGCGAAAATTAAATCGAAATCACTCCAAAAGGAGGTTCATCTTTATGAACCAATTTCATGCGACAACGATATTTGCAATCCATCATAATGGTGAATATTCAATGTCAGGTGATGGACAAGTGACATTTGGTAATGCGGTAGTGATGAAACACACAGCAAGAAAAGTAAGAAAGATATTTAATGGAAAAGTACTTGCTGGTTTTGCCGGTTCTGTTGCAGATGCATTTACCCTTTTTGAACTATTTGAGGGAAAATTAGAGGAATTTAACGGAAACCTTCAGAGAGCAGCGGTAGAGCTTGCTAAAGAGTGGAGAAGCGATAAAGTGCTCAGGAAGCTTGAAGCAATGCTAATTGTTATGAATCGTGAATATTTACTGCTTGTATCAGGAACTGGAGAAGTAATCGAACCTGATGATGGAATTCTAGCGATTGGCTCGGGTGGTAACTATGCGTTATCCGCTGGCCGTGCCTTAAAGAAATACTCAGGAGACCACTTGTCTGCAAAGGAAATAGCGAAAGCTTCTTTAGAAATAGCAGCAGAAATATGTGTGTATACGAACCATAACATTATTGTGGAAGAGCTATAACGGAAGGAGACTTATATTATGGGAAGAACCACTAATTTAACCCCTCGTCAAATCGTTGAAAAACTTGATCAATATATCATTGGACAAAAGGATGCCAAAAAAGCAGTGGCTGTTGCCCTTAGGAATCGCTTCAGAAGAGGATTGTTAAATGAAAAACTTAGGGATGAAATTATCCCTAAAAATATTTTGATGATCGGGCCAACTGGCGTGGGTAAAACGGAAATTGCCAGAAGAATTGCTAAAATTGTCGGCGCTCCTTTTATTAAAGTTGAGGCTACCAAGTTTACGGAAGTGGGCTATGTTGGGCGTGATGTTGAATCCATGGTTAGAGATCTTGCTGAAACCTCTGTACGTTTAGTGAAAGAAGAACGAATGCAAAATGTGAAGGAACGGGCTGAGGAAAATGCAAACAGCCGACTGGTCGATTTACTAGTTCCGTCCGCTAAGAAAGCAAATAATTTTAAAAATCCGCTTGAGATGCTCTTTGGCGGTGGCAATCCGTCTACAGATACAGAAGTTCAGCAAGAAGATTATTCAATCACAGAAAAAAGAAAAATTGTGAAAGAAAAATTAGCATTAGGGCAGCTTGAGGAAGAAATCGTTACAGTGGAAGTAGAAGAGCAAACACCATCCATGTTTGATATGCTTCAAGGCTCAGGGATTGAACAAATGGGAATGAATATGCAAGATGCATTAAGCAGCTTTATGCCTAAAAAACGCAAAAAGCGCAAATTGACTGTTCGTGAAGCTAGAAAGGTGTTAACTAGTGAAGAGGCTTCTAAGCTAATCGATATGGATGAAGTATCGTCTGAAGCAATCTATCGTGCGGAACAAAATGGAATCATTTTCATAGATGAGATTGATAAAATTGCTAGCAAGAACTCTGGAGGTTCTTCAGCAGATGTATCAAGAGAAGGTGTCCAACGAGATATTTTACCTGTGGTTGAAGGTTCAACAGTGGTAACAAAATATGGTTCAGTAAAAACAGATCATGTTTTATTTATTGCAGCCGGCGCGTTTCACATGGCCAAACCTTCAGATTTAATTCCGGAGCTTCAAGGGCGCTTCCCGATTCGTGTTGAATTAACGAAATTGACTGTGGAAGATTTTTTCAGGATCTTAATCGAACCTGATAATGCACTAATAAAGCAATATCAAGCATTATTGGAAACTGAAGGTATACAAATTGAATTTTCTGACGATGCTATTCGTAGAATTGCTGAAGTGGCATATGAAGTAAATCAAAATACAGACAATATTGGTGCAAGACGTCTTCATACTATACTTGAAAAGCTTTTAGAAGATTTATCTTTTGAGGCACCAGATATTTCGATGGAGAAAGTTACTATTACACCACAGTATGTAGATGATAAACTCGGTGCTATTTCGAAAAACAAAGATTTAAGTCAATTTATCCTATAAAAGTGAACATTTGTTTTATGAAAATTTTGGAAGCGATGTTCATTTATTAGATACCAAAAATGTAGAAATTTGCTTTATTAAAATTTAATAATGGTTGTAGTTACTTAGGAGGAAGAAACAGATGGATTTACTTACAAAAACTAGAAGAATTAACGTACTATTGCAAAAGGCGGCTGGAAAACCAGTTAATTTTAAGGAAATGTCCGAGACATTGAGCGAAACAATCGAAGCAAATGTGTATATTGTCAGCCGTCGCGGGAAGCTTCTTGGTTTTTCAATTTATCAGCAAATTGAAAACGAAAGAATGAAAAAAATGTTTGAGGATCGTCAATTTCCTGAAGAATATACAAATGGCTTATTTAATATTCAAGAAACTTCTTCTAACCTTGATATTGAAAGCCAATATACTGCTTTTCCAGTGGAAAATGGAGACTTATTCCGTACAGGATTAACCACAATTGTGCCGATTATTGGTGGAGGGGAGCGTCTTGGAACACTCATTCTTGCAAGATTAGAAGCGAAATTCCATGATGAAGATTTAATCCTTGCAGAATATGGGGCAACAGTTGTAGGAATGGAAATTCTCCGTGAAAAATCAGAAGAAATTGAAGAAGAAGCAAGAAGTAAAGCCGTTGTTCAAATGGCGATTAGTTCATTATCATATAGTGAGCTTGAAGCGATTGAGCATATTTTTGAAGAACTGAATGGCCGTGAAGGGTTATTAGTTGCATCTAAAATTGCAGACCGTGTTGGAATTACCCGTTCAGTTATCGTTAACGCTTTAAGAAAGCTTGAGAGTGCTGGGGTAATTGAATCACGTTCACTTGGTATGAAAGGAACATATATCAAAGTCTTAAATGATAAGTTCTTGATTGAATTAGATAAACTAAGAGCAAATTAATTAAACCATTCCCTAGCCGAGCTAGGGAATTTGTTTTTTTAGTAAAGTAATGCTTGATTGTTATTACCACATATGCTATATTATTTCATGGTGTTAATACACACGCTCATTGATTTAAACAGATGGTGCTGTTAATGACAGTTTCTGTTTAGAAATGAAGTGAGCGGAGGAAAACAAACCATTAGGAGGAAAAAATCATGTCAGTAATTTCTATGAAGCAATTGCTTGAAGCTGGTGTACACTTTGGACACCAAACACGCCGTTGGAATCCAAAAATGAAGAAATATATCTTCACAGAGCGTAACGGTATCTATATCATTGACCTACAAAAAACAGTTAAAAAAGTTGAAGAAGCTTATAACTGGGTTAAGGACCTTGCTGGTAACGGCGGAACTGTACTTTTTGTTGGTACAAAGAAACAAGCTCAAGATTCTGTTAAAGAAGAAGCAGGCCGTTCTGGTATGTACTATGTTAACCAACGTTGGTTAGGTGGTACACTAACAAACTTTGAAACAATTCAAAAGCGTATTGGCCGCTTAAAAGATATTGAAAGAATGTCTGAAGACGGTACTTTCGAAGTACTACCTAAGAAAGAAGTAGTACAATTGAAGAAGGAACAAGAACGTCTTGAAAAATTCCTAGGCGGAATTAAAGACATGAAACAACTTCCAGATGCACTATTCATCATTGATCCTCGTAAAGAGCGTATCGCTGTTGCGGAAGCTAAGAAATTAAACATTCCAATCGTTGGTATCGTTGATACAAACTGCGATCCAGACGAAATCGATGTTGTTATTCCTGCGAATGACGATGCGATCCGTGCGGTTAAGCTTTTAACTGGTAAAATGGCTGATGCAATCCTTGAAGCAAAACAAGGTGAAGAAGTAGCTGTTCAAGCTTAATTTAAGTGATTGAATGAAAAGGTGATAAGAGGGAGACCCTTTATCACCTTTTTTTAAGAAGGTTTTTTTAAGAAAGTTTTATATTAGCTGTCATTGGCTAAGATATGGATACATAGAAAAATAAAGGAGGAATTTACATTATGGCAATTACTGCTCAAATGGTAAAAGAATTACGTGAAAAAACTGGTGCAGGTATGTTGGATTGTAAAAAAGCATTAACTGAAACTAATGGTGATATGGAAAAAGCAATTGACTTCTTACGCGAAAAAGGAATTGCATCTGCGGCTAAAAAAGGTGACCGTATCGCTGCAGAAGGGTTAACATATGTTGTTACTGAAGGAAACAATGCAGTTATCCTAGAAGTAAACTCTGAAACTGATTTCGTTGCGAAAAATGAAGCGTTCCAGGCACTTGTTAAAGAATTAGCTGCACATCTTCTAAAAAACAACCCAGCATCTGTTGAAGAAGCATCTGCACAAACAATGGAAAATGGCGTGACTGTAGCAGACCATATCAATGCTGCGATTGCTAAGATTGGTGAAAAATTAACACTTCGCCGTTTTACAGTTTTATCAAAAACTGATAACGATGCATTTGGTGCTTACATTCATATGGGTGGCCGTATTTCTGTGTTATCTGTTCTTGAAGGTACTACAGATGCAGATGCTGCAAAAGATGTTTCTATGCATATTGCTGCACTTAAGCCGAAATATGTTTCCCGTGATCAAGTTTCACAAGACGAAGTAGAGCACGAGCGTCAAGTATTAACTCAACAAGCTCTAAACGAAGGAAAGCCTGAAAAGATCGTTGAAAAAATGGTTGAAGGCCGCCTAGGAAAATATTTTGAAGATGTATGTGTCCTTGATCAAACTTTTGTTAAAAACCCTGATCAAAAAGTACGTCAATTTGTGGAATCTAAAGGTGCTACAATCCGTGAATTCGTTCGTTACGAAGTAGGAGAAGGCATTGAAAAACGTGAAGATAACTTTGCAGAAGAAGTAATGAATCAAATTAAAAAATAATCTGAAATATTCTTGAGCAAAAGGGAATATTA
This sequence comes from Bacillus sp. AFS073361, assembly GCF_002567005.1. Taxonomy (GTDB): domain Bacteria; phylum Bacillota; class Bacilli; order Bacillales; family Cytobacillaceae; genus Neobacillus. Next base: position 35,427 of record NZ_NUZU01000005.1, read on the forward strand.
CGAAATAGTTATTAAATAGGGGACACTGTGTGTTCCCTTTTTTAAAAAGTATTAATACATAAATGGAGGTTTATATGAACGGTCCTAAGTACAAACGCGTTGTATTAAAGTTGAGCGGAGAAGCACTAGCAGGTGATGAGAGCTTTGGAATTAAACCTTCTGTGATCAAATCGATTGCTATTCAAGTGAAAGAAATAGCGGAACTTGGTGTCGAAGTTGCTGTTGTGGTTGGCGGCGGTAACATTTGGCGTGGTAAAATTGGCAGTGAAATGGGAATGGATCGGGCAACTGCTGATTATATGGGGATGCTTGCAACGGTAATGAATTCCTTAGCCTTACAGGATAGTTTAGAGCATTTAGGCATTGAATCAAGAGTGCAAACTTCTATCGAAATGCGTCAAGTAGCTGAACCTTATATTAGACGTCGTGCGATTAGACATTTAGAGAAAAAACGAGTGGTAATTTTTGCAGCTGGTACTGGGAATCCATACTTCTCAACTGATACAACAGCAGCACTCCGAGCAGCGGAAATTGATGCTGAAGTGATCTTGATGGCTAAAAATAATGTCGATGGTGTTTACTCTGCAGACCCTCGTTTGGATGCAAATGCAACTAAATATGAAGATTTGTCCTTCCTTGATGTGCTTAAAGAAGGATTAGCAGTTATGGACTCAACTGCCTCTTCATTATGTATGGACAATGATATTCCATTGATTGTATTCTCAATTATGGAGCAGGGCAATATTAAACGCGCTGTTATGGGTGAAAAGATAGGAACAATTGTTAGGGGGAAACATTAATGCCAAAACAGGTCATTGCTGCGACAAAAGATCGTATGACAAAAGCGATTCAGTCATATTCACGTGAACTTGCAAGTATTCGAGCGGGAAGAGCAAGTGCTTCATTATTAGATAGGATTACAATTGATTACTATGGTGCACCAACCCCTGTCAATCAAATGGCTGGAATTACCACACCTGAAGCAAGGCTGATTGTGATACAACCGTATGATAAATCCATTCTTGGTGATATTGAGAAAGCTATTCTCAAATCCGATTTAGGATTAAATCCTAGTAATGATGGAACGGTTATTCGCCTTGCGATTCCACAGTTAACTGAGGAGCGTCGTAAAGAACTGGTCAAGTTAGTTAAAAAGTATTCAGAAGAAGCTAAAGTAGCTGTCCGTAATATCCGTCGTGACGGAAATGATGATTTGAAAAAGCTTGAGAAGAACGGTGAAATTACTGAGGATGCTCTTCGCGGTCATTCTGATGATATTCAAAAGCTTACTGACGAGTATATTAGTAAAATTGATCAAATTACAAAAGATAAAGAAAAAGAAATTTTGGAAGTATAATTTATTATAGAACCCTCTGCATAGGGGGTTTTTCACTATTTTATTACGTAAATAAATTCCAATTGAGGGATTTTGAAAGTTGTCTGAAAATAATTCTTAATTCCTTTTATTTTACATAAGTTAATTAATAGAGATATCTTAATGCTTTTTTGGTATGATAAAAACATGCTACCCCGAAATGTCCATTACATAACAACACACGCTTCAATGGAATTGATTGATGATTTATTTTCGGAGGAAATGATTAACTAATTAGAGGAGCAATGTCATGTTTAATAAAATAAGGCTTGGGAAGAACCGAAATACCTCTTCCACACTCCGAAATAAAATAGATGAAATAAAAAAATTGCCTGTTCCTGAACATGTGGCGATTATTATGGATGGAAACGGGCGTTGGGCTAAAAAACGGGCATTACCAAGGATTGCTGGTCATCACGAAGGTATGAAAGTCGTCCGAAAAACCACGAAGTTAGCCAATGAACTTGGAATTAAGACGTTAACATTATATGCGTTTTCGACTGAAAATTGGAAAAGACCAAAAAATGAAGTGGAGTATATAATGAGTCTTCCTGATGAGTTTTTAGGTACTTTTCTTCCGGATTTGATTTCAGAAAATGTACAGGTGAAAATGATGGGTTACAAAGATCAACTTCCCCCACATACACTGCGTGCAATTGAAAAAGCTATTGATGATACAAAGGATAACAACGGGTTAGTCCTCAATTTTGCTTTAAATTATGGGAGTAGAGCAGAAATACTCGATGCTGTTAAGAAGGTCTTAAAAGATAGCAAAAGTGGTAAACTAAAAGAGTCAGCCTTAGATGATAAGGTCTTTTCTTCCTATCTAATGACCGCCGACTTTTCTGATCCAGACTTATTAATCCGAACGAGTGGTGAAATCCGCTTAAGTAACTTTATGCTTTGGCAGTTAGCTTACTCAGAATTTTGGTTTACCGATGTGTTATGGCCAGATTTTAGTGAGGAACATTTACTGGAAGCAATAGAAACATTTCAAAAACGACAGCGTCGGTTTGGTGGTATATAGTACAACAAAGGTGTTGAAAATTAAATGAAGCAAAGAATCATAACAGGAGTCATCGCAGCTGCACTTTTTTTACCCATCGTTTACTTTGGCGGGTTTCCAATGGTATTGTTAACCTACTTTTTAGCGACGATCGGTTTATATGAATTATTGAAAATGAAAAAAATTAATATTTTTTCTGTAAATGGTGTTTTGACGGTTTTATTTCTTTGGGTGCTGCTTTTTCCTGAGGAGTATTATCACATATTGGATTCCTTTTATTATTCAAAAGTGGAGATATGTATTGCTTTAATTTTTTTGTTACTTACTTTTACAGTCATAACCAAGAATCAATTTACATTTGAAGATGTTTCATTTTCCATTTTGTCTGCTATTTATGTAGGGATTGGTTTTTACTTTTTCTTCGAAACAAGACAAGACGGCGGCCTCGTTTTTATCTTGTATTCTTTATTTATGATTTGGGCTACCGATTCAGGTGCATATTTTATTGGAAAGGCCCTTGGAAAGACAAAGCTTTGGCCGGAAATTAGCCCCAATAAAACAGTGGAAGGATCAATTGGCGGTGTTGTTTGTGCTGTTTTGGTTGCAGTTCTCTTTGCAATCTTTTCTGACATCAATGTTGGTCTCTTATCATTAATGGGAATTACAGTTGTTCTATCTATTTTCGGACAAATTGGTGACTTAGTTGAATCTGCTTTTAAGCGTCATTTCCATGTTAAAGACTCTGGGAATATCTTGCCAGGTCACGGAGGGATTCTTGACCGATTTGACAGCCTATTATTTGTTTGGCCCTTGCTTCATCTGTTTCACCTTTGGGTATAAAGCGTATGTGCTTTACATTTAGGAGTTGACCTTATTGAAAAAGATTAATTTATTGGGTGCGACAGGATCAATCGGCACTCAAACGTTAGATATTATTCGTGAACATCCATCCGAATTTAGAGTGACAGCTATTTCTGTTGGGAAAAATATTGATTTGGCTCGAAAATTTATTGTTGAGTTTCAACCTGAGCTTGTTTCTGTACAAGACTATCAGGATTGTCATACATTAAAAGCAGAATTCCCTAATATTAAGTTTACATTTGGTCAGGAAGGACTTATTGAGGCTGCCGTTTATGAAAAGGCAGATATCCTTGTCAATGCTGTTATTGGAAGTGTGGGTTTAAACCCAACGCTGCAAGCGATCGAGAGTGGGAAAATCATTGCTATTGCTAATAAAGAAACTCTTGTAACTGCTGGCCATTTAGTAATTGATGCTGCTAAAAGAAATAATGTTCCACTCCTACCTGTCGATAGTGAGCATTCTGCCATTTTTCAAGCCTTGCAGGGGGAGAAAGAAAAAAATATTGAAAGATTAATTCTTACTGCTTCTGGTGGAAGCTTTCGTGATCGAACTCGGCAAGAATTGAAAAATGTTACCGTCGAACAAGCTTTAAACCATCCAAATTGGTCAATGGGAGCCAAAATCACCATTGATTCGGCCTCGATGATGAATAAAGGTTTGGAAGTCATTGAAGCACACTGGCTCTTTAATATGCCATATGAAAAGATTGATGTACTGCTTCATAAAGAAAGCATCATCCATTCAATGGTTGAATTCCATGATAGCAGTATAATTGCCCAATTAGGTACACCAGATATGCGCGTACCTATCCAATTTGCTCTTACCTATCCCGATCGCTTAGCATTACCTACATCAAAACGTTTGGATTTAGCAAGTATTGGGAAATTGCATTTTCAGGAAATGGATGTTGCAAGATTTCGCTGTCTAGGGTTTGCCTATGAAGCAGGAAAAAAAGGGGGTTCGATGCCTACGGTATTGAATGCGGCAAATGAAGTGGCCGTTGCAGCATTTCTAGCGGGAAAAATCCATTTCTTGCAAATTGAAGATTTGATTGAAAAGGCATTAACTACTCACCAAATCGTGGATCACCCTAGCTTAGCAGCAATCCAAGAGATAGATACAGAAACAAGAGATTATGTACGTTCACTTCTATAAAAAAAGGTGGTTTTAATTTGACTACAGTAATTGCCTTTATTGTGATTTTTGGCGCGCTTGTATTCTTTCATGAATTAGGTCATTTGATTTTCGCAAAAAGGGCAGGTATTTTATGCCGTGAATTTGCCATAGGTTTTGGTCCCAAGGTCTTTTCCCATAAAAAAGGGGAAACGACGTATACTATTCGCTTACTACCGATTGGCGGATTTGTCCGTATGGCTGGAGAAGACCCAGAAATAATTGAAATTAAGCCTGGCTATCGAATTGGCCTGTTGTTTGATAAAGATGAGAAAGTAAATAAAATCATCCTGAATAATAAAGAAAAATTTCCTAATTGCCGAATTGTTGAAGTGGAATATGCAGATATAGAAAAAGATTTAATCATTAAAGGATTTCCTGACGATGAGGAAGAGGAATTAAAAACATTTACCATTGACCCAAAAGCAGTCATTGTAGAAAATGGGGTCGAATCACAGATTGCTCCCATTGATCGTCAATTTGGTTCAAAAACATTGGGGCAACGAACAATGGCTATTTTTGCTGGACCAATGATGAATTTTGTACTTGCATTCATTGTATTTATTATTATTGCTTTTATTCAAGGTGTTCCTACGAATGAACCTAAGTTAGGTGAAATCACTCCTGAAGGAGCAGCAATGGCTGCAGGTCTTAAAAAGGGTGATTTAATACAGACAATCAATGGTTCAGAAATAACTAGTTGGTCTGATGTTGTGGAAGTTATTCGGAAAAACCCAAATGAAAAACTCGATTTTTCAATTCGCCGTGACAACAAGGATTTAGATATCACGGTAACCCCGATTGAAAAAACGGTGGAGGGAAAGAAAATTGGACTGATTGGTGTATATAGTCCAGTTGAAAAATCACCCATTCAAGCGGTAAAAGCAGGATTCACAGAAACCTATTTCTGGACTAAGCAGATTTTTGTGATGGTCGGTAAATTAGTTACGGGACAATTTTCAATCGATGCTCTATCTGGGCCGGTTGGTATTTACCAAGCTACTGATTCTGTTGCTAAATCTGGAATTTATTATTTAATGAAATGGGCTGGGATTTTAAGCATTAACTTAGGAATTATGAACTTATTACCTATTCCTGCTCTTGATGGCGGCAGATTGATGTTTTTTGCTGTTGAAGCTGTCAGAGGAAAACCGATTGATCGTCAAAAGGAAGGAATGGTCCATTTTATTGGATTTGCCCTCCTCATGCTGCTCATGCTAGTCGTAACGTGGAATGATATTCAAAGATTCTTCCTGTAATTAAATATTAATGATTTATGGGGCCGTCTATACGGTCCCTTCATTTGTTTTCAGGAAAACTATTTTACCTAAAATGGAGAATTTTTTCTGTCGAATAAAGACGAATCCATTCAACTCATATGATATAATTATTTTTTGACGAAATAAAAATTTAATGATTTTTAATAGATGGGAGAGAGAAAGATGAGCGAACATGCCGACGGCAAAAAAGAGCGATTCCAACTCTTGCTCCAGCAGCTGCAATTAATCGAGGATGCTGTTGTAGTGCATTTCAACAATGCGCAAATAGATAGGCTTTTAGTTGAAAAAAAGAATCGAAAGTGGCATTTTCAATTTTCACTCGAAAATATCCTTCCCTATAATATCTACGTTTTGTTTACGACACAACTTGAACGGACATTTTCAAACATTGCCACGATATCGTTCCAAATTAATGTAACAAACCAAACCATTTCATCTGAATTAATACGAGATTATTGGAGTTATAGCATTCAGCAAATCGATGGGATTGCTCCGCCGCTTTTAAAACTTTTACATGAACAACTCCCTGAAGTGAATGGAAATAAACTAACAATTACAGTTCGTAACGATACAGAGGGACTTGCGTTAAAGAGGAAATATGGAGAGATAATCTCAAATATATATCAATCATTTGGATTTCCTAGCCTTTCAATAGAGACGGACCTGAAAAATGTAGAAAAAAGTGATGAATACCAACAATTTTTACTTGCTAAGCAAAAAGAAGATCAAGAACGCGGACTGCAGGCAATGGTTGAATTGCAGAAAAAAGAAGCTGAAAAAGATCAAGCTTCGGGTGATTTGCCATCTGGACCACTTACTATTGGTCTTACGATTAAAGATAATAACGACTTCCGCAGTTTGATTGATATTGTTGATGAAGAAAGAAGAGTAGCAGTGGAAGGTTACATCTTTGATGCTGAGATTCGTGAACTCAGGAGCGGCAGGTCGCTGTTAACCTTTAAAATAACTGATTATACAAGTTCCATCATGGTAAAAATGTTTTCACGAGACAAAGAGGACGCCGCTCTCTTCCAACTAGTCAAGAAGGGGATGTGGGTAAAGGTTCGAGGAAGCATTCAAAATGATACCTTTGTCCGAGACCTTGTCATGATAGGAAATGATATCAATGAAATCAAACCTGCAGGTCGTAAGGATACGGCTCCTGAAGATGAAAAACGGGTTGAGCTCCATCTTCATACCCCGATGAGTCAAATGGATGCTGTCACACCTGTAAGTGCGTTGATTGCTCAGGCAAAAAAATGGGGGCATAAAGCGATTGCCGTTACCGATCACGCTGTTGCCCAATCCTTTCCTGAAGCATATGGTGCAGGGAAGAAAAATGATATTAAAATTCTCTATGGCGTTGAAGTAAACTTAGTAGATGATGGGGTCCCAATCGCCTATAATGATGCGCACCGTCAGCTTACCGAGGATACTTATGTCGTTTTTGACGTTGAAACGACGGGTCTCTCAGCAGTGTACAACACTATTATCGAACTAGCTGCTGTAAAAATACATGATGGAGAAATCATTGATCGATTTGAATCCTTTGCCAATCCACATCACCGATTATCGGCAACAACAATCAATCTCACTGGAATAACGGACGACATGGTCCAAACGGCTCCGGAAATAGAAGAAGTTCTTCGGAATTTTAGAGAATGGGTCGGAGATTCTGTCCTTGTTGCCCATAATGCTTCCTTCGATATGGGTTTCCTAAATGTCGGCTATAAGAAAATAGGCTTTGATAAAGCAAATAATCCTGTTATTGATACGCTTGAACTAGGACGCTTCCTGTATCCAGAGATGAAAAACCATCGGTTAAATACGCTGGCAAAGAAGTTCGATATTGAATTAACCCAGCATCACCGGGCGATTTATGATGCGGAAGCCACTGGTTATTTACTTTTGAAAATGTTAAAAGATTCATTAGAAAAAGGAATCGAATATCATGATCAATTTAATGATAATATGGGTAAAGGCAATGCTTACCAACGTGCACGTCCCTATCACTGTACATTATTAGCTCAGACTCAAGCAGGTTTAAAGAATCTGTTTAAACTTGTATCCATTTCTCATCTTGAATACTTTTATCGTGTCCCACGATTGCCTCGATCTGTTTTACAAAAATACAGAGAAGGGATTCTTGTTGGCTCCGGATGTAATAAAGGGGAAGTATTTGAGGGGATGATGCAAAAGTCTCCAGAGGAAGTGGAAGGCGCTGCCCGCTTTTATGATTACATTGAAGTCATGCCAAAAGAAGTCAATGCCCCTTTAATTGAAATGGAATTAGTGAGCGATGAAAAAGCAATGGAAGACATTATTGCGAAAATCGTTAAATTGGGAGATAAATTAGGTCTTCCAGTTGTTGCCACAGGGAATGTCCATTATCTTAACGAAAATGATAAAATTTATCGCAAAATATTAATTAATTCGCAAGGGGGAGCGAATCCGCTCAACCGTCATCAACTTCCAGATGTTCACTTTAGAACAACCAATGAAATGCTTGATGCCTTTTCATTTTTAGGAAAAGAGAAAGCAAAAGAAATTGTCGTCACGAACACAAATAAAATTGCTGATATGATTGAAGTCATTAAACCAATTAAAGATGATTTGTATACACCGAAAATTGAGGGTGCCGATGAAGAAATGCGCGAAATGAGTTACGGAATGGCACGGAAGATTTACGGTGACAACTTGCCTGAAATTGTTGAAGCCCGGTTAGAAAAAGAACTGAAAAGTATAATTGGACATGGATTTGCCGTTATTTATTTGATTTCACACAAGTTAGTAAAAAAATCATTAGATGATGGTTACCTTGTAGGTTCCAGGGGATCTGTCGGCTCATCACTGGTTGCAACGATGACAGAAATTACGGAAGTAAATCCACTGCCGCCACATTATGTTTGTCCAACCTGTAAGCATTCAGAGTTCTTTAATGATGGATCAGTTGGGTCTGGGTTTGATTTACCTGATAAAGATTGTCCGCAATGCGGCGGTAAATACCATAAAGACGGACACGATATTCCGTTCGAAACGTTCCTTGGATTTAAAGGGGATAAGGTTCCCGATATCGATTTAAACTTCTCTGGTGAGTACCAGCCGCGTGCCCATAACTATACGAAGGTTCTTTTCGGTGAGGAATATGTTTATCGTGCTGGGACAATAGGCACGGTTGCCGATAAAACAGCTTTTGGTTATGTGAAGGCATATCAGCAGGATAACAATCTTCAACTCCGCGGTGCCGAAGTGGAACGATTAGCTACGGGATGTACAGGAGTTAAAAGAACAACGGGACAGCACCCGGGGGGGATTATCGTAATCCCTGATTACATGGATGTTTATGATTTTTCACCGATTCAATTCCCAGCTGACGATAGAAATTCAGAATGGAAGACCACTCATTTCGATTTCCATTCCATCCATGATAATGTCTTAAAGCTCGATATTCTAGGGCACGACGATCCGACAGTCATTAGGATGCTTCAGGATCTGAGCGGAATGGATCCAAAAACAATCCCAACCGATGACCCTGAAGTTATGAAGATATTCAGCGGAACCGAGTCATTAGGTGTAACTGAACAACAAATCATGTGTAAAACCGGTACACTGGGTATTCCTGAGTTTGGGACTCGATTTGTTCGTCAGATGCTAGAAGATACAAAACCAACTACTTTTTCTGAACTAGTGCAAATCTCAGGTCTGTCTCATGGTACCGATGTATGGCTTGGGAATGCTCAGGAATTAATTCATAATAAAACATGTAATCTGAGTGAAGTAATTGGCTGCCGGGATGATATCATGGTCTACCTTATTTATCAGGGATTGGATCCTTCCTTTGCTTTTAAAATTATGGAATCCGTTCGTAAAGGTAAAGGGTTAAGTGAAGAAATGGAAGCTGAGATGAGGAAAAATGAGGTTCCGGAATGGTACATCGACTCCTGTAAAAAGATCAAGTATATGTTCCCTAAAGCTCACGCGGCTGCCTATGTACTTATGGCAGTTAGAATTGCCTATTTCAAGGTTCATTTGCCGCTCCTATATTATGCCGCTTACTTTACTGTACGTGCTGAAGACTTTGATATTGAAGCGATGTCGCGCGGTTCAGAAGCAATTCGTGCTAAAATTGAGGAAATTAATGCTAAAGGCTTGGAAGCATCAAACAAAGAGAAAAACTTATTGACGGTATTAGAACTAGCATTAGAAATGACAGAAAGAGGCTTTGTATTCCAAAACTATGATTTATATAAATCTTCTGCCTCTGAATTTATCATTGAAGGCAATTCCTTAATACCGCCATTTAATTCGATTCCAGGTCTTGGAACAAATGCAGCCTATAATATTGTCAAAGCTCGGGAATCAGGAGAGTTTTTATCTAAAGAAGATTTGCAGCAGCGCGGAAAAGTATCTAAAACTATCCTTGAATATTTGGACAAACAGGGGTGTCTCGCATCCCTTCCAGAGCAAAACCAGTTATCGTTGTTTTAAATAGGAAAATACTTGACAAACGGCGAAGCTATTTGCATAAAAATGATGGTTATGGTATAGTTTTATTGGAAATACTAAGAAATACTCTCGTGAACAAGAGTGGGGAAACCCGCTCTTTCCTTTTTGTATACGACTTTTTTTCTTAGTATAACTTGATAAAACTTTCCGTGAACTACATACAATATGGGTGAAATTATCGGAAAAGGAGGTAAAGCATGAGCAAGGTAACGGAAGTTGTAGAAGAATTGGCTGCACCTATTTTTCAAGAACTTGGTTTAGAATTAGTGGAAATTGAGTATGTGAAAGAAGGGAAAAGTTGGTTTCTACGCGTATATATCGATAAAGACAACGGTGTTGATATTGAAGATTGCGGACTCGTTAGCGAAAAACTCAGCGAAAAACTCGATGAGCTTGATCCGATTCCCCATAACTATTTTCTTGAAGTTTCTTCACCTGGGGCAGAGCGTCCATTAAAAAAAGATAAAGACTTTCAAAAAGCAATCGGTAAAAATGTTTTTATCAAAACTTATGAACCAATCGATGGGGAAAAAAGCTTTGAAGGGACCTTATTAGAATTTGATGGACAACTTTTAAAAATTGAAATGAAAATAAAGACCCGTAAGAAGACGATTGAACTTCCCTATGAAAAGGTAGCAAATGCGCGTTTAGCAGTTACATTTTCGTAATGAAATTATTGGAAAAAGATAGGGGGATACACAAAGATGAGCAGCGAATTATTAGATGCTCTTACTATACTGGAAAGAGAAAAAGGTATTTCCAGAGATGTTATCATTGAAGCAATTGAAGCAGCCCTTGTTTCGGCGTATCGCCGAAACTTTAATCAGGCACAGAATGTAAGGATTGATTTAAATTTACAGACAGGATCGATGCGTGTTTTTGCTAGAAAAGAAGTCGTCGATCAGGTATTTGACCCTCGTCTTGAAATTTCCTTAGAGGATGCTAGACAAATCTCACCAAATTATCAAGTTGAAGATGTTGTCGAAATGGAAGTCACTCCTAAAGATTTCGGACGGATTGCTGCTCAGACCGCTAAACAAGTTGTTACCCAGCGTGTTAGAGAAGCAGAACGAGGAATTATTTATTCAGAATTTATTGACCGTGAAGAAGATATTATGACTGGTATTGTTCAAAGATTGGACTCCAAATTTATTTATGTAAGTCTTGGGAAAATCGAGGCCTTACTCCCAGTGAATGAGCAGATGCCCAATGAACGGTATAAACCCCATGATCGAATCAAAGTATTTATCACAAAAGTTGAAAAAACAACCAAGGGTCCCCAGATATTTGTTTCACGGACACATCCAGGCCTCTTAAAACGTCTGTTTGAGATTGAAGTACCTGAAATTTATGATGGAACCGTTGAAATTAAATCAGTTGCTCGTGAGGCAGGAGACCGCTCGAAAATCTCTGTTCATTCAGATAATCCCGAGGTAGACCCTGTTGGTTCTTGTGTTGGACCAAAAGGAGCAAGGGTTCAAGCGGTTGTTAATGAATTAAAAGGTGAGAAAATCGATATTGTTAAGTGGTCAGCGGATCCTGTTGTTTTTGTGGCAAATTCTCTTAGCCCGTCTAAAGTTTTAGATGTTATGGTGAATGAAAATGAAAAAGCAACTACTGTTGTTGTTCCTGATTATCAACTTTCATTAGCAATTGGTAAACGGGGACAAAACGCCCGCTTGGCAGCAAAATTAACAGGCTGGAAAATTGATATTAAATCTGAAACAGAAGCACGCGAAATTGGTATCTATCCGCGTGAAGAAACCATTAGGCTTTTTGATGATCATGTTGAAAATGACTTCGATTATGAAGAAGAGCTTGATTAAAAAGTGAGGTGAATGATGAGTGAACCAAAAGAAAAAAGTTCCTTTGCGTAAGTGTGTAGCAACCGGTGAAATGAAGCCGAAAAAAGAACTAGTTCGCATCGTTCGCTCAAAAGAAGGGGATGTATCCATCGATCTGACGGGAAAGAAATCCGGAAGGGGTGCCTACCTTTCAAAGGACAAGGAAGCAATCTTACTTGCCAAGAAAAAAAATACCCTATCTAATCACTTACAGGTTTCTATAAATGATTCGTTATACGAAGAGCTACTTGAGCTTATAGAGAAGGAGAATTGACAATCCAAATGAAAGATAATCAATGGATGTCATTGCTTGGCTTGGCCAATCGAGCACGTAAAATCATATCAGGTGAGGAGCTAACCGTGAAGCAGATTCAAAGCGGAAAAGCACGACTCATTTTATTATCAGCAGATGCTTCTGCAAATACGACAAAAAAAATTACTGATAAGTGTAATTCGTATGAGGTTCCATATAAATTTGTGGAAAATCGTCATCTTCTTGGCCAAGCGATTGGCAAGGAAGCCCGCGTTGTTGTAGCTGTACTGGATGATGGCTTTGCAAAAAAAATGGTAACGTTGCTCGATTAAATCTAGCGGGGGTGAAAAGATGAGTAAAATACGTGTATATGAATACGCAAAAAAACACAACATTTCAAGTAAAGAAATCATCACTAAACTAAAAGAAATGAATATAGAGGTCTCTAATCATATGGCAACAATAGAAGACGCAGACGTTAAAAAGCTTGATGAAACATTCAGCAAAAAAGAGAACAAGACATCACAACAACAAGAAAATAAACAAAATGGACAACAGTCGCAACGAACTAATTCACGTCCAGCTCAAGGGCAGCAACGTCAAAACCAAAGACCTGCTCAATCCACACAGCGACCACAAGTACAAACCAAAACCGCTAAAGCATTTGAGGAAGCGGCAGATAATAATGTTGCTCCAACAAAAGTTAAAGTGGTCTCTCCTCCAAAATCAGGAGATGGAAAGAAACAAAATCAGGAATATCAATCAAAAGAAAATAAGGTCTTTAATAATGCTGATAAAGCAAAGTCTAAGCCTTATAATAACAACCAAAACCGCAATAATAATAATAATAAAAATAAAAAGAAAAATCATACGCCAGTTCAACAAACACAGCCACAGAAGAAAAAAGAGAAGGAACTTCCAGCTAAAATTACTTTTAGTGAATCTCTAACGGTTGGCGAGTTAGCGAAAAAGATCTATCGTGAGCCTTCGGAAATTATTAAAAAGCTCTTTTTACTTGGAGTAATGGCAACAATTAACCAGGTATTAGATAAAGATGCGATTGAATTAATTGCAAGCGAGTATGGTGTTGAGGTTGAAGAAGAAATTAAAGTGGATACAACAGACCTTGAAGTATACTTTACTGAGGATTCAGAGGATTCTCTTGTAGAAAGACCTTCTGTCGTTACAATTATGGGTCACGTCGACCATGGGAAAACAACCTTGCTTGACTCCATTCGTAACACAAAGGTAACGGAAGGAGAAGCCGGGGGAATTACTCAACATATTGGTGCGTACCAAGTTGTTGAAAACGGCAAAAAAATTACCTTCCTTGATACTCCAGGACACGCTGCCTTTACGACAATGCGTGCACGTGGAGCTAAAATTACGGATATTACCATTCTTGTCGTAGCTGCTGATGATGGTGTAATGCCACAAACGGTTGAAGCGATTAACCATGCAAAAGCTGCTGAGGTTCCAATTATTGTCGCAGTGAATAAAATGGACAAAGAAGCTGCCAATGCGGACCGTGTAATGCAGGAATTAACAGAACATGGTTTAGTTTCTGAGGCTTGGGGCGGGGATACTATCTTTGTTCCCCTATCTGCAAAAACAGGTGAAGGTATCGATAACCTATTAGAGATGATTCTTCTCGTTAGTGAAGTAGAAGAGTATAAAGCTAATCCAGATAGAAAAGCAGTCGGAACAGTCATCGAGGCACAATTGGATAAAGGGCGTGGATCTGTAGCCACATTATTAGTCCAAAACGGTACATTAAAAATCGGTGATCCAATCGTAGTTGGTAACACGTTCGGTCGTGTACGTGCGATGGTAAATGACAAAGGCCGCCGTGTGAAAGAAGCAGGTCCATCCACACCAGTTGAAATAACAGGACTTAATGATGTGCCGCAGGCAGGGGACCGTTTTGTCGTATTTGAAGATGAGAAAACTGCACGACAAGTCGGGGAAGCTCGTGCTCAATCTGCATTAGCTGCTCAACGTGGAGAAAAATCCATTGTTAGCTTAGAAACTCTATTTGATCAATTGAAACAGGGCGAAATGAAGGACTTAAACATCATCCTGAAAGCAGATGTTCAAGGCTCTGCGGAGGCTGTTGCTGCTTCATTGCAAAAAATAGATGTTGAGGGAGTAAACATTAAAATTATTCATAGTGGTGCGGGTGCCATTAATGAATCTGATATTACCCTTGCTGCAGCTTCAAATGCCATTGTTATTGGTTTTAATGTTCGTCCAGATGTTAATGCCAAACGGGCAGCAGAGGCTGAGAAAGTAGACGTTCGTCTTCACCGTATTATTTATAAAGTTATCGAAGAGATTGAAGCGGCTATGAAAGGTATGCTTGATCCTGAATTCCAAGAGAAGATTATTGGTCAAGCAGAGATTCGTCAAACTTTCAAGGTTTCAAAAGTGGGGACGATTGCTGGTTCATATGTTACAGATGGTAAAATTACCCGTGACAGTGGAATTCGTCTAATTCGTAACGGTGTTGTAACCTTTGAAGGTAATATTGATGCATTAAAACGATTTAAGGATGACGTAAAAGAAGTATCACAAGGGTACGAATGTGGAATTACCATTAAAAACTTTAATGATGTGAAAGAAGGAGACATCATTGAAGCATATGTAATGGAAGAAATTGAACGTAAATGATCATCGGTGCTGCTGAATGCGAATGTATAATTTATGATGCGCATTCTTTAAAAGAGAAACGAGCGGTTTTGCAAAGAATCCTAACTCGCTTAAAACAGAAATTTAATGTTTCTGTAGCTGAAGTAGGTTTTCAGGATGTGTGGCAGCGAACGAAAATTGCGATCGTTGTCGTCACTTCCACTCGTGTAAACACGGAACATGAGTTGAATAACGCGTTAAAATTAATTGACTCCTTTCCAGAAATAGAGAGAACGATCACCGAGATTGAATGGCTTTAAGTTAAGAGGTGAATGTGATGAGCCACAGAGCAAATCGTGTTGGAGAACAAATGAAGAAAGAACTTGGTGACATCATCGGTCGTAAAATAAAAGACCCACGGATTGGTTTTGTTACGGTTACCGATGTCGAAGTAACAGGTGATCTACAACAGGCTAAAGTATATATTTCCGTATTAGGTGATGAAGAACAAAGGGAAAATACTTTAAAGGGCCTAGCTAAAGCGAAAGGCTTTATTCGGACCGAAATTGGCCACCGAATCCGCCTTCGAAAAACCCCTGAGATTATCTTTGAATGGGATGAATCAATCGATTACGGGAATCGAATTGATACACTTCTTCACCAACTGCATAAGGATGAAAAGCCTTTAGAAAATAGGGAAGAAAAATAACTGGATAGACATATGTCTATCCTTTTTTTGATTGGAGGTTTTACAGTGGAAGGAATTCTACCTTTATTTAAACCAGCGGGACTAACATCCCATGATTGTGTCTTTCGGTTACGGAAGATATTAAAAACAAAAAAAGTGGGGCATACGGGCACATTAGATCCCGACGTCACAGGTGTACTTCCGATATGTATTGGAAAAGCAACTAAAGTGGCCGAATATATTACGGATGCAGGTAAAGCATACGAGGGAGAAGTCACTATTGGTTATTCAACAACAACGGAAGATGCGTCAGGAGAAACAGTTGCCCAAAAGCCAGTAACCAGGGTTATTCAACGGGAAGAAATTCTTAAAGTTTTAAAGTCATTAACTGGTGAAATTGAACAAACACCGCCAATGTTTTCGGCAGTAAAAGTTGGTGGTGTCCGACTGTATGAATACGCGCGAAAAGGAATCGAAGTCGAAAGGCCAACTCGAAAGGTAACGATTTATTCAATCGACTTATTAGACGATCGATCTGAATATATCGGTGAAACGGTAAAATTTAAGTTTAGAGTCAGTTGTAGTAAAGGAACGTATATTCGGACCTTAGCCGTAATGATTGGTGAAATGCTTGGCTATCCAGCACATATGTCCTACCTGGAAAGAGTTCAATCAGCTTCTTATTCCTTAGAGGACTGCTTAACGTTTGAAGAGATTGAAAAACATATGGAAGCTGGAACGATTTCGAGTGTATTAAGGCCTCTAGAAACTGCACTTTCTCATTTGCCGAAACTCCAAATTAATGATAAAGTAGCAGAGAAAGTGAAAAATGGCGCATTATTACAAATGCCTGAACATTTAAAAACTAGTAACGGACCGATTATCGTTGAAACTGTAGATGGACTGGCTCTTGCTATTTATTCAAAGCATCCTAACAAGCCTGACCTCTTTAAACCAGTTAAAGTGCTACGAAATGATTTAGATTAAAAGGTACGGTATAGAAAAGGTGAGTTTCTTTTGGAAGTAATTAGGCTTAGATTCCCATTTAATAATGCAATAAATGAATATCCGCCTCTCTCAATGGCGTTAGGCTACTTTGATGGTGTTCACCGTGGACATCAACAGGTAATTCTCGAGGCTAAAAAGCAAGCTAAAGAAAAAGGAATATGCAGTGCGGTGATGACATTTGACCCGCATCCTTCTGTAGTATTAGGAAAAACAGATAATCAGATTAAGTCTATTTCCCCATTAACTGAAAAAATAAAGATCATTGAAGAGCTAGGAATTGATTATTTATTTATTATTCATTTTAGTGTGGAATTTGCTAATCTACTGCCACAGGAATTTATTGACCAATGTGTGATTAGCCTGAACGTAAGGCATGTGGTCGCTGGCTTTGACTTTACCTATGGACGAATGGGAAAAGGAACAATGGAAACATTGCCTTTTCATTCTAGAGATAAATTTTCTTTTTCAGTTGTTCCAAAATTTACACAAGGTGATGAAAAGGTAAGTTCAACTAGAATTCGCAAACTGCTTAAAGAAGGCAGGACCAATGAACTCTATTCACTTTTAGGCCGATATTATACAACATCAGGCATCGTCATCCATGGTGATAAACGAGGCCGGACGATTGGTTTTCCTACTGCGAATGTATATTTAAATGATGATTATATTATGCCGCCTGTTGGTGTTTATGCCGTTCGAATGAAGGTACATTCAAAATGGTATGCTGGCGTATGTAATATTGGCTATAAGCCTACATTTAATAAGGATGCACTCCTACCTTCCGTGGAAGTCCACTTATTTGATTTTAATGAAAATATCTATGGTGAAGAAGTGATTATTGAATGGCATCTCCACTTACGTAATGAACAAAAATTTTCAGGAATTCAAGAGCTAGTCGCGCAAATTGAACGAGATAAGCAAAATTCACTTAATTACTTTAACAAATAAGCTAGGTTATCGGTTACTATAGCCAAGTTGATTGGAGCAGGAGGCTCCCGGGAGTGCCCGTGATCCGCTCGCGCCTGAAGAGGAAATCAGACATTCTTCTTAAATATCGTCTTAAAAGGTGTTTTTCCTACAATAAACTTCGTTATATCCTTGCTTTTTGGCGTAAAAAGTTGTATTCTTATTAACGTATTAAAAATAACCTCTACTTGGCAAGACGAATCACCAACGCTTGCTCGGTATCAGGGGATTTGTAAAATTTAGGAGGTGAATACGGATGGCAATCACTCAAGAACGTAAAAATGAACTTATCAATGAGTTTAAAACTCATGAAAGCGACACTGGATCTGCAGAAGTTCAAATCGCTGTCCTTACAGAATCAATCAACAATTTGAATGAGCACTTACGTACTCATAAGAAAGATCACCACTCACGTCGCGGTCTTTTGAAAATGGTTGGTAAACGTCGTAATCTTTTAACATTCCTACGTAACAAAGATGTTCAACGTTACCGTGTGTTAATTAATAAGCTTGGTCTACGTCGTTAGTTTACAGAAGCGGGATTATTCCCGCTTTTTTATTAGGCTAAAAAAGCTTACAGCTAAAAAAAGAATTTTTTATACATATTTTTAAGTCAGGACTTTTTTGTGCATACTAATAAGGTGATTTGCATTGATAATATAAGCTTTTTAAGCTTTTTAATATTAGTTTAGAATGATGATTACAGCGAGGGTAGAAATTTTCGCTTCATCCTCCTAAGTGATTTAGATAGAGAGGGGTAAAAATATGGAACAATTGAAACATGAGTATTCCATTGTTTGGGCAGGTCGTAAATTAACCGTCGAAATTGGACAATTAGCCAAACAGGCAAACGGTGCTGTCCTAGTTCGTTATGGGGACACAGCAGTATTGAGTACGGCAACAGCATCAAAAGAACCTAAAAACTTAGACTTTTTCCCATTAACTGTTAACTATGAAGAACGTTTGTATGCAGTTGGTAAAATTCCAGGGGGCTTCATTAAACGTGAAGGCCGTCCAAGTGAAAAGGCAATCTTAGCAAGCCGACTGATTGACAGACCTATTCGTCCACTATTTGCTGATGGGTTCCGTAATGATGTTCAGGTTATTAGTATTGTCATGAGTGTGGATCAAGACTGTTCAACAGAAATGGCTGCAATGTTTGGTTCGTCATTAGCACTAAGCACTTCGGATATCCCATTTGAAGGACCGATTGCTGGCGTGGTTGTTGGTCGGGTGAATAATGAATTTGTCATTAATCCAACCGTTGAGCAAGCTGAAAAGAGTGATATACATTTAACAGTAGCCGGTACGAAAGATGCCATTAATATGGTTGAAGCAGGGGCATTAGAGGTTCCTGAGGAAACCATGCTTGAAGCGATTATGTTTGGTCATGATGAGATTAAGCGCCTCATTGAATTCCAAGAAAAAATTGTCGCTGAAATAGGCAAGCCAAAAAGAGAAATAACTCTTTATGAGATTGATAAGGACCTCGAGGCTGAAGTGAGGGAAATGTGTGAAGCCGATATGGTAAATGCTATTCAGGTTCAAGAGAAGCATGCCCGTGAAGATGCCATTAAAGAGGTGAAAAACCGAGTAATTGCTAAATTTGAAGAACAAGAAGCAACAGATGAAGATCTGAAACAAGTTAAGCAAATATTGGACAAGATTGTTAAAGGTGAAGTCCGCCGTTTAATTACAGTTGAAAAGGTTCGTCCTGATGGCCGTAAAATCGATGAAATCCGTCCGCTTTCTTCACAGATTAGTATTTTACCTCGTACACATGGTTCTGGTCTGTTCACACGTGGTCAAACTCAAGCGCTCAGCATTTGTACTCTTGGGGCAATGGGTGACGTACAAATTCTTGATGGTCTCGGTATTGAAGAAGAGAAACGCTTTATGCACCATTATAACTTCCCTTCCTTCAGTGTTGGTGAAACAGGTCCAATTCGTGGTCCGGGTCGTCGTGAAATTGGTCATGGTGCACTTGGAGAGCGTGCGCTTGAACCAATTGTACCGTCTGAGAAGGATTTCCCATACACCATTCGTCTTGTATCTGAAGTGCTTGAATCCAATGGTTCTACGTCACAGGCAAGTATTTGTGCAAGTACATTAGCGATGATGGATGCTGGAGTGCCGATTAAAGCACCTGTTGCCGGAATTGCAATGGGTCTCGTTAAATCAGGTGAACACTATACCGTATTATCAGATATCCAAGGAATGGAAGATCATCTTGGAGATATGGATTTTAAGGTGGCAGGTACAGCTAAAGGGGTTACTGCCCTTCAAATGGATATTAAGATTGAAGGACTATCCCGTGAGATATTAGAAGAAGCTCTTCAACAAGCCAAAGTTGGCAGAATGCATATTTTGGATTCAATGTTAGCCACAATTTCTGAACCAAAAACAGAGCTTTCACAATTTGCACCAAAAATCTTAACGATGACAATCAATCCAGATAAAATTCGTGATGTTATTGGACCAAGTGGAAAACAAATCAATAAGATTATTGAGGAAACTGGTGTTAAGATTGATATTGAGCAAGATGGTACAGTATTTATCGCCTCAACAAATCAAGAAATGAACCAAAAAGCCAAGAAGATCATCGAAGATATTGTTCGTGAGGTCCAAGTAGGTGAATTGTATCTTGGTAAGGTGAAACGAATTGAAAAATTTGGAGCCTTTGTAGAAATCTTTGCTGGGAAAGATGGTCTTGTGCATATATCTGAACTTGCTGAAGAACGTGTTGGTAAGGTCGAGGATGTTGTAAAAATAGGGGACGAACTTTTAGTGAAGGTAACTGAAATTGATAAACAAGGTCGTGTGAACCTTTCCCGAAAAGCTGTTTTAAAAGAACAACGTGAAAAGGCAGAAGAAAACAAATCGTAAGAGTTTAGAATGATGAGTCAGGGTCCTTACCCTGGCTTTTTCGATTTGTTAAACATGTTCCTTTTTTCTTCTTATAATAGCATTAGTTGTATTAAACCGAGAGTTCTACCTTGTCCTTTCTTTACATAATCTTTATGGAAAGGGGGAAAGTTAGATGAAAAAGGTTTATTTCATTATAATCATATGTGT
Organism: Bacillus sp. AFS073361; assembly: GCF_002567005.1. Classification (GTDB taxonomy): domain Bacteria; phylum Bacillota; class Bacilli; order Bacillales; family Cytobacillaceae; genus Neobacillus. Next base: position 56,090 of record NZ_NUZU01000005.1, read on the forward strand.
AGCCGGATGGATCGCGGTAAGTAATCCATTTGTTAGCAAATATTTATCTTTTAAAATGGAATCATCTTTGCCAGCAGTAAAAGAATCAGACCCTCTTTATCAAAGCATTATTAAAAATGCTCCTACATATGAAATATCGCCTAAAGATGCAACTATAGACAGGGTTTGGAAAGCAATTCCAGGCTATAATGGACGTGAGGTTGACATTGCTGCATCATATAAAAATATGAAAAGCAAAGGTGTTTTTAATGAAAAGAAACTCGTCTTCACAGAGATTAAGCCTAAGGTGCACCTTAATGATTTACCGCCATCCCCTATTTATAAAGGGAATCCTGATAAACCAATGGTAGCTTTTATTATTAATGTGGCCTGGGGCAATGAATATTTATCAGAAATGCTTGCTACATTAAAAAGGCAAAATGTTTCGGTTAGTTTTTTTCTGGAAGGAAATTGGACTAAGAAAAACCCTGAACTCGCTAAATTGATCGTTACTTCTGGACATGAAGTCGGTAATCATTCTTATTCTCACCCTGATATGAAGCAATTAACAGCTAGCAGGGCCAGAGAACAAATTCAAAAAACCAACGAAATTATTGAAGCTGCTACCGGTAAGAAATGTATTTGGTTTGCCCCGCCTAGTGGCAGTTATCGGGATGAAACAATAAAAGTGGCTGCTGAATTTAAAATGAAGACGGTTATGTGGACGGTTGATACGGTTGATTGGAGAAAACCATCTCCAGATCAGCTAATTTCCCGTGTCATGTCAAAAATTGATAATGGTTCAATGGTTCTTATGCATCCAACTGAGTCTACTGCAAAATCACTTGATCGCTTAATCACTCAAATTAAACAAAAGAATTTAAAAATCGGAACAGTTTCTGAGTTGATGAGCGAAGAAAGAGTGGAATAATTTTAACGTAAGAAATACTTGAAATTGGAGAAAATACAACATTATAAGTATAATGTAAGATGGAGAAGTAGCTGCGTTTGTTTATAGACTGGAGGAAGTAGATGATTAATAAATACACTTGCCAAAATGGCGTAAGAATTGTTTTAGAAAATATTCCTACCGTACGTTCCGTAGCAATTGGTGTTTGGATTGGTACTGGTTCAAGAGATGAGAACCCCGAGAACAATGGGATATCCCATTTTCTTGAGCATATGTTCTTTAAAGGCACCACCACGAGATCTGCGAAGGAAATAGCTGAATCCTTTGATAGCATTGGCGGACAGGTGAATGCATTTACATCTAAGGAATATACATGCTATTATGCTAAAGTTCTTGATACTCATTCCCAATTTGCACTAGATGTGCTCGCAGATATGTTCTTCAATTCCACATTTGTGGAAGAGGAATTAAACAAAGAGAGAAATGTAGTTTTAGAAGAAATAAAAATGTATGAAGATACCCCTGATGATATCGTTCATGATTTATTGAGCAGGGCTGTTTTTGGAGACCATCCATTAGGCTATCCGATTCTAGGGACAGAAGAAATACTTAATACATTTACTGGAGAAACTCTAAAAGAATACATTCATGAGAGATATACTCCAGAAAATGTGGTCATCTCAATTGCAGGAAATGTTACTGATGCATTTATTAAAGAAGTTGAAAAGTATTTTGGTTCCTATAAAGGTGGTAACAGTCAAGTTACTGAAAATATTCCTACTTTTCATTCGAATCAAATCTCGCGAAAAAAAGAAACAGAACAGGCCCATTTATGTATAGGTTATGAAGGATTAAAGGTCGGCCATGAAGATATTTACAGCCTGATTACTTTAAATAATATTTTAGGCGGCAGTATGAGCTCAAGATTGTTCCAAGAGGTTCGCGAACAACGGGGCTTAGCATATTCAGTATTCTCATACCATTCTGCTTACCAAGATAGTGGTATTGTAACAGTATACGGTGGGACTGGTGCGAAGCAGCTGAATGTATTATTTGATACCATTCAAGAAACACTTAATACATTGAAGCGAGATGGAATTACTGAAAAGGAATTAACGAATAGCAAAGAGCAGCTAAAAGGCAGCTTGATGCTAAGTCTTGAGAGCACAAATAGCCGGATGAGCCGGAATGGAAAAAATGAACTTTTATTAAAACGTCATCGTTCACTTGATGAAATAATTGAACAGATTGATTCGGTTACAAAAAACGGAGTCGATGAAATGGCAAGAAATATCTTTACAGATAAATATTCTGTCACTTTGATAAGCCCAGACGGAGAATTTCCTAATAAACTTGCATAAAAAGAAGAGGTATTCCATTTAGATGGATACCTCTTTTTATATAGGAAAACTTAACCACTAAGTTCTAAAATCTTTTCTTTAGTCTAAATAAGGACTTCCTCCTATAGACTATTAGTAAGGTGGAAAGGAAGGGGGGCATTTGCATTGAGATTGAGTGAATTAAGCGGGAAAGAAATTGTTGATGTAAAAAAGGCCGAACGAATGGGAGTACTCGGACAAACTGATTTAGAAATTAATGAAGGGACAGGCCAAATTCAGGCACTGCTTATTCCTTCTATAAAATGGTTTGGTTTTCGAAAACAAGGGGAAGAAATTAGGGTTCCGTGGCATCATATAAAAAAAATAGGCTCTGATATGATCATTATCGATGTACCAGACGAGGATTAATACACGCAAGCCCATGGAGGCCCAAGCAAGATTCATCTTGCTTGGGCTTTTTTATTTAGTACGTATGGAAAACTCACCGAATGAAGAGAACCGACATAAGATGGTGGAGTGATATATAGAAAAGGATTCTCTTAGTAGGATTTTTAAAAAAAGAAGGTGAATGTTTTCATGCTGACAGGGATGCAGATTGCCGTGATTGGCGGGGATGCCAGACAGCTGGAAATCATCCGCAAGTTAACCGAATTAGATGCGAGATTATCGCTTATTGGTTTTGAGCAACTTGATCACGCATTTACAGGTGCGGTCAAGGAAAAGTTGGATGAAGTAGATTTTTCAAATATGGATAACCTTATCCTGCCAGTACCCGGTACAAATTTAGAAGGTCAGGTAGAAACAATCTTTTCTAATGAAAAGGTTATTTTGACAGGGGATTTGCTTGCAAAGACCCCCGAGCATTGTACGGTTTATTCCGGAATTAGCAATCCCTACTTAAATGGAATTACTAAGGAAGCTAAACGAACTCTTATACAATTATTTGAAAGGGATGATGTGGCCATCTACAATTCAATTCCAACGGTTGAAGGGACAATAATGATGGCGATTCAACATACCGACTTTACCATACATGGGTCAAATATTGCGGTTCTAGGCTTAGGGAGAGTGGGGATGAGTGTGGCAAGAACCTTTGCTGCACTAGGAGCAAAAGTTAAGGTGGGAGCAAGGAAAAGTGAGCATATAGCTCGGATAACTGAGATGGGATTGACACCATTCCATTTAAATAATCTAGTTAATGAAGTAAAAGACACTGATATTTTAATAAACACAGCACCACATTTGATCGTGACAGCGATGGTTATCTCAAAAATGCCTTCACATACGCTCATTATTGACTTGGCCTCCAAGCCAGGAGGTACTGATTTTCGTTATGCTGAAAAAAGAGGGATTAAAGCATTGCTTGCACCGGGGCTGCCTGGGATTGTCGCTCCAAAAACGGCGGGTCAAATTTTGGCCAATGTTCTTGCCCAACTGCTTCAAGATGATTTAAGAAAGCGAAAGGGGAAAGTGAAATGAGTTTAAAAGGTAAAAGAATTGGCTTTGGCTTAACCGGCTCTCATTGTACGTATGATGCAGTATTCCCAGAAATTGAAAAGTTAGTTCAAGCCGGTGCAGAGGTAATGCCTGTCGTTACTTTTACGGTTAAAAATACAGATACCCGCTTTGGAAAAGGAGAAGATTGGATCCAAAGAATTGAAGATTTAACAGGAAACAAAGTGATCGACTCCATTGTAAAAGCAGAGCCGCTCGGACCAAAAATTCCTTTGGATTGTATGGTAATTGCTCCATTAACAGGGGTATCAATGAGTAAATTTGCGAATGCCATGAATGATAGTCCAGTATTAATGGCAGCAAAAGCAACACTGCGTAACTTAAAACCAGTGGTGCTGGGGATTTCAACAAATGATGCACTCGGTTTAAATGGAGTAAATTTAATGAGACTAATGGCTACCAAGAATATATACTTTATTCCATATGGGCAGGATGATCCAATTAAAAAACCAAATTCAATGGTTGCAAGAATGACATTGCTCACAGAAACAGTTGAAGCAGCTATCGAAGGGAAACAAATTCAACCTGTATTAGTAGAAAGGTATAAAGATTCTGACTAATAATTCCTTCATTCATCAAAATAGGTTATTTCTTTTAAGGAATATGTTAAAATAAATTATTCTATCATCAGTGGGAAGATTCAACCCACTGATGAGAAATAAAAAATTATTAATAACATGCTGGATGCTTTATACAGGCGATTTCCTTTTAAAGTATATAACCAGTTATGTACAACGATGAGTATGGAAGGGGAAAACTAGTAATGACTCAACAAAATGGATATCACGTTGCTGTTGTTGGAGCAACAGGAGCAGTCGGACAACAAATGATACAAACATTAATGAAAGAAAACTTCCCAATCAGAAAACTTACCCTATTATCTTCAGCACGTTCAGCAGGTAAAAAAGTAGATGTTAATGGTCAAGAATATACGATTGAAGAAGCAAAGCCTGAGAGTTTTGAAGGCGTTGAGATAGCCCTTTTTAGTGCAGGCGGTAGTGTATCAAAGGAGCTTGGTCCAGAAGCAGTTAAGCGCGGTGCGATCGTGGTGGACAACACTAGCGCTTTTAGAATGGATGAGAATACACCTTTAGTTGTACCAGAAGTGAACGAAGAAGACCTTCATCAACATAATGGGATTATTGCTAACCCAAATTGTTCCACCATTCAAATGGTTGTTGCCCTTGAGCCAATTCGTCAACAATTTGGTTTAAAGAAAGTTATCGTCTCCACTTATCAAGCTGTCTCCGGTTCAGGTGCAGCAGCTGTCGAGGAATTAATGCAGCAAACTCAGTCAATCTTAAACGAAGAAGCATATGAACCAAAGATTTTACCAGTGAAATCAGATAAAAATCACTATCAAATTGCTTTTAACGCGATTCCACAAATCGATAAATTTCAAGATAACGGATATACATTTGAAGAGATGAAAATGATTAATGAAACTAAAAAAATCATGCACTTACCAGAGTTACAGGTTTCTGCAACTTGCGTTCGACTTCCTGTAGCAGTTGGTCATTCTGAGTCAGTTTATTTTGAAATTGAAGCGGATGATGTTAGTGCGAATGACATTAAAGCATTATTAAAGGATGCTCCAGGTATTATTTTACAAGATGATCCAGAAAATCAATTATATCCAATGCCTGCAAATTGCGTTGGGAAAAATGATGTTTTTGTCGGTCGAATTAGAAAGGACCTCGATGAATCTCGTGGTTTTCATATGTGGGTTGTCTCTGATAACTTGCTTAAAGGAGCAGCTTGGAACTCTGTCCAAATCGCAGAAAGTTTAGTGAAATTAGGTATTGTAAAATAAAGTTACATCACAAAGGCAGGTTTTTGTGTCACCATGAAAATTATTGTTCAAAAATTTGGCGGTACATCTGTAAAAGATGAAGAAAGCAGAAAATATGCTCAGAGCCATATCGAAAAAGCTTTAGCAGATGGCTATAAAGTGGTAGTTGTAGTTTCCGCGATGGGAAGAAAAGGTGACCCTTATGCAACAGATTCATTACTTTCTTTAGTCGGTGGAAATTTAAGTAAAATTTCAAAACGCGAACATGATTTATTATTGTCATGTGGTGAAGTTATATCTAGTGTTGTGTTTGTGAATATGCTGCTTGAGAGCGGAATTAGTGCTGTATCATTAACTGGTGCACAAGCAGGTTTCCGTACAAACAATGACCATACAAATGCAAAAATTATTGATATGCAATGTGATCGGTTGCTTAGTGAGTTAGAAAGTAATGATGTTGTCGTGGTAGCAGGCTTTCAAGGTGCGGCAAATAATGGTGATATGACAACCATTGGCCGGGGTGGAAGTGACACTTCAGCGGCTGCCTTAGGAGCTGCCCTAAATGCTGAGTATATTGATATTTTTACAGATGTGGAAGGAATTATGACAGCAGACCCGCGTATTGCTGAAAATGCAAGACCACTATCTGTTGTAACTTACACAGAAGTGTGTAATATGGCTTATCAAGGTGCAAAGGTCATTCACCCTAGGGCGGTTGAAATCGCTATGCAGGCAAAAGTGCCAATCCGGATTCGTTCAACCTATTCAGATAATTTAGGAACATTGGTCACATCCATAAATAAAAATAATCGTGGCAGTGATATAAAGGAACGTGTTGTTACCGGAATCGCTCATGTTTCAAATGTTACCCAAATTAAAGTCTTTGCAAAAAAGGATCAATATTACTTGCAGGCTGAAGTATTTAAGGCGATGGCCAATGAAGGCATCAGTGTAGATTTTATCAATATTTCTCCTAATGGTGTAATCTATACAGTTACGGAAGAAATGACGGATCGTGCAATTACAGTTCTAAATGAATTAGGCAATGACCCCGTCGTTGAGCGTCATTGTGCTAAGGTTTCTGTTGTTGGTGCAGGAATTGCCGGTGTCCCTGGTGTTACCTCCAAAATCGTGACGGCTTTATCGGATTATGGGATTCGTATATTACAATCTGCAGATAGTCATACTACGATTTGGGTACTTGTAAAGCAGGATGATTTAGTTAAATCGGTTAATGCCCTTCATGATGCCTTTCAGTTAGAAGATGAATCAGTAGAATTTAATATTACTGATTTATAAAAGTTATCTTCAAATGAATAGTAAATCCCTAAGATGAATTGTGGATTTAATTATGCTTGATGGTATTGAGAGGAGTAGAAATATGGTTCATTTCGGGCGAGTTTCGACGGCAATGGTAACTCCCTTTGATAAAAAAGGACATATTGACTTTGCTAAAACCACGCAATTAGTGAATTATTTAATTGAAAATGGAACAGAATCCCTAGTAATTGCTGGGACCACTGGTGAATCTCCAACCTTGTCTAAGGAAGAAAAACTGGCATTATTTGATCATGTTGTTAAAGTAGTAAATAAGCGCATTCCAGTAATAGCTGGAACAGGAAGCAATAATACTTATGCATCCATTGAATTAACAAAAAAAGCTGAGCAGCTTGGAGTGGATGCAATAATGATTGTTGCTCCTTATTATAATAAACCAAATCAAGAAGGCCTTTATCAGCATTTCAAGGCTGTTGCAGAAGCAACCTCCTTGCCGGTAATGGTTTACAACATACCAGGCCGTTCTGCAGTTAATATCCATCCTGATACGATTATTCGATTATCAAAGATAGCAAATATTGTAGCAGTTAAGGAAGCAAGCGGTGATCTGAATGCAATGACACATATCGTTGCTAATACAGATGATGATTTTGTTTTATATAGTGGGGATGACAGTATGACAATCCCTGTGCTTTCTATTGGCGGGGTAGGTGTAATTTCGGTTGCATCTCACGTTATTGGGAATCAACTGCAGGAAATGGTTAAAGCTTTTTTTAATGGTGAAAACGAAAAGGCTGCTAAAATGCATCAACAGCTTCTCCCAATTATGCAAGGGTTATTTGCTGCTCCGAGTCCTGCTCCTGTAAAAACGGCTTTACAGGTATCAGGATTAGATGTCGGGTCAGTAAGGCTCCCACTCGTTGGGCTGACAGAACAAGAACGAGCAACATTAATTACTCTATTAAAACAAATAAAATGAATAGTCAAAGCCAACCGGATCAAAAAGTCGGTTGGCTTTTTTATTTAAAAGGCTGTGTTAAGGCTTATTGTATATTTTGGCACCCTGTTGATTGGAGCGGAAATCAACAGGCAACTTTAACAGAGCCATCAGAAAAAGTCATTATTGCATTTTTGTTGGAAAGGTTTTCAAAAATCAAGTATAATAATTATAACTGATTTGGATCGGAAATAAGAAAGGCGGATGCACCCTAAAGAGCGGAGCTGCAGCTAGACATTTTTCGGAGTTCAATAAAATAAATTTAGTTACAACATAGGAGGATTTACAAATTGATAAACAAAATTAATAACTCCATTAAGGTAATCTCACTTGGTGGCGTAGGAGAAATCGGAAAAAATATGTATCTTGTTGAAGTGGACAAGGACATATTTATTATTGATGCCGGCTTAATGTTCCCCGAGGAAGAAATGCTAGGCATAGATATTGTCATTCCGGATATTACATATTTAAAAGAAAATAAGGAACGGGTAAAGGCAATTTTCCTTACTCATGGACATGAAGATCATATTGGGGCATTATCATATGTTCTTACCCATATTGATGTGCCTGTTTATGGAACTAAGCTCACACTGGCACTTGCAAGTGCAAAGCTTAGAGAACAGGATTATTTTAGTAAGACAAATTTTATTGAAGTGCAGTCAGATACGATTGTTAACTTAGATGCAGTTGATGTTAGTTTCTTTAAAACCAATCATAGTATTCCAGATTCTGTGGGGATTTGCATTCATACCTCTGAAGGATCCATTGTTTATACAGGTGATTTTAAATTTGATCAGGCGGCTACACAGCTTTATAAACCTGAAATTGGAAAGATGGCAGCTATTGGGGAACAAGGGGTTTTATGTTTATTGTCTGATAGTACGGAAGCTGAAAAGCCTGGTTATACTGCATCAGAAGCAATTGTGGAACGGGAAATGTCCAATGCCTTCTATAATGCCCCTGGGAGGATTATTGCAGCATGTTTTGCCTCGGATATAAATAGAATTCAGCATATTTTTAACGCAGCAAAGGAAAACGGACGTAAAGTGGCTGTGGTCGGTAAGAGCTTGGAGCGGATCTATCATATTGCCCTTGATTTAGGATATTTAGAAGTAGAAGAAGATCTAATTATTCCTGTCAGTCAGTTAAAAGAATATCAGGATCATGAAATTGTCATATTAATGACTGGGAGTCAGGGTGAACCGATCGAGGCTTTGCAGAGAATGGCAAAGCAAATGGATAAAGTGGTTAACATCCAAAAAGGAGATACGGTTTTAATTGCCGCTTCCCCGCTCAGAGGCAGTGAAGTATTTTTATTTAAAACAATCGATTTGCTCTTTAGAGCTGGTGCTAATGTTATATCGGGTAAAAGGACGATCCATGTATCAAGTCATGGCAGTCAAGAAGAATTAAAATTTATGATTAACTTAATGAAGCCGAAATATCTCGTTCCTGTACATGGTGAATATCGGATGCTTAAAGCGCACCGAAAATTAGCTTTGGAATGTGGTCTCACTGATGAACAAATTATTATCCCTGACCGTGGAGATATTCTAGAATGGAAGGAAGGCAGACTAGCCATTTCGGGTAAGGTTCCTTCTGGGAATATTCTAATTGATGGAATTGGTGTTGGTGATGTCGGGAATATCGTCCTTCGTGACCGAAGGCTCTTATCGCAGGATGGAATCCTAATTGTCGTAGTGACATTGAAAAAACAAGACAAGAGTATAGCAGCTGGTCCTGAAATTATTTCTAGAGGTTTTGTTTATGTTCGCGAATCGGAGAAGTTGATGGAGGAGTCAACAAAACTAGTTCGTGACATTGTAGAAAGAAATATTGCCAAAGAAACATTTGAATGGTCTAGTTTAAAGCAGGAGATAAGAGAAGAATTAAATCGAAATTTATATGAAAAAACAAAAAGAAGACCAATGATTCTCCCAATCATTATGGAAATCTAGAATGAAAGCACTGGACATCCAGTGCTTTTTATTTTTGGCATGATTTTACCTTATAAGATAATACTAACCTATATCATGCTTGAAGGGAGTATTAAGGATGAATAACGATTTTCAAAAGGATAAAACTGCGAGTCAAGAAGGCGGCGAACCTCAAAAAGAGGATAAACCATCTTCTGCATTAATAGAAAAAATTCAGCAGCTAGGACAAACAAATGTCCCGCAGCTGTCAACAGATTCTAAAATTCATTGTTTGACAATTATTGGTCAAATTGAAGGGCATTTGGCACTGCCACCACAAAACAAAACAACAAAATATGAGCATATCATTCCTCAACTTGTAGCAATAGAACAAAACCCTAAAATAGAGGGTGTTCTCATTATTTTAAATACGGTTGGCGGGGATGTTGAGGCAGGCCTAGCTATATCTGAAATGCTTGCGACTCTGTCAAAGCCGACGGTTTCCATTGTATTAGGAGGAGGCCACTCCATTGGAGTTCCAATTGCTGTTTCCTGTGACTACTCCTTTATTGCTGAAACGGCAACCATGACGATCCACCCTATTCGATTAACGGGTCTTGTAATTGGTGTGCCGCAAACCTTCGAATATATGGATAAAATGCAAGACCGGGTCATTAACTTTGTAACCAAGCATTCAAAAATTAGTGAAGAAACATTTAAAGATTTAATGTTTGCAAAAGGAAATTTAACTAGGGATATTGGAACAAATGTAATTGGTGTTGATGCTGTTAAGACAGGTTTAATTGATGAAGTAGGTGGGCTTGGACAGGCAATGAAAAAGTTAAATGAAATGATTGACCTACATAAAGAAAAGGATAAGGGGATGATCCAATGATACTTTATACTATGGTGCCACCCGAATTAATTTTTCCTTATGAGGCGGAATCACCCAGACAACCACAAATGGTCAGTTACCAGGGCATACCCCTCATGGTAGAGTTTGTAGATGGTCAAAATGTTCAAGTCATCCGGAATCTAAGTACAGATCCCCAGCATTACTTGGATGACCAACTATGTCCGGGAGCAAAAATTTCTTTCGCGAACCTGGACGGATTGTCCGCTATGTAATAGAAGATTATGGTATAATCAAGGGAAGACACTAGAGCAGCCAGTAAGGCTGCTTTCTTCCTTTTTACCCTCTTATACAGGGATGTTATATACTAAAGGAATAATATACCATAATAAACACAGGGTGATTAGATGGCAAAGAAAAAGAGAAGACAACCTAAAAAAAGAGATAACCATTTGAAAAAGACTGTTCAATTTGAATTATCCGCATTGGCCATTTTAGCAATTGCAATCATATCGATAGCAAAACTTGGTGCAGTAGGAAAAGCAACCGTGATTTTCTTCCGATTTTGGATGGGAGAATGGTATATGCTCAGTTTAATTGGACTAGTTGTATTAAGCGTTTATTTAATGTGGAAACGAATTCTTCCTTTTTTCTTCCATATTAAATTAGTTGGAGTGTACTTTATTACTTCAGCGATTCTGCTCCTAAGTCATGTCACGCTTTTTCATTTGCTAACCAATGATGGGAAATTTAAAGACCCCAGTGTGATCAGCAATACATGGGAATTATTTATGATGGAACTAAGAGGTGAAACAAGCACAACCGATTTAGGTGGGGGAATGCTTGGGGCAGTATTATTTGCTTTATTTCATTATTTATTTGCAGAGACCGGGACGAAAATTATTGCTTTTATTTTCATCCTAATTGGAGTTATTTTACTAACTGGAAAATCTTTTGGAGATTTTGTTGCGAAAATCATGATGGTTCTTGTTGATTTCTCAAAAAGTCAATGGGATGCATTTCAAACCGATATGACAGAATGGAAACAAAAACAACAGGAGAAAAAAGCAGAAAGAACTACACAAAGAAGACAAGTGCAGGAGAACAGTGAACAGAATCGCCAGACAAGATCAACTACAGAATCACAATCACCTCAGGAAGAAATCAGTTCTCCAGAGCCAATTATTTCTAGCTTTGCAGATAGGGCCTATGTTGAAGAGGTAATTGAAACAAATCAGCCTGCAGAAACGAAGCAAACTAAAAGCAAGCCGGAAGAAAATGAAGATCCAATACCGCCAATCACTTTTACAGAAGTCGAGAATATCGACTATGAGTTACCCCCGCTTAGATTGTTAAATTTGCCAAGAAAAGCAGACCAAAGTGGAGAATATGAACAAATCCATGCGAATGCGGCAAAGCTCGAGAGAACATTTCAAAGCTTTGGAGTAAAGGCGAGAGTTACTCAAGTACATTTAGGACCAGCTGTTACAAAATATGAAGTTCATCCCGATGTAGGTGTAAAGGTAAGTAAAATTGTCAGTCTGAGTGATGACTTAGCATTAGCACTAGCTGCTAAAGGAATTCGAATTGAAGCGCCAATCCCTGGTAAATCAGCGATTGGAATAGAGGTACCTAATTCAGAGGTGGCAATGGTTTCACTTCGTGAGGTATTAGAAGCAACCCAAAATGACAAGCCCGACTCAAAACTGTTAATTGGTTTAGGCAGAGACATTACTGGTGAGGCTGTTTTGGCGGAATTAAATAAAATGCCCCATTTGTTGGTTGCTGGTGCAACTGGAAGCGGTAAAAGTGTATGTATAAACGGAATTATCACTAGTATATTGATGCGAGCAAAGCCTCATGAAGTAAAATTAATGATGATTGACCCGAAAATGGTTGAATTGAATGTTTATAATGGGATTCCACACCTATTAGCACCGGTAGTAACGAATCCCAAAAAAGCCTCACAAGCATTGCAAAAAGTAGTAAGCGAAATGGAACGACGTTATGATTTGTTCTCACATACGGGAACGCGTAATATTGAGGGCTATAATGAACATGTAAGAAGGCATAACTTAGAAGAAAATGATAAACAGCCATTGCTGCCATTTATTGTCGTTATTGTTGATGAGTTAGCAGACTTAATGATGGTTGCCTCTTCAGATGTGGAGGATTCGATTACCCGCCTTGCACAAATGGCCCGTGCGGCAGGAATTCACTTGATTATTGCAACCCAACGGCCATCTGTTGATGTCATTACTGGGGTAATTAAAGCAAATATTCCATCAAGAATTGCCTTTGCCGTATCCAGTGCTACCGATTCCAGGACAATTTTGGATATGGGTGGTGCAGAAAAACTGTTAGGCAGAGGCGATATGTTATTCCTTCCAGTTGGAGAATCAAAGCCAGTTCGAGTTCAAGGTGCTTTTCTTTCGGACCAAGAAGTGGAGGATACGGTAGAATTTGTAATTGGACAGCAAAAAGCTCAATATCAGGATGAAATGATACCAGATGATATCCCAGAAGTAACGGGTGCGGTCGATGATGATATTTATGAAGAGGCAGTTGACTTAATTATTGAAATGCAAACAGCATCTGTTTCTATGTTACAAAGACGTTTTCGTATTGGGTATACAAGAGCAGCAAGATTAATAGACGAAATGGAGGCACGTGGGATCGTTGGACCTTATGAAGGCAGTAAGCCGCGAGCTGTCTTGCAGGCGAAACCAATAGATAAAGAAGAACAAAGTTCATAAATTAGTTGGTGAAATTAGCAGAAACTGTAAAAGGTAGACTAGAAAATATAGTGCCTTTATTATGATGGGAAAATTATCATAATAAGGGCTGTTTTTTTGTGGGTGAAATTACCCGCAAAATCCAAAATAATATATAGGAAAAATTTCCTTGATACTTTTGTGACATAACCTTCCCCATTATCGACAAAATTTATAAATAGCTATTTATTTATACCCAAAAAAGTGTTAATATAAATTTCGATTAGTAGAAATGATATCAGATGTCTGATGTCTAAGGAAAAGGCTGGAGGATACAGGATGTCTATAAAATCAGATAACCGGCATTTATACCTACAAGTTATCGATCGTCTAAAGCAAGATATAGCAGATGGAGTATATAAAGAAAAAGAGAAATTACCTTCTGAGTTTGATCTTGCCAAACATCTTGGTGTGAGCAGAGCAACTCTTCGAGAAGCATTACGGATCCTCGAAGAAGAAAATGTCATCATTAGACGACATGGCGTGGGTACTTTTGTTAATGTAAAGCCCTTGTTTACATCAGGTATAGAACAACTTAATAGTGTAACAGCCATGATTAAACAAGCTGGAATGACTCCTGGAACAATTTTCCTTAGTTCATCAACACAAGATGCTACCGAAGAGGATATTCGCCGTTTTTCCTGTTCTATTGATGAGGAGATTTTCGTGATGGAGAGGGTTAGAACCGCCAATGGGGAGCCAGTCGTTTATTGTGTCGACAAGGTACCCAAACGTATTCTGCCGGAAACATTTTCACATGCAGAAGAATCGATCTTTCATATTTTGGAAGAAAAAGCTAACAGAAGAATTACATACGCGGTTGCTCAAATTGAGCCCTTAGGCTATCATGAAAAAATTTCTCCAATTCTAGAATGCGAACCAGAAACTGCATTGTTAGTCTTAAAGCAAATGCATTTCGATGAAATGGATGAACCTATTCTTTTTTCGGTAAACTATTTTAAAGCGGACAAGTTTAGTTTTCATGTTTTAAGGAAAAGAATTTAAATTTTTTTCATCCATCTTGAAAACGCAATCAGTCTTGCTATTCAAAAATTTTTACTTAATCAATCCATATTCATAGGGGGTCAATACCATGAAAAAGCGTAAAATTGGAACGGCATTATCACTTGTTCTTGCTGCTGGTACACTATTAGGAGCATGTGGAAAAAGTGATAATACAAACAAAGATACATCAAAAGGCGGAGAAAAGAAAAATGAATTCTCTGTAGCAATGGTTACTGATGTTGGTGGTGTTGATGACAAATCATTTAACCAATCTGCTTGGGAAGGTCTTCAGAAATTTGGTAAAGATAACGGATTATCAAAAGGTAAAGGCGGATATGATTACGTTCAATCAAAATCAGATGCAGATTACGCTACCAACTTAAACACTCTTGCCCGTCAAGATTTTGATTTAGTATTCGGTATTGGATTTTTGATGCAAGGTGCTGTGGAAGAAATTTCTAAGCAACAAAAGGATCATCACTTTGCAATTGTTGACTCTGAAGTCAAACAACCAAATGTTGCAAGCATTCTTTTTAAAGAACAAGAAGCATCATTCCTTGCAGGAGTTGCAGCAGCAATGACAACTAAATCCAATAAAATTGGATTTATTGGTGGTATTGAAGGGGCAGTTATTGAACGTTTTGAAGCAGGCTTTGTAGCTGGTGTTAAAGCTGCAAAACCTGAAGCGACTGTTGACATTCAATATGCTGGTGCATTTGATAAAGCAGAGCTTGGACAATCGATTGCTTCGAAAATGTATTCTTCAGGCGATGATGTAGTTTTCCACGCTGCTGGTGGTACTGGTGTTGGTTTATTTAAAGAAGCTAATGACCTTAAGAAAAAAGATCCATCTCGTGAAATTTGGGCTATCGGAGTTGACAGTGACCAAGCAAACATGGGTCCAGATATTGTTTTAACTTCCGCTCTTAAACGCGTAGATAATGCGGTTTATGACGTTTCTACAAAAACGAAAGATGGTAACTTCCCTGGCGGGGAAGTGGCATTATACGGTCTTGCTGAAGACGGTGTTGGGTTAGCTCCAATCAATAGCAAAGCACCGAACAAGGCTGCAATTGAAGCATCTGTAAAAGATTGGACTGACAAAATTAAATCAGGTTCAGTGAAAGTTCCTGGTACTCGTGCAGAATTAAAGACTTTTAGCGCAAAATAATTTTTGTGGAATAAGCGGGAGAATTCTCGCTTATTCCAAACTATGGAATCCTAACTGAAGCGTGGAATAAATGTTCTACCTTTCATTTAAGATTTTATAAGGGAGTTAATCCCTGTTTTTTAAAAATCCTTAAAGGTCTGACCTCTTACTACTATTGGTCAAATTTTCCTTTTATCTTAACACAGGGAGTGAGAAAGATGGATTTTGTAATTGAAATGCTCAACATTCGTAAGGAATTTGGCGGTTTCGTTGCGAATGATAACATTACCCTTCAATTGAAGAAGGGCGAAATTCATGCATTACTTGGTGAAAATGGTGCAGGCAAATCCACTTTAATGAATGCACTTTTTGGTTTATACCAGCCGGAACAAGGAGAAATTCGGGTAAAAGGGAAACCAGTTAATATTTCTAACCCAAATATTGCTAATGATCTAGGGATCGGAATGGTTCACCAACACTTTATGCTTGTTGATACTTTTACTGTAACGGAAAATATTATTCTCGGCAGAGAAATTACCACAGGCGGTCGAATTGATCTTAAAAAGGCAGAAAAAGAGGTTCGTGAAATTTCAGAACGATATGGTTTGGCCGTTGACCCTCAAGCAAAAATTTCCGATATATCAGTTGGAATGCAGCAAAGGGTAGAAATTTTAAAAACGTTGTACCGAGGTGCTGAAATTGTCATTTTTGATGAACCATCAGCCGTACTAACCCCACAAGAAATAAAAGAACTTATGCAGATTATGAAAACGCTTATAAAAGAAGGAAAGTCGATTATATTAATCACTCATAAGTTAAAAGAGATTATGGAAGTTGCGGATCGGTGTACCGTCATACGCAAAGGTAAAGGAATTGGGACTGTAAATATTAGTGAAACAAACCCTAATGAACTTGCGAGCTTAATGGTTGGGCGTGAAGTCGTCTTCAAAACAGAGAAAACAGAAGCAAAACCCAAACAGGATGTATTACAGATTCAAGACTTACTAGTAAAAGATGCTCGCGGTATTAATGTTGTAAATGGTCTTAATCTAACCGTAAAAGCCGGGGAGATTGTTGGGATTGCGGGTGTTGATGGCAATGGACAATCAGAATTCATTGAGGCTATTACTGGTTTACGTAAGGCAGAAAGTGGCAGCGTGAAGTTAAATGGAAATGAACTTATTAATCATACTCCTAGGAAAATAACTGAGGCGGGTGTTGGTCATATTCCTCAAGACCGCCATAAACACGGACTCGTGTTAAATTTCCCAATCGGTGAGAACATGGTCTTACAAACGTATAATAAAAAGCCATATTCAAAAAATGGGATTCTAAATTTTAAAGAGATTTATAAAAAGGCAAAAACTTTAATTAGTGAGTTTGATGTCAGGACTCCAAGTGAGTACACCTTGGCTCGCGCTCTTTCTGGCGGTAACCAGCAAAAGGCCATTATTGGACGTGAGGTTGACCGTAATCCGGATTTATTAATTGCAGCACAGCCTACACGTGGATTAGATGTTGGAGCGATTGAATTTATTCATAAGCGTCTTATAGAGCAGCGTGATAATGGAAAAGCTGTTTTACTAATTTCATTTGAATTGGATGAAATATTAAACGTGAGTGACCGAATTGCTGTTATATATGAGGGGAAAATTGTTGCGGTAGTTAACCCAAGAGAAACTTCAGAACAAGAACTTGGCTTATTGATGGCTGGGTCAAATAGAAAGGAAGCGGGTGAACACGCCAATGCTTAAAAGCTTTAAAAGTATTTTAACACCTATTATTGCCGTTTTATTGGGGATAATTGTTGGAACTATTATTATGATCATCAGCGGTTATGATGCACTCGCAGCATTCACAGCATTATGGAACGGGGCTTTTGGTGATTCTTATTATCTAGGAGAAGTAATTAGACAGTTTACTCCTTATATTCTTGCAGGATTAGCTGTAGCATTTGCTTTCCGTGTCGGCCTGTTTAATATTGGAGTAGAGGGACAATTTTTAGTTGGCTGGCTAGCCGCAGTATGGGTGGGGGTTGCTTTCGATCTCCCGAAAATTATCCATTTACCATTAGCTATTATAGCAGCTATGGTAGCAGGAGCCTTGTGGGCGTTCATCCCTGGCTTCTTAAAAGCTCGTTTTCGCGTTCATGAAGTAATTGTTACCATTATGATGAATTATGTTGCCTTACATGTTTCAAATTATTTTATAAAAAATATCATTACAGATAATAAAGATAAAACAGATATGATTAAAGAATCTGCCACATTAAGGTCTCCCTGGTTAGAGAGTTTAACTGATTATTCAAGACTTCACTGGGGTATTATCCTTGCCATTTTATCCTGTTTTGTTATGTGGTTCTTATTAGAACGGACAACTAGAGGATTTGAATTAAGATCAGTAGGTTTTAACCAACATGCTGCCCATTATGCAGGGATGAATGTTAATAAAAATATTATCCTCTCTATGGTTATTGCTGGTGCTTTTGCTGGTTTAGCAGGATCGATGGAAGGATTAGGAACTTTCGGCTACGCCACCGTTAAAGGCGGTTTTACAGGTGTTGGATTTGATGGGATTGCTGTTGCCCTGCTAGGTGGGAATACATCAATAGGTGTATTTTTCTCAGCCATATTATTTGGTGCACTAAAAGTGGGAGCATTAAATATGCCTCTCGAAGCGGGTGTTCCGAATGAATTAGTTGATATCATCATTGCCTTGATTGTATTCTTTGTTGCATCAAGTTATATTATTAGAATATTTCTTGACCGATTTAGTAAAAAGGAGGTGAAGTAAGTTGAGCTTAATGGAAATATTAATGATTGTTGTTCCATCCACTTTGTTATGGGCAGCTCCACTTGTCTTCACTGCATTAGGCGGTATTTTCTCTGAGCGTTCGGGAGTTGTAAATATTGGTCTTGAAGGATTAATGGTTATAGGTGCATTTACAGCTATTGTCTTTAACCTTACCTTCGTTCATTCGTTCGGAAGTTGGACACCTTGGATTGCAATTGTAGTTGCAATGGTTGCGGGTGCGATATTTTCAATGTTACATGCGGTAGCTGCGATTACATTCCGTGCTGACCATACTGTTTCTGGTGTTGCTATTAACTTACTTGCATCAGGCTTAACATTGTTTCTAGTGAAACTAATCTATGATAAAGGTGAAACAGATATTATCAGCAAAGGATTTAATAAAATTGATATCCCGGTTTTAAAAGATATTCCAGTTATTGGGAAAATATTTTTCCAAAATACGTATTGGACTTCATTCTTAGCAATCATTGTTGCCATTATCGTTTGGTACATTGTATTTAAAACACCATTTGGACTTCGCCTCCGTTCTGTTGGTGAACATCCAATGGCTGCTGATACAATGGGGATTAATGTTACAAAAATGCGTTATTTAGGTGTTATTCTTTCAGGAGCTTTTGGTGGTCTGGGTGGTGGAGTATATGCACAATCCATTACATCTAACTTCAGCCACTCAACAATCAGTGGTCAAGGTTTCATGGCACTAGCAGCAATGATTTTCGGGAAATGGCATCCACTTGGCGCACTTGGTGCTGCAATATTCTTTGGTTTTGCACAAAGTATCAGTATCATTGGATCAAGCTTACCTTTCTTAAAAGAAATTCCGAATGTGTACCTGTTAATTGCTCCTTATGTTTTAACAATATTAGCTTTAACTGGCTTCATCGGGCGTGCAGATGCACCTAAAGCATCTGGTACTCATTATATTAAAGGTAGTAGATAATTCATTTACTATACGGACGGAATCCTTGGTTATCTTGCCAGGGGTTCTTTTTTATGAGAGAAAAAGTGATATTGCTTGTATTGACCAACCCTGCCAAATTATAGTAATAAGTATAGGTTTTCTTTCAAAGGAAATGATATAAAGAAAAATGCTTACATATTGTAATGTATAACCTTTAACAGTTAAGGAGGAATGGATGTGGCAACAGCTGCAGAAAAAATAACAGAGCTTAATGGATATAGACTTCATGTGATCCCAACAGAAAAATATAAAACGAATACTTTAATCTGGAAAATGAAAGCCCCGCTTACAAAAGAAGATGTAACCAAACGAGCACTTCTTCCACAAGTATTGCAAAGCAGTTCAGCAAAATATTCTTCAACCACTGCACTTCGGTCTTATCTTGATGAGTTATATGGAGCGACACTTTTCGTTGATCTATCTAAAAAAGGTGAATACCATATCATGAGTTTTTCAATCGAAATTGCCAATGAAAAATTCTTAAGTGATCCAAGTCCATTATTAAGAAAAGGGTTTGAATTATTAGCAGAAATATTAACAAATCCAAACCTTAAAGGTAATGCTTTTGATCCAGGCACTGTAGAAAAAGAAAAGCGGACACAAAAACAAAGGATTCAATCCGTTTTTGATGATAAGATGCGCTACTCAAATGTACGCCTGATTCAAGAAATGTGTAAGGGGGAACCCTATGCTTTAGAAGTAAACGGGGATGCTGCTGATGTAGATGCCATAACTCCCGAGAATTTATATGAATATTATCAAGACGCCTTTTTATCTGATGAAATGGATTTATATATTATCGGTGATGTTGATGAAGAAGAAGTGAAGCAATTTGCATCAGATCTATTAAAGTTTGAGGATAGAACACCGAAAAAATTAGTACAAGAAAAGGTAACCTTGAATAGACAAGTTAATGAAGTGAAAGAGCAGCAAGATGTAAAACAAGGGAAATTAAACATTGGCTATCGCACAAACATCGTCTATGGTGATTCGGATTATTTTGCCTTGCAAGTGTTCAATGGAATATTTGGCGGGTTCTCTCATTCTAAATTATTTATAAATGTACGTGAAAAAGCAAGTCTTGCCTATTATGCAGCAAGCCGTCTTGAGAGTCATAAAGGCTTAATGATGGTTATGTCAGGAATTGATTTAAAAAATTATGATCAGGCAGTTGGAATTATACATGATCAATTAGAGGCGATGAGAAATGGTGATTTTACAGACCAAGAACTCGACCAAACAAAAGCAGTTATTCAAAATCAAATCCTAGAGACCATAGATACATCAAGAGGGTTAACTGAAATTCTTTATCATAATGTTGTGGCCGATGCAAATATTAATCTTGATACATGGCTGAAAGAAATGCAAAATGTAACGAAAGAAGAAATCATCGCAGTCGCTAAAAAAATTGAAATCGATACCATCTACTTCTTAACAGGAACGGAGGCGGGCAAATAAATGGAGAAAATTAGTTTCGACCAACTTCAGGAAGAACTTTACCATGAAAAACTGGCCAATGGTCTAAATGTGTATATTTTACCGAAAAAAGGATTTAATAAAACCTTTGCTACCTTTACGACAAAGTATGGTTCTGTGGATAATACATTTGTTCCATTGGGAAAAGAAGAGTATGTTAAAGTTCCTGATGGAATTGCTCACTTTTTAGAGCATAAGCTGTTTGAAAAAGAAGATGGCGATGTTTTTCAACAATTTAGCCGCCAGGGAGCATCGGCTAATGCGTTTACCTCCTTTACTCGAACAGCCTATTTATTTTCGAGTACGTCAGACGTAGAAAAAAATCTAGAAACCCTCATTGATTTTGTTCAGGAACCATATTTTTCAGAAAAAACAGTTGAAAAAGAAAAAGGGATAATTGGGCAGGAAATTACTATGTATGATGATAATGCGGATTGGCGTTTATACTTTGGATTGATTCAAAATCTTTACCAAAACCATCCGGTAAAGATTGATATCGCTGGAACAATTGAATCGATTTCCCATATTACTAAAGATTGGCTCTATGAATGCTATAACACCTTCTATCATCCGAGTAACATGTTATTATTTATTGTTGGCCCAGTAAACCCAGAAAGTTTCATGAATCAAGTTAAAGAGAATCAAGCGAAAAAGGAATACAAAGATATGCCTGAGATTCAGCGGAAATTTGAAAATGAACCGACAGAGGCAGCTGAAAAAAGACAGGTACTTGAAATGAATGTGCAAACATCAAAATGCTTACTTGGAATAAAAGCACTACATGTCGATCAAAGCGGAAATGAAATGTTAAAAAATGAATTAACCATGAATGTCCTATTGGATTTATTGTTTGGGAAAAGTTCGGAAAATTACAATCAACTCTATAATGATGGACTAATTGATGAAACCTTTTCTTTCGATTATACCCAAGAGCAGGGCTTTGGGTTTGCCATGATCGGCGGAGACACTGGAGAACCTGATAAATTAGCAGAAACTCTTCAAAAAATGCTTCTAGATGCTAAAAATCAAAATGTCTTTAATGAGGATCAACTAGAAAGAGCGAAGAGGAAAAAGATTGGTGCATTTTTGCGGGCGGTAAACTCACCAGAGTATATCGCCAATCAGTTTACGCGCTACGCATTTAATGATATGAATTTGTTTGATGTGGTTCCAACACTTGAAAAAATCACCCTAAACGATGTTCAGTCACTAGCGTCAGAAGTCATATCAGAAGACCGGTTTTCAGTATATCAGGTAATTCCTAAAAAAAAATAAATACATGAAAGCGTCGATTAACCGGCGCTTTTTCTTCGTATTAGTCACAGTAAAAGAGAGTGGGAACAAAAATGAAATATGTATTAATAACGGGTGCAAGTGGTGGAATCGGCCAAGCGATTGCATATAACCTGGCAGAAAAAGGCTATCATTTGTATCTGCATTACCATAAAAATACACAAGCAATAAAGGAATTAATAAATAATCTGGAGTCATACGGTGGGGAGTATATTCCGATTCAAGCAAATTTAGCTGATCCAAGTGGATATAAAAAGGTCAATTCAGAAATATTTTCATTAGATGCGATTATCCATTGCGGGGGCCAAAGTCAATATGGGCTTCTTGTTGATTTACAACAATCTGAAGCAGAAGCATTATTAAATGTTCATGTGTTAACGCCATTAATGCTGACAAAAGAGCTCCTTCCGAAATTGCTTGCTAAAGGAAACGGAAATATTGTGGTGATTACTTCGATTTGGGGGCAAACAGGAGCGGCTTGTGAAGTTGCATATTCTACGGTTAAGGGAGCGCAAATTGCATTCGTTAAGGCATTGAGTAAAGAAGTAGCCATGAATGGAATTCGTGTAAATGCCATTGCCCCTGGAGCTATATTGACACCAATGATGGAAGGTTTTACACCAGAAGAAGTAGATCAGCTTTCATACGAAATACCAATGGGCAGGTTGGGGCAGCCGGAGGATATAGCGAGGGGTGTAGCATATTTACTTTCCGAAGATTCATCCTACATGACAGGACAAATCCTAGCAATAAATGGCGGGTGGTATACCTAAAATTTCAATGTAATCAATGTATAGTTCCCTCCTCTTCGTCACAAAATAATCTTGTACTAATAAAAGAGGAGGGAAATAACCATGTCTGTTTTAGATAACTGGAAACAATGGGAGGACTTCTTAGCCGATCGTCTTCATCATGCACAAAATGAAGGTATGAGCGATGGAGCCATTAGTAACCTTGCTTTTCAAATTGGTGATTATTTATCAAACCAAGTAGAACCAAAAAATGAACAGGAAAGAATTCTTGCTGATCTTTGGTCAGTTGCAGATAAAGAAGAACAACAGGCAATTGCAAATATAATGGTTAAATTGATTCAAAATAACGGCAGTCGTTAAAAGAGAGGAGGACTTTCTCCTCTCTTTTTGTATGCATTCTTGGAGAATCACTGTTAACGAGCGGAATATCTTTGTTTTTACTTTCATCTTCATCCAAAATCATTTATTATAGGGGTTAGATAAGAAATTGTAAAAAAAATGTCGAAACTTCTTTTGAGGAGGTTTATTACTTGAAAAAAGAATGGTATTTAGAATATGAGATTCAGAAGAACCGACCAGGCCTATTAGGGGACATTTCATCCCTATTAGGAATGCTCTCTATTAACATTGTTACAATAAATGGTGTAGATGAAGGACGACGAGGATTACTCATTTTAGCAAAAGATGATGACCAAATTAAACGCCTTGAGTCAATTTTACATACGATGGACACAATAAAACTAATTAAACTTAGAGAACCCAAACTGCGTGACAGGCTTGCGGTAAGACATGGACGTTATATTCAAAGAGATGCGGACGATAAAAAAACCTTCCGTTTTGTAAGGGATGAACTTGGCTTATTAGTTGATTTTATGGCAGAATTATTTAAGCAGGAAGGCCATAAGTTGATTGGTATTCGCGGAATGCCTCGTGTAGGAAAAACAGAATCATTGGTGGCTGCAAGTGTTTGTGCAAATAAACGCTGGTTATTTGTGTCTTCCACTTTGTTAAAACAAACAATCCGTAATCAATTAATTGAAGATGAATATAACGAAAACAATCTATTTATACTGGATGGAATTGTTTCTACCAGACGTGCTAATGAGCGTCATTGGCAGCTTGTTCGTGAAATCATGAGACTTCCGTCTGTAAAAGTCATCGAGCATCCTGATATTTTTGTTCAAAACTCAGAATATACACTCGACGATTTTGATTACATTATTGAGCTTAGGAATGACGCGGAAGAAGAGATTACATATGAGGTCGTTGATCAGCATAGTATGTTCTCCGGATCTGATTTTGGAGATTTTGATTTTTAATAAATTGGAAGGTGTTAACAGTTGACTGAATTAGGGAATCGACTAAAAGAAGCCCGATTAGCTAATGGATTAAGCTTGGATGATTTACAATCCATGACGAAAATTCAAAAGAGGTATTTAATTGGTATTGAAGAAGGGAATTATGCGAGCATGCCCGGGAATTTTTATGTTCGCGCATTTATTAAGCAGTATGCAGAGGCACTAAGTCTTGATCCTGATGAAATTTTTGAAACCTATAAAGGTGAAATTCCTGCAAGCTTAAATGACGAATTGCCACAGCAATTGTCCAGAGTGAAAACACATAAATCAATTTCAGAAAGCAATTCTAAAATTTTTGATATATTACCAAAGGTTTTAATCGGTGTTTTTGTAATTGGAGTTGCCAGCCTGTTATATTATTTTGTATATAAACATGCGGGTGATAATACGAATGAATCAATTAATAAAGAAAATGAACCGGTTAAAATTGTGAAATCGGAGAATCTTGAAAAAGAAAAAGCAGAAGTGAATAAGAAGGATGACATCCAAGAAAAGACAGATAATACAGAGCAGGAAGAGCAGCAAACAACTGTAGAAGAATCACCAAAACAAGAAATTACAGCCGTTCAAAGCAGCGGCAGGAATTCAACCTATGAATTAAAAAATGCAGACAAGTTTGTTGTGAAGTTGGTTTCTAAAGGGCAGACTTGGGTTAGTATTAAAAATGGAAAAGGGAAATCCTTTTTCCAAGGATTATTAAAAAAAGGCGGTACTGAAAGTCAAACAGAAGACTTATCAGCAGAGAGTGCGGCCGTTATTCGAGTGGGAAATGCCGCTGATACAGAAATCTATGTTAATGACCAAAAGCTCGAGTATGCAGTGCCAGCGACTGCAAATGTTCAGAACATAACGATCCAATATGTTCTGAAAAACGAATAGTCATCTGTTGATGACTATTTTTCGCTTTTAATATTAAAACGGAGGAAAACTATGAATATTCCGAATAGAATCACTGTATCAAGAATATTATTAATTCCAATATTCTTGATTATTATGCTTGCTCCTTTTGAATGGGGCGATATGCATCTGCTGGGGACAGACCTTCCCGTGACCCATTTTGTCGGTGCATTGATTTTTATTTTAGCCTCATCCACTGACTGGGTTGATGGGCATTATGCCCGAAAGTATAACCTGGTGACTAATATGGGGAAATTTCTCGACCCGCTTGCTGACAAATTATTGGTCTCGGCTGCATTGATTGTTCTCGTTGAATTGAATGATGTTTATGCACCTTCATGGATTGTGATTGTTATTATTAGCAGGGAGTTTGCGGTAACAGGATTACGTCTCTTACTTGCAGGAGAAGGAGAAGTGGTTGCGGCTAACATGCTTGGGAAAATTAAAACCTGGGCGCAAATTGTCGCTATTTCAGCACTTTTATTACATAATATTATTTTTGCAATGATTCCATTTCGTTTTGATATCGTGGCATTGTGGGTTGCATTAATTTTTACGATTTGGTCTGGATGGGATTATTTTGCAAAAAATAGTCATGTCCTTAAAAATTCAAAGTAAGTTTTACCAACTTAGGAGTAAAGGATGTTGATTATGATGAATGCTGAGATTATTGCAGTTGGTTCGGAGTTATTGCTCGGTCAAATTGTGAATACGAATGCACGTTTTTTGTCCCAGCAATTGGCGGACCTAGGGATTAATGTCTTTTATCATACGGTAGTTGGTGATAATCCTGATAGATTAGAATCGGCAATTGAAATAGCTGAGAAGCGTGCAGAACTTATTATCTTTACGGGTGGCCTTGGACCAACAAAGGATGATTTAACGAAGGAAACAATTGCACGCCACCTTGGAAAAGAACTTGTGACCGATGAGGATGCATTAACTTCGATAGAATTATACTTTAAACGGACCCATCGCCCAATGACCGAAAATAAC
Organism: Bacillus sp. AFS073361; assembly: GCF_002567005.1. GTDB lineage: Bacteria > Bacillota > Bacilli > Bacillales > Cytobacillaceae > Neobacillus. Next base: position 82,146 of record NZ_NUZU01000005.1, read on the forward strand.
CGAAAACAGGCACTTGTATTAAGTGGTGCACATATTCTTCCAAATGATCATGGAATGGCTCCAGGAATGGTTGTTAAATCTAACGATCACACCTATATGCTGCTCCCTGGCCCACCTAAGGAACTTGAGCCGATGTTTAGTCAATATGGGTGTCAGGCACTCTCTAAAGAAAACCTGTCCAAAGAGGTAATTGTTTCAAGGGTGTTAAGGTTTTTTGGAATTGGTGAAGCTGCCTTGGAAACCGAGATTATGGATTTAATTGACGCACAGAGCAACCCAACGATCGCCCCGCTTGCTGGGGATGGGGAGGTTACATTGAGGCTGACTGCCAAACATGTAGACGGAAAACTAGCTCAGTCACTTCTCGATAATCTAGAAAATACCATTAACCAGCGTGTAGGTGAGTTTTTTTATGGATATGACCATACGTCACTAATGGAAGAAGTAAGAAAGACCTTACAGACACGAAAACTTACAATTACTGCGGCTGAGAGTTTAACCGGTGGACTGTTCCAACATGGGCTGACCGCCATTTCGGGTGCAAGTTCGGTGTTTACTGGTGGAGTTGTCTGCTATTCAAATCAAGTAAAACAGCAGATTTTAAAAGTGCGGCAAGAAACACTAGAAACAGAAGGTGCAGTTAGTGAACAATGTGCTAGGGAACTGGCTGAAAATGCTGCCCAATTATTTAAAACGGATATTGGAATTAGTTTTACTGGTGTAGCAGGTCCTGAAGAGCTTGAAGGCAAGCCGGTTGGTACTGTATTTATTGGGATTTCAATAAAGGGAAAGCCAACCGTTGTTGAAAAACTTATCCTTGGCGGTACAAGAGAAGCCAATCGAGGGCGTGCCGTAAAATATGGGTGTCATTTTCTCCTTCAATTGTTAAAAGAGTCACAGAATGCTTAATAGTATTCTGTGATTTTTTTTGAATAGATTAGTTAGCGGAAAAATCAGAAAATGGATGAAACTAACTTTATCTGCCTGCTAAAGTTGCAAAAAAATACAAAAAGCATAGAGAATTACCTAAAATTACATCAAAGTTGCTTTGAAAATAAACGAATGAATGTTCGTTTTTTTGCTCGACAAATATTCGAAAAGAAGTTATATTATTAATAGGAATTAATTTAATAGATTATAGCAATTAGCATGTGTTTATATATAAGGGAGGAAATGATTCGTGAGTAATGATCGTAAAGCGGCCTTAGAAATGGCGTTAAAGCAAATAGAAAAGCAATTTGGTAAAGGTTCCGTCATGAAGATGGGAGAAAAAACGGATACAAAGATTTTAACGAGTCCAAGTGGCTCATTAGCACTTGATGCAGCACTTGGGGTAGGTGGATATCCTAGAGGACGTATTATTGAAGTATATGGCCCTGAGAGCTCTGGTAAAACAACGGTTGCATTACATGCAATTGCTGAAGTTCAAGCAAACGGTGGACAAGCTGCATTTATCGATGCTGAACATGCGCTTGACCCAACGTATGCCCAAAAATTAGGTGTTAACATTGATGAGTTATTATTATCACAACCTGATACGGGTGAACAAGCGCTTGAAATCGCGGAAGCATTAGTACGAAGCGGTGCCATTGATATTCTTATCGTTGACTCTGTAGCCGCATTGGTTCCAAAAGCGGAAATTGAAGGGGAAATGGGAGATTCTCACGTTGGTTTACAAGCACGTCTAATGTCACAGGCACTTCGTAAACTATCTGGAGCCATTAACAAATCTAAGACGATCGCAATCTTTATTAACCAAATCCGTGAAAAAATTGGCGTTATGTTCGGGAATCCTGAAACCACACCTGGTGGTCGTGCGTTAAAGTTTTATTCAACAGTCCGTCTTGAAGTGCGCCGTGCGGAAGCGTTGAAGCAAGGGACTGACATTGTCGGGAATAAAACCAAAATAAAAATCGTTAAGAATAAGGTTGCTCCGCCTTTCCGTACAGCAGAAGTAGATATTATGTATGGCGAAGGGATATCTAAGGAAGGCGAGATTGTTGATTTAGGTTCTGAATTAGATATCGTCCAAAAAAGCGGTTCATGGTATTCCTATAACGACATTAGAATTGGTCAAGGCCGTGAAAATGCAAAACTGTATTTAAAGGAAAACCCTGATATTCGTCTCCAGATTCAAACGCAAATACGTGAACATTATGGCTTAGACGGTGAGAAGTTTGTAACTGAAACAGATGATGATGAACAATTTGAACTAATTGATTAATGTAAAAGAGCAAAGCTATTTATATGGTTTTGCTCTTTTTTTACAAAGGCTGTGTTAAAAGGGCACTTTTGATTTAATAGCAAGTTGATTGGAGCGGAAGGCACGAAGACTCCCGCGGAAAGCAAAGTGCCTGGAGCGGAAATCAACAGCCAAGTATAACAGAGCTTCACAAAATATATTTTAATTACAATAATATAGTCATAAGTTGATAAAGATTTTAGCCTATCGGTCATAAAATGATGTCCTATTCTAAATATTTCAAAAAGCCAATAGGACTAAGCCTTGACAATGAATATTCCCACCTTTACAATTAACATGTATATTTTACATTTTTGGTATTATTACAATCCGAAAAAAGCCTTGGTGCTTGCTGTATGTTGAGTCTAAACAATGTACATGCCGACACTTAAAAAATGTAACAAAAGTTCATAGCAAGAGGAGGTGTAACGATTGGATTTAATTACTATCATCTCCATTTTGCTTGGCCTTATCGTCGGTGCCGTTGTTGGCTATTTTGTTCATAAGTCCATTGCTGAAGCAAAAGTAGCAGGTGCAAAGAATGCTGCAGAGCAGATTCTTGAAGATGCGAAACGTGATGCTGATTCACTGAAAAAAGAAGCTTTGCTAGAAGCAAAGGATGAAATTCACAAGCTGCGTACAGAAGCAGAACGTGAGGTTCGTGAACGAAGAAATGAAATGCAAAAACAAGAAAACCGTTTACTGCAAAGAGAAGAGAATTTAGATCGAAAAGAGGAAACGTTAAACAAGCGTGAAAATCTTTTAGAAAAGAAGGATGATTCTCTAAACCAAAGACAACAGCATATTGAAGAGATGGAAAGCAAAGTGGACGAGTTGGTACGAAAACAACAAACTGAACTCGAACGAATTTCAAGCTTAACGCGCGAGGAAGCAAAAGCTATCATTATCGACAGAATGGAGCAGGAATTAACCCATGACACTGCCATAATGATTAAGGAAAGTGAGAATCGTGCGAAAGAGGAAGCAGACAAGAAAGCGAAGGAAATTCTTTCGCTAGCAATCCAGCGTTGCGCTGCTGACCATGTTGCGGAAACGACTGTCTCTGTCGTCAACCTGCCAAATGACGAAATGAAGGGCCGTATTATTGGCCGTGAAGGAAGAAATATTCGTACGCTAGAAACATTAACAGGAATTGATTTAATTATTGATGATACTCCTGAAGCTGTAATTCTATCAGGTTTTGATCCTATTCGTCGCGAAACGGCTCGCCTGGCATTGGAGAAATTAGTTCAAGATGGGCGTATCCATCCAGCACGAATTGAGGAAATGGTTGAAAAGTCTCGTCGTGAAGTGGATGAATATATCCGCGAGGTTGGTGAGCAAACCACCTTTGAAGTGGGGGTTCATGGACTTCATCCAGATCTTATCAAAATTCTTGGCCGCTTGAAATTCCGTACAAGCTATGGTCAAAACGTCTTAAAACATTCAATGGAAGTAGCACAGCTTTCTGGATTACTTGCTGCTGAATTGGGTCAAGATGAAACCTTAGCACGTCGTGCGGGCTTGCTTCATGATATTGGAAAGGCAATTGACCATGAAGTAGAAGGCAGTCACGTAGAAATTGGTGTTGAACTTGCAACTAAATACAAGGAACACCCTGTAGTAATTAATAGTATAGCATCACATCATGGGGATACAGAGCCAACGTCTATCATTGCTGTTTTAGTTGCCGCTGCGGATGCATTATCAGCTGCAAGACCTGGTGCCCGTAGTGAGACTCTTGAAAACTATATCCGACGTCTTGAAAAGTTAGAGGAAATCTCTGAGTCTTATGAAGGTGTAGAGAAATCTTTTGCTATTCAAGCTGGACGTGAAGTTCGTATTATTGTAAGACCTGATTCGGTTGATGATCTTGCTGCGCATCGATTAGCTCGTGATATTCGTAAGCGCATTGAAGAAGAACTTGATTATCCTGGACACATTAAAGTGACAGTTATCCGAGAAACACGGGCTGTTGAATATGCGAAATAAAGCGGTGCACATGCACCGCTTTTTTTTATGAAAGTGCTTATCCGATTAAATGAAGTCTGAATGTGATACAATTGAAACATTAACAATTTTTCTTGATGAGAGGATTAAAAATGAATCTACTTTTTATAGGTGATGTTGTCGGGTCACCAGGCCGAGACATGGTAAAGGAATATTTGCCAAAATTAAAAGAAAAATATCGTCCACATTTTACCATTATTAATGGGGAAAATGCTGCAGGCGGTAAAGGAATTACAGAAAAGATATATCGTGAATTTTTAGGTTATGGCGCACAAGCTGTAACCCTTGGTAATCACTCATGGGACAACCGTGAGATCTTTGAGTTTATCGGTTCAGCCAAAAATATGGTTAGACCAGCGAATTTTCCTGAAGGAACACCAGGTAAAGGGATGGCATTTTTTAAAGTAAATGATTTAGAAGTTGCCGTCATTAATCTGCAAGGGAGAACTTTCATGGCACCGTTGGATTGTCCATTTAAAAAGGCAGACGAATTAATTGAAATTGCCAGAGAAAGAACTCCATATATTTTTGTGGATTTTCATGCCGAAGTAACCAGTGAGAAGCAGGCAATGGGTTGGTACCTGGATGGGAGAGTATCTGCGGTTGTAGGGACACATACACATGTTCAGACGGCTGATAGCCGCATTCTGCCTAATGGCACAGGGTATTTATCCGATGTGGGCATGACGGGTCCGTATGACGGTATTTTAGGGGTGGAGAGAGATGCTGTTCTTAAAAGGTTTCTGACGAGCCTTCCTGTCCGGTTTGAGGTGGCGACAGGCGGAAGAAATCAGCTTAGTGCCGTCTATATTGAATTGGATCGGAAATCCGGCTTTACAAAAAAAATTCAACCTATCTTAATAAATGATGATCATCCGTTTTATACTTAAAGAGCAAATTGGTTTTGCTCTTTTTTTTATAGCTCCAAAAGCTCCAGAGCCTAGAGACTGGCGCATTTTTTTTGTCCAAGCCGGAATATGTTTTTTGACAACTGAATATAGTAGCAGTGGAATGTTATAACCTGATTTGTTCATGAAACTGCTCATGCGGGATCGGGATTTTCTAAGGAGGAGCTAGAAATGGATATATTAAAAGTTTCAGCAAAATCTAATCCTAATTCTGTAGCTGGTGCGCTTGCCGGGGTTCTGCGTGAAAGAGGTGCAGCGGAAATACAGGCAATTGGGGCGGGTGCATTGAATCAAGCCGTTAAGGCAGTAGCGATTGCTCGAGGATTTGTAGCACCTAGCGGAGTTGATTTAATTTGTATCCCTGCGTTTACCGATATTTTAATTGACGGGGAAGAACGCACAGCTATCAAACTAATTGTAGAACCGCGTTGAAAGAGATAGACTTTTGACAAGTAAAAACAAATAATGATTGATACTACCTGCTTGTATAATCAAGCAGGTATTTTTTAGTTTTAGGTCAAAAATCAAAAATATCGATAAAACATTATTCTAAGATAGACTATGATTATTTCTAGAATATAAATAATAGATATTTGTTTGAAGAATAAATGTTAGAAAAACTGCCATATAATGAGGTGGATTTTGTTTTTACAGCAGTCGACATAATCGAATCCGAGTATATTTCAAATAATAAAAAAATATTCATATTTTAGACAATATTTCGCTTTAAAGGGTTGCAATTTTTAGTGCATAGGTCTAGAATTGTAAGCGTTTAGTACATATCTTAAGTTACATTTTTTAGTCTTGCTATTATAGGCTAAATTCTAGTGAAATACTCGGAATAGTGCTAAACTAATAAATGAATCAATTTATTCTAATTAATTTTTACATATCCAAAGGGGTGTAAGTCATGATCAATCAACTTTCATGGAAAGTTGGAGGACAACAAGGGGAAGGTATTGAAAGTACTGGGGAAATCTTTGCAATTGCACTGAATCGCCTGGGCTATTACTTGTATGGTTATCGTCACTTTTCTTCACGGATTAAGGGTGGTCATACCAACAATAAAATCAGAGTAAGTACGACAGAAGTGCGTTCAATTTCTGATGACCTAGATATCCTAGTAGCATTTGACCAAGAAACGATTGATTTAAATTACAAAGAACTACACAGTAATGGTGTAATCCTTGCTGATGCAAAATTTTCACCAAAGAAGCCTGATGATACACAAGCATCATTGTATGCGGTACCATTTACTGAAATTGCCACTGAACTTGGAACTTCTTTAATGAAGAACATGGTAGCAATCGGTGCAACATCTGCTATTTTAGACTTAGATATTAATGTATTTGAAGTAGTAGTTCGTGAGATTTTTGGCAAAAAAGGCGACCAAGTTGTTGCGAAGAATATGGATGCAATCAAAGCCGGCTTTGAAAAAGTGAAAGAAAATCTAGCTTCAGGTGTCCCAACAATGGAACTTGAAAAGGCTGACGGCCAAAAAAGGATGTTTATGATTGGTAACGATGCGATCGCACTTGGTGCTATTGCAGGCGGATGCCGATTTATGGCAGCTTATCCTATTACACCAGCATCTGAAATAATGGAGTATTTGATTAAAAAATTACCTGCTTTAGGTGGAACAGTTATTCAAACAGAAGATGAAATTGCTGCTTGTACGATGGCCATTGGAGCTAACTACGGCGGTGTACGTGCAATTACTGCTTCAGCTGGACCTGGGTTATCATTAAAAATGGAAGCAATTGGACTTTCTGGTATCACTGAAACACCGCTGGTAATTGTGGATACGCAACGTGGAGGTCCTTCAACAGGATTACCAACAAAGCAAGAACAATCGGATCTTATGGCAATGATTTATGGTACACATGGTGAAATCCCAAAAATTGTTATGGCTCCAAGTACGGTTGAGGAAGCTTTTTATGATACAGCGGAAGCATTCAATTTAGCAGAAGAATATCAATGCCCTGTCATTATTTTATCTGATCTTCAATTATCTTTAGGAAAACAGACCGTTGAACCATTAAATTATGACAAAGTTGAAATCAGACGTGGAAAATTGGTTGCTGATGAAATCCCAGCTAACGAAAATAATGCATATTTTAAACGGTATGAAGTTACAGAAGATGGTGTTTCACCACGTGTAATTCCTGGTATGAAAAATGGTATCCACCATGTAACAGGTGTTGAGCATGATGAAACAGGTAAACCATCTGAATCTGCTGCAAATCGAATTGCACAAATGGATAAGCGTTTCCGTAAAATCGAAAATATTCGCTTTAATACACCTGTATATAAAAATACTAAGCACGAAGATCCAGATGTATTATTTGTCGGTTTTAATTCAACACGCGGTGTTATTGAAGAAGCGATGACACGTTTAGAGAATGATGGCTTAAAAGTAAATCATGCTCAGATTCGCTTAATTCACCCATTCCCAACAGACGAAGTTCTTCCGTTAGTTCGTGCTGCTAAGAAAGTGATTGTTTTAGAAAACAATGCAACCGGGCAATTAGCAAATATTATGAAAATGAATGTTGGACATGCTGAAAAGATTACTAAGCATCTTAAATATGATGGAAATCCATTCTTACCACACGAAGTTTATACAAAATGTAAGGAGTTGTTCTAAATGGCCACTTTTAAAGACTTTCGTAACAATGTAAAACCGAACTGGTGCCCTGGCTGTGGCGACTTCTCTGTACAAGCGGCAATGCAACGTGCGGCAGCGAATGTTGGTTTAGAACCCGAAAATCTTGCTGTAATTTCTGGAATCGGCTGTTCTGGCCGGATTTCAGGTTATATTAATTCCTATGGTTTCCATGGAATTCATGGCCGTTCACTTCCAATTGCACAAGGTGTGAAAATGGCAAATCGTGACCTAACTGTTATCGCTTCTGGCGGAGACGGAGATGGATATGCAATTGGAATGGGGCATACGATTCATGCTATTCGTCGTAATCTCGACATTACTTATATCGTAATGGATAACCAAATTTATGGTTTAACAAAGGGTCAAACATCACCACGTTCAGCAGCAGGCTTTAAAACAAAGTCATCTCCGCTTGGATCGATTGAGCAATCAATTTCTCCAATGGAAATGGCGTTAACTGTAGGAGCAACATTTGTAGCACAAAGTTTCTCTACAGACTTAAAAGATTTAACTGCTTTAATTGAAGCAGGTATTAATCACAAAGGATTTTCATTAATCAATGTGTTCAGTCCATGTGTTACTTATAATAAGGTAAACACATACGATTGGTTTAAAGAAAATCTTACTAAACTTAGTGATATCGAAGGTTATGATCCTTCAAATCGCGAAGAAGCAATGCAGACATTAATGAAGCATAATGGTCTTGTTACAGGGCTAATTTATCAAAATACTGAACGTAAGTCATATCAAGAATTAATAACTGGCTTCTCTGAAACACCATTATCTAAAGCAGACCTTAATTTGGATCAAAATTATTTTGATAAATTAGTTTCTGAATTTATTTAATGGCAAATAGAAAATCCCGGGGCTATAGCCCACGGGATTTTCTATTGTTTTCAAGTCCGTTAACCTTTATACTATAATAATGTGTGGACTATGTCTGAAAGGGGCATTTGAACAAATGAATGAAAAACAACGTTTAGAAGGTACGCAAGTCGAGTCTGTTAATTCTTCGGACAAAAAATCCGCCAAGGATTACAGCAAGTACTTTGAACAAGTAATTACTGCACCATCCTTGAAGGATGCTAAAAAGCGTGGAAAAGAAGAAGTAAAGTACCATAATGACTTTGCGATTCCAGAGGAGTTCCGTGGAATGGGCGAGGGTCGAAAGTTTTATATCCGTACCTATGGGTGTCAGATGAATGAGCATGATACGGAAGTTATGGCAGGGATATTTTTAGCTTTAGGTTATGAACCCACTGACAGCACTGAAGATGCAAATGTCATTTTATTAAATACATGTGCAATTAGGGAAAATGCTGAAAATAAAGTGTTTGGTGAACTAGGTCATTTAAAGTCATTAAAATTGGAAAAGCCTGACTTACTTTTAGGTGTTTGTGGATGTATGTCACAAGAAGAATCTGTTGTTAACAAAATTCTAAAAACCTACCATCAGGTTGATATGATTTTTGGTACCCATAATATTCACCGTTTACCACATATCTTGAATGAGGCATACATGTCAAAAGAGATGGTTGTTGAGGTATGGTCTAAAGAAGGAGATGTCATTGAAAACCTTCCAAAAGTCCGTCGTGGGAATATTAAAGCTTGGGTTAACATCATGTATGGTTGTGATAAATTCTGTACGTATTGTATCGTACCATTCACTCGTGGGAAAGAAAGAAGCCGCAGGCCGGAAGAAATCATTCAAGAAGTACGTCATCTTGCCGCACAGGGTTACCAAGAAGTTACCTTGCTTGGTCAAAATGTAAATGCTTATGGAAAAGATTTAGAAGAAGGTTCGTATGGTCTGGGTGAATTGATGGATGAATTACGAAAAATTGATATTCCAAGAATCCGCTTCACCACAAGCCATCCGCGTGACTTTGATGATCGTTTAATTAATGTGCTGGCCAAAGGTGGAAACTTAATGGACCATATTCATTTACCGGTTCAATCAGGTTCTACTGATGTATTAAAAATTATGGCACGTAAGTATACTAGAGAACAATATTTAGAATTAGTAAGAAAAATTAAAGCGGCAATTCCTAATGTAGCTCTAACCACAGATATTATAGTGGGTTACCCGAATGAAACGGATGAGCAGTTTGAAGAAACAATGTCTCTCTATCGTGAAGTCGGTTATGAATTAGCATATACCTTTATTTATTCTCCACGTGAAGGCACTCCAGCTGCAAAAATGGAAGATAATGTTCCAATGGAAGTTAAGAAAGCACGGTTACAACGCTTAAATGCACTTGTGAATGAACTTTCCTTAGAAGCGATGAAAAAGCATGAAGGGCAAATCGTTGATGTCTTGGTTGAAGGGGAGAGTAAGAACAATCCTGATGTCCTTGCAGGTTACACATCTAGGAATAAGCTTGTAAACTTTGTTGCACCAAAATCTGCAATTGGAAAAATTGTAAAAGTCAAAATAACAGAAGCAAGAACATGGTCATTGAACGGAGAAATCGTGAAAGAACTAGATCCAGCAGAGGTGAAGTAAAGTGGCGAAATATACAAAAGATGATATCGTTGCACGTGCAACAGACTTAGCTCGAATGATTGCAGAAACAGAAGAGGTTGACTTCTTTAAACGTGCAGAAGCACAATTAAATGAAAACACGAAAGTTCACACTTTAATTTCAGATATAAAAGGATTACAAAAGCAAGCTGTAAATCTTCAGCATTATGGAAAACCTGAGGCCTTGAAAAAGGTTGAAGATAAGATTGCTTCGATTGAGCAAGAATTAGATGAAATTCCTGTTGTACAGGAGTTCAAACAATCACAATTAGATGTAAACGAATTGCTTCAAATTATTGCTTCAACCATTTCAAATACAGTCACCGATGAAATCATCATTTCAACGGGCGGCGATGTATTATTAGGAGAAACTGGTTCAAGCATGCAAAATGGCGGCGGTTCTTGTGAAGGTCACGACGATTGCGATCACGAACATTAAGATTCCAGCCAGGCTTACTAGAGCCTGGCTTTATTTTTTTCCTCCTATTTATTTTCCCCTCCAATCTGAATCTTATTACTCTTCATTTTTAAAGTACATGCATACAAGGCACACACCTATAACTCCCGCATAAAATGAACTATGACTAAACTTTTATCCAGTACTCAACAAAATAAATTTCACACTAGTCTTATATCTTGCATACGATGAAATGAAAATGAATGAGGAGGGTTCGCGCGAAATGGGAGAATATAGAGAGATAATTACCAAGGCCGTAGTAGCGAAAGGACGTAAATTTACACAGTCCAATCATACGATTAGCCCGGCGCATAGTCCAACAAGTATACTTGGCTGTTGGATCATCAACCATAAATATAATGCGAAAAAGGTTGGCAAGACTGTAGAGATACATGGCTCTTATGACATCAATGTTTGGTACTCATTTAATGATAATACCAAAACAGAAGTTGTCACAGAACGTGTCCAATATACAGACGTCATTAAGTTAAAGTATCGTGACCATGATTGCCTCGATGACAATGAAATTAGTGCTCGAGTGCTGCAGCAGCCAAATTGTGTTGAAGCAGTCATTTCTCCGAATGGCAATCGTATCATCGTCCATGTTGAAAGAGAATTCCTCGTAGAGGTGATTGGCGAAACAAAGGTTTGTGTTCTTGTCAGCTCTGATGGATGCAAGGACTGCGATGATGATTGGGGTATGGATGTAGACGATGAAGAATTCGAAGAGTTAAATCCAGATTTCTTAGTCGGCTCAGAAGAAGAATAAAAGTAACTAGGAGGTTTTACTTCCTAGTTTTTTTCTTTTTCATGGGAATTATTAAATGGAAAATTAGCATGCTATGATAAGGAGGTGTTAGAAAATGGAACCTAGACAGCCTGGAAATAAAAATATACCCGATTTTGACAAATTAAATGACCGAATCATTGCAGAGAGTTCACCCTCACCAATGTTAGTGATCAAAACCAATCTCGATCCACAAGATGCTACTGAATGTAATCCGTACTATAATGATACCGTAGGGAAAAACCCTAAAAAAGTAAAGGATTACTTTGAGGAATAAGAAAGCCAGGAGATTACCCCTGGCTTTCTGTCCATTCTGCTTTTAATAACGACAAAACGTACGTATTATAAAATTGTTCATTTTGATTAATATAGCCGCGAAGAATTCCTTCCTTTGTGAAACCAATCTTCAGTAGTAAATTGATTGATGCTACATTTTCCGGAAAGACAACGGCACCAAGACGATTTAAATCTAAGTGGTGAAAGCTAAAGCGGATTACTTCATTTATCGCTTCGGAACTTAGTCCCCTTCTCCAATAATCTGGATGGAGTTCATAGCCAATCTCAGCACGCCTATTTTTTAAATGTAAACCGTTAAGCCCCACCGTACCGATGAAGCGCTGATTTTCTTTTAATTTTATACCCCAACGGATCCCGCGTTTTTCAACAAAATTCTTATAAAACATGTCAATTAATCTTGAAGCTTCAACAGGTAAAGTAAAACGATTAGTCCCATAAAACCTCGTCACTTCTTCTAAGGATAAAATTTCGTATATGTAGTCCACATGCTGATGGGTTATTTCAATTAATTTAAGTCTTTTGGTTTCTAAAATGGGAAAAGTCATAGCAAATCCTTTCTATTAGCCCTTAGTGCTTCGAATTTCCATATGAATTCTAAATCTTAATACTAATTATTAGTGTATAATGGCATAAAAGAAATTTCCATTATATTTTGGTTTAGAAGGTGTACATTTTGCAAAAAGCGGAGTATATAAATTTAATAGAAACAGAGCTATTCCCGAAAATACAATTAACGACAACAAGTCCGTTTGACCCAATTATAGTAGAAAATCAATCACAGATCTGGAAAACCATCGGAAGTGGTAATTATGCTGGGGTATTTTCGCTTGATGCAAAGCCAGAATGGGTTGTAAAAGTATATGGTCGAAATCCTGAGGAACTTAAGAAGGAAATTGAAGTATATAAAAGATTAGGAAATCATAAAAGTTATTCTACTCTGTATGATTATGGGGAAAATTATTTAATCTTAAAAAAGCTAGAAGGTATCACTTTGTTTGATGCCCTGGTAAAGGGGGTTCCAATTCCCGAATCAGTTATAAATGATATTGATTCCGGTTTGGATTATGCAAGGTCAGTTGGATTAAATCCCTACGATGTCCATGGGAAAAATGTCGTCATGTTTGAGGGTAGGGGTTATATAGTGGATATATCTGATTTTTATAAAAAAGGATTTTGTAGGAAATGGAAAGATTTAAAAAAAGCTTATTATAAGATTTATTTACCATATATATATAAATATCATCCACCAATCCCTTTTTTAATGGTTGATGCAATGCGGAAAGGATATCGGATGTATCGTCGTTTGAAAAAGAAAGGCTAGAAAATAATAATATGTAGCGAGGTGTTATTATGGATGACCGTCAGTTTCGAAACGCAATGGGGAAATTTGCAACTGGAGTAACAGTAGTGGCAACAGAAGTTGCGGGAAATGTACATGGAATGACTGCAAATGCCTTTATGTCTGTTTCGCTTAATCCAAAACTTGTTGTCATTTCGATTGCTGAAAAAGCACAAATGCTTGAAAAGATAAAACAAAGCAAAAAGTTCTCGGTCAATATACTTGCTGCGGGACAACAAGAATTATCAATGATATTTGCAGGACAGTTAAAAAATCAACAAAATGTAGTGTTTGACCGTCTTGAAGGAATCCCGGTTTTACCTGGCGCAGTGGCACAAATTACATGTGAAGTATCGGCGGAGCATGTTGAAGGAGATCATACCCTTTTTATTGGCCGGGTAACTAGCATTAACCTGGAAGATTCGGATCCGTTAATTTATTTTAGTGGAAGATATCGATCGCTTCGAGACGAGTAAAAAAGATTCAATAAGTCCTATTTGGTAGGGCTTATTTTTTTATTTTCTGAAAATTTGATACAATAATAATAAAATACATACCATAAAAAAGATGAAAGGAGATATTACAATGGTTTTACAACTTGAAAATGTCTCATTAAGACGAGAAGGAAATTGGATTTTGCAAAATGTAAATTGGCAGATTAATAGAAGAGAAAATTGGGTATTATTTGGTTTAAATGGCTCGGGTAAAACTGCAATCCTAAATTTATTAAATGCCTATTATTTTCCGACAAAAGGGAATGTAACTGTACTGGGCATGGAATTTGGGAAAACGTATCTAAGTGAGAAACTGCGCAAACAAATTGGATTTGTATCATATTCACTTCAGGAAAAATTTCATCCCGGAGATAACGCATTTGAGGTTGTCTTAAGCGGGGCTTTTGCATCGATTGGTCTCTATGAAACACCCACAGATGAAATGAGGAAAAAGGCTGTTGGTCTTTTGGAGTCACTTGGTTGTATTAGATATGCAAACCGAAATTACGAAAAATTATCACAGGGTGAAAAGCAGCGTGTATTAATTGCTCGTGCACTGATGGCAGACCCTTCTTTGCTGATTTTGGATGAACCGACAAATGGATTAGATTTTATTGCACGTGAACAACTATTAGAATCGATTGAAAAAATTGCAAAAGATCCCGATGGCCCGAGCTTGATTTATGTCACGCATCATCTCGAGGAAATCCTTCCTGTTTTCAACAAAACCCTTTTACTAAAAGAGGGTCAAGTTTTTGCAGCTGGAGAGACAAGAAAATTGCTAACAAGTGAAAAGTTAACGGAATTTTTCAATCTTCCAGTACAGGTTGAGTGGAAGATAAACCGTCCATTGCTTACAAGACTACAGGTTGATGAGAAAGAAAGAATCAGTACATATTGATGATTGAAGAGGCGTATGAATTCATCATGCGCCTACAATCGTTATTTTGGTTTATGTGTAAAACTTCACAGATTTAAAGAAGATTGTATTATATAGTAAAAGGGAGCTGTGATATTAAAATTATCTGACTGAGAGGTTAGGCACGATGAAAAAATCTTTTGTATTCATATTGAGTCTGATGTTTATATTTATTGCAGGCTGTGGGTCAGCAAGTAACTTAACGATAAAACTTTCTACACCAAAAACATTTACACCTGGAAAAATATATGCGATGCAGTTTTCTGTGGTCGACAAACAGGGAAATCCGGTGGAGGGGGCTAAAGTGAGTGCTGAATTAAATATGAAAAATATGGACCACGGAACAACCCCTGTAGCAGTTAAAGAAATTGGGGATGGCAAATATATTGGAACCGCTAATATAGCGATGAACGGTGATTGGATGGCTACAATAAAAGTAGAACAAGATGGCAAAATTGTTGAGGATGAAAAGCAATTTACTGTTGAGGCAAAAACATTAGCGAATGCCCATAAAGCGACAAAAGAAGTTACTTTACCTGAATTTAAGTTAATGGACCAGAATGGAAATTCAGTAACGAAACAAGATTTTTTAGGGAAAACCGTTGTACTGACCTTTACGTATGTTAATTGTATCGATCCAAACGCATGTCCCATATTATTGGGGAATTTCAGCCATTTGCAGCAGGATCTGAAATCAAAAAGAAGTAAGACAGATAATCTTTTACTTGTGTCCATTTCACTTGACCCTGAAAATGATAAACCAGAAATCATGAAAGAACATGCAAAGAAAATGAATTTTGATTTATCCTACCTGAAAATGCTGACAGGAGATAAGAATCAGATTCAAAACTTGGCAAATACCCTCGGTGAGCATTATGAAAAAAGAGGGTCTGAAGTTTTACATGACAACAAAACGTTTATCTTTAATGGAGACGGAAGGCTGACGCATGAATTTACAGGAAGCATCATTGATCGTGATGAATTATATCAGGATGTTGTTTTCAAATTGGAGGAATAGTAAGATAGCAGCAGCCTGAAGAGTCTAAAAAAAGGAGTATCTACAATGCCAATTATTAATGTTCAAATATTAGAAGGAAGACCAAAAGAGAAAATAGAAGAAGTTATTCACAATCTTACTAATACTGTTTCAGAAACATTAGACGCTCCAAAGGAGAGCATAAGAGTTATCGTTACAGAGATCCCAAAATCCCATTGGGGAATAGCTGGGGTCCCAGTTTCAAAAAGGTAATGGAGAGTATAGTGGTTTTTTGGGGGGAATTAGATCCTTGTAGTCAGCAAAAGTATGTGAGTGCGAAATAACTTGTCATTTAGACTGTCCTTTAACATAACATAAGAGGACAGTCTTTTTATTTATTATGGTAAAATTAATCTGAGGTTTTTGACCGGAAAATCTAGTATAATCATTTGGACAACCTTTAGATAAATGAATCGGAGAGAAATATATGTTTTTTCGTTTAATGTACCATGTCGTCTTGCCTATTTATGTTGTATTTGTGATTTTTTCCTCTACAACGTTGAATAAATCCCAAAACCACTTTTTAATGATTTTACTAGGCATTATTTTTATAATAAGCATTTTTTGGGAAAGGATATATCCACGCTATTTTATTTATATAGCTGCTATTGAGATCATTTCGTTACTATTGTTTCATTTAACAACCCAGTTGAATTGGTGTTTCTCCATTTATATTATTTTACTTAGTAAATTCTTATTTCAAATCAGGGGTGTCCTTAAAGGGATTTTTCTTGGTTTTGTCTTGATTGCCTTTTACACATTAATAAGAATTTCGTATACTCCGGTTGATGCCTATAGCGTACTCGCAGTTGGATCGGACTTCTTAACATCTCTAGCTGTAGTGCTTATCATTCAATACATCATTGAGACAGAGAGAGCAAAAAATCTCCTCAAAGAAGAGAAGAAACGGGAAGAATTACGTTATCAAGAGGAAAAAATGAAACTCTTAGGAGAAATGGCTGGTGGCCTCGCACATGAAATTAGGAACCCTTTGACCATTATCCAAGGATTCATCAAACATTCTAAAGAGCATAATTATAATATAAAACCTTGGTATGACTTAATCCTTAGTGAAGTCAGTAGAATGAATAAGTTAACAGTTGAATTCCTGCAATTTTCAAAACCAAATGTCTCTTTATACCAAACATTTTCCATGCATGAGTGTTTAAAGAGGGTAATCGTATTAACAGATTCCAAAGCCCGTAGTTCGGGACATCAAATCATATACGCGGATTACAATCCCGATCTGTTTTTACCGATGGACTTTGATAAAATGGTACAAGTTTTTGTGAATTTAATAAATAATGCCATCCAATCAATGGTTGAAAATGGAGATATTACGATTCGATTATTAAAAGATGAGAACAAAGCTGTAGTTGAGATTAGTGATAAGGGTGTAGGTATCGAGGATACAAATCTGGAGAAAATCTTTAGTCCTTTCTATACAACGAAATCTGATGGAACGGGGTTAGGGCTTTCTATTTGTCAGAAAATTATTCAGGATCATGGAGGAACGATTAAGGTGACTAGTATCCCAAATCAAGGAACTAAATTCACCATTTGTTTTCCTTTAAAAAATGAATATCACGAAACTCATGCGGTAAAGTAGAGGTTGCTGTTTTAAAGGCTATTTCATTTGGAACAGAGAGAGAAGGTGGCTTTATGAAATCAAATGATCAATTCACAGGAAAAGCAGAGGTATATGCAAAATATCGTCCCAGCTACCCCCCTGAATATATTGAATATATAATTTCTAAAGCTGGTTTAAATGAGGATAGTATTATTGCAGATATTGGCTCGGGAACCGGAATATTAAGTGGGCAGCTTATTGATAGGGGATTTACTGTAATTGGAGTGGAGCCAAATGATGATATGAGGACAGTTGCAGAACAAGCTTTGAAGACGGATTCCCGTTTTATTTCGATTAAGGGTACGGCTGAAAACACAAGTTTAACTGATAATAGTATAAATCTAGTTACCGTAGCACAAGCATTTCATTGGTTCGACATGGAGCCATTCAAATTGGAATGTCAACGGATTTTACATCAAGATGGAAAAGTTGCTCTTGTCTGGAATAGCCGGGATGGGTCAAGCGATATAAACAAGGAAAGTGCAGAGGTTTGCCAAAGGTACTGCCCAAATTTTAAAGGATTTAGCGGTGGTATGGAGGAAACTCCGATTGCATTTCAGCAATTTTTTAAAGATGGAAAGTATGATTTAAAGTTCTTTCACAATGACCTGCAATTTAATTTAAATGGATTTTTGGGACGATACTTATCCGCTTCATATTCCCCCAAAAAAACCGATGAGGAATATCATCCCTTCCTTACAGCATTATCAAATCTATTTTCCAGATATAGCAATAGTGGGCAAATAGTTATTCCAAATATCACAAGGAGCTATCTAGGTATAGTGTAATTGCTTAACAATTTGTCTCCGAACAACATTTTTACCTAATTAGGGTAGTGAAACAGGTCACGTAGAAGAAGACTACGTGACCTGTTTCACCTCTTTCAATTGTGTTTCCAATCGATTTTTTCGATAAAATTGACAAACGCCTTAACAACATTCCACTCCATAGCTTCTTTATGGTAATACATCCACGTTCTTCGCAAAATTGAATTTCCTTCTTGGTCTTTTAAATTGATTTTGTATATGTCTTCTATCCCTTTGAGTACTCTGCTAGACAAAATGCAATATCCTAAACCATTTAAAACCATTTCCTTACAGGGGTCTACTTGATCGACTTCTATACTTATAAAGGGGGCTTGCGCAAAATTTTCTGCCCACCAATGATCAATGAGTGATTTTAATAGGTAGTCCCCTCGATATTCGATTCTAGGAAGACGAGGCAGGTCCTTCATATTAAATTCATTTTTTGAAGCAATGCAAATAGTTTCCTCAAACAATTGATGTTTCGATAATCCCCGCCAGCCATAATCTCCACGAACAAAGCTGATATGAACGTCTTTATTATGAATAAGTTGAGTTACGTCTCTGCTCCATCCCGTCGTTACTTTGAATTCCACATGTGGATATTGCATTTTAAATAATTTCAAAATATAGGGAAGTTCGTAATTCGCGAAAAAGTTGGAAACCCCCAATTTCAACGTACCTACCACTTGGTCACTTTCGTGATTACTCATATTTTGGACATTTTCTTTTATCTTTTCATAATGTGCTAATGCCTCCTCAGCACAATGAACAAGGTATTCTCCTTGTGGGGTAAAATGCACTCCCCTGCTTTCACGGGTTACGATTTTTACGCCTAGTTCTTCCTGCATATGCTTTAATCGAGTCGTTAATGCGGGTTGAGTAAGAAATAAGAGGCGGGCTGTTTTTGTTAAATTCTTTTGATGATAAAGCACCTTTAGTATTTCCCAGTCACGGTAATCCATTTTTCCACCCATCTATCTGATATTAATATTTTTTATAAGTTAATATTATTTTTTAGCATTTTATTTATTTCAATTATTACATTATCCTTAACCTTAAGCAATTGAAAATTACTTACTAAATAATCTGAAACAGAACATATAAGTAACACAACATTGGGGGAATTGTGAATGGGAGTACAGAAGAACCAGCATAATCCATGGAGGAAATTCAATGGTCCAAACCTTGGCTATGTTATTGAACAATACGAGCGGTATACAAACGGAGAAGAATTGATTGATCCAAAATTAAGAGAGCTTTTTCTAAAATGGGGCTCACCTTTGTCTTTTGAGTCAAGACATACCGAAGAATACCCTAATAATGATTCTTTCAATCCTAATAATTCTACAAATATACAGATAGTACTGAAAGTGGTAAAGCTGCTTGAGAACATTCGTTCTAACGGTCATTTAGAGGCAAACATGAACCCACTAGAGGGGAATGTGCAAAATCAAGAGTTGTTTCATCCAGAAAAACATGGGGTAAGTGAGGAAGAGCTGAAAGCGATTCCAGCCAAACTAGTTTGGGAGGAGGCCCCGGCAGGAATACAAACGGCATGGGATGCGATCAACCATTTAAAGGATATTTATACCTCCACACTAGCCTTTGAATTTAACCACGTGCACCATATGGATGAACAATCATGGTTGACTCAAATGGTGGAAACAGGTTCCTTGCATCGATCCTTATCAAAAGAAGAACAAAAAAACTTGCTTCAGGGTTTGACAGAGGTAGAGGGATTTGAACAATTTTTGCATAAAACCTTTGTCGGTCAGAAGAGATTCTCCATTGAGGGCGTTGACATGCTAGTACCGATGCTGAATGAGGCCGTGCACGAAGGTGTCGAGGATGGAGCACGTAATGTCGTGATTGGAATGGCGCATCGCGGCCGCTTAAGTGTTCTTGCGCATGTGTTAAACAAACCATACAGCAAGATGTTCTCTGAATTTCTACATTCGTCCGCTAAACAACAAGGTCCTTCAGAAGATTTAGTCGATATTAGTGAGGGCTGGACAGGAGATGTGAAATATCATTTAGGCCGGAATCGTTTCATGGAAGGCCCCGGGAATGTTCGAGCGCGGATTACCTTAGCGAATAATCCGAGTCATCTTGAGTTTGTTGATCCGGTAGTTGAAGGTTTTGCGAGAGCGGCCCAAGAAGAACGGAAGAATGCCGGTTACCCTAAGCAGGATGTTACGAGGTCGTTTGCGATTTTGGTCCATGGTGATGCAGCTTTTCCGGGTCAGGGAATTGTAGCGGAGACCTTGAATTTAAGCGGGTTAAAAGGATATCGAACGGGTGGAACCATCCATATCATTGCCAACAACATGGTAGGCTTTACAACCGATAGCCACGATTCACGTTCGACGAGATATTCGAGTGACTTAGCAAAAGGATTTGAGATTCCGATTGTCCATGTCAATGCGGATGACCCTGAAGCATGTCTGGCCGCTGTTCGTTTGGCTTATCAGTACCGCGCTCGTTTCCAAAAGGACTTTTTGATTGATTTGGTTGGATATCGTCGATTTGGCCACAATGAAATGGACGATCCAGCGGTTACTCAGCCACAGGTATATAAAAAAATTGTGAACCATCCAACTGTAAGAGCAGTGTATGCTAAACAGTTGCAAAATAGGGGCATTCTCAATCAAGCTGAAGTTGAGGAAATGAATCGCAGTGTGCAAGATATGTTAAAAGTGGAGTTTGAAAAAGTATCAGATAAGACGCAAAGTGAACCTCCAGCAGAAGTAGAAGTTCCAATGGTAATTGCCAAAGGAATTCCACAGTTGGAAACAAGCGTGCCACTTGATACACTTCGTGAAATAAACCAAGATTTACTGAAATGGCCGGAAGGTTTTCATGTATATCCAAAATTAAAGCGGATTTTAGAGCGTCGTGATCAGGCATTAGAAGTTAATGGGAAAGTAGAATGGGCGGTAGCAGAAGTGCTGGCATTTGCGTCGATGTTAAAAGATGGTACACCAATTCGTCTAACCGGCCAAGATTCTGAGCGTGGAACGTTTGCACAGCGGCACATTGTGCTCCACGATGCGGAAACCAATGAAACGTATTCACCATTGCATCATCTTCCGCAAGCACGAGCTTCGTTTGCGGTTCATAATAGCCCGCTGTCAGAAGCAGCTGTTGTAGGTTTTGAATATGGATACAATGTATTTGCTCCTGAAACACTTGTCATGTGGGAAGCTCAATATGGCGACTTTGCCAACACGGCACAGCCGCTCTATGATCAATTTGTTTCATCTGCAAGGGCAAAATGGGGACAAAAATCAGGCCTAATTCTCCTGTTGCCTCATGGGTATGAAGGCCAAGGTCCGGAGCATTCAAGTGCCCGCCCTGAACGGTTTTTACAGTTAGCTGCTGAAAACAACTGGACGGTGGCCAACCTGACAAGTGCGGCCCAATATTTTCATATACTACGCCGTCAAGCTGCCATCTTAGGATCAGAGTTTGTTCGACCATTGGTGATTATGACGCCAAAGAGTCTGCTCCGCCACCCGCTAGTTGCTTCTACTGGTACTGCACTAAGCGAAGGTCATTTCCAAACGGTTTTGGAACAGCCTGAACTCGGAAAAGTGACAGAAAAGGTAAAGCGTTTAGTGTTAACAACGGGTAAGATGGCCATTGATCTGGCTGTTGGAATAGACTCACAGAAAGAAAATCGAAACCTAGAAGAGGTTCACATCGCTCGAATTGAACAATTGTATCCATTTCCTGAGGAAAAAGTAGAAGCCATCATAAAGCGTTATCCTAACTTGAAAGAAATTGTTTGGGTGCAGGAAGAACCGAAAAATATGGGTGCGTGGCATTATATCGCTCCAACTCTCTTTGAACTTGCTTCTGGCAGACTGACTGTTGGTTACATTGGACGTCGTGAACGTTCAAGCACAGCAGGAGGCGATCCAGCCGTTCATAAGAAAGAACAAGAACGGATTATCCAACAAGCTCTGAACTATATTGAGTCTAATAGATTCTCAGAAACAAGAAAGAGAACTAGTTACTAATTGCATTTAAGGAAAATAATTTAAGTAGAAATACTAACTTAATAGGGGAATTACCAACAAACATAGGAGGATACACCACATGATTGAAATCAAAGTACCAGAACTGGCAGAATCCATTACAGAAGGAACTATTGCTCAATGGCTCATTAATATTGGTGACAAAGTAACCAAAGGGGATAGTGTTGTTGAGTTGGAAACTGATAAAGTTAATATAGAATTAAATGCCGAATACTCAGGTGTAGTTACCAAGGTTTTAAAAGGGCCTGGCGATATCGTCGAAGTAGGCGATGTTATTGCGATTATCGAAGAGAATGAGAATGCAGCTACTGTAGCCAATTCATCTGTTCCAGCAGCTCCGGAAAAATCAGCTGAAGTAGGAACCTTTAATCAACAAAGCACCCAAGCTGAGCAAGAACTTCCGAAAGCTGCAAGCCCGATTGCTTCACCAGCGGCAAGAAAATTGGCCAGAGAATTGGGAATCGATTTAGCGCAAGTAAGCAGCAGGGATCCACTTGGCAGAATTAGACCAGAGGATGTAAAAGCATACACTCCGGCACCTTCAGTTAAAGAAGAGGCTAAGTTGGAAAAAATTAGCTCAAAACCAGCCGTACAACAAATAGATGAAGAGTTTGACAAACCAGTTGAACGGGTGAAAATGTCCCGCCGGCGTCAAACCATCGCTAAACGTCTAGTAGAAGTCCAGCATACAGCAGCGATGTTAACCACTTTTAACGAAGTCGATATGTCGGCCGTTATGGATTTACGCAATCAGCGGAAAGATGCCTTTTATGAAAAACATGGTGTCCGTCTGGGATTCATGTCATTCTTTACCAAAGCTGTAGTCTCAGCTTTAAAGCAATTCCCGCTTTTAAATGCCGAAATACAAGGCGATGAATTGATTATCAAGAAGTTCTATGATATCGGTATTGCTGTTGCAGCACCAGAGGGCTTGGTCGTCCCGGTTGTCCGCGGTGCGAACCAGAAAAACTTTGCCGAAATCGAACAGGATATCAGTAATCTTGGTAAAAAAGCTCGTGATAATGCCCTTACGTTAAATGATTTGCAAGGTGGAACATTTACCATTACAAACGGTGGAGTTTTCGGTTCGTTAATGTCAACGCCAATCTTGAATAGCCCGCAAGTAGGGATTCTCGGAATGCATAAAATCCAAACAAGACCAATTGCGATTGATAAGGAGCGAATGGAAAACCGCCCGATGATGTATATCGCCTTGTCATACGATCATCGAATTGTAGATGGAAAAGAGGCTGTTAGCTTCTTGGCGACAGTCAAAGAATTATTGGAAGATCCACACTCGTTATTATTAGAAGGGTAAGAGTTTCAAAGGATTCATAAATATTGTTTCTCAGACTGTCGACAAATCCGAAGGATTTCGGGTTTTAAATCGNNACAGTCTTTTTTGTTTGGCTACATTAAACTAGTCTGTTGATTTCCGTTCCAGGCGGCTTCGCTTTCCGCGGGCGGTTCGGGAAGCCCCACAGCAGATGCAGCTAAGGCAGAATTTTACAATATTGAAAATTCAGAATATTTATGTTAACCTTATTGATGTACATCAATGACAGGCTGCTATTTTAGCAGTAATTTTTGTATTACATAATAGTAAAGCGCTTTCATAGATTTAGCGCTGAACTAACCAACTAGTCGGTCACTATGGATTTAATATTTTCAATTTAGGGGGATTTATATGGATGTAAGCGGAATTTTAAAGGTAGTTGCAGAAAGTAAACTTGTATATCCAAGCGAAGAAAAACAATCTATCACCTCAATTGGAAGCAGTAAAGCTTTTCAAGAACTTCTTCAAAAATCCCAAAAAGATCCCGAAGCCTTTTGGAACGATGTGGCGAAAGAGCTATTCTGGTATGAGCCTTGGCAAAAAACAATAAGTGGAAGCCTTCCTGACTTTCGCTTTTTTGAAGGGGGCATCAGTAACCCTTGTGTTAACTTACTCGATCGTCATGTGGAAAATGGTGCTGGAAATCGCACCGCACTGATTTGGGAGGGAGAAAACGGGGACACTAAGTTTTTTACATATAATATGCTGTTAGCAGAAGTAAATCGCTTTTCGAATGTCTTGCGTTCCTTTGGTGTGAAAAAAGGGGATTGTGTGGCGATTTTTCTTCCGAATTTGGCAGAGGCAATAATTGCCGTGCTCGCTTGCTTTCGGATTGGGGCAATTTACAATACAGTATTTTCAGGATACTCCGAAAAGTCATTGAAGGACCGTCTCATTAGCTTTGAGCCAAAGATTATCGTAACGACTGACGCTACGATAAGACGTGGAAACAAAGTTTGCTTAAAGGAAAAAGTGGACAGGGTAATACCAGATATTCCATCCATTGAAGCGGTAATCGTCGTTAATCGCCTTAATTCAGAAATCAATATGACAGAAGGACGGGATTTCTGGTGGGAGGAACTAACTAGAATGGCAAGTATCCATTGTGAACCTGAGAAGCTAGAGGCCAATGAATATGGAATTGTCTTCTATACAAGCGGTACAACAGGAAAACCAAAGGGAGTCGTTCATTCAGGAATGGCCTTTGTAATCCAAAATTACATTTATAGCAAATATCATATGGATCATCATGATGATGATGTTTTCTGGTGTACGGCTGATATTGGATGGTTAACGATGCATATTTGGGGAATTGCGGGCGCACTCGCAAATGGAGTGACCACTGTCGTATATGAAGGATCGATTGACTTTCCAACAAAGGACAGATTTTATCAGGTAATCGAGAAATACCGTGTTAATAAATTGTTTACCGCACCAACTGCTTTACGGATGTTAAAAAGTCTAGGGGAAAAAGTACGGAATCAATTTGACTTATCATGTCTGGATGTCGTTTCCCTAGTGGGTGAACCCTTTGATCCAGAATCATGGCAATGGACGTATGATGTATTAGGAAAGAAAAAAATATGTGTTAATAATACGTGGGGACAAACAGAAACAGCGGGCTGTCCAATTGCTGGTGCCTCATGGTTAACTCCAATGAAGCCGGGATCAGCCGGAATGCAATTTTTAGGTGCAGATATAGCTGTAGTGGATGAAGAGGGAAATCCAGTAAAACCGGGTACGTTAGGAAATTTAATCATAAGAAAACCATTCCCAATGCTTTGCCGCACACTCTGGAAGGAACCGGAGCGCTATATTTCCTCTTATTTTAGTCAGGTAGAAGGAAGCTATTTTGCAAGTGATTTGGCCCTAATTGATGAGGATGGCTATGTATGGGTTGTTGGTCGTTCAGATGATGCATTCAACGTTGCCGGGCATCGTTTAAGTACAATGGAAATTGAAAGTGCAGTTCTTGAATGTGAAGGAGTTGCTGAAGCGGCCGTAATTGGTGTCCCAGATGAAATCAAGGGTGAGGTACCGCTTGTATTTGTCCGGGTAAATGATCTTTCTCTAGGGACTGATGATTTAAAAGAAAAGATTAATGAGCGGATTATACAGCTTATCGGAAAAATTGCCCTGCCAAAATCCATCATCTTCACAGAAACACTGCCGAAAACAGTTAGCGGAAAAATCATGCGCCGCTTATTAAAGGAAATTTTCGTGTCTGGAAAGGTTTCAGGTGATATTACAGGGCTTGAAGATCCAGCAACAGTGGCGCAAATTCAAATGATTATCAATGAAAGGTCGATAGTGAAATAAAACAAAAAGTCTGATGGGATTTCCATCAGACTTTTTATATATCAAACTACTATGCTTTTTTCATCTCTATTAGTAAGATATGAGAGTTTTTTTCTGCCTTAATTGTGATATCTTCTTCAACAATCTCCATTCCATCTCTATCAGAGAGTTCAATGCCATTAATGACAGAAGTACCTTCTATTTGAACTAAATAAGCCTGCCTGCCTTCTTTAACTGGAAAACTTATATCTTTTCCTTGCTGCAATTCCAAGGAATAGATGTTTGCATCTTGGTTAATCGTAATTTGAGCATCTCCGTCTCTTCCCGAAACCATGTGCAGCCAATTATTTTTCCTATCATCCCAATTGAATCTAAAATCACCATAGGATGGTGCATGGCCATTTTTGTCTGGTAAAATCCAAATTTGTAAAAACCTTGATGTATCTTTGCCTAAATTGTATTCGCTATGCAGTACACCCGTACCTGCACTCATATATTGAACTTGTCCGCGTGTTATTGTATTTTGGTTACCCATGCTGTCACCATGAGTCAACTCACCATTTACCACGTAGGAGATAATCTCCATATTTTTATGTGGATGCGTGCCAAAACCTGTTTGCGGATTAATTAAATCATCATTGATTACACGTAAAACCCCAAACTGAATATTGTCTGGATTATAATATTCTGCAAATGAAAAGTGAAATTTACTTCTTAACCAACCAAGATTACTAGAACCCATATCATTGCTGTTGATTTTTCTTAGCATATTTTTCTCCCCAATCTATTATAAAAAATGTATATACAGAAAACAGTGAAATCAACATTCAGTTATAATAAATCCTAAAAAAAAAGAAACCCTTGATAAATAAGGATTTCTTTGACGTCCCGAAGAGGATTCGAACCTCCGACCTACAGTTTAGGAAACTTTACGTTATGTATTCGCTAGTGTCATCGTATTGTCATCGCATTGTCATTGCGGTTGATTGACCGAAAGTGTCAGCGTAGGACCTACGGCTTAAAATTTAATAACCTACATACGCTATTTTGCCGAATAGTCAGCGGATTGTCAATACGTGTCGTTTTAAGTGGGAAATGTTTCTATTTATACGGAACGTTTGTTCGTGTATAATAAATACGAGGAGTGTGATTAATTTGAACGCAATCACTATCGAGATTCATTATACATCCGCTAGCCGACTAATGCAGCGTGGGAGCTTTCCGCTAAAAGGAAGACGGCCGGAACAAGTTGCGCTTGCATTCTGGAAAGAAATCCGTAAGCAAATGTCCAACCGTGCGGAGTTAGAGCGAGCCATTGTAAATGGCGATCAAGATATTACGGAGCTGGTGGCCGATATAGAGCGGGAGGAGTTACGAAACATTGACGCTAATTGGAGTCTACCGTTTTAACGGACATTACAAATATACCTACCGGGGTATATAATAGAAGAAACTCGGAATGATTACGATTTACGACGTAAGGATAAGTAAGGTATACGTTGACCACTGCGGTCAATACTTTACATTTTCGCAATATCCGTAGGGGCTCCGCATCCGCACGGAGCTGCCGGGGCGGACGCCTTGTCGAAACTCAGGGGGTCTGTCGAATAGCGTGTCGGTTGTAGACGTTCGGCCATGCGTAATAACGGATCAGCTCGTAGGCCATCCGCATACTGAACCGATATTCATTATACATAAACGTAGGGAAATAACGGAGCTGCCATCGTTATAAATGGCGCCATATCAACAATGTATAAACGGATGTATATCGCCGTTATTTACGGGGCCATTAAATGCCGTCATATCAACGTACCGATACCGAGATAATTACGTAAAATTAGAATACTTCGTAATTTTGTCGCATTTTTATACGGCCGTATTCATCCGGAGGGAACATTGCCAGGCGTGGCTAGGACAGGCAGACAAGCGCTAACTGCGAATTGTATAAATTGTGTGAACAATACAAACAATTCTGGTAATGTCGAATTGTGTCGACCCCAAGCCTACCTTTCGACAAGGCCGAGATTGACGTTTCTGACCCGCGTATAATTTTTTGAACTCATATAGTTCACACAACTGTCGCAAATATCCGCAGGTATTCGCCAGCAGTTACCGAACTCTTAACGGTAGAAAGCGAGGCGATGATCGGTGAGAATAAAGCGCGTTAAAGTTAAGGTATGGTATCACGGTGAGAATAATTACAACGCAATGGCAACTGACGGAAAGCTGTCGGTTTTTAGTTGCTACGGCACCACGAGAGAAGCAGCGGAGGAAATGGCACGGTATAGATTACGTATATTTCAAGAAGAGGCCCACGGTAATTAACCGAGGGTCTTATTCTTCGTCTTTCACCTTATATAAATCGTCCACTTTAACGCCTAACAACGCAGCCAGTTTTAAAGCCTGCGGTATGGACGGATAGGTCTTCCCGGTACTCCAATTCGATAATGTATTTTGTGAGATTCCGAATATCTCGCAAATTTCCGGCCTACTATACTCCGATTGTTTTATCCACGATCCAATTAAGCTAATTACCATTCTGATCACCTATTATATAAATTCGACAAAACTCGTCCTAATCCTTTCATAAATTCCTTTGTAATTTTCCAAAAAATCTTATGATAGACACGCAATATTTAGGCGAATCCCCATACACTCTTATATACGCATTACCAATCGCTAGCATCACGGTAGAGCGAACGGTAAATAATCGCCTCTATCACTACGACACCAATCGTCCTATTATTCGCTTCCACTATGCGTATCTATTACAACTATCACTACGTGATATAGAAAGGAGCGTGGCGATTTGTTATTCGAAGTGTTAACTACCGGCAGCATGCTCGGAGTGCTTGGTGCTAGCTACTATTA
>NZ_NUZU01000020.1:0-13722 GCF_002567005.1 Bacillus sp. AFS073361
AATTAAATTCATTTGCGCCCTTAGCTCAGCTGGATAGAGTGTTTGACTACGAATCAAAAGGTCGGGAGTTCGAATCTCTCAGGGCGCATATTACGGGAAGTAGCTCAGCTTGGTAGAGCACTTGGTTTGGGACCAAGGGGTCGCAGGTTCGAATCCTGTCTTCCCGACCATTCTTAAATCTTATAACGGGGTCTTAGCTCAGCTGGGAGAGCGCCTGCTTTGCACGCAGGAGGTCAGGGGTTCGATCCCCCTAGACTCCACTTATTCGGAGGAATACCCAAGTTTGGCTGAAGGGATCGGTCTTGAAAACCGACAGGCGGGTCATACCGCGCGGGGGTTCGAATCCCTCTTCCTCCTCCATTATTACTTTTATAATTTCTATTGTCGCGGGGTGGAGCAGTCCGGTAGCTCGTCGGGCTCATAACCCGAAGGTCGCAGGTTCAAATCCTGTCCCCGCAATTAAGTTATTTTCAAGCTATGCTTGAAAATACTCTGGTCCGGTAGTTCAGTTGGTTAGAATGCCTGCCTGTCACGCAGGAGGTCGCGGGTTCGAGTCCCGTCCGGACCGCCATTTTTATCTTAGTAGTAAATCTACTTTTTTTATACATATTTTTAGGCTCAGTAGCTCAGTCGGTAGAGCAAAGGACTGAAAATCCTTGTGTCGGCGGTTCGATTCCGTCCTGAGCCATTTTTCATTTATATGGAGGGGTAGCGAAGTGGCTAAACGCGGCGGACTGTAAATCCGCTCCCTCAGGGTTCGGCGGTTCGAATCCGTCCCCCTCCACCATTATGGCGGTTGTGGCGAAGTGGTTAACGCATCGGATTGTGGTTCCGACATTCGTGGGTTCGATTCCCATCAGCCGCCCCATTTGATTTAATGTTTGGGCAGCATAGCCAAGTGGTAAGGCCGAGGTCTGCAAAACCTCTATCCCCGGTTCAAATCCGGGTGTTGCCTCCAAATTTTTATATGCGGGTGTAGTTTAGTGGTAAAACCTCAGCCTTCCAAGCTGATGTTGTGAGTTCGATTCTCATCACCCGCTCCAAATTGGGCCTATAGCTCAGCTGGTTAGAGCGCACGCCTGATAAGCGTGAGGTCGATGGTTCGAGTCCATTTAGGCCCACTACATATTATTCCGCAGTAGCTCAGTGGTAGAGCTATCGGCTGTTAACCGATCGGTCGTAGGTTCGAGTCCTACCTGCGGAGCCATTTTTTTTAACTAATCAACTTTCATTTAATAACAACCACCTTTAAAAAGTAACCATTTTTTGAAGGTGGTTTTTTTATACTTTGCTCTGTTATATCTGAATGTTGATTTCACTGTGTTTGAAAAATAAGCGGAAAATTTCCGTTTATATTGCCAAATACCCATATTTTCTCGATAATAAGGGAAGTTTTTCCGTCTAAATGATTCAAATCGTTGGATTTTGCCCTTTTTAGAGCAGTTAAGCGGAATTTCTCCGCTTATATTGGCTTCATAAGCCTCCTCTATATACAATAAGCGGAATTTCTCCGCTTATATCAGCTTCGTAAGCCTCCTCTAAATACATTAGGTCGGAATTTCTTTCTCATACCTACACGAAACTCACTAATAAGTTCATATAAAAAAAGCCAGCGTATCAGCTGACTTTTTCATGCAAAATTAGATTAACTTCAAACCACTTACAAAGATTAATACAGCAACAACGGTACGCAGCGGTCTTGTTGGAACCTTTGCCGAAATGCTGCTGCCAATCAGTACTCCCGGAATCGAGCCCATAAGTAAATTCCCCACGAGCATATAGTTAACATTTCCATAACCGATATGAAGCATCCCTGCTACTGTAACCAAAAGAAACGCGTGAGTGATATCCGTACCGACCATCTCTGATGTTTTCATTCGATAAAGATAAATCATTGCCACAGCGAATAAAGAACCTGATCCTAAAGAAGTGAGTCCGACGATAAAGCCAAAAAGGCAGCCAATTAAAATGGTTAGTGTTTTCTTTTCACTCAAAGGCTTCATTTGCCAACGATTGGGTCTTAATTTTTTCTCTACAAACGTTCTGATAATGATAGCTAGTGAGACAAATATCAATATATAACCGAGGGAATGCCTAATAATCTGTTCTTGATTGTGGTAATACGCTTCAAAATAGTGAAGGGAGCCAATCGCAATGACTGCACTAGGGATACTTCCCATCGCTAAATACTTCACCATCTGAACATTAACTGTTTTTTGCCGCCAGTGTTGAACAAGTCCGAATAGCTTTGTGATTGAATTATAAACAAGGTCTGTACCGACAGCAATGGAAGGATTGACCCCAATTAAAATTAAAACCGGGGTTAACAGTGCTGCTCCGCCGACTCCAGTCAACCCTACCAAAAAACCAACAAGTAAACCCATCAACGTAATCCCTATACTCATATCCGCACGCCCAATCAATTCCTAGTATTTATATAGGATTATATACATTTATGCGCGTCTTGTAAATAACTAACTGATTATTAGATTCTGATAATTATAACAATAGATTAGTAGATCACAGAATTGGTGATCGAATACAAGCATAAAAAAACTATGCTGTAAATTCAGCATAGTTTTAATAGTTATGATATGTAACGACTTCTTATGAAAATCCTCCGCCCATTATTAGCGCAACCCCTAATAAAATGACTAAGAGTAAGGCGATATATCCGATTATACTAATAATCGTAATAATCCAACCGATTACCTTTCGATCTGTTTTAATTAAGTAAATCCCTAAGGCAATCGCACCAAAAATGAAACCGAGAATTCCCCAAAGGACGGGGCTTTTACCATACTTACGAGAATCGATAACTAAATAAATGGTGATCACTATGTTTAAAAGCAATCCAAATGAACCTTCCAAAATACACTCCCCTTACGTTCAAAATTATATTCTAAAAATAAATTATACCAGAAAATTTTAACTAAATTGGAGACTTTTATTAAAAGAAACATCTTGAAGGATCTTGGGTCATATTTCAGCATTAGTAGAGCAGCTACACCGATTAATTTATGCTTACTTGTTTTTAATATGTTGCTTATTCCTGGAAGTTGTTATTCTTCATAAAAATGGTTATTCAGCAATGACGGAATTTTGTAGAATAGAGGGATATTTCCTGCGGAATTTTTAAGCGAGGTTCGACAGACTTCACGTAGCTTTAGTGAGGGGAATTCGCTATTTTCAAGACTCTTGTCTGCTTCAA
The DNA here is from genome assembly GCF_002567005.1 of Bacillus sp. AFS073361. Classification (GTDB taxonomy): domain Bacteria; phylum Bacillota; class Bacilli; order Bacillales; family Cytobacillaceae; genus Neobacillus. The sequence continues at coordinate 3,212 of NZ_NUZU01000020.1, forward strand.
TCAAACGATTGATTAGTTGAGAAATTTGGAGATGCTGGTGGAGGTTTTTCAGGAATAATGCAAGGACAAACCCAAAAGGCTTGTCCTTGGTAAGAAGACCGACACTAGGTAAAATTTCAAAAACAGGTAGGTAATGAACGAGCTCACTAATCCCTCACTATCTTTTTCAACTTTTCCCGAGCCCCGCTGCGCCAACTTTTCACGGCTGAGGGGGAGACATTTTCTAGTTCGGCGATTTCTTTTATCGATCGTTGATCACGGACGGTGTACAGGAGCCATTTCTGTTGGTTCGGGGTCAGTGTTTCACAGTAGGTCAACAGTGTCTCCTTCTGAAGTGGGTCATCAGAATGGGAATCCTCAACAAGGTCCCAGAACTCCTCGCCTGGGTGTACATTTCGTTCATGATCTTGGTGTGCTTTTTTTAACTCCATGAGGAGGCAGCCTTTGATGTAGGTGTAGGCATAATTGGTGAAGCTCCCTTTGTTAGGATCGAAGCGTTGGCTTGCTTCCCAAAGGGCAATGAGACTGTGCTGATAGAATTCATCATGGTTTTTGTAAAGATGGAGCGAGTTTATGATCTTGTGGAGCATGGGCTGGTACTGTTCGACTAATTGTTCAAAGCTTTCCAAGGGAGAATCCTTTCAGAAAGCGCGCTTTTCTTGTATTCCCGGGTACTTCTACCATAACGGGAATGCATAATTGAATCGAACGGTGAAAATTCACTTTTGAATCGTTTTTTTGTCTATTTGAGGTAAAAAATGAAGGCAAATATGATTTTTGAAGGGGATTTTTGCTTTTTCAGCTGTATTTGGGGTGAATTACAAAAAGTTCTATTTCCCTTTTGAAAAACCTCTCCCAGGGATTTTTTGCAGGTAAGATGCAAAAAAAGAAGGTTAGTGCCAAGAAATTTGGCATATTTTCTCAAAAAAGGTGAGGGAAATAGCGTTTTTAATTTTGGCACAGAAATTGCAAATTTATAAGTTGAAAATAGTGATAAGCACGTTCGTACATTTTTTAGGGAATGAAAGGAGAAATTCTATGCAGGCAGCAAAAAAATTCTTATTTTTCTAGAAGGAGTTTGAAGTCTAAGCGAGAATTAATTTTATGTGTGATTATCGTAAGCGCTTACTAGTAAAATTATGGTAACAAATTACTATTTCAGAAAATTATGAATTTTCTCATTGACATTATTTTTTCTGACCCATATACTCGTGTTAGAAAAAGAAAATGATCAGTTAGTTTTTAAAAGGAGGTTTAGGAGCATGCAAACACTTGAAACAGTCATTGTTACAGGATATGCAAAAGCTCCACAGGGAACTTCCATGTATGAAATGTATAAGCATGCGGGAATTGTACTCGAAGTGGAGCTGAAAGATCATAAAATTATCGGCGCCGAATTCACCTTCGTAACAGAACTAACGAAAAATTATTTTCAAAAACTGTTGATAGGTTACTGTCTTCAAGATGGTGTTGAGCAGCTGATTGAACGAATTCAAAGCTTTTATTTTGCTCCATCCCAGCAAGCGATCATTGTGGCTCTACAAGCTGCAGTTCAACGTTACTGGGATAACGTGAAGCAAATGAATATATAACGTTTGGTTATAATAAAGTGGGGAGATGACCTCTTCCCATGGTCTTATTAAAACCGAGCAAACATGGACTCTTTGTAAGGAATGTTCATTTGAACGACATTCTTTATGCAGATCTATGTTTTGCTCGGTTTTTTATGTTTCCAAAGGGTTATAAACCACTAAGTGTCTATGGAGAGGAAGGGAAAAAGGATGAGCAAGCTGATTACATGCGAGGATGCTGTAAAAAAGGTTAAAAGCGGCTCACGAATTATGGTAGGTGGATTTGGACTTGTGGGAAGTCCGCTTAGTTTAATAGCCGCTTTGGCTCAGTCGGAAGTGAAAGATTTAGAGATTATTAGTAATAACCTTGGGGAACCAGGTAGAGGTCTTGGAGTGCTAGTACGGCAAAAACAAGTAAAAAAAGCGATAGGTTCATATTTTACATCGAACCCAGAGGTGGTTAAATCCTATCAGGAAAAGGAAATGGACGTGGAGCTTCTCCCTCAAGGAACGATGTCTGAAGCTATTCGAGCGGGTGGTGCAGGACTAGGCGGGTTTTATACGCCGGTCAGCGTTGGAACAAAAATCGCCGAAAACAAAGAGGAGCGTATCCTTAACGGTAAAAAATATGTGTTCCAAGAGCCTCTTAAAGCCCACTTTGCTTTCATAAAAGCGAAAAAAGCGGACCAATTAGGAAATCTCATCTACAACCAATCGGCAAGAAACTTCAATCCGATGATGGCAACAGCAGCAGATGTGGTTATTGCAGAGGTAGACGAGATTGTGGAGGTTGGCCAAATTTCTCCTGAGGAAATTGTGACCCCTCATTTATACGTTGATTTTATCGTTGTGAAAGGAGGGAACTAGCTTGAACGTGAAACAATACATTGCTGCAAGAGCGGCGAAGGAATTGAAGGATGGCGATATCGTCAATTTGGGCATAGGGATTCCAACGCTGGTGGCTGATTATATTCCATCCGATGTTAACGTTTTTTTACACTCAGAAAACGGCATCCTTGGCGTTGGCCCTACCCCTGATCCAGAGCATATTGACCAAAATCTTGTCAATGCAGGGAAACTGCCTGTCACTGTTTTGGAAGGGTCATCCTTTTTTGATAGTGCTTCCTCTTTTGCGATGATTCGCGGAGGGCATGTAAGTGTTTCGATTCTTGGTGTGCTGCAAATCGATGCAAATGGGCGGATCGCCAATTGGGCCGTGCCAGGAAAAAGTGTTCTGGGTGTAGGAGGGGCGATGGATTTATTGGAAGGCTCCAAAAAGGTAATCGTCACAACGATGCATACGTCTAACCAGGGAGAGTCAAAAATCGTCAAGGAATTAACCTATCCCATTACATCGGAACGAATTGTGGATTTAATTATTACCGATTTAGCGGTTTTCGCTGTAAAGGACGATGGACTTCATCTTTTAGAGCTGTCACCTGGAGTTTCCCTTGAAGAAGTTCAACAGAAAACGGACGCACCTTTTCAACTTGCTGAATCTTTCAATAAAGGCAAAGAGGTGACCGCGTAGTGGTTGTTATCGTAAATGCATTTCGGACGGCTATCGGAAGCTTCGGTGGATCACTAGCAGATACGCTTCCAGAAGAGCTTGTCTCTCTCATCATGAAAAATAATCTTTCTGCTTCCGGTTATGGTGCCAATATTGTTGATGAAGTCATTGTCGGCCAAACAAAGCAGAGTGCACATGCGCCGAATATTGCTAGAGTTTCAGCATTACAGGCCCATTTTCCCGAATCGATTCCTGCTTATACCGTTCATCGTCAGTGCGGTTCCGGCATGCAGGCCGTCATTAACGGAGCGATGTCGATTATGACAGGTCAGGGGGACGTCGTTTTAGCAGGAGGCGTCGAAAGCATGTCACAAGCGCCTCATTATATGGTTGGCACTCGATTTGGCCAAAAGATGGGAGATCTAACGCTGTATGATTCAAATACGGAGAGTCAGCCAAAATCCCAGCCAGAGGAGATATATGGCCGTTTCACGATGGGGCAAACAGCCGAATGGCTGGCTGGAAAATATAAGATTAGCCGCCGTGAACAAGATGAATTTGCCTTCATGAGTCAGCAGAAAACGAAACGTGCCATTGAAATGGGCCATTTTGAAGAAGAAATCATTCCTGTTCCGGTAAAGGAAGGAAAAAAGGGAATCAGACATTTTGCGATCGATGAGTACCCAAGATTGACGGACATTGAAAAGTTAGGAACCTTGCGTCCTGTGTTTCAAAAGGACGGTACGGTTACAGCCGGAAACTCCTCCGGCAGAAATGATGGGGCCTCGATGCTGCTGTTGATGTCAGAAGAAAAAGCCAAACAACTTGGAGTGGTCCCGTTGGCAAGGATTCGTTCCTTTGCTGCAGCGGGTGTATCACCAAAAGAAATGGGAATCGGTCCGGTTCCAGCATCGCAAATGGCGTTGAAAAAAGCCGGTCTTCGTTTGGAAGAGATCGATTTAATTGAATTAAATGAAGCCTTCGCTGCTCAAAGTCTTGCTTGTTTAAAAGAATGGGGCATCAAAGGAGACAACGTGAATGTCAATGGAGGGGCGATTGCCTTAGGCCATCCACTGGGGTGCTCCGGTGCAAGAATCGTCACTACATTATGTCATGAGCTTGAAAAACAAAAACGGCAATATGGCCTTGCGACACTTTGTGTGGCGGGGGGATTAGGAATGGCAATGGTGGTGGAAAGATGGAGGGAATAAAAAAAGACTACGTGTTTCATCGGGATTTAAAAAAGGAGTATCCGATTATTACCCACGGAGAAGGGGTCTATCTCATCGATGAGAACGGGAAAAAATATTTGGATGCTTGCTCGGGTGCGGTGGCCGCTAACTTAGGCCATGGGATTCCTTCTATTGGCGAGGCCATGGCCGAACAAGCAAAAAAAGCAGCCTTCGTCCATACCATGCGCTTCGAGACGAAAGCATTGCATGAATTAGCTGAAACCATCGGAAAAATGGCTCCCGACGATTTAAATAAAGTGTATTTTACCACCGGGGGCTCTGAAGCGAATGAAAGTGCTCTGAAGCTGGCGCGGCAATACCATCTGGATGCCGGCAGACCCCAAAAACATATGGTAATTGGGCGATGGCAATCGTATCACGGAAACACCATTGGTTCTTTATCCGCAGGAGGAGACGTTAAAAGAAGACATGCATACACTCCTAATCTTTTAAACTATGCCCATGTCTATTCTCCGTACTGTCACCGATGTCCATACGATCGTCAAAAAGAGGATTGTCTCTCCAAACAAAACTGGACATGTGTGACGGATATTGAAAGAACCATTTTAGAGCTTGGTCCTGAGAACGTGTCGGCATTGATCGCCGAACCGATTGTCGGAAGCCAGCAAGGTGCTGTTCCACCGCCGCCGGGGTATTTTGAGAAAGTTCGTGAGCTGTGTGATCGTTACGAAATCGTCTTAATTATCGATGAAGTGATGACTGGATTCGGCCGTACGGGTACCAACTTCGCGACAGAACAGATTGGCATCACACCTGATATCATCACATTTGGAAAAGGGGTTTCAGCGGGATATGCACCGCTCGCCGGAATGATCGTGCATGATCGATTAGTCGACGGTCTCATACAAAACAGCGACGGGAAATTCATTCACGGTTACACCTATAGCGGGCATCCAGTAGCGGTTGCAGCGGGTCTTGCAGCATTGGACGTATATGAGCGAGAGATGGTGCTGGAAAACGTCAAAGAACAAAGTTACTACCTCGTCAAACGTCTTTTGGAACTGAAGCAAAAACATACTTATATATCTGATGTTCGCGGCAGAGGGCTTTTAATCGGAATGGAGCTTGTGAAGGATCGTGGGCAGGATCTGCTGTTCGATCCATCTGAAAAAGCTGCGGAAAGATTGAATGGAATTGCCATGGAACTCGGTGCGGTTTTTTATCCCGGTTCCGGTGCCATTGACGGTACAAAGGGGGAGCACCTCATCATCAGCCCTCCCTTAAATGTTACAAGAACAGAAATTGACGAGATTGTAAGAATTTTAGATGAATCATTCACGATATTTAAAGGTCAATTAAGAAAGGATGAGATGTATGAAATTACAAAATAAAACAGAAGAGATTCAAAAAAAGGCACAGAAACATTTATCACCGGTTATGACCAGGGTAACGGAGCTTGTCATTGAAAAAGCACATGGTGCCAAATTTTGGACGACAGACGGAGAGGAGTATATCGATTTCGTTTCAGGAGTGGCTGTTAACGCAGTCGGTCATACGAACGGAAAAATGGTGGAAGCCATTAAAAAGCAAGCGGAGGCCTTGATTCATCTTGGGTTGAACTATGGTTATTATGAAACGGCGTCGAATTTGGCGGAAAAGCTTGCTCAGATCACACCAGGAAACCTTGACACGGTCTTTTTCTCCAATTCGGGAGCTGAAGCGATTGACGGTGCTCTTAAACTAGCAAAAGCGGCCACAGGCAGACCCGCGATCATTGCTTTTGAAGGTTCGTTTCATGGCCGTACCTTAGGGGCAACTGCCATTACGGCATCAAGCTCTAAATACCGCCGTTATTATGAACCGATTTTAGGCGAGGTGTACCACGTTCCCTATCCATATCCGAGCCAGCTGAAAAACATTAGAGAAGAAGAAGCAGAAGAATACTGCTTGAATCAGCTTCAAAAATTATTCGATTTACGCGTCGATCCTTCCCGTGTAGCGGCTATCATCATTGAACCGGTCATGGGTGAAGGCGGCTATTATCCGGCACCGCCAAGCTTTTTGAGGGAGTTAAGAAAGATTACAGAGAAACACGGGATTTTGCTTATCTTTGATGAAGTACAAACAGGATTTGGCCGTACTGGAAAAATGTTCGCAGCAGAGCACGCCAATGTGACGCCTGATATTTTAGTATTGGCAAAAGCCCTTTCCGGCGGCATGCCTCTTGGTGCGATTGTCGCAAGTCGTGAGCTTCATGAAAAATGGCCGACGGCTGGACATGGTTCGACATTTGGAGGAAATCCAATCTCCTGTGCGGCGGCATTGGCAAACATTGAGGTTATTGAGGAAGAGAAGTTGGTAGAACGCAGTGCTAACCTTGGTGCCGAGATTGTCGGCCGACTTCATAATTCGGTTGGACATTTACCGGGGATTATTGAAGTCCGAGGAGTCGGCATGATGATCGGTATTGAATTCGATTCCGAATCTGCTGCTTCCTTTGTACCGAAAATTAAATCAAAAGCACTGGAAAATGGCTTGCTCATTATGAACTGCGGTGTAAGCGGGCAAACGATCCGATTAATGCTGCCTCTTAATATTCAAGAAGATGTGCTTGATAGAGGATTAACGATTTTAGAAGATGTGATCACCGAAACCATTTCAGGAAACTAATTTTCGTTTCCTCGTAATACCACCAAAAAGGAGGTTAAGTATATGTCTAGTCAAATCAAAACAGATATCCTTCAGGGGGATCTTTATATCAATGGAAAATGGGTAAGTGCCCCCGATCAGTCCTACTTTGAAAGCATCAATCCAGCAACGGGGGAACTTGTCGGCATATGTGCGGCCGCCACAACGGAGCAAGTGGAAGAGGCTGTCACAAAAGCAAATGAAGCGTTTGCACAATGGAAGAACACCCCCATTCCAGAACGAGCGGCTTATTTAACGAAAGCAGCCGAATTGTTTGAAATTCGCAAACAGGAACTTGCTCGTGTAATGACGATGGAGATGGGCAAAGTGCTGCCGGAGTCTTTAGGCGAAGCGGGAGTGGTCATCGCAACTGCTCAATATATGGCAGGCGAGGGACGACGCCTCTTTGGAGAAACAGTCCCTGCCGGCTTCCCAGACCGGAATGTAAGAATGGTTCGTGAGCCTCTTGGAGTCGCGGCGTGCATTACCCCATGGAACTTCCCGGTGGCCCTTGCTTCCTACAAAATCTTTTCAGCTCTGATTGCTGGGAATACCGTCGTCTGGAAACCGGCATCAGAGGTTGCTCTATCGGCAGGGATTTTTGTGGAAGTGTTAGCTGAAGCGGGATTCCCAGCAGGAGTTGTGAACTTAATTACCGGTTCAGGAAGAACCGTCGGGCAAACACTTACGGAGCATTCGGATGTGAAAATCATTTCGTTTACGGGCTCAACAGAAGTCGGACAAAAGCTGGCTGAAATGAGTAGTAAAACGTTGAAACGTATCTCGTTGGAATTGGGCGGAAAAAATGCCGTGATCGTCTTGAAGGATGCGGACTTGGACAAGGCGGCAGACGGAATCGTCAAATCAGCGTTTACAACCACTGGTCAACGCTGTACAGCGGCAAGCCGAGTCATCGTCGAGCGTTCAGTAAAGGAACGGCTCGTACAAAAAGTAGTAGATTTAACAAAGTCTATGAAAATAGGAAATGGACTTGAAGAAGGGAACCAAGTAGGCCCTCTGGTCAATGATGATCAGCTTCTTACCGTCGAAAAATATGTAAAAACAGCGATTGAAGAAGGTGGAAAGATTGTGTCAGGCGGGCAGCGTGTCAATGAATTGGGCGGCTATTACTATGAACCGACCATCATTGAGAATGTAAAACCGAATGATACCATTGCACAGGAAGAAATATTTGGTCCGGTTCTTGCCATCATTGAAGTAGATTCATATGAGGAGGCCATGGAGGTAAATAACGGAACGATTTATGGGCTATCGACTTCCATTTATACAGAGAGCCTTCATTATGCGAACCGTGCGGCTAAGGAAGCAGTCAGCGGACTTGTCTATATTAATAACGGAACGTCTAATGCCGAGATGGGTGTGGCGTTTGGGGGGATGAAGATGTCCGGAAACGGTCATCGTGAAGTTTCCCATCATGCATTTGATGTCATGACTGAGTGGAAGTCCATTTATACGAACTATTAATGAAGCGACCATATCGATTAAAGGCGGGAGAACATGAGAAAACATCGTATTGGTATTGCTTTCTTTTACCATGAATCCCACAGTTTCAGCCCGATGAAAACTGAAATCGAACAGTTTCGAAATGAAGGCTACTTTATCGGCGATGAAATTTATGATGCCTATACAGGAACGAAAACAGAAGTGGGTGGGTTTCTGGATGTATTGAAACAGGACGAGGATATAGAAATCGTACCGCTGCTTTGTGCGGCAGCGGTCCCATCAGGGGTAGTATCAACGGAGGCATACTCCATCATCGAAAGCCAAATGCTGGAGTCCATCCAGCATGAGGGAAGGTTGGACGGATTATTGCTTGCCCTGCATGGAGCGATGGTCGTCGAGCACCTCCATGATCCGGAAGAGCATTTACTCGGAAAAATTCGCGGGCTTATCGGACCGAATGTTCCGATCGCAACAACCCTGGACATGCACGCCAATTTAAGTGGAAAAATGATTGATTACACACCGCTACATTTTGGATTTAAAACCTATCCGCATATTGATATGTACGAACAAGGTGTTCATGCGGCCACCGCTTTGTTAAATCAATTAAAGGAAGGTGTCACGTACTACGCTTCTTTTGAAAAGCTGCCGATGATGCCTCCCTCTATCAATATGAGAACGGCAGAAGGGCCGATGCACAAAATGATCGAGTGGGCGAAACAAGCCGAAGAGGAAGCTGGTATTCACCATGTGTCCGTATTTGGCGGTTTTCCTTACTCGGATATTCCCATGGCCGGTGCTAGTGTACTTGTTGTTTCGCTCGATCCGCAAAAAGGAAAAGAGACTGCCCAAAAGATGGCTTCCTTGTTCTGGAGTGTAAGAGAAGAATTTATTATGGATTTGCCCGGTGTAAAAGAAGGGTTAACATTGGCGATGTCGATGGAAGACGACAAACCGGTCGTGCTGGCGGACATCTCGGATAATCCTCTAAGCTGCGGGAGCGGGGATACAACGGAGCTTCTTCGGGAGATGGTGAAGATGAACATTCTCGACACGCTGTTTGGAGGACTTTACGATCCAGAATCCATTGAGGCCTGCCGCAGGATGGGAGCCGGAAATAAGGTCATGCTGTCCCTTGGAGGGAAAGTATCACCTGAATTTGGGGAGCCCGTACACGTTGAAGCAACGGTCGTGGCCCTTTCGGACGGTGTATTTCACAATTCTGGACCATTCAATCAGCATTTAAGAGTTGATTTAAAAGGGGCGGCACACATTCGTGTTGGCAAGATGGATATCCTCCTGATTGGAAGGCCGATGTCAGCGAATGATCCGGAAATGTTTCGTCACATTGGTATTGAGCCAGCCACGAAGAGAATTCTTGGGCTAAAGGCGAAAAATCATTTCCGGGCAGCGTTTGAGCCGATCGTTGGCCGCATCATTTACGTGGATGCACCTGGAGTGGCATCCAATCGTTTAACCACTTTTACGTATCGTAATATTCCTAAGCCAATTTGGCCGCTCGATGATATCCAATATGAAGGAGAACGGAGGGGGACAGAAAAATGGACACATTAAACAAAACTTATTATGTCGAAGTACCAGCTTCATTGAATCCAGAACAGCTAAATATAATGATGGAGCTTGAGCGAGACGCATTTCCGGGATTAGGAGCCGTTGATGAACAAGCCCTTGTTCCGCTCGCACGCTACGGGAAACTCATTCAATACCGGGAGCCAAACGATCCAAGGCCGATTGCGATCTGTGAAGTGATGAGAGCTTACCAAGATATTCATAAAGCCTACATTTTTGGGTTTTATGTCCGCTCCGACCAGCAAGGAAAAGGAATCGGAAAATTATTCTTGCAGGATATTTATCCGATTTTAAAACAAGATGGATTTCAAAAAGTATGCCTAACGGTCAACGTTGAGAATAAATCAGCTGTCAAGCTATACGAAAAAATGGGCTTTGCAATAACAGAGACAAGATTCGATGAATTTGGAGAAGGCGAAAATCGCTATTATATGGAATACGCCATTTCTTAATGGCTGTGTTAAAGAAAGATGTGTGATTTTGGCACTCTGTTGA
>NZ_NUZU01000020.1:13804-42973 GCF_002567005.1 Bacillus sp. AFS073361
CGGAAATCAACAGACTAGTTCAATACAGCCTTCTTAATAAACAGAGTATTCATTAAAAGGTCATAAAAAATCAACCAATATAGGGGGAGTTTATTCATGAGAAACACTTTATTCAAACCGAAAAGACATTGGAAAGAAATCGAGCTTTGGAAAGATGTAACCGATGAGCAATGGAACGATTGGGTTTGGCAGCTGACAAATACTATCAAAAATTTAGAAGACTTAAAGAAAGTAGTGAACTTAACACCAGAAGAAGAAGAAGGGGTATTAATCTCAACCAAAACAATCCCATTAAACATCACGCCATATTATGCATCGCTTATGGATCCTGATGATCCAAGATGTCCGGTTCGTATGCAGTCCGTTCCGATTTCTGCGGAAATGCATAAGACAAGATATGACTTAGAAGATCCCCTTCACGAAGATGAAGATTCACCGGTTCCTGGGTTAACACATCGTTATCCGGATCGTGTCTTGTTCTTAGTAACAAACCAGTGCTCCATGTACTGCCGTTACTGTACAAGAAGACGCTTCTCCGGACAAATCGGAATGGGCGTACCAAAGAAACAATTAGACACAGCGATTAATTATATTGCATCGAATCCACAAATTCGAGATGTGCTTATTTCCGGAGGTGACGGGCTCCTAATTAATGACAACATTTTAGAATATATTCTTAAAAATTTACGTGAGATTCCGCATGTCGAAATTATTCGGATCGGTACAAGAGCACCTGTCGTATTCCCGCAGCGTATTACCGAAAATCTTTGTAATATCTTGAAAAAGTATCATCCAGTTTGGTTGAATACACATTTCAATACATCAATTGAAATTACGGAAGAATCGAAGCGTGCATGTGAAATGCTTGCAAATGTGGGTGTCCCTGTTGGTAACCAGGCGGTTATTCTTGCCGGCATTAACGACAGTGTACCGATCATGAAACAGCTGATGCATGACCTTGTTAAAATTCGCGTTCGTCCATATTACATTTACCAATGTGATTTATCAGAAGGGATTGGCCACTTCCGTGCACCAATCAGCAAAGGATTGGAAATTATGGAAGGACTTCGCGGCCATACATCGGGTTATGCCGTTCCGACATTTATTGTTGATGCTCCGGGTGGTGGTGGTAAAATTCCATTGCAGCCGAACTATATCATTTCTCAAAGTGCTAATAAAGTCGTTTTACGTAACTTCGAAGGTGTCATTACCTCTTATCCAGAACCAACAAATTATCAGTCGGGCAGTGCAGAGGATTATTACAAAAAGGTATATCCTGAAGTGTTCGAAAAGTTTGAAAGTAATGGAGTCTTATCGATTATTGATGATACGAAATTTAACCTTACACCTGAAGGGTTAAAACGGTTAGATCGCCGTAAAACGTATAACGAAAACAATGAGCATAGTTCATTAAAAGATAAACGTGAAAAACGTGACGAGTTAAAAGAGAAAAAATTCCAATCACAAATGAAGAAATATGAAACAGTGGGAGCAAAGGAGGAATAATTTTGATTTGTCAATGGTGCGAATCTGACACAGCACGTGAAACAAGCAACACCGTGTATTGGGAACTTCCAGATGGAACAAATGCAATCGAAATTCAGGACACACCATCCATTCATTGCTTGGAATGCGGTATGACCTATCAAACCGATCAGACGGTGAAAGAAATTGAAGATCATCTATTTTTAATTGATTGCTCAAAGCTTGCAAAAAGTATGACGTATGAAACACTTATGGCCGCTCCGCGCTTATTGAAGCGAAACTACTTTGATTTTTCGAAATAATTAGCAAATCGTCTCCCGTTTAACAATCGTAAGCGGGAGATGAATTTTATCAGATGCTTATAAGTTCAAAAATGAAGGAGGACAAGAATGGGAGCAATCAAAAGCTATACTAATGACCGAAATAATCAGAAATATCAGAATAACGAAGAGGGTAAAGGGCATATTCAACGCAAACTAAAGGCACGTCACATGACGATGATTGCTATTGGGGGGTCCATCGGGACTGGGTTATTTTTAGCGACTGGGGCGTCCATTCAAACAGCTGGACCTGGTGGAGCGCTAATCGCATATGGAGCGATTGGCATTATGGTCTACTTTTTGATGACAAGTCTCGGAGAAATGGCTACTTTAATGCCGATTTCAGGATCGTTTTCAACCTATGGCAGCCGTTTTGTCGATCCAGCCTTTGGTTTTGCACTTGGTTGGAATTATTGGTTTAACTGGGCGGTTACACTCGCAGTTGAAATTGCTGCCTCAGCTATTATTATGAAGTTCTGGTTGCCGGATGTACCGAGCATCGTGTGGAGTGCATTGTTTTTAGGACTGATTTTTTTATTGAATGCCTTGTCGGTTAAAAGTTACGGAGAATCCGAGTATTGGTTCTCCTTAATAAAAGTAGTGACCGTCATTGTTTTCATTGGAGTCGGTTTGCTCACTATTTTCGGGATACTAGGTGGACAGTTTATCGGGTTTAAAAACTTTACTCTAGGAGATGCTCCGGTTCATGGCGGCCTTATGTCCGTTTTAAGTATTTTTTTCATTGCAGGTTTTTCCTTTCAAGGAACGGAACTCGTGGGGATCGCTGCAGGAGAAAGTGAAGAACCCGAGAAAAACGTACCAAAGGCGATTCGACAAGTATTTTGGCGGATTCTCCTATTCTATGTTGTTGCCATTGCTGTCATTGGCCTTATCATTCCTTATACTAGTCCAAATCTGTTAGGCAGGGATGTCGACAGCATCGCTGTCAGCCCTTTTACCCTTGTATTTAACAAAGTGGGCATTGCATTTGCGGCATCTGTGATGAATGCGGTTATTCTGACATCGGTCTTATCGGCCGGAAGTTCCGGATTATATGCATCGACACGGATGCTATGGTCGATGGCAAAGGACGGACAGGCACCTAAGTTCTTACAAAATATAAATAATCGCGGGATTCCGATGAATGCCCTTGTCATGACGACTATTATTGGTGGTTTGGCCTTTTTAACATCCATATTTGGAGATCAAGTGTATACATGGTTATTAAATGCATCAGGCTTAACTGGATTTATTGCCTGGCTTGGAATTGCTGTCAGCCACTATCGTTTTAGAAAAGCTTATACGGCCCAAGGCAGGGACTTGAACGATTTGAAATTTAAAGCGAAATGGTTCCCGTTCGGTCCAATTCTCGCTTTTGCGATGTGTGTCATTATCATTTTCGGCCAAAATTATCAAGCGTTTTTATCTAGTGAGATTGATTGGTATGGAATGGCCGTGTCTTATATTGGTTTACCGATTTTTTTGGCATTATGGGTCGGGTATAAACTCGTTCATAAAACGAAGGTCGTTCCACTAAAGGAATGTTCTTTTGAAGAGATGTCATCTAAATAGAGATACCGTGATCCATTTCAGATGGTATAAATTTTTCTAGGTAAAGCTAGATTTCAGAACCAAAAAAATCTTGCATGGACAATGTAAGGTTTTTTTGTGATTTACGGCTATATTCCGATTTTATCGGCCGCCTTCTTCATTCTGCCAACCCTATATTTTCCTCTCTTGCCAGTACGTTTTGTTTGACGAAAACATTTAATTTATATATTATCAATTCGAGATATAAATATTAAAGATATCACAAAAGGAGATTTAATAAATGAACATATTAGTCGTAAAAGCAAACAACCGTCCAGCTTCTGAAGCTGTTTCTAGTAAAATGTATGAAACTTTCATGGAAAACTTAGAAGGCGTGAATGTAACAACATACGATGTATTTGCCGAGGATATGCCTTACTTTGGTCAAGAGTTATTCAATGCGTTCGGTAAATTACAATCTGGTGAAGAGTTAACGGACCTTGAGCAACGTATTGTAACTGCGAAACAAAAAGCAATGGATGCTCTATCTGCAGCAGATGTTGTTGTATTTGCATTCCCGCTATGGAACTTAACCATCCCAGCAAAATTGCATACATTTATCGATTATGTAGCTGGAGCAGGTTTCACTTTCAAATACACTGAAGCTGGTGTAGTCGGCTTGATGTCTGATAAAAAGGCTGTTATCCTAACTGCACGCGGTGGTATTTACTCAACACCAGAAGCAGCTCCAATGGAAATGGCAGCGACGTATATTAAAAATATGGTTGGCGGCCTATTCGGAATGGAAATCATTGACGAAGTTATCATTGAAGGACATAATGCAGCCCCAGATCAAGCGGAGACAATTATTGCAGAAGGTCTAGCAAAAGTAGCTGAGGTAGCGAAGAACTTATCAGCGGTAAAAGCGTAAGTCGAATTTAAAGATTATGATTGGTGTTAAGAATATCTCATTTCGCTTAAGATAATGGAATAACATTAACTCTACTAACAAAAAGGCTCACAACTCGTGAAGCCTTTTTGTTATGCCTAAAGTTTATTTTATGATTACTTAAGATGAATATGGGATAAGGTTTACTGTAACGGTTTGTAACATTTTTATTTGTCATGTAAGAATCTTAATATAATTAGCAAGAATGTTACCCATTCTTTAAATGTAATCCCAAACCTCTATGTTAAGATGATGCAAAGCACTTTTTCAGAAAAGTATTTTTTGGGATATTAAATATAAGTGGCAAAACATTACCCATTCTTATATGGAATGGTTGAATGTATAAAAGGAGGTTTTTTTTTGAAACGAAAATTTCAAGCCATGTTACTTGTCATAACGATTCTTTTCTCTGTTCCATCTGTCAGCTTTGCAGACACAGCAGAAGGAGATGTGATTGTTACATTAGGAGAAGACCTAACCAAACAGCAAAAAAATGAAATGTTAGCAGAGTTAGCGGCACCGGAAAACGCACAAATTATTACTGTATCCAATAAAGAAGAGCATGATTATTTAGGGGAGTCTATCCCTAAGGCACAAATTGGTTCCATTGCTATTTCATCAGCGAGCATCACAACTGGTGCCAAAGATTCGGGGTTAGAGGTTCAATCGAATAATATTACATGGGTGACGGATGAAATGTATAGAAATGCCCTGACTACTGCGGGTGTAAAGGATGCCGCCATTCAGATTGCCGCTCCATTTTCTGTTACGGGTACAGCTGCTTTAACGGGAATTATGAAAGCATATGAAACGACAACTAATGAAGAAATTCCTGAAGAAATCAAAAAAGTGGCGAATGAAGAAATGGTGAAAACCGCACAGCTCGGGGACTCGATTGGAGCGGACAATGCTGCTGCCCTCATGGGAAAAGTTAAGGATGAAATCGCCAAGAATGAACCGAAAACAGAAGCTGACTTGCGTACATTAATTGAACAAGTTGCCACGGAGCGTGGGATTACTTTAACAGATGCAGAGTTAGATATGTTAGTAGACTTCTTCAACAAACTAAAGGCTATGGATATTGACTGGAACCAAGTAAAAGAACAAATAAGTGCTACGACAGAAAAAATGTCGGCATTTTTGCAATCTGAAGAGAGTCAGTCATTTTTACAAAAGCTGCAAGATTTCTTAAATCGCTTACTGGATGAGATGGACGTCCTTTTTGCCTAATAAATAAAGGTTAATATTGTAATCTTTCAAAACGGGAACATTTGTTTGTGAAAATCCAACTAAAGTAACTGTTTTAATAGATTCTGAATTGTTAAACTATTAGTAACCCCCAAGAATATACAGAAAATAATTCTGTCAGGAGGGATACGAATGGAGAGAGAATTACAATTAATTCCGTATCAAGTGAATGAAGAGGTCGAAGTGGTGTCTGAGGTGCCAAAAGGGATTGAACTGATTGCGGCTCCAAAAATCTGGGAGAAATCGAAAGGTAAGGGAATCACGGTTGCGATCTTGGACACAGGCTGCGATGTCACTCATCCCGATTTAAGGGAGCAAATTATCGGTGGACGGAATTTCACGGAAGATGATCATGGAAATCCTGATGTATACACTGACTATAATGGCCATGGAACCCATGTGGCTGGCACCATTGCTGCCGTCCAAAACGGTACAGGAGTCATTGGTGTTGCACCTGAAGCCAGTTTACTGATTATAAAGGTGCTTGATAAAAATGGGTCGGGGCAATATGACTGGATCATCAATGGAATTAACTATGCTGTTGAGCAAAAGGCGGATATCATTTCGATGAGCCTCGGCGGTTCTGTGGATGTACCTGAGTTGCATCAAGCGATTCAAAACGCGGTGGCTAAGCAAATTCTAGTCGTGTGTGCGGCTGGAAATGAGGGAGATGGACAAGAATCTTCTGATGAATTCGCCTATCCTGGCAGCTACAATGAAGTCATCAGCGTCGGAGCCATTAATCTGCAACGCCGTTCTTCTGAATTTTCAAATTCAAATAATGAAGTCGACTTAGTAGGTCCCGGTGAAGAAATCCTATCTACGTATTTAAACGGAACTTATGCAATCTTGAGCGGAACTTCGATGGCCACACCGCATATATCCGGTGCACTTGCCCTAATAAAAGATTTGGTCAACAAAAAATTTGAGCGAAATCTAACCGAGTCTGAGCTGTATGCCCAATTAATCAAAAGGACGGTTCCTCTAGGAAACTCTCCAAAACTCGAAGGCAACGGATTGCTATATTTAACAGCGGAGGACTACCTGTCGGATGTGTTCACCCAAAAGTTATCTGCTCAAGCGTTGAAAATATAATGGAAAAGCTAGATTTGCTTTACAGTGAGTGGGAAACAGCCAAGTTAGACTTTTTAAATTATAAAGAAAGACCCTATTATGATGAAAATAAAGATAATGTAGTTAGGAATCAATACTATCAGAGCATTTCATTCACGGATGCTAATCTGTCAGACAGCCTTCATGCATTGCTTGAAAAAACACATACAAATCGGGTAAACTACAGCCCGCACCGTTATGTGTACCCTTGGGTTGATTTGCAGGAAAACGGTTCATTAAAAAGCATATATTCTGGAAAAGGGATGAATCCACTTTCTGTCATAGAGGAGGACGTTCGGCTCCTTGAAATGCAAGCAAAAGGGTTAATTGGTCTCTTTTCGGAAAATCTATTAAACTGTGAACATGTAGTTCCTCAATCATGGTTCGATAAAAAAGAACCGATGAGAGGAGACTTGCATCATCTATTTGCCTGCGAACCCACCTGCAATAGCAGTCGCAGTAACTATCCTTACTGTGATTTCCTCGATTATGTCCCTGAAGGATGGCTTCTAGGAATCAAAGATGGCTGTGGCAAGGCGGAAGAAAGTAAATTCGAACCTGAATACGGCAAAGGAATCGTTGCCAGAGCAACACTCTATTTCCTAACTCGCTATCCAAACACAATAAAAAAAGAACTAGAGAATGTCTCTTTATTGCTAAAATGGCATCAATCCTTTCCGGTCTCCATCTATGAAAAGCATCGCAACCTAGCGATCCATGAACTTCAAGGCAATCGGAACCCATTTATTGATTTTCCAGAGATGGCAGAGAGTTTTGTAATAAAAAAATGAAGTGATTGATTGGAAACCATTCATCAAGATAATGGATTAACATGAAGGCTGCTAACAAAAAGGCTTTGCTCCCTGCGAAGCCTTTTTGTGTTGCTTAGAGTGTGATTTATTATCCTTATTGTGTGATTTTTTATAGGTCCATTGTAAATAAACTAAAGGAGTGCGTTTAAAAAGTTAAATCAAAGAAGTGGTTCTCAAAGGAAGTAAATTGATGTATATAACTTTTTCAATAAAAAAAAGGATATAGACATAAAAGCAAAGAAAAATAGTGTAAAAAAATCTTGCGTTTTTGGTTTGTTTTTTTTACATTCGGTCTCCTTAATTACATATATCCCTTGCTGTGTCACCGATTATAAGATTTGGCATGAAAATTGCTAACTACTCTTATAACAGTAAATTTATTTAGGGAGTGACTAAAATGACTCAAGAATTTCATCCATTGCTTAAAGGGGCCATTGAATTGCATGTTCATAGTTCACCTAGTTTGTTTCCACGGAAGCAAACAGATTGGGAACTTATCGAGGATGTAAAAAAGGCAGAAATGGCGGGTGTTGTCTTAAAAGCCCATGAAGCGCAAACGGTCGATCGGGCAAGTCTTATTCGTGAGAAGGAACAAGGATTACATGTGTACGGAGGACTAGTTTGTAATTACTTTACCGGTGGTCTTTCCGCCACTGCGGTTGATGCAGCGATCCGGTTAGGGGCAAAAGTCATTTGGATGCCAACCTTTTCTGCTGAGGAGCACCAGCGATATTTTGGTAAGAAAAAAACGAAATTCTTCAATAGTAAACGTGCCATGAGCCATCCATCTGCTGGAATTGAAATTTGGGATAAGGACAAGAAACTCCTCACAGAGGTATATGAAATTTTAGAGTTAATTGCTGAGTCGAACATTGTTTTGGCCACAGGGCACCTGGCGCCTGAAGAAGTCCTTGTGTTAGTAGAAGCTGCGAAAGAAAGAAAAGTAGAGAAAATATTAATCCAACATACCGATTTAGGCATTGCACGGGTAGCCTTTGAATTAGAAAAACAATTAGTGAAGAAAGGCTGCATTCTGGAAAAATGTTATTTAGCATGTAGTGAAGATTTTAATGATATTACCGTTCAGCAAATGGCGGAAAGTATTAAGCTACTGGGTGCCGAGTCCTGTGTTATGGTCACTGATTATGGACAACGTCATAATTTGCCACCTATTAAAGCGTTAAGTAATTTTATTGAGGAGATGCTGGTTAACGGCATTTCAGAAGATGAAATCACCATGATGGTCAATGCCAATCCTAAAAAGCTGTTAGGGATTTAGAAAGGAAGTAAAGAAATGGAAGCTGCAATAGTAAAAGAAATCGAGCAAATTGTCTCTGCCAATCGGATTATGACTGGGCTGGAAGATCTTTATTCTTATAGCTATGATGCTTCTTTTGGTGAATATTTACCTGAATTAGCCGTTCAGCCTGAAAACGCTTACGAAATTAGTCAAGTCATGAAGTTAGCAAACAAGTATAAAATTCCTGTCTATCCAAGGGGTTCAGCTACCTCATTAAGTGGAGGTCCACTGCCTGTTGAGGGCGGAATTGTCTTAGATATGACACGGATGAATAATAAACTCATTATTGACCGTGAAAACTTGTTGGCCATTGTCTCTCCAGGGATTACGACCGGTGAAATTCACCGAAAAGCAGAAGAGGTGGGGCTGTTTTATCCTCCTGACCCAAGCAGTTCAAAAATATCTACCATTGGCGGGAATTTATTAGAGAATTCAAGCGGACCAAAAGGGCTCAAGTATGGGACGACGAAAGAGTATGTCATTGGCTTAGAAGTCGTCACGCCAGAAGGAGAAATTGTTAGAACAGGCGGGAAAACAGTTAAAAATGTGACCGGGTATGATTTAACTAGATTAATTGTTGGCTCGGAAGGCACGCTAGCGATTGTAACCGAAGCGACATTGAGGTTGATCCCAAAACCAAAAGCACAGAAAACCCTATTAGCCACTTTTAGTAGATTAGTTGATTCCGGATATGCGATCACGAAAATTTTATCTTCCGGTATTTTACCTGCTGCAATGGAATTGATGGATAATCCTTGTATTCGGGCAGTAGAGAACTTTAGTCCATGCGGTCTCCCCATTGATGCGGAAGCACTCATCATCATTGAAGTAGACGGACATCCTTTGGCAATCCAGGAAGAAATTGAAAAATGTGAGGAGCTCTGCTGGCAAGTGGGGGCAACCAGTGTTCGAACCGCCAAAACAGACCAAGAGCGGGATGACATTTGGAAAGCACGCCGCATGGTGTCTCCCGCCATCACACAAATGGGTCCGACGAAAATCTCAGAGGATGCGACCGTGCCCCGCAGCCAAATTCCGGCGATGATGGAGAAATTGAACCATATCCGTAAAAAATATGATCTTAATTTAGTTGTTTTTGGCCATGCGGGTGATGGAAATTTGCACCCTAATATTATTACGGATAAACGAAATATTGAGGAAATGAAACGAGTAGAGAATGCAGTCAGTGAGATTTTTGAAGCAGCTATATCTCTCGGGGGAACTCTTTCGGGTGAGCACGGAATTGGAACGCTAAAAGCGCCTTACATGGAAATGGAATTAGGGGAGGCGGGCCTTGATTTAATGAAGAAGGTGAAAGAGGCATGGGATCCTCATCATATTTTAAATCCGGGGAAAGTTTTTCCTAAGGCAGGCCAAACAAAGGTGGTGCTCGTATAGTATGAATGCTCCATTGAAGAAGACCGAGGCTTGTCCCACTCCACAGCCGCTTTCTCTCGTCCCCAAAAAGGGCAGTCGATTATATGAATTAGCCTATGAAGCTACCAATCAGTGTATCCAATGCGGGTATTGTTTGCCAGCCTGTCCAACCTATGAATCAATGGGAAAGGAATCGGCATCACCAAGAGGGAGAATTAATCTAGTAAAAATGGCTGCGGAAGGTAAGATCGATATTTCCAAGCACCTAGCTGAACCGATTGACCTTTGCTTAGGATGCCGCGCGTGTGAAACAGCTTGTCCTGTCAGTGTTCCTTATGGGCATATTTTAGAATCGGCAAAAGAGGTCATTGCCGATGAGCAAACGAACCAGAATGATAAGTTGAAAAAATTAATATTAAAACAGGTTTTTCCTTATCCAAAGCGGATGAGGATGCTTGGGAATTTAACATGGGTTTATCAAAAATCCGGTCTCAGGACCATTGTGAAAAAAACAAAGCTTCTGCATAAAATTTCCGAACCGATGGGGCAATTTGAATCGGTGCTACCAGAAATCGAGTCTCCGGTAAAACGCGCAAAACTAGGTACGATTATTCCTGCTAAGGGTGTAACAAAAGCAAGAGTTGCTTTTTTTACAGGCTGTATATCGGATGCCTTACTGAACAGAACCAATCGATTAACGATTGAGCTGTTAACATTGGTTGGCTGTGAAGTGATCATTCCGAAATCGCAGAATTGTTGTGGTGCCCTCCATGCCCACCAAGGAATGACAGAAAATGCCAGGGAGCTTGCGAAACAAAATATTGCGGCCTTTGAGGAAACTAAAGCCGACTATTATATTAACAATGCCGGCGGGTGCGGGGCTCTTCTGAAAGAATATGACCACCTTCTCGAAAAAGAGGAAGAATGGGCGGAACGGGCTAAGAACTTTAGCCATGCCTCGAAAGACATTAGTGAAGTCCTCGTTGAATTCGGCCCGCTCCCTTTTCAGAAAGAGTGGGATGGTGTGATTACGTACCAGGATTCCTGTCATTTACGAAATGTGCAAGGGGTACATCGGGAGCCAAGGAAATTACTCCAATCGATACCAGGTGCTCGTTTTGTTGAACTTCCTGGAAGTGACAGCTGCTGTGCTTCGGGAGGAATCTATAATCTGCTCCATTTTGAGGAATCTATGAAAATCCTGGATCGAAAAATGGAACACGTCGAAAAGACGAATGCCACGACGGTTGTGACGACGAATCCAGGGTGTTTGCTGCAAATGCGGGTTGGAATTGAAAGACAGGGGTGCAGCAATCAGGTACAAGGGGTCCATTTAGTGGATGTCCTAGCTGATGCATGTGGGATCTCGTAGGGGAAGGGCATCCCCCTGAATTAATACCGAAATGGGGACTTTATATGAAACTAGGAATTGCCCAGGTTGCTCCTGTTTTTGGAAACGTAGAAGCGAACATATCAGAAATGATTCACCTCATGCACATGAATAAAGGGAAAGCGGATTTACTTGTTTTTCCGGAGTTATCTTTAACGGGTTACAATCTGAAGGATGGGCTGTATGATGTAGCGTTAACCACGGATTCCAAAGAAATAAGGCGCGTTTGCGAGGCATCAAAAGAGATTGGGATGAATGTCGTTTTCGGTTTCGTTGAACAGGGGAAGGGTGACCAAATTTATAATTCAGCGATGATGATCAAAGAAGGTAAGGTTTGTTCTGTCCAGAGGAAGATTTATCCTACGAATTATGGGATCTTTGAAGAGGGGAAATATTTCTCCAGAGGAAAAAAAGTACAGGTTGAACCGATTGGCTCGTTTACTTCCAGCATGCTGATTTGTAATGATTTATGGCATCCGTCGCTGCCACATATTGCAGCACATCACCACACTTCCCTCCTAATTGGTTTGATTAATAGCCCAGAAGGTGGGCTTGGCAGTCAGTATTCCAGTTCGGAGGGATGGGAAACAGTAGGAAAGTTCTATGCAGGAATGTATGGATGCTATGTAGCATTAGTCAATCGTGTAGGGATTGAGAACGAAATCACGTTTTATGGAAATTCAAAGGTAATCGATCCCTATGGCCGAATTATTGCACAGTGTCCATATGGAGAGACGTCCGTGCAATTATGTGAAATAGATACTAGCTTAGTGAAAGAAATACGAACGCTTCTCCCTGTAATAAGAGATGAGGATGTCCATGTAACGATGAGGCATTATCAAGAGATTGCAGAACAGGAATTTGTATAACCCCGATTTCAAACGGCCTTGCCTTAACGTATGGTTCCAATGACCTATACTTTAATGTAAGGCTATTTTTGTTTCTTTTATTCTACTATAATATCAGATATACAAAAATTTTCTAAAAATTACGTATAGGAGACACGAACTTGAAACAATTATTGCAATCTAGAATAACAAAAAGATATGTACTGCTTACGTTTATGGTTGTGTTTGGTTCTTTAGCCTCCATTTATTATGTTACGACGAATGTCTTATATGATTCAGTCCACTCAGAAATTAAAGCTCGAAATCAATTAATGGGAAAAACAATTAGTACGAAAACGAGCTTTATGCTGGAGAAAATGATCAATGATATCCGCATCATATCTGAGTTTGTTTTAAGTGATTCCAAAGAAAACACAGTTTTTTATCAATCCGAGATGGACCGTGTCGTTTCGAAAAATCCTCTTTATTTATTTCTAGACCTAATTGATGAATCTGGAAATTCTATTGCAACCATCCCAAATGTGAATTTTTCAAGTTCTGATGAAGTCCATGATATTTTAGAACGGCTTGAATGGAGCAAGACGTTCTATATTACGAATCTTTTAACTCTCGAGGATGGACGGAAAACAATCGGAATTGCCTATCCTGTTCTTGATGAAAAAGAGAATTATCGTGGTGCCGTATTAGCTTATGTGAATTTAAATGTCCTTTCAGACTATCTCTCACAGGGGAAAATTGGAACAGAAGGGCTTAATGTATTAGTGGATCGCAATGGAACAATCATCGCCCATACGCAGGAAAAATACATTGGTGAATCGCTTAAAAACCACCCTTTAGGTCAAGGGTTAAGTAGATATCGAAGTGGGATTTGGGAAGGGGAATTGTTTCATGAATCCCTGCTGACTTCGTACAGGCCGATCACCTTAGGGGGAATGGGTCTGATTATTGGTGAATCCACCAATCAAGCAATGGCACCTGCCAAACAGGTTCAGGTCCTCCTATTGAAAGGTTTTTTACTGGTGCTGTTTCTTACATACTTATTAACCTTGTTTGGAGCCTTTAAAATCATTAATCCTGTTACCAAATTAACGAGACAGGCGAAGGAGTATTCAGCAGGGAAAAGGGATGACTTCGAAAAGCTTCAAACAGGGGACGAGCTTGAGAATCTTGCAAACACAATGGCAAACATGGCGAAAGAATTAAAAAATAAAGAAAGGCATTTGTACTATATTTTAGAATCCATTCCATACGGAATCATCACGATCGATAAAGATGGAAGGATTGTGACATTTAATCGGGGAGCAGAGGATTTATCCGGATATGCTCGTGATGAGGTAATGGGCAAATTTATAATCGAGGTTCCTTTTAAAAGGTCGGAAGAAGAATTTCTCTCATGGAAAACGATTAAAGAAGGAAAGGAAATTAACGAACAAGAAAGCTATATTTATGATAAAAATGGAAACAAACGTGATGTCCGTATTTATTCCTCGTTATTTAGTGATGAAAATGAAACGATTATTGGTTCGATTCTTATTATTAGAGACGTAAGTGATATGAAGAAAATGGAGGAGTATCTTAAGCAAAGTGAAAAATTGGCGTCATTAGGACAGTTAACGGCAGGAATCGCCCATGAAATTAAAAACCCGCTAAGTATCATTCAAGCCGCAGCGGAAGCAATTCTGCTCGATGTAAAGGATCCTGCCTATATTCAAGAAATGAGTGACGATATTTTAGAAACGACGGATCGATTAAATCAATTATTAACTGACTTTTTGAGTTTATCAAAAGAGGGCTTTGATGATGAATGGGAACCAGTTGATGTAGCTGCTGTGTTAGACGAACTTCTCAATCTATTGAAAAATAAATTTTCTGAGCTTAATATTTCCGTGACAAAAATATTAGCTGTTGATGAAGCGTTTGTTTTAGCAAAACAAGGAAAATTAAGTCAAGTATTCTTAAACATAATTATTAATAGTCTTCATGCAATGGAAGAGGGCGGATCGTTGTCTGTTCGTTTACTAGAGGTAGAATCAAATTGGGTGGTAGAGATAAAAGATACGGGGAGTGGGATTCCCGAATCCGAAATCAAGTGGATTTTTAATCCTTTCTATACAACTAAAAAAGAAGGAACGGGGTTAGGGTTGTCGATTGCCTATGAGATCACCACCCAGTTTGGCGGGGATATTCAAGCGGAATCAGATATAAGTGGTACAAAATTATCCATTCAACTGCCTAAACTCAACCAGAAGAGGAGAGGATTTGTGTCATGAAGAACATCTTACTTGTGGACGATGAGTCCAAAATTTTAAAAATCTTTAAATCTTCGCTTACGAAACAAGGTTATACCGTCTATACCGCTGCAAACGGTCAGGAGGCAAGGAAAAAAATAGCCGATCTTCCTGCAAACCTAGTATTTTTAGATATGAAGCTCCCTGATGCTTGTGGTTTAGAGCTTTTACAAGAATTTATCGGTCTTTATCCTAACAAGATTTTTATTATGATGACGGCTTTTGGAAATATAGACAACGCCGTAGCGGCAATGAAGGCAGGAGCTTTTGATTATATGGTCAAGCCGGTTCGGTTAAATGAAATGGTTGTTACCATTGATAAAGCATTTGAGTGGCTTGGGATAAAAGAGGAAAATAAGCAATTAAAAGAAAAGCTTCAGCAATCAGAGGTGAATGGGGAATTAGTGGCTAACAGCAGTGCAATGAAAGGTATCCTTAGGCTTGTAGAACGGGTGTCATCGACTGAAGCCAATATTCTGATTCATGGGGAAAGCGGAACGGGAAAAACAAAAATTGCGCACATGATCCATATGCTTAGCGAGCGGAAGCAGTCCCCTTTTATTCCCGTCAACTGTGCAGCGATTCCTGAGCAATTGCTGGAGAGTGAGCTGTTTGGTCATGAAAAGGGGTCATTTACTGGCGCTGTATCCTCTAGGAAGGGGAAATTTGAAGCCGCGAATGAAGGAACGATTTTTTTAGATGAAATTGGTGAGATTTCACCTGCTTTCCAGGCGAAGCTTCTTCAAGTCACCCAGGACAAGACGTTTATGAGGGTTGGCGGTGATGTGCTAAAAAAAGTCAATGTCCGGATTATTTGTGCAACCAATCGGGACTTAAAGAAGCTTGTAGAAGAAGGGAAATTTAGAGAAGATTTATATTATCGGTTAAACATTGTAGATATTTATATCCCTTCTTTAAGAGAACGTCAGAAGGATATTCCCCTATTAGTTGAGAAATTCTTGGACAAGTATCGAAGCAAGCATCAAAAAAATTATCAAACAAACAGAGAATTATTGAATCATTTAATGAATTATCAATGGCCAGGAAACGTTCGTGAGCTTGAAAATGCAATTGAGAGAGCCGTCGTTTTATGCCATGGGGATTCTATTACGATTGAGGATTTTCCAAGGGAGATCCGCGATAGTAAAAATCAAAGTTTTACAGACCTTTTAGATGGTGGCGACAATATTCCATTACCCGATCTCTTGGATGAGATGGAAAAGAAATATATTTTAAAGGCTCTCGATGACTCGCTCGGTCAACCTTCCAAAGCAGCTAGAAAACTAGGAATCTCTAGACAAAGCCTTTTATATAAAATGAACAAGTATTTTACAGAGGATCTATAAATAAGAGGCGGATTCAAAAGGTATCTATTTTTTGAATCCGTTATTTTTTTAAACGCTTTCATTTTGTAAATATTTTTTTACACAACTGGCGGGTATTTTTACAAAATTTTTAGAAAATTGGATGAAAACCTTCGATTCTATGTTGGCACGTTACTTGCAAGATATATAAATAAATAGTTTGCAAGGGGGTGCAGATGTTGGAGATTATAGATTTCGTCTCAAACAATTGGTCAGAAATGCTTGGGATGACGTTAGAACATATTCAATTAGTTGGTTTAGCAGTAGGGATTGCCATTTTTACTGGTGTACCATTTGGAATTTATATTTCACAGCGGGAATCCTTGGCTGAATTGGTTCTGGCTGTAGCAGGTATCATCATGACGATACCGAGTATTGCATTATTTGGGATCATGATTCCTATTTTCTCACTTATTAATCAAGGAATTGGATTTTTACCAGCGATTGTGGCGTTAATTTTGTATTCCCAATTACCGATTATTCGAAACACCTATATTGCGATTAAAAATGTGGATCCGAATGTAAGAGATGCAGCAATTGGAATGGGAATGACCACCTTCCAGCGTTTGGTAAAAGTAGAGCTTCCACTGGCCGCTCCGGTCATAATGGCAGGTGTACGAATGGCGATTGTTTTAACCATAGGGATTGGCGCTATTGCGGCTTACATTGGAGCAGGAGGGTTAGGCGGTTACATCGCCCGCGGTATTTCAACCAGCTATGCAGTCATGATTCAAACAGGAGCAATAGCCGTCTCCATTTTAGCCATTTCCGTGGATTTGTTGTTAGGAAGACTGCAGAAGAAACTATCAAGGAAAAGTGCTAGAGCTTAAAGCGTAACTAAATGTGGAGGAAGGTGAAGTCGAATGATTGAATTTAAAAATGTCACAAAGGTTTATGAAAGCGGTAACAAGAAGGTGACTGCGGTTAACGATATTAATTTCCAAGTTGAACAAGGTGAAATATGTGTTTTCCTTGGACCATCTGGCTGTGGAAAAACGACTTTACTACGTATGGTCAACCGCTTAATTCCTATTACCAGCGGGGGAATTGAAGTAGAAGGTAAAGATATTCATTCCATGGATATGATTAAGCTTCGCCGGTCGATTGGATATGTGATTCAACATAATGGTTTATTTCCTAATATGACCATTGAAGAAAATATTAATGTTGTTCCGAAAATGCTGGGCTGGGACCAGAGTAAGATGAAAAAACGCTTTGTTGACCTTATGGACATGATGGGATTGGATTCAGGTCAGTTTCAAAAACGTTATCCCTATGAATTATCAGGGGGGCAGCAGCAACGGATTGGTATTGCCCGTGCCTTAGCTGCAGATCCACCCGTGATGCTAATGGATGAACCCTTTGGAGCACTGGATCCAGTCATTCGCGATCACTTACAAAATGAATTTTTGAAGATACAAAGAGAAATGAAAAAAACAATTCTTTTTGTCAGTCATGATATCGATGAAGCCATTAAATTAGGAGATAAAATCGCAATTTTTGATACGGGGAAGTTGATGCAAATCGGAACACCTGATGAAATCCTGTCTACACCGAAAAATGATTTTGTCCGTGATTTCGTTGGAGACGACCGCACCTTAAAGCGATTAACACTATTAAACGTTCGAGATTTGATGGTATTAATTGATGGTTTTAAAAAGAATCGTTTAAATCATGATTGGCATGGGCCGGTCATTTCGATTAATGAAAATCTGAAGTCAGCCTTAGCTGTATTGTTAACAGCTCCTAATGGAGAGGCATGTGTAGTTGATGATCATCACCGAAAAATAGGCGTGCTGCATGTCTCTGATTTTAGTTTATTAACGGAAGTCCATCCGAAAGATATTTCGATTGTAAGATAAGGAGGGAGGCATTTTGACAGGGAAAAAAACAGAACAAATCGTTAAGATCAGTTTGTATCTCATTGTGTTGGCAATCTTAAGCTGGGCATACTTTACCGGAGCATTTCAGTTCATTATCGATAATCCTGGTGATTTACTTTATTTAACTGGCCAGCATTTAAAGCTGGTAGGAATTTCGGCCGCGCTTGCGATTGTCACAGCTGTGCCTCTAGGTATACTGATCACACGCCCAAAATTTAAAAAGTATGATTGGATCGTGATGAACTTTGCGAACATCGGTCAAACGGTTCCAAGTTTAGCGATTCTTGCCCTTGTGATGAGCTACTTTGGATTAGGATGGCAAACAGCGATTTTTGCCCTTTGGTTTAATAGCTTACTTCCGATCCTTCGAAATACTGTCGCAGGGATTGAAAATGTCAATCCACTCATTATCGATGCCGGAAAAGGAATGGGAATGACGTCTAAGCAAATCTTTTTTAAACTGGAGGTTCCCAATGCGATGTATGCCATCATGGCGGGGATTCGAACCTCAGTGGTCATAAATGTTGGAACGGCTGCTTTAGCCTTTCTCATTGGCGGCGGGGGTTTAGGAGATTTAATCTTTACCGGAATCTCCCTTTATGATACGGGGATTATGCTTTCTGGAGCTGTTCCGGTCATTATGCTTGCTATCCTGCTTGATTTTTTATTGGGAAGATTCGAAAAGGTGATCATTCCACGGGGACTTCAAAGAACACTCGAAGCGGCTTAATTTTTACAAAAAGGGGAGGAATACCGATGAAAAAATTTGTTTATCTATTATTTGCTGTCATGCTGCTCATCTCTTTAGCCGCATGCAACAGTTCAAGTGCAAGTAATAATGGAGGTGGTGCTGGTAAAAGCAAGGGGAAAGTGACGGTAGGAGGAAAGGATTTCACGGAGCAGCAGATTCTATCTAAAATTACGTCTATTTATTTAAAAGATAAGGGGTTTGATATTGAGGAAGCGAGCAATATGGGAAGTGCTGTCGTCCGCTCCGCCCTAGAAAATGGGCAAATTGATGTCTATTGGGAATATACAGGTACTGGCTTAGTCGTTTATCAAAAACAAGCGGTGGAAACAGATTCCGATAAAGCCTATGAAAAAGTGAAGGAAAACGATAAGAAAAATGGAATTGCTTGGTTAAATAAAGCCAATTTTAACAACACTTATGCCATTTTAATGAAGAAGGATACAGCGGAGAAAATGGGCGTTACATCCATTTCCGACTTAGCTAAGCTTGTAAATAATGATCCAAAGAAGTTAAAGTTTGCTTCGAATGCTGAATTCTATGCCCGTCAAGATGGAGTGAAGGGGTTACAAGAGAAATACGGTTTTAAATTCCCTTCAAAGAATGTCGTGAAAATGGATTCAGGACTGCTTTACAATGCCTTAAAGGATGGACAGGTTGATGTTTCCGTTGGTTTCGCAACGGATGGCCGAATTAAAGGCTTTGATCTCGTCGCTCTTGAAGATGATCAACAATTTTTCCCAGCCTATAACGGGGTGCCTGTTGTCAGACAGGAAGTAGCTGATAAAAATCCTAAAATCGCAGAGTTGCTTAATAAATTGGCGGATTCTCTCGATAATGAAACGATGATGACCCTCAATTATTCGGTAGATGTAGATCATAAAGATGTGACAGAAGTTGGCCGTCAATGGTTAGAAGAGAAAGGGTTAATTAAGAAATAACGTTCTCTATTAGGGAAGTGAACCGAAATGCCGATGGTTTCTGGAAAATTAGTGAAGTATATGATGGAAGAATCTTATTCCTCTGTTCCTAGCCATGTTAAGAAGGCTTTAAAAGATGCCCTTTCGGATATTATTGCTTGTACCATTGCAGGTACGAAAACAAATGTATTTGAAATCGTAAGTAAATTTACCCTCCGTCAGTGGGGAACGGGAGCCAGCTCTATTTTCATGACATTTAATAAACTCAGTGCTGCAGGAGCTGCCTTTGTCAATGCAACAGCAGCCAATGCGCTTGATATGGATGATGGTCATCGCCTTGTAAAAGGACATCCAGGTGCCATTGTTTTTCCCGCCGTATTGGCTACATCCGAAGAGTACAATATCTCAGGTGAAGAATTTCTGACCTCCTTGCTGATTGCTTATGAAGTGGGGATTAGAGCCGGGATTCTTGTCCATCATCTCCGACCTGAATACCATTGTACTGGTTCTTGGGGAGCTATTGGGGCAGCCGCTGGGGTAGGCAGGGTCATCGGTTTATCTGAAGCGGAAATGAATCATGCTCTTGGCATCGCCGAGTACCAATCAACCTACTCACCTATGATGCGCTGTATTGAAAAGCCATCCATGCTGAAGGACGGGATCGGCTGGGGAAGTATGACTGGCATCAGTGCTTCCTACTTAGCAAAAGAGGGTTTTACGGGGATTCCATCTCTTTTTGAAATGGATGAAGCCCGTGCTTATTCACAAGAATTTGGGCAGGTTTATAGAATAGAAGAACTCTATTATAAGCCTTACGCCTGCTGCCGGTGGGCCCAGCCGGGGATCGAAGCTTTGAGAGAATTGATAGAAAAGTATCATTTGTCAAAAGCTAATGTTGCAAAAATAGCCATTTATACTTTTACCGAATCAGCAAGTTTGAGTAGAAGCTATCCAAAAAATACAGAAGAAGCACAATATAATTTAACCTTTCCAGTTGCTGCTTATCTGTTTGCGGATGAAGTCGGCCCCAATCAAGTTTTAAATGAATTAGAAAATCCAGAGATTCTAAAAATCATGGATAAAATAGAAGTCTATGAGAGTGAAGAATATAATCAAGAATTTCCTAAAAGAGCTCTAAGCAGATTGGAAATTGAAGATTATGAGGGGAACTTATATGCTTCCCGTATCCATCAAGCAAAGGGTGATTTTGATTACCCGCTAACATCCACGGAAAAGAAGCAAAAGTTTACCAGTTTAGTAGCTCCGATATTAGGAGCAGAGCGCTGTAATGATGTATTTGAATGTATTCAAGATGTAGAAAATCTAAAAACCATTCGCGATTTAAGCGAATTAATAAAACTTGGAGGGATGTAACCATGAAAGAACGCCAAATTAGTTTTTATAGTGAAGGATTACAATTAGACGGGACGATCTATTTGCCAGATGATTATCAGCCGGGTGAAAAAAGACCAGCTATCATCCCTAACTCTGGATACCAGGGCTTTAATGAATTCTATCCACGTTTGTTTGCACGTAATTTAACAGAAGCAGGCTATGTTTGTCTTGGATTTGATTACCGTGGATTTGCGCAAAGTGAGGGGCAGCAAGGTAGAGTTATTTTAGATGAACAAGTACAAGATATCAAAAATGCGATTACGTTCTTGCAGGTTCAAGAGGAAGTAGATCCAGAAAATATTAGCTTAATCGGCTGGGGAATGGGTGCATCGAACGTTGTACGTGTAGCAGCATCTGATGACCGAGTAAAGGCAGTTGCAGCACTAAACGGTTTCTTTAATGGTGAAAGATGGTTGAAATCCATCCATTCTTATGTTGAGTGGGTAGAGATTAAAAAGATGATCGAGGAAGACCGTATTCTTCGTGTCACAACTGGAAATTCAAAATACGAGGATCCATTTATTCATTATCCATTAGACCCAGCCACCAATGATTATGTTCAAAAGGAACTAGCACCTTTATCACCATTTGGCAAGCTAACACAATTACAATTTACTGATTCTATTATTGAGTTGAATGCTGATAAAGTTGCGAAAGACATTAAATGTCCCTTATTTGTAGCACATGGAAAGGATAATCAACTTCATCCATTAGATGAATCCCTTCATTTTTACGGTGCAGCAGCAGAGCCTAAAAAGTTGTATATCATCGATGGGAAACATAACGACTTTATGTACCATGAACATCCAGTATTCCAGGATTTAATTACTCAACTTAACAATTTTTTTGGAGCTTGTCACTCTCCGAATTTAATCGAAGTTTGATAGCTTGATAAGTAACGTTTCCTGTCATTCCCTGTTAGTAAAAAAGTAATTGGCACATGCAATGGAGATTCTAAGTTGAATTTCAAAGTATAGATCAAATCTCAAAAGAATAAAACAGTTTTAAGTGTGACGGCGACATATAAGGAGAAGAATATAAGTAAGACTGAAAAAGTTAAAGTGAAATAAGCTATTAAAATTAAATCCCCTTCACGGACTGTGGAGGGGATTTTGGGAGACCATTGGATTAGCAAGGAGCCTGACACCTATAGTGAAAGCTGTTAAAGAAAAAAGCCTATCCTTCTAATTAGCTATAGAAGGAATAGACTTTTTTCTTTTAGAATAATACAGTTTTTACTTGGTTTCGTTTTAGCGGAACAAGAAATTGATTATTGTTTAATGTTAATGGCGCTATTGCTTTTTCGTTCAAGTTTCCTGCTGTTGCATGGTCAACGGAACGATTCAGTGTAAACGACCCTTGAGTTTCTTCTTCTGTCGGATTGAAGAAGCGGAGAACGAAGCGATCTTCTTTTTCAGCTTTTTTCAGTGTGCTCAAAACAGTAGTCGGGCTAGTTTCTTTTAGTAAGCTAAAGGTTAATGGTGTTTTGACACCAGATGGATTTAGCTTCATTGCATTATACGGAATCTTATTATAGGTTTGGATTGGTGTAGTAAATTCCTTTGCCATTCTTCCGATGTTTGCTTGTGTCGTTGAGCCTTTATGTGTTGTAATCGCAAAATCTAGTTTGAGTTTCCCAATCATTTGGGAATCAGGTGTCGGAAGTTTAATTCCTGATGGACGACCTGGTCTTCTGAGCATTTCCTCTTTTCCTAAAAAGCCAACGCTGCGGAAAAGGGTAATCGCGATCGTATCATCATTCTCTCCGATAATTTCATACTCCCGTGTGCTGTTCGTTAATACACTGATCCCATGCTCCTCTTCAGAAAGACCAACGAAGGAAAGCATTGGATAAATCGAATCTGGACGCTCGTCCCAATTTTCATTTTCCCAGTATTCCATCGCCGAATCATAGGCATCGCGTTTAATAAATCCGAATTGATTGTCCGATACCGAGAAGGAAGCAGCGATACCAGTAGGAATCAAGGCACGAAGACGATGGTCCTTTGCTTGATTGTCTATTTCAGCATCCACTTTAATGAATGGCTGGTGATTTGGAATCGTTACCTTCAAATGAACATCGACAAAGCGGTCGACTTTATTGATTTTTCGATTTTCTAAATCGCCAGGGACCTCAAGTTTTAACTGAATGTCAATTTGGGCCTCGTATTGATTTTGGGTGATTTTTATTTCAGCTTGAGCGTTATCGCTATAAATAAGTTTTTCATCAGGTAGAGGTGAGAAATCGTATTCGTCTCCGTCATCTCCGCCGTTTTCAAGCAGAAGCACATGGTTGAACGCCTTTTTGAGCTGCTTATCGTATATGTTAAGTGTGCCATTTGGATTGACGGAAACATTGTAAAATTCCGTTTCTACCGTTTCTTTTTCTACCAATGAATTGATGATATTTGTCTCGGTGCCAACGACAAAGTATGTTTTATAGCCCATTGCAGGAATCGAATCTTTTAATTGAATCGTATATTGGAAAAATGGATCATAGTTTCCGTAATGAACGATTTGACGGTCAATCAAACCAGGATCAAGGATTTCTTTTTTCAATACCTCAAAAGGAATGGTGTTTCCGTCAGCATCTTCAAGTGTAAAGGAATTCAGTTTTGAAATGACGGTAGTGGTCACCACATCTTTACGATCATAAGGCAGCAGGTTAAAAGCTGTTAAACGATCTTCTTTACGATCTGTATCAATCGAATCCGTGATTTTGCGCTTGTAAAATTCAATCAGCTGATCCGTCTTTTCCTCCGCAAGGAAGAAGCGGTTCATGATTTCACGATGAACTTTATCTGAGCAGCAGCAACCGATACTGTCATGGGCATGGTTTTTCATGATTTCTTTCCAAATTAACTCGATTAACCCGTGATGGTATTCGAAGCCTAGTGAATAAGCAATCGAGGCTAATGGTTCTAGGATGTTCGTGATTTTATTTTCAATTCGTGTGTTCGCTGCTTTAATATCCATCCGAGTCGAATAGATACTTCTGTGCACACGCATGTATTTACCGTCTAAAAATTCACCTTGAAGCGTTGGCAGGGATTGATTCTTTTCGAGCTCTTCAAATACATTTTCATATTTGCTTAAGAAAAATTCACGGTCTGGGTAGAGGTTTTGCAACTTTTCCATTATGGTAAAGATATTTTTTTGGATTGGCATTTGATCGTGACCGTTCGGGAGAATAATGTTTTCCGTTGTCGCTCCGCGGTCAAGAACCGTAAAATATTTATCAATCCGTTCTTTTAGTTTTTCCTCATCCTCAGGGAGGTATTTTCCGATGGCATAACCAAGCGGGAATAGCTGTACTAATACTTTGCTGCCGTCATCACTTTCCCAGTAGAATTCGGTTTTATTGGTACCATGGCGCTCAGAAGTGCCGCGCCAGAAAATGGAGTACTTAATGTCAAATCCATTTAAGATTTGCGGCATTTGCGACGTTTGTCCGAAGGAGTCAGGCAGATAGCCAATCATCATCGGCTGTCCAAATTCTGCTGTATCTTTTAATCCGTACAGTAGGTTGCGGACGATGGATTCTCCGCCAACGACCATTTCATCGGTTTGGGTGTACCATGGTCCGATAATGAGTTTTCCTTCTTGAACAAGTTTTTTCACGCGTTCTTTATTTTCTGGTTTTACCGCAAAATAGTCTTCTAGGATTGAGGTTTGGCCATCTAATACATAGTAAGGATAATCTGGGTTGTTCTCGAGCATTTCCAAGATTTCTTCCATATTATTAACGAGTAAAATTCGAGATTCTTCTGTTGAAAAGTACCACTCTCTGTCCCAATGCATATGGGGTACGATATGAACCTTTTTCATGATGTCCTCCAAATGTCAATGGTACCTAGGGAGCTGTTCTCTAGGTACCATATGTTTTTTTTTGTTCACTTTTTTAAAAAAAGTAACTCTTAAGCTGCTTTTTTTGTTGCTGCTACTTCATTATTTTCTTTTTTCAATTTCATTTTTCTTGTAGCGATTAATAGAACCATTGAAATTGCCGCTCCGATTAGTGCTGCTCCTAGCCAAACGCTTGCTGCTAGTAACATTGGTTGTCCTTGTAATAGCGCTAACGAGAATATGCCGGCGCCAGGAACATTTAAGCCAATATTAAAGTAGGCAACAATTGCGCCTGTTACGGCTGAACCAGCGATTAACGATGGAATCACGCCTAATGGGTCATTAATCATGAAAGGGATCGCCCCTTCGGTAATACCCGCTAAGCCAAGCAGCCAAGTTTGCTTTCCAACCTCTTGTTCTTGTTTAGTAAAATACTGTTTTCCAATAATCGTTGCACCTGTAACAGAGAAGGCAGAAACCATTTTTACAGAAGCAAAAGTCGCGTAAGGGATAAAGTTTCCGCTTGCCATGGCACCGATACAGAAGGTGTAAGCCGCTTTGTTGACTGGGCCTCCTAAGTCGAATGAAACCATTGCACCAAGAATCGCCCCTAAAATAATGGCATTCGTGCCAGACAGACTGCCAAGCCATGTGATTAAGCCTTGATTTATCATGGCAAGTGGTTCACCGATAACGAATAGCATGATTGAACCGACGACAAGCGTTCCGACCACTGGATATACCCAGAAGCTGATAAATCCGGCGAAGGTACCTTTTGGCTGGATCTTTTTCTTTAAAAATTTTAAGAAGAAACCAGCTAAGAAACCACCAAGCATACCGCCAAGGAATCCAGAGCCAATTAGGTTTGCCGCAACACCGGCAGCGAAACCAGGTCCAAGCGCTGGTTTATCCGCGATGGAGTAGGCCATATATGCTGCTAATATTGGAACCATCAACTGGCCGAGCAGTCCGCCCCCAAGCTGTCTTAATAACCAAAGCCAGGAACCTTCTTTCGCATACACATCTTGAAGGTCAAAAGCTTGCGAGATTAGAACTGCTGCCGCTAATGTCATACCGCCAGCCACAATAACAGGAATAATATAAGAAATACCTGTTAAGATCGAGTCTTTAATTTCAGTTTTAAATGATTTTTCACCGCCCTCTTCAGTTGAAGAATCAGCGGTTTGTGACGGATTGTACTGTTTTTTCGGATTCGTTTCTGCCTTTTCTAGTGCTTGCTGAATTAAACCTGTCGCATTTCTTAATGGAGCAGCGACAGATGTTTTTACCTTTGGCAGGTGGGCAAAACGTTCTTCATTTTTCACGGCCACGTCATTGGCAAAAATAATCGCATCTGCATTTTTCAAAAGGGCTGTTGTGTGGCGGTCCTCAATGCCATTCGCCCCTTGTTTTTCAACAAAAACATCAACACCTAGTTCTTTTCCGGCCTTCATGAGGGCTGCTGCCGCCATATAGGTATGAGCAATTCCTGCCGGACAAGCGGTAATCGCTAGGATTGTTTTGTTTAATTTTTTAGCTGCAGGTTTTTCCTCTGCGGCTTCTGTTTTATCTAATTGATTGAATAATTCTGTATTAGTGCTTGCTTGTAAAAGTTTGTTTTTGTAGTCTTCGTTTGATAATCTTTTAACAAATTCCGAAAGCAATGCTAGATGAGTTGAACCCGCTTCATTCTCTGGAATCGCAAGCAGGATGACCAGCTGGACTTGATTGTTTGGGTCGATGCTTTCCCAGTCCGTTACCGGATTTTTAAGGGTGGCGATTGCAAATGCCGCTTCCTTGACGGCAGTTGACTTTCCGTGTGGAATGGCAAGTCCGCCTTCAAAGCCTGTGGGAGAAAGCTTTTCCCTATCTAAAACAGATTGAAGAAATTCTTGTTGTGAATGTAATTTTCCTGCTTCACCTAGCTGCTTAACTAAGTACTGAATGACTTCTTGTTTAGAGTCAAAGGTGTTTCCAGTACTGATTAGGCTTGGTGAGGTAAGTGCTTGGAGTTGCATTACGTTTACCTCCTTATTTTCGTGAAACTGTTTTCATTTCATGGGTCTATCGTAGCAAAAAAAAAATAAGAAGATCGATTCTTCTTATTTTTACACAATGGATATTAATTTAAGCGGTTTCATGTGTATATGTACACATTTTTAAAAATGGTCCCAATAAAATTGAGATAATGTCTGTAATACAACCATGACCGGGGTTCGGTCGGTTATGTTGTAGCCGTTCTTTTCCTTTTTTGGTGCATAGCAGTATAAATTAACATTGGCTGCTTCTTGAAGTGAATTCCGAGTAAAGTGGGTTAATGAAATAATCGGTATCTCTCTTTGTTTTGCTTTTTCAGCCATCTCCAGGATTTGCGGGGTTTCACCCGATAGGCTGATTAAAAAGATAACGTCCTGTTTATTCATTTGTTCAAGCATGTGAATCATTTCATGGCGATGAATATAGTGCTCGGACGGTTTTCCAACTACACGTAAATTTCGGACCATGATTTCACAGTAATCAGCTGTGTCACCAACACCGAGCAGTAGGACATGCTTAGCATCATAAATCATTTTTGCTGCGGCTTCGATTCGTTCCATATCAATAAGCTCGAAGGTTTTTTGGATATTGTAATAGGAACTATCCTGGGCGGGAGCTTTGGCAGATTCGAGTTCTTCCTTAATACTATTTTTGAGGTGCGAGAACCCATCATAATCAAGCTTTTTTGAGAGTCTTGTAATCGTGTTTGGAACAGTGAACAGGTTTGCGGCTAAGCTTTGGATCGATTGGTTCACGAAGTCCTCTTTGTTATTTAAGATATATTCAATAATTTGGTCATCCGTATCATTTAACTTATATTCAAACTTATGTATACGCTCTTTAAATTGCATGTCTATTCACCTCAGTTGGTTTATTATAGCAAAAAGGAAGGGGTTTCACTACAGGGTGGCGTCTAATAAACGAGGGGGATTAAAAGTCGGGTTGGGTTGACCGCGAATAAGGCGGGTATCCAAGAGTAATGAATAAACTGGGAGGAGTCAAACATGAATATTTTAATAGCGATGGATTCCTTAAAGGGAAGTCTTTCATCAATAGAAGCCAATAAGGCTATTAAAGACGGATTTTTACAGACAAATTCGGATTTCAACATTCAGACCGTGCCGGTTGCTGATGGCGGGGAAGGTACAGTTGAAGCGCTCGTTCATGCGACAAAAGGACGTTTCGTGGAAACCACGGTGACCGGACCACTGGGTAAACCAGTTAAGGCGAGATACGGTATTTTAGGAAATCAGGTGACAGCAGTCATTGAGATTG
The DNA here is from genome assembly GCF_002567005.1 of Bacillus sp. AFS073361. Classification (GTDB taxonomy): domain Bacteria; phylum Bacillota; class Bacilli; order Bacillales; family Cytobacillaceae; genus Neobacillus. The sequence continues at coordinate 41,933 of NZ_NUZU01000020.1, forward strand.
CGGAAGCCTGCGGGCTGCCTTTATTAAAGAAGGAAAAGCGCAATCCTCTTTTCACCACAACCTTTGGTGTCGGAGAGATGATTTTAGAAGCACTTGATAATGGCTGCCATGATTTTATTATTGGCCTTGGTGGAAGTGCTACCAATGATGCAGGAGTTGGAATGCTTCAAGCACTAGGATACCAATTTTTCAATGAGGAAGGTTTAGAAGTTGGCCATGGCGGGTCTGAGCTGAAGAATATTACCAAAATTGTTATGAGTTCTGTACCTGAAAAGGTGAGGATGGCGAAGTTTCGGGTTGCTTGTGATGTCAATAATCCTCTATATGGAGAAAATGGTGCTGCCCATATTTACGGTCCCCAAAAAGGGGCAACGCCTGAGGTCGTGAGGGAATTAGATGGAGGTCTACAACACTTTTCGAATGTAGTTTCCAAACAGTTGGGCACGGAACTCCAGCAAATTTCAGGTGCAGGTGCAGCTGGTGGTTTAGGTGCGGCTTTTGCAGGATTTTTGGAGGCAGAGTTAGAATCAGGTGTTCAGCTAATTCTTGAACAGGCTCAATTGGAGAGCAAGCTACAGGAAGTAAGCTTCGTCATCACAGGAGAGGGCAAGCTTGATGGACAAACCTCAATGGGAAAAGCGCCTGCGGGTGTGGCTCTAATGGCGAGAAAGCATGCAGTTCCAGTTATTGCACTAGCTGGTGATATATCAGAAGGCAATTCTTCCTTACATGAGTCAGGGATTACCGCTTATTTTACCATCGTGAACGGACCGGTTGATTTAGAAGTGGCGATGGCACCAGATGTAACACGGGAAAATCTAAAGACTACCGCGGAGCAGATAGGAAGGGTCTTAAGTCTGCTAGAAAGAGAGATTGATACAAAGGCGGTATAAGTATAGTTAAAAAACTTATATGATCTCAAAAAAACCTACAAAGGCTTGTTCTTTGTAGGCTTTTTTGAATGGATAGATTTAGAATCAATCGGGAGCTAGAATTGAATAAAAAAGAGCACATTTATACAGAGGGCACTGAAAAACCTTC
>NZ_NUZU01000021.1 GCF_002567005.1 Bacillus sp. AFS073361
TGTTACGTTGGCTTAGTTTCTTATGAGAAACTAAAATTTATTGTTTGTTTGCACGATTTTGTTTGTTTAGTTTTCAAAGAACAAGCTCATTACTCCGTTAGAAGCAACTTTATTACTATATCATTTCAGCGAATCGTTGTCAATGTTTTTTATCAATATTTTAAACGCCAACAAGTTGTTAACTTGTCATTAACGACTGCTTTAATATAATACCACCATGCCTATGCCGCGTCAACAAAAATCCTAGAATTATTTTTCCATTACCGACTTTCTTCTATAATATAAGTAGAAAAGCCGGCCCAGTTAACAGGGCCAGCTTCCTTTTACTTCGTAATCTTAACGATTCCTTCTTGCTTCAATTCCACTTGACCTTGGTTATTCAGTACAACTTTTTCACCTTCGGCTAAGTTCGTGAAAACAATCGGAGTTATTGTAGATGTTGCATGTTCTTTAATGTAATTTAAATCAACTTTTAGTAACGGCTGACCCTGTTCAATGATGTCATCTTCAGAAACTAACGTCTCAAAACCTTGACCTTTTAAATTAACAGTATCAATACCAACATGAATCAGGATTTCTCGCCCTGTATCAGATAAAATACCAATGGCATGTTTAGTTGGGAATAGGTTGACGATTTTTCCATTTACCGGTGAAACAACCGTTCCTTCAGCTGGTACAATCGCAAAGCCATCGCCCATCATTTTTCCAGCAAACACCTGATCAGGCACTTCAGTAATTGGCTTTATTTCCCCTTTAAGCGGTGCTGCAAACACTTCATTCTCACGTGCTTTTTGAATTGCATCTGAATTCACATTACTTTGTTCCGGACTTTTTTCCGCTGTATCAACAGAAGTGGTACGAGGTCTCTTACCGGACATAATATCTTTCATTTGACCCTTTATGGTTTCAGAACGTGGTCCGAAAATTGCTTGAATGTTATTTCCTACTTCTAAGACTCCAGCTGCACCAAGTTTTTTCAATTCAGCTTTGTCCACATTTTTAATATCATTAACCGATACACGAAGACGTGTAATACACGCATCTAAATGAGCAATATTATCTTTTCCACCCATCGCATCTAAAATATTAGCTGCTAAATCACCTGAACCTGATTTTCCTGTTGTCGCTTGATCTTCTTCTTCCTCAAGTTCACGACCTGGAGTTTTTAAATCAAACTTGCGAATCGCAAAACGGAAACCGAAGTAATAAATAACCGCAAAGACAAGACCTACTGGAATAACGATCCAAGCATTTGTTTGCGGGTTGATTAATCCAAATAAAATATAGTCAATTAGTCCACCTGAGAAGGTCATCCCGATTTTTACATTCAACAAGTGCATAGTCATAAATGATAATCCGGCGAAGATTGCGTGGATACCAAATAATACTGGCGCAACAAATAAGAACGAGAATTCAATTGGTTCGGTAATACCAGTAAGGAAAGAAGTTAACGCCGCAGAAGCCATTAAGCCTCCCACAAACGCTTTCTTTTCTGGACGAGCTTCATGATAAATCGCTAATGCAGCAGCAGGAAGTCCAAACATCATGAATGGGTATTTACCTGTTGTGAACGTACCTGCAGTTAAATTTTGAACACCATCTTTAATTTGTTCCATGAAAATACGTTGGTCACCACGAACAAGGTCACCCGCAGCGTTTGTATAGCTTCCAAATTCATACCAGAATGGCGCATAGAAAATATGATGCAATCCAAATGGAATTAATGAACGTTCAATCACCCCAAAGATAAAGGCAGCAATCGTTTTGTTCGCATCAACCATATTCGTAGAGAACGCATTTAAGCCTGATTGAATTGGCGGCCAGATAAGGATCATTAACAATCCTAAAAGAACAGTACTTGCAGCAGTTACAATCGGAACGAAACGCTTACCAGCAAAGAAACCTAGATATGATGGTAATTCAATTTCAAAGAATTTATTATACATATAAGCGGCAATTAGACCGACGATGATACCTCCGAAAACACCCGTTTGCAGTGTAGGTATTCCTAGTACAGAAGCATAACTTTGAGGATGCTTCGCAAGTGCATCTGCATCAATGCCCAATGCAGTTCCCATTGTTGCATTCATAATAAGGAAACCGACAATCGCAGCAAGCCCTGCTACACCTTCTCCCCCTGCTAGTCCAATCGCAACCCCAACAGCAAATAATAATGATAGGTTTCCGAATATGACACTACCAGCTTGTTCCATAATCCTTGCAACCATCGCAATCCCGCTATTATCTAAGAATGGGGCGATGTCAATTAGTGTTGGGTTTTGAAGCGCATTACCAATTGCCAGTAAGATCCCAGCAGCTGGCAGAATCGCAACTGGTAACATTAATGCTTTACCGACTTTCTGTAAAACACCAAAAGCATTTTTAAACATATAAAGTCCCTCCTATTTTTTGTTTAGCTCATAAAGCGGTTACATAATTGTTAGAAGTAACAACAAAAAAGGCATGAGTAAAGGTCCAATTGAATAAAGCTATGGGTATAGATTACCCCAATAACTTGAGTTCAATTATACTTTTTACTCATGCCTGATCGAATCAGTAACACGTAAAAGAATAAGTGCTATTTATATTTTTTTTGAAGTCGTTGTAAATGCATCGTTAGATATACTGCTTCTGCATCAAAGACTTTTAATTTTAAGGTTTGTTGCATCACTTTTATGAGCTTCCATGAAAGATTATAGCATATAGGATATTCATCTTTCAATAGGGAAGAAATTTTTTCTGGCTCATCCACTTTTTCACCGTTTACAACTCGTTCAATCGCAAAACGGAGATGGCGAACAAGTCTCATATAATCGATTCCTTCTTTATCTATTACTAGCTCCAACTGTTCTTCAACCATATCGACCAGTCTGCTGACAAGTTGGGAATGTTGGTTTACATCAGATAGGTCTTTATTGGTTATTGCACTGTGAATATGCAAGGCGATAAAGCCAACCTCACCGATTGGAAAGCTAATCCCAGTGTTATCCTTAATAAGTTGGACAACTTCTTTAGCCACTTCATACTCATGACGATATAGCGCCTTTGTCTCCACTAAGAAGGGATTTTTCATTTCCATCCCCTGGGAAGCCCGTGTTAAGGCAAACATTAAATGATCAGTTAAGGCAACATGAATATGTTCATTTAACATCGAATTTGTTCGTTGCTTGATTAACTCAATCGATGCGATGATCACCTCTAAGAAATCGTTATCAATAAAAGGGAGCAATTTAAGATAATTTTGTTGCTCCTTTTCATTTTTTAAGACAAAGAGCTTTTCAGCAGAGTCCTTCTCAATTAAATCACCATGTTTGCGATTAAAGCCGATCCCCTTACCAATCAAAACTACTTCACCATAGGAAGGGTGTTCAGCAATCAATACATTATTATTTAAAACCTTTTCAATTTTCAGCTGCGCCATTCCCTTTTTCCCCATTTCTCCCATTTTACCTTTGTAATTACAGAATAAAAGACAGAAAACAGGAAGTCAACGACAAAGTTCGACAACATTATGTCATACTAGTTGGTAAATTATTCGAACGATAATTTTTGACAAAATAAAAGGAACTGTGGTGTGCCCACAGTTCCCTTTATTATTATTTTAAGAAAATAAAATATAGAACAAAGATTACAAAGAAAAAGTACATAACTGGGTGAATTTCTTTTGTACGACCCTTGATCATCATTGTGATTGGGTAAAAGATAAAGCCCACTGCAATACCTGTTGCAATGCTGTATGTCAGCGGCATAGCAATCATCGTTAAGAAGGCTGGAACAGCAATTTCAAAACGCTGCCAATCAATTTTCCCTAGTGAAGATACCATTAACACCCCAACAATAATTAACGCAGGTGCTGTTACAGGTGCAGTAACCACTGATAATAACGGAAAGAAGAACAGCGATAAGATAAAGAATCCAGCTGTTACTAAGGCTGCAAATCCAGTTCTAGCACCAGAGGCAACCCCTGCAGAGGACTCGATGTAAGATGTTGTAGTTGAGGTACCTAATACAGCACCAACAGTTGTTGCAATCGAATCCGAAATTAGCGCGCGTCCAGCTCGAGGCAGCTTATTGTCTTTCATAATTCCCGCTTGGTTTGCTACTGCAACAAGGGTACCTGCATTGTCAAAGAAGTCAACAAACAAGAAGGTAAGAACAATTCCAAGCATGGCTGTTGTATAAAAAGAGCTATCTCCGAACGAAGAGAATGCTGCACCAAACGTCGGTGATAAGCTTGGAACAGAATCAACTACTTTAGTCGGCATATCAATTAAGTTAAAGATCATTCCTACGATTACTGTGATGACCATACCATAAAATACGGCTCCGTTAATACCTCTAGTCATCATAATTACTGTTACGACGATACCAAAAATAGCAAGTAGTGTAGGCCCGGCTGTCAAATCGCCTAATCCAACTAGTGTTGCATCATTATTGACTACAATCCCAGCATTTTGTAATCCAATAAAAGTAATGAACAAGCCAATCCCTGCACCAACAGCATGTTTTAAATCAACTGGAATCGCGTTAATGATTTTTTCGCGCAGGCCAGTAAGAGTCAATAAGAAGAAAAATACACCTGAGATAAGAACTGCTCCAAGGGCGTGCTGCCAAGGAATTCCGCTCCCTAATACCACCGTATAAGCAAAGAACGCATTCAAGCCCATTCCTGGAGCTAATGCCAGCGGATACTTCCCAAGGAGTCCCATGACAATTGATCCTAGTGCAGATGCAAGAGCTGTTGCCACAAATACTGCACCATAGTCCATTCTTAAGGCATCAGGATAGTCCTTTATGGATGCTAATGATAATGTTAATGGATTAACAACTAGTATATAAGCCATTGCTAAGAAGGTCGTTAGTCCCCCAATAAACTCACGGCGATAATTTGTCCCATGTTTCTCAAATTCAAAATACTTATGCATTCTTTTGCCCCCTAAGGTTCTTTCTTTATTGTTTATGCAAAAAAGCTCCGGTTTATTCTACCGGAGCTGACGTAAGGCAAGTGCAATAAATAGAGGAAAAGAAAACATACCTCTTATATTAAACACTGCCTCGTAGTCAAGCCATTTACGGTGGCTCGGTAGAAACTTTTGGGCCATATCCCCAAGATTATACGATGCAATTATTATTACCTTCTCTTAACACGTTTTTTATTTTAGCAGGAAAGAAACCTCTTGTAAACAAAAATACGAACGATATTAAAATAAATTTTAACATCGTTCGTGAATATGGATGTTCCTGATATAATTAGTCGCTTTTTCCATAAATAAATAAGAACTGGAACCAATAATCGGTTCCAGTTCTTTGCTTTTCTTATTCCCACTCAATCGTTGCTGGCGGCTTACTTGTAATATCGTAAACCACCCGGTTGACATGCGCCACTTCGTTAACAATTCTTGTTGAAATGACTTCTAAGACATCCCAAGGGATCCTTGCCCAATCGGACGTCATTCCATCAATGGAGGTCACAGCACGAATTCCAATCGTGTAATCGTATGTTCTTGCATCCCCCATTACACCGACGCTGCGAATGTCCGGTAGTACAGTGAAATATTGCCAAATTTCTCGGTCGAGACCGGCCTTTTTAATTTCCTCGCGAAGAATCCAATCCGATTCACGAACAATCTCCAGTTTATCCTCTGAAATGGCCCCAAGCACACGAATGCCAAGACCTGGTCCAGGGAATGGCTGTCTCCAGACGATATCATCCGGAATGCCCAGCTCAGTTCCAAGTGCCCGGACTTCATCCTTAAATAAGGTGTTTAGCGGTTCGATTAGTTTAAATTGCATATCTTCCGGTAATCCGCCTACATTGTGATGGGACTTAATGGTTTGTGCAGTCGCCGTACCACTTTCAATAATATCGGTATAAAGCGTACCTTGGGCCAAGAACTCAATACCTTCCAGTTTTGTCGCTTCATCGTCAAATACATAAATAAATTCATTACCAATAATTTTTCGTTTTTTCTCAGGGTCAGAAACACCTTCTAACTTCGATAAGAAACGGTCTTTGGCATCAATTTTGATAACATTCATGTGGAAGCCTTCTGAAAAAGTCTTCATCACGCTGTCAGCCTCATTTTTCCGAAGCAAGCCATGATCGACAAAAATACAAGTAAGTTGATCACCGATTGCCTTATGAATCAGCACAGCAACAACGGATGAATCCACCCCGCCGCTTAAAGCACAAAGAACTTTTTTATCGCCAACCTGCTCACGAATCTTTGCCATTTCCATTTCAATGAAGTTACCCATTGACCAATCGCCAGTGCACTCACACACGTTAAAAACAAAATTTCTTAGCAACTCATTCCCATAAACGGAATGACGTACTTCCGGGTGGAACTGAACAGCATAAAGTTTTTGCTCTTCATTACTCATTGCTGAAATTGGACAGGTTGGATTTGTGCCATCAACAGTAAAACCTGCAGGAGCTTCGACAACAAGATCACCGTGACTCATCCACACGGTTTGCTCATTTGGCAGTCCGGCAAATAACGCTGATGGATTCTGTACTGTCATCGTTGCTTTTCCGTATTCACGTTCTTTCGCTTTTTCAACTTTCCCATTAAAATGGACGGTCATTAATTGCATCCCGTAGCAAATACCAAGGATCGGCAGACCCATTTCAAAAATGGCTTCATCACAGCGGAAAGAATTTTCATCGTAAACACTATTTGGCCCGCCGGAGAAAATAATCCCTTTTGGGTTTAACTTGCGGATTTCTTCAGCTGTAATCGTATGCGGATGTAATTCACTGTATACCCCGAATTCACGGATCCTGCGGGTTATTAACTGGTTATATTGACTTCCAAAATCTAATACAATAATCATCTCATTCTTGCCTGGCAAAGCATCCACCTCAATTTTCTCAAGTTATAGTTATTATGAACCTTTACAGCAAAGGATATAAAAAAAACTAGAATTCTCCCCTCCAAAAAATATCAGGAAGGCAGAATTCTAGTTTTCTCGTAAAAAGACCACAGAAAAATCCTGCCTTCATAGTCAGGTCATTATACGGTGACCCGGTAGAGACTCTCGAACCAAATTTTCGAGGATATATGAAGGAATCGTACTATATTTTGAATAGTACAAGCATCTTTTTAGGCAGGTGCTTGCGCTAAACATGAATTAGTACATATTGTAACAATAGGTGGTTTTTCCGGTCAAGCAATTGTCTTTTTGATTAAATTTTCCCATAATTCATGCGATTCTTTCCAAGTGCCCTTTGGCAATTGCTGATGATACAGATAATTTTCATAAATAGCCGTTAGTTTTGACATTTCTCTTGTCGAAAAGAAGGAATCAATGTAACGGGCATAGTTTCGTAGGGTTTGGTTTTCCTTCCGCTTTAATCCGTAGCGTTCAAACTGTTCCAACAAAGCTAAGTAGGCAGCACTGATGTTTTCGTCCTTTTTCTTAAATCGGTAAATGACTAACAGTCCATATGGAAACCACTTACCGCGACTGCGGTAAAGAATACCAACTACTGCAGCCACTATTATGATTATGAAAACCATCCGCTTCCAATTGTTTTTCACAAACAATTGGGTCTCTTCCCAGACCCTTTTAACATCAAAGAAAGATTTCGAATCATTTGCTTTATTAGGATCCTTAATCTCTTTCTGCTGAGGCTTCTTCACTGGAGCTGGACTGGCTTCTTGATTATTGGATGATGTTGGGCCATTCGTTTCGTAATTGATGATAATTTCATTTGAAAAGCCCTTGGTTGGCTCAAATGGAACCCAGCCTTGGTTCGGAAAATAGACCTCAACCCAAGAATGGGCATTATTATTTGTTACCTCATACACTTGAGTCCCTGAAGTCTCATCACTATATCGGAGGAAATCTCCGCCTGTGAACCCTTTTACCCAGCGCGTTGGAATCCCGAGTATTCTCAGCATCACCGCCATCGAAGAGGAGAAATTGTCACAATAACCCCTTTTTGTCTCAAACAAAAATTGATCCACATAGTCATCTTCGGTGTCAGGCACCGCGACATTTTTCTGGTCATAAGTGAACGCAGATTTTCCAAAATAACTTTCGATCGCTTTTGCTTTATCAAACCAATTGGTTTTTGTGGCCGTAATCTCTGCTGCTAATTCTTTCACTCGTGGCGGAAGATTCTCCGGCAGGAGTGTATATTTTTGATAAAATTTCTCGTTGATGATAGTTGGGTCATAGCTCGTTGTTTGGACTAAGTCTGAAGCTTTATACTTTGGTTTTTTATATTCAACAGTAAAGGCCTGCGGTACAGCAGGGACATTGTCATTAGCTAATAGGCTGATTCGCTCATTCGTCGTATCGATTTCATATTGACTGCCCTCTGGAAGCAGCTTTAACACTTTGCTAATTCCGGCTGGATACATAAGAAAATTGAAATGATAATCTGGACTTGTCACCACCCGCGAAGTCTCTATAATGGTCTCTACGGTGTCAGGCACCGAAAAGACAGGCACAAGGTCTTCCTGACGGAATGAAATAGGTGTGGTGCCAGAGGCCAGCCAGCCTTTTCCTGTATACACGTCCTTCGTTTCCATCTTCCAATAATTTTTTCCGTTCCCTTCATACTGAAAGACTCGGTTGTTATCCCCTATAAAAGGACCGCCTAGCTCCGCATCATTGGTTCCATAACCGATACGATTGACACTTCTGGCCTTGTCTTCAGGAACCTTATCGTTATTGGCTGTTAGATATGGAACTGGGTCCGGCCAAATCGGCGCAGCTTTCGGTGCAGCGATGCCAACTAACACACTTAAGGAAATCATAACCGCCAACGGCACCATCCACCTGCGCAGAAACGTAGGTTCAGCGCTGACATTTTCTTTTTGAATAATTCGGAAGTATGTCAGCATACCCATTACTGCAAAACCAGCCACCACCGTTCTGACAATGGCATATTTAGCAACATACGGTGTAAATGTATCTAAAACCGTAATATAGACTAAGGTCATAAAGAAAAATATAAAGATTCTCTTTCGGTTTAAGATCCAATAATTGATTAAGTAAACCATTAGCCACAGCAAGATAAAGAATAACAATGTCCTGAACTCATTGGATAAGTCATTCCAGTTCCTTGCTGCAAGCACACGAAGGTTATCAAAGATATCTTTAAAGAAGGCCGTAAACCACGTTGAATCAAAAAACCCTTCTTCATAATGAAGCTGGTTAATGGCAAAGAAAATAAAGATCGTTTTGAAACTATAGTTCCAAATCCATTTCAAATGAAAGTAAGATACAGCAAATGAAATCACGATAAAGATAAAAAACATCTCAATATGATTGGTTTCTGTTAATTGTTCAATCGGACGCAGCCATTCACTTAATAATAAAAAACTAAAGGCATATAACAAAAAGGATGAGAAATCTCTTTTGATCAACGGAAGTTCACCTCCGAAAAGGCTGCCGTGAATTCGCCTTCCTGAACCAAGACAACCCGTACTCCACGGGCATTGGCAATTGCCATCAGTGAGCGTTCCTCATCCATCGGCGCTTCTTTCTCCCCTTTAATTAGAAAAAGCGTAATTGTTCCTCCCTTTCGCTGACCTAAGAAGCTTGCTTTTTCAATCAGTGGTTTCGTAATTTGTGCAGTGATTAGCATAAACGAAACCGTTTGCTGGATGAGAAGGCCATCGGTATCTAACACCTTTTCAAATGGTAAGGTACATTTCGCCTCTATTTTTGCCAGATGAAAAAAAAGCTGCTGGAGATGCTGTTCTCCGCCGCGAATCGGGAAAGAGGCTCGCTCGTTGCTCATTGTTAACAGACTGGTCTGGGCACCCTTTTTCAAAATAGCCCGCAATAACGAGGCTGTAAAGGAGACAACTGGCTCAAACTGCTTCGTGGGTACACAGTCCATGACCACAAAGACATCATGTGATTGCCGCTGTTCGAATTCCTTTGTCATGAGGATATTTCGTTTGGCGGATGCTTTCCAGTTGATCCACGAAAAGCGATCACCCGGCTGGTAATCCCTCACCCCAGTCGCCATGGATGTATCGCGCTGGACACGTTCCCTTGAAGCCGTCAGACCCGAATCATAATGATTTTCAAAAGACCGGTATAATAGCTCTGAATACGCCGGATAGACAATGATCTTGCCCTCCTTGGAAGCCTTTTTTTCCTTTTCAAATAATCCAAGCGGATCTCCAATTCTTAAAGTAAAAGATTCGAAAAAATGTTCTCCGCGCGGCAGCTCATCAATGATATATTCATAGGAAAATTCCTTTTTTAAGCCCGGAAGAAGCAGGGCTTTCGCTCTCTTTTGCTGAGGAGCAAATTTCAACGCTTCATCTAACTGATCCTCAATTAATAAATAAAAAAGCGGAAATGATTTTGCTCTTTTTACTGTAACAATTACCTTTAAAGGCTCTCCGGCATTAAAATCTGTTTTTGGCAATATTCTTGTTACTTCAAGTTCGTTTAAGGAGTAAAAAAAGATGGCCACACCATAAATGGCAAAGGGAAGAAAGCTATAAAATAAAAACCAACTTACAAATCCTCCTTGAAACATGGCATAGGAGAAAGCTAATAAAATCAAAAAAAGCAGCAGAATAAACTTCCAAACTTTTTTCAATATCATCCTTGTTTTTTTCATTTATTTCACTAACCTTTGAACTGGAACCGGTACTCTGGCAACCACCTGGTTCACTAAATCTTCAGCCGAAATCCCTTCAAATTTTGCCTCCGACTTTAAAATAATCCGGTGGGATAAGACAAATCCTGCTAAACATTGAATATCATCTGGGAGAACATAATCGCGGCCATACATGTACGCATAAGCCTGTGCTGCTTTCATCAAGGCAATTGAACCCCTTGGACTAGCCCCAAGGTAGACACTGCCGTGGCCCCTTGTGCGGTTAACGATATCAACGATATAACGCTTCATCGTATCATCAACAAACACATCTTTGATTTCTTTTTGTAAATCAAGAAGGCCTTCAAGGTCAATAACAGGAGTTAACTCCTCAATCGGCGGGACCTTTTGTGCTCTGTTCAACACTTCCATTTCCTCTTGTAAGTCTGGATAACCCATTCTCATTTTTAATAAAAAACGGTCCAATTGGGCCTCGGGAAGCGGATAGGTCCCTTCGTATTCAATCGGATTTTGCGTCGCCATAACAAAGAATGGCTTGTTCAGTTGATGGGTCACACCATCAATGGTGACACTTGCTTCCTCCATCCCTTCTAAAAGGGCAGACTGGGTTTTCGGGGAGGTCCGGTTAATCTCATCGGCAAGTATGATATTCCCCATTAACGGGCCGGGGCGAAATTGAAATTCCATTTCTTTTGGATTATATATAGAGACTCCGGTTACATCGGATGGCAGAAGATCCGGAGTGAATTGAATTCTACGGAAATTGGCATTCACTGACTTGGCCAACGCACGGACCATCATCGTCTTCCCAACACCTGGTACGTCTTCTAAGAGGACATGGCCCCCAGCTAAAAGGGCAACCAAGCTAAGTTCAGCAACGTCCCTTTTTCCAATCATAACCTTTTCTATGTTTACTAGTATCTTTTCTATCGTGGGATTCTTTTGATCAACAGACAAGGTGACTCCTCCTCGGACGGGTTATACCTATTTTGGGCCATTCCATTTATGTATTCTATAGATTCCTAAAATATTCCTTTATAGCAGACGAACAATATTCAAAACTAGTTAAAAATTAGACGGAGATACTAAAAAATGTTTCTCTAAGCAAAAAAGCCTCCTTCAGCAAATGAAGCAGACTAAACAATTTTAAGATTGGGCAGGTTATATCATGAATTTCACTTCTGTTTTACATCATAATTCTCCTGAATAAACTCCATTTCTTCCTCAGGTGAAGCTTTGCCGTTGGCTTTTCCAACCGTGCCGCCCTGCAGCTCCCAAATGGCATTGTGATTCATAACCACGTAATCGAAATTGCCTTTATCCCAAGATTTTAATATAGTTAAATAAACATCAGCATTCTCATATTCTTTTTTATTGGCTTCGACCACTTGTAGTAATCTTTTCACCCGCTCAGGCGTTAAAGGCAGTGCGCCCCACTTTTTGTCAGCTAATACCTTTTGGTGTGACATATTATGTATGGCTTGCTGAACATCGTTTTCACTCATGCTAAACGGAAATCCACGTTCAACCTTTTTAGTTTGTTCATGGACTTGAACTACCTTTTCACCCTTCGGTGCAGTTCCTACGCTAACAGAGACATTTTCCTTATCAAAATATAAATAACCCCCTATCAAAACACACGCAAGTATAACTGGTATCCATATTTTTTTAGGTATTTTTTTCATCGTTTCCCCTGCTCCTCAAAATGAGAGGTTTGGAGCATCCCTCCGCACCTCCAAGATAGGCTTAGATTTAATAATTCCACATTTCCCCTATATTTCCCTTTAAAACCTCTTGAAAAATGGTAATCTATCATAAAAAAGCCTACTCTATAAAAAGAGTAGACTTATCGTTACATTCCTTCTCTTAAATTGGATTATCTGGAAATTCATTATAATATTTATCGATTAACTTTTTATCATGTTCATCATCAGGTACTTCTCCTAAGTACTTATTTTTCCAAATAATCATTTGGTCACTAAAACTATATTCTGTATTAAACCAATTTGTATAATCATAATGCATCTTAAATTTCCCATTACTCTCAAGAGATAACGTAAATGAATACCAAAGTTCCTGCTGATTTTCTTTAAAAATATTTCTCAATTCATCGCTCAATGCAAACAGCTTTCTTTTATTCTTTTTAAATTCTTCTTTATTAATAGCATAGTTAAATGGGATTTTCACACTATAATGACGGTGTTTGTCAAGAAAGTT
>NZ_NUZU01000022.1 GCF_002567005.1 Bacillus sp. AFS073361
TCGTATTCTTCCTCCTCATCGTCGTCATTAACAAAAGAGGACTGAAACAGATTAGATGGTGGCAATTGTTTCTCATCACCAGCAATAATGACTTGTTTTGCCCGGTAAACTGCCGGAATTCCACTTTCCACCCTACACTGGGACGCTTCATCGAAAATAACTAGATCAAATAATCCTTCTTGTAATGGAAAAATAGATGAAACAATTTCCGGTGAAGCGAGCCACACTGGCATAATATCGACGAGACCATTGCCAGCAAATTCATTCACTAATCTCCGCAGCGGCCAAACTTGCCGCTTCTTGCCAACCTGATGTTTCAGCTCTCTTATATTCCTTGAATGAGTGGTTTGAACGGTATCCACTTTTTTGGTAAGGTTATGAATTAAAAACTGTGTCCCAACCTTCCTTTTTTCCTCAATAAGCCCCGCAAAGGATTCTCTAATTCTTGAAAATTCATTCGTTGAGATTTTCTGGACCTGTGGATGTTTCCTTTCCGTTTGATCAATCCATTGGACGTAGGCGGAGTTTTTTAATAAATCCACCCAGTAATCAGAAAGCGTTAATTCGTTCTTCGTGGTTTTCTGTTGAAGGAGAAGAAGCACTTTCTTCTCAACCTCCGAACATTGATTCCAGTATACATCCATTAACTGAAGTTCTTCAAAATCACGATGGATGTATTCAACCATTTTATCTAGTTCATTTAACGGAATATCACCTTCTGATATTCTCGTTTTTAAACTGTTTACTTTTGAATCCTGAAGATATTTTTTTAGCTTGTCTACCTCTTCTGCCATTGCTTTTCTGACACTCACCCATCATAAATGAAGGGGGTTCCACCTTTAAACAACCGTGGCTCTTCCAAATTCTATATTTACTATAAAAGATGGACTTCACTTTGGTCTAAAAGGCTTCGACAGCCGAAATCGTTCTAATGCAAATAATCAAAACAAGATTATTTACATGGGCTCGGATTCCCTTGCCACTCACAACTTATTGACTGTTTCGGGGTATGTCTGCACCGAGAGATTTAACCTATTAATCTCTTAGGAATTTATACACCAAATGTTGAGATCAATTTTCTTTCTACTTTCATGTTTTTTAAATTGGAAATGCAATCATTTAAAACATTGGAAAGTTGAAACCACTCTTTTTCAGCCTGTTGAAGAACTACTTGATTTGATTTTGTTACATATCTAGCTAAAAATGCACTGTATAAATCACGTTGTGCCACGACCCCGCATTCACAGATATGCCAGCGTTCCTTGAGTCTTTTTTTCTTAATAGCTCCACAATGACAGGTCTGCGATAATCTTGTGGAGTAAGTCGGAAACTCTCGAAAACTGCCACCCTGTGCTTCCACTTTTCGTTTTAACATTTTCAAAAACATACTTGGAGCTTTTCTACCGATACTTTTTCCGAACATTTTTTGAAAAGCTTTATAGGAGAGTTTCTCTGTTTGAATGGAGGACGCTAGTTGTAGGATTTGATTGGTATCTCGACCATGGAGCTGTTTTCTTACTTCTTTAATTTTACGTTCCAATTCTCTGTGTTCTGCACGCGTTTTTATGTATCTTTTGGAGGTGGTCCACTTCTTTTTACCTTTTTTCATCACGCCATTGCTTTGATAGTGATTGGGGTTATTGGCTCGTCGTTGCCGATCCATTTTCCGATTGATTCGTTTATTTTCCTTATCGATTACTACCACTTCTTCACAAAATTCCTTTAATTCGGCTTTCGATTCCCCTACAATTGCAATCGTGGAAGGACCGATGTCTAGTCCAACCTCTTCCTTACCTAATTCATATTTACGATGGGGGGATCCTTCAAGAATCAATTGAACATAAAAGCGATTTTTCCCCTTCACTTCTTTTTTAATGAGTCTACAATACTTTATTCTATGGTTTAGGGCATGTTGCATCCATTGATCGTTGGGGTCGATGAGGCATTTTAACGAAATTGTTTTCCCGATAAAAACATACCCATTCGAGTAAGTTAGAAAAGTTTTGTTGTTTTTGCCTTCTAAGGAGACAAATTCCCCCTTTCGTTTAAACCTTACCTTTTTCGCTTTCTTAAAAGCAAATTTTTGCACAGCCTTAAAGGCTCTAGTTGAGAGTTTTTGACATACGTGGGTCCCTAAATGTTCCGCAATAAACTTCGATGAATTCTTTGTTTTTGTCCCGAAGGATTGGATCGAATAATCTGTAAAACTAAACGTCGCATTAAGATGTTTAAAATTAGCTCTCCGCTTTTCTATATCTATTTCCGAAGTTTTAGATAATCGGACAGTCTCTTTATATAATTTGGTGTTTTGAATAGCCTTAATCCGCTTCAAACCTTCTCCTAAACAAGCATTATAAAGCTGTCTACCACAATCAGATAACATCAAAATCACCTTTTCTTCCTGTGCATTCGTTCTTAATCGAATCGTTGCGATAAAAGAAGGCGTTCTTTCGGTAGATGCTACCATGGTTTTACACTCCTCTTTGATTTTCTATGTACTGTTTTACAACATCTAAGGGTGTTCCGCCAACAGTAGAAACAAAATAGCTTTTAGTCCATATAGAAGGAATTCTACTTTTTAACCATGGGAATTCGTTACGTAGGTATCGAGAACTTCTTCCTTTCATCATTCTTATAAGTTTATTAATTCCAAATTGCGGATTGCATTCAACAAGTAAATGAACATGATCTGGCATAATTTCCATTTCGATTACTTCAGATTTTGTCTCTTTTGCAACCTCTAATAGAATAGATTTAAGCCTTTCATCTACTCCATCTACCAATACATTCCTACTATAATTTAGGACACCAAACCACATGATATTTACAAGAATACACTACATTATTATTACTTTTATATTGAATTAGATTTTTCATATCATTATTATATCAATTATTCTATCTAATACCAATAGAAAAGGAACGTTTGTTCTAAAAATAGATAAATAAATAAATAAACAACCTTACTCCATACATGAATGCAGGGGCTTGCGGTTGTTTCTTTTTGTCACTATACCCAACTGATGCATAATAACTAAAGATTTCTTGATCTTAAGCCATTCTGACGAACTTGTGCCTTTAAATTATTCCCCATCAAGCAATTCTTCAATGATGTTTTTTCCAGAAACGGAAGTCCACCACCATAGTCTTAATCCTTGTAAAGTTCTTTTCGTGCCATCCTCTAAATCGGGATAAATCTTCTCTAACTTATTTTCTATGAGCCAAGTATACGCTGGCGTAATTTTTTCATGATCTAGGGAGTTGAGGTAGTCTACCGCTTGTTTCGCTTTATCGACCACATCATTCAATAGCTCAATCGCTTCCAATTTTTCTTTCATATTAAAATTCGCGAATGTTTTACGCTCTTTAAGCGGGAAATCCTCATCACCAAAACGATCATACCATTCCGCATAGGTGTACACTTTTTCAGAGATATCCACTAACAAATCTTTATTTATGGACGGCAGCACCTCATGAAGATCAACAATTTGCGTGGTTTCCCCGATTGGTTTCGCTAATCCATACAAATCATATAATCGTAACCCAAAATCCTGGTAACTGTACAAGGCAGAAGCAATACTGTTCAGTAACTCTTCTTGTGAGGATAATTTTTTGGAAGTAGAAGATAATTGATTCATCGCATTCTCAAAAGACACCTGATTTTGCTCTAGAACCGCTCCCACTTTTGCATAAAGCTTTTTCCGATCATTCTTTTCATCATGGACAAGTGCAACATGATTACTTAAGCCCAAGCCATCCAAACGTTGGTAAACGACATCCAAAGCCGCACGCTTTTGACAAACAACGAGTACCTTCTTCTCTTGCTGAAGCGCATCGGTAATGAGATTAACAATAACTTGAGATTTGCCTGTTCCGGGCGGTCCATGAACAACTATCCCTTTTTTATAACGAGCTTCTTGAATAATCTCTTCTTGTGACCCATCCGCTTGTAATAGGTTTAAAATGTCAGGGGTATTATTATTCGCTTTTTCTGTTTCGCTCGGTTCCCCATCAGTCTCAAAATACTTATCCTGCGGTTCGATTAATTCCCCAGCTAAGGATAAATCACTTTCTTCTGATCGGACAATGAGTTCCTCATAATCTTTAACAAGCGAAGACCCGCCTTGTGGGAAATTCCCGATGACCGCATTCTCCAACAAAGTTAAACCTGCTTTTTCCGGAACCTCTTCTTTTCTATATTCCTTCAGTTTGCTAATGCCTTTAGGTGTAAATGACACATTCATTTCATGATTTTTTAAAAATTGGAGCCACTCTTCATAGTTAT
Source organism: Bacillus sp. AFS073361 (assembly GCF_002567005.1). GTDB lineage: Bacteria > Bacillota > Bacilli > Bacillales > Cytobacillaceae > Neobacillus. Next base: position 4,286 of record NZ_NUZU01000022.1, read on the forward strand.
ACTTCGTTGCTAGTTCCGCAGCTTGATCAAAGAAATCTTCTGTAAATGTTTGGTTGTTAAGCTTTTTAAATGCTAAGAACAACGTCCGATTGATTTGAGGACCACCTTCATCTATTTTAATCACCCATTTTTGAGCATTCACATTATTCTTTTCAACCCTGATCGGATATAAAAATAACGGAGCTTGAAAAAACGTGCCATCGGACAATGCGCCTGACAGAAACGGAAAACCCAGGTAAAAATCATGAATACCTGTTTCATCTTCAATTCCCTTTATATTTCGATGTAAATCAGTGAGTTTTCTTGAAAGACTCATTGAAAGTTCATTATTCATAGTTGGCTTTAGTAAGATGACATCATTGTTTGATTGATTAATGATTTGTTCTACTATAGCAATACTTACCTTTTCTTTAGATAACCTTGAGAGGTTATCCAGATCAGTTAAATCAAAGCTCCACTTATTATAAAGCTTCATTAATCGAATCGAACGATTCCGCCGACTAATGTCATTGAGCTTGTCCCTCATATGTATTAACTTGTCTTTCATTACAAGACCTCTTTCCATTGTCCAAATATCCATTAATACCCATTATACATGTTAAATATGATGGTTATTCTTGTTCCGAAAAGAATATTATTTTAGACCTATTGGTAATATTTTATCAATAAATTGGAAATACATTGAGATATCTGTAAGCCCGAATTATAAAAA
>NZ_NUZU01000023.1 GCF_002567005.1 Bacillus sp. AFS073361
GAGGCCACTGCAATAAGGGTAAAAAACTTCTTTGTATTATTAAAAAAGCGCCTAAATTTATGTCTTACATAAATCTAGGCGCTTTTTTCGATAAAATTGAGATTTCACCCCTTCTTTTACTGAGAAAAGGCATCCTTAAGCTTTATCATCCTTTTAACATTTACAACAAAGGCAGTTAAAAATGCCTGTATTCGCATACCAAATTGACCACGGTATTTTGCCCTGGTCATCCGGTGTGCATTCTTCAATTCAGCGTTTTTATGCTCAATAATGGATCGAACTCCTTTTCTTTGAAGATATTCATCAGATTCTAGATAAGCCATTTGTTGTTTATGCTCTTCAGATTTAATACTAATAGAATATGTTTTTTCTTTCGTATTGTTATAGCATCCTTCTCTTAAAGGACATTGTTTACAAATGTCAGTATCAAAGTAAAAGGTAAGGCATGGATTATTAGCTGTCCCTGTTCTTCCAGTTTTAGCTTTTCTAATACTCATATGCCCGGCAGGGCATATAACCTCATCATTTTCTTTGTCATATTGAAATTTATCTTCTTCGCGTGTTCCATACACAGCTGGACTTAAGGGTATAGAAGCTTTTATCTCTTCTGATTGGAGAAAGGTTAAATTGTCCTTTCTAGAATATGCTGTATCTGCAAGTACTTCATCAATCGATATTTGTAGTTCTGTTGATTTGTTCACCAAGGTTTGTAGCTGTTTTCCATCGTCTTCATTTCCAGGGGTTACATGAATTGCTGTGATAATTTCTTCTTCCGTCATAGCTATGTGGTTTTTATATCCATAAAAAGTTCTCGACTTAGATTTTCTTCCAAAACGTGCATCAGGGTCAACGGCAGATGCAATCCCTTTATGAGATAAAAGTCTCTCATCTTCAATAATTTGCTTTACGATGTTTATTTTATCGAGCAAGCTACCTTCGGCATCAGGAAGTTTTTCTTCTAGTAGATCCTTTAGCTCAGCTAAATATTGCAAAAGTTGTATCGCTTTTTCTTTATCTGTTCCCTCTAATTTTGGATATGTGGGAATCATTTTATAAAGATTGGAATACTGTTTCTTCAACCCTTTTAATAGACGGTTTGCTGCTTTTTTCAGAACATCTAACGGCTTATCCTTAGCTGCATTAGCTAGAGTATGAGTTGAATCAATTATCAGAGCCTTGGACTGAATTAATCCATTTTCTACACATTGTTTTACAATATGCTCTAAAACCCTTTCAACACGGTTGGCTCCAAGTCTATGTACACGGAATCGGCTTAATTGTGAAGAATCTGGCAAGGAATCCTCTGGATTTAATCCTAAGAACCACTTATATGCTAAATTGTATTGCGAATCCTCAATCACTCTTTCATCCGATAAATTGTACAGAAATTGAAGAAAAAGGAGACGGAACAACAATTCAGGCTCATTAGCAGGTCTACCGTAATATACACAATACGAATCTTTAACCAAATCATTAATAAAGGAAAAGTCTACCACTTCATGAACTCGTCTTAAAATATGATCCGCTGGCACAAAAGAATATAGTTCTGAATGAAAGGAAAGGCTTGATTGATTATGATTAAGTAACATTACATAAACTCCAATACAGGTAATTAATTTATCTTTATTTTAACAAAAAAACGCCCCGAAGGGCGTTTCTTGTAAAAAATGTAAGTGTTTTGCAGTGTCCTC